>JBDIVX010000065.1:0-38562 GCA_039794305.1 Candidatus Neutrinellum sp.
CCCGGGCCGAGGCGCCGCTCGACCCGCCCCGGTCCCTCGTGCGCGGCGACGAGGCGGCGATCGTGCCCGAGCTGGAGACCGGGCTCGCGCACGTCGAGACGACGCGCCGGCTCCTGCTCGAGCGCCCGGTGGGCGGCGGACGGGTCGAGCTCGCGTTCGAGGACGGCGCGCCGGCGCTGGTCGTCGGTGCGCACGGCGACGGCCGCGCCGCCATCCTCGCCACGACGATCGATCAGGACTGGACCGACCTGCCCATTCGGCCCGGCTTCCTGCCGCTCGTCGTGCGCCTGCTGCGGTCGCTCTCACCCCGGGCCGAGCTGCCGGACGCGCCCGTCGAGCCCGGCACGCCTGTGAGCCTCCCGCCGCCCGCCGGTGCGACGCGCGTCGTCGTTGTCGACCCGACCGGGCATCGCCGGGAGCACGGCGCCGACTCCGTCGTGGAGGTCACCGAGACCGACGTCGCCGGCGCCTACCGGGTCCTCGTCTCCACGCGCTCGACGGCGCTCGCCGACGACACGCGGGCGGCCTTCGTGGTGGCCCCGCCCACCGGGGAGAGCGACCTCGCCCCGGCCCCCCTCCCCCGCTTCGACGCCGAGCGCGAGGGCGAGTCCACGACGGGCGCCGTCGTCCGGCGCTCCCTGTCGCCCTGGCTCTTCGTCCTCGCCGGCCTCCTCGCCCTCACCGAGGCGCTCCTCCGGCTGCACGCCCCGCGCCGCTCTTCCCCGCGCCGCCGCGCGACGCTCGAGGCTTGACGGCGAGCCCTTCGGTGCACACAAGGCAGGCGTGATACGCGCCTCGGTGCCGATTCTCCTCCTCGCCCTCGCCGCCTGCGGCGACGACGAGCCCAAGGGCCCCGCGACCCCCGCCGACCAGACCTACACGGTCGAGGGGACCGTGGAGAGCCTCCCGCGCGAAGGCGCCGAGCACCGCGAGATGTCCATCGCGCACGAGGAGATCCCCGAGTTCGTGGACCGCGAGGGCGAGCGGGTCGGCATGCACGCGATGAGCATGCAGTTCGAGGTGTCGCCGCGCGTGGACCTCGAAGGCATCGAGCCCGGCGATCGGGTGCGCTTCACCTTCGAGGTCCGCTGGGACGAGCAGCCGATGCTGTGGATCACCGAGCTGTCGGAGGCTCGCGCCGCGCCTCCATGACGCGCTCGATGCCCGCGAGGTCGAGGTGCGTCCGGACCGCGCCGAGGCGCGCGTCGAAGAGCGCCCGCACCGCCGCGGCCTGATCGGCGCCCATCTCGAACAGGAGCGTGCCGCCCGCGACGAGCCGGTCGGGCGCACCCGCGACGATGGCGCGGATCACGCCGAGCCCGTCCGGTCCGCCGGCGAGCGCGACACGTGGCTCGTGCCGGGCCACCTCGGGCTGGAGCGTCGGCACCACGGCGTCGGCGATGTACGGCGGGTTCGCGACCACGAGCGAGTATCGACGGCCCGGCGGGAGCGGCGCGAACAGATCGCCCTCGGCGAAGCGCACCCGGTCGGCGACTCCGAGCCGCTCGGCGTTGGCGCGCGCCACGGCGAGCGCCTCGCCGGACACATCCACCGCGTCCACTTCGAGCGAGGGGCGCTCGCAGGCGAGCGTGACGGCGACGGCCCCGCTCCCGGTGCACAGGTCGAGGACCGGTCCCTCCGCGTCCTGGGGCAACAGCTCGAGCGCCCGCTCGACCAGCGCCTCCGTGTCCGGCCGCGGCACGAGGACCGCCGGCGAGACCTCGAAGCTCCGCCCGTAGAACTCCCGCCGCCCGAGGATGTAGGCCACCGGCTCCCGGTCGCGGCGGCGGGCCACCCGCGCGCGGATGGCCGCGAGCTCCGGCGGGACGAGCGGCCGGTCGAGGTCCATGTAGAGCCGGACCCGGTCGACCCCGAGCGCGTCCGCCACCAGGAGCTCGGCGTCGAGGCGCGGGCTGTCGAGGTCGCGGGCGGCGAAGTCCTTCGCCGTCCAGTCGAGCACGCGTCGCACGGTCCAGGTCTCGGGCACGGGCCGCGGAGCATACCCCTTTTGTAAGGGTACCCAATCCCGTACCTTGGTGCGCATGGGCGGAGCTGTGCGTTGGGGAGGCGTGCTCGGGCTCCTCGCCGCGCTCGGGGCGTCGGTGCCCGGGTGCGCCGAGGAGCTGGACACGACCCGGGTCGAACAGGAGCGAGGGACGCTGGGCGCGGAGATCTACGAGGTCGTCTGCCAGCGCATCGCGAGCGAGGAGAACCCGAGCGACGTCTCGGGGCGCGAGTCGAGGGCGCTGTGCGAGGGGACGGCGGGGCCCGAGGCGGCCACGACGCCGAGGCTCCGCGCGCTGGCGCAGAACCGCACGCGGCTCGTCGGGGCGCTCGACCGGATCCTGCCGGAGAGCCTCGAGGACGACGTCGGCGACTTCATGCTCCAGCTCTTGCCGTTCTACGAGCCGCCGGACGACCGGCTGCCCCGGCAGACGCGCGCCACCGCCGGCGTGCTCACGGAGATCATGAACGACGAGGAGGCGCTCGCGGCGCTCGAGCGCCTGTCGACGCGCGAGGGCTACCGTCCGCTCCGGCTCGCCCTCGGGATGGCCCGCCCGCTCCTCTCCTATCCGGACTTCGACGACTTCGCGACGCGGGCGCTCGAGACGATCGACGAGGGCGGCACGGCGGGCGCCGAGTGGGACCAGCTCCTGCGCGCCGCGGCGCTCGAGATGGCGACCGCCGAGCCGGACCCGCCCGAGACGGGCGAGACCACGCTCGCGATCACGCGCCGGCTGCTCTTCACCGAGGACGGCGACTTCGCGGTCGGGACGCCCATCTGGACGAGCCGCCGGGACGACCGCGGCGTCGTGCTCGTCGCGTCGTCGACGGGCTCGGTGCCGCCGCCCTTCGTCGACGGCGACGGGGACGGGCTCGCGGACGTGGACGTGCTCGGCCGGTTCATCGACGCCACCGGCGGCGCGCTCGAGGTCCCGACGCCGTTCCGCCTCGCGTACGAGGGCAGCGGGACCGCCCGAGACCCGTCCGGCCGGGCCCTTCGCGAGGACGGCTCGCACTGGTTCGCGTCGCTCGACGCCAACCGGACGATGCTCGGGGGGCTCTCGCGCGAGGCGCGCCCCTGGTTCGACCCGACGGCGCCCGTGCTCATGGACATGGCGGACGGGCTGCCGCCGCTCCTCGGCCCGCGCGGCGCCCGCACGGCGAGCTACGGCGCGGCGACGTTCTCGTTCGACGGGCCGGACACGTCGGCGGGCGCGCTCTTCGACGTGATCCACGCGATCGGCGTCCTGCTCCCGCGCGAGCACACCGACGACGTGCTCGCCCTCACCGACATCCTGGTGAACGAGCACGAGGATCTGGTGGCGGCCCTCATCGAGACGGGGCTCTTCACCGACCGGCGCGCCGACACGCGCGACGCCGCGCTCGAGCACCCGAGCAACCTCTGGGACGACCTGATCCAGGTCGTCGTGTGGATCGCGCAGGAGCCGGGGCTGCTCGAGGCGGTCCTGCGGTCGTTCGCGCACCCGGACAGCGCGTGCCTCGGGATGATCTACTCCGACATGATGGAGCACCGAGATCCAGTCGGCCTCGACCCCGCAGACATGAACGCGCCCCGCCGCAACGTCGTGTTCGACGACGACGTCGAGCGCAGCATGCCCGACGTCGAGGGCAACCGCAGCATCTTCACGCGGTCGCTCTCGGTCATCCACGATCTGAACGGCGTCCGGATGTGCAACAAGGAGGGCGCCCGCCTCGTCATCGGTCCGATTAGCTGGCCCATCGGCGGGAGCTACGCGGAGTGCGAGCTCATCGAGGTCGACAACGTCGCCGAGATGTACGCGCAGGCGATCATCGGCCGCGCCGAGCTCGAGCTGAAGGACCGGACGCTCAACACGCTCCTCGGCCTGGTCGGCTGGCTCGTCAGCAAGGACCAGCTCCTCGAGGACATGAGCGGGATCGACGGGCTGACCACGCACCCGACCGCCGAGGCCCTGAACCGCCTGGTGTTCGCGCCGCCCAACGACTTCATCCAGAACATCATGGATCCGCCGGTGACCCGCGACGGCGTCCCGGTCGCCGAGCGCCACCCGGACACGGTGTTCGCGTGGGAGCGCGAGTATCTGTGCGACGGGAGAAGGGTCAGCTTCTACAAGGCGATGACGCCGATCCTCGAGGCCTTCGACGACTACGACCGGCGCACGGCCGGGGCCGGCGTCACGCCCGGGAGCGATCCGACGGCGCCGCGGTTCATCTTCGGGGAGCTCATCAGCGCGCTCCACCTGCACTGGCCTTCGCGCGACTCGGACTGGACGCAGCGCACCGATCCCTCGGCGCCCTTCTTCGCGCACCAGAGCGACGCGGTCAGCTACGAAGAGAACGTCGCCGACGCCTTCGGGCCGGGCGAGCTCCTGCAGCGCCTGTACGAGCTGTCGGTCGCGCTCGACGGCGTCGAGGTGCACCCCGGCGTCGACGGCATCGACGTCCTCGCCGCGACCACCGAGGACCTGGTCGATCCGAACCGCAGCGTGGGCCTGGCCGCCCTCGACGGGAGCACGACGACGCGGGTGAACGACGGCTCCCGGGAGGTCCCGGTCACACCGCTCTACCTCCTGTTGGACTCGCTCGCGGCCATGGACGACGCGTTCGCCCCGGAGCCCGAGCGGCACGGCCGGTGGCTCTCGGCGCGCGGCGCGCTCGTCGACCAGCTCCTGCCGGTCGACTGCCCGGGCGGCACGTGCGCGCTCCGGAACCGCCGGGCCGCCGCGATGATCCGCGTCCTCGTCCCGTTTTTCCGGGAGCGCATCGCGGCGCACCGCGACGCGGGCGACCTCGACGAGTGGGCGCTCACCATGCACGAGCGCGCCGCCGACTCGCTCGGCGGGCCCATGGGCGCGTCGCTCCTGTACTTCCTCGACGCCGTGCAGCGCGACCCCGAGGCCCGCGACGCCCTGTCGTCGCTCGTCGGCTACATGGTCGACGAGGCGAGCGCCAACGACGCGTTCGCGACGACGCTCGTCGCGCTGGCGGACCTGCTGCAGGTGCTCGAGGACGACCTCAACCTGGTCCCGATCATCCGCGCCCTCTCGCGCGCGCTCGCGCCGGACGCGCCGGAGGTGGTCGCGGGCGGAGGCGAGCTCGTGCTCGAGGGGAGCGCCACCGACGAGGCCCTGAACCTCCTCAGGGAGATCAACGAGGTCGACGAGCGGCGCGTCCTCGAGGAGATCATGGCCAACATGGTCGCGCTCCCGCCCGGCGACGAGGAGACTCCCATCGAGGTCCTCCTGGACGTCATCGGCGAGGTGAACAGGGCCGATCCCGGCGCCGGCACGCGCATGACGTCCGAGGACTACCGGAGCACGTTCGGCCACGCGCACGAGCTCCTCACCAGCGAGACGCGCGGCTTCGAGCGGCTCTACCAGGTCATCGAGGACAGGGAGCTCGACCGTTGAGGCACAGGTTCCTCGCGGCTGCCCTGGCGGCGGCCGCCCTCGTGCCCTCGTCGGCGCACGCCGGCGGGATGTACCTCACCGATCGTGGCACCCGCCCGCTCGGCCGCGGGTTCGCCTTCGTGGCCGGCGCCGACGACGCCGGCGCCTTCTGGTACAACCCCGCCGGCCTGAGCGAAGCGGGCCAGCAGATCTTCTTCGACGCGACGCTGACCCTCTTCGACGCCGACTACACGCGCATCGACGGCGGCGGCAACGTGCTGCCCACCGTCGAGGCCTCGCCCGAGCCGCTCCCGGTGCCGATGGCGGCGTACACGCACCCCATCGGTGACTTCACCGTGGGCGGCGCGATCCTCGTGCCGAACGTGGTCCCTCTGGGCTGGCCGGAGGAGATCACCGTCGACGGCAACCCCGAGCCGGCACCCCAGCGCTACTCGCTCATCGACCTCGCGGGCAGCGCCTTCGCCCACATCGTCCTCGGCGGGGCGTGGCAGGTGACGCCCGAGCTGTCCCTCGGCGCCGGCGTACACCTCGTCGCCGGCAGGCTCGTGGCGACGACGACGCTGAGCGCCTGCGACCGGGTCATCTGCACGCAACCCGAGAACCCCGACTACGACGGCCTCGCGCAGATCGACCTGCCGATCTTCGCGCCCACCGCGACCGTCGGCGCCACCTACGACCTCGGGGTGGTGCGCATCGGGGCTTCCTTCACGCTGCCGCACGATCTCGGGGGCAGCGCCACCGTCCGGGTCCGGGTGCCGAGCGCCGCGATCTTCGACGGCGCGCGCGTGGAAGGAGACGACGCCGACGTGGAGCTCGACATGCCCTTCATCCTCCGCGGCGGCGTCGAGGTGCGACCCGTCCGCGGGCTGCGCGTCGAGGCCGCGGCCGTGTACGAGGCCTGGTCGGTACAGGACAGGATGCGCGTCGTGCCCGAGGACGTCTGGCTCCGAGACGTGAACGCCATCGGCGACTACCAGGTCGGGCCGATCGACATCCCGCGGCACATGAACGACGTGGTGAGCCTGCGGCTCGGCGGCGAGTACGCCATCGGCGCCGCAGGGCGGCTCGTCGTGCGCGGCGGGGTCAACTGGGAGAGCTCCTCCTTCGACGACGCCTACCTGACCGCGCTGACCCTGGACAGCAGCAAGGTCGTGGTCGGGCTCGGAGCGAGCTACGAGGTGAGCGACGGAATGTGGGTCGACGCGAGCTACGGCCACGTCTTCCTGGCGGACCGAGAGGTCCGGGACAGCCGCGTGCCGCCGGCGAACCCGATCCGCCCGCCGCCCTCGGGCGCCGAGCCGCCGGACGGCCCGGTCTTCGTGGGCAACGGCGACTACTCGATGGAAGCGAACGCGTTCGGCCTCGGCCTGCGCTGGATCCTCGACGCGCCCGCGGACGAGCGCCCCGACGAGGAGGCCGCGCCGGACGAGCCGACACCGGCTCCGGCGCCGTCGCCCGACTCGCCGGCGGCGCAGGACGACCTAGAGGATCTCCCGTGGGGCTCCGAAGGCGGCCAGCCGTGGTACCAGCGCGAGGAATGACCCGCCGCGCCATCCTCCTCGTCGATCACGGCAGCCGCCGGGCCGAGGCCAACGCCATGCTCGCCGAGGTGGCCGACCTCGTGCGCGCCGAGGCCGGCGGCGACGTGATCGTCGAGACGGCGCACATGGAGATCGCCGAGCCGACCATCGCGCAGGGCTTCGAAGCGTGCGTGGCGAACGGCGCCAGGGAGGTCGCCGTCCTCCCGTTCATGCTGTCCCCCGGCCGGCACTCGACCGAGGACATCCCGCGCATGGTCGCCGAGGCCGCCGCGTCCCACCCCGACGTCGACTGGCGCGTGACGGCGCC
Source organism: Candidatus Neutrinellum sp. (assembly GCA_039794305.1). Lineage (GTDB taxonomy): Bacteria > Myxococcota_A > Polyangia > Polyangiales > JBDIVX01 > JBDIVX01. The sequence continues at coordinate 7,263 of JBDIVX010000065.1, forward strand.
TCTCGGACCGCACCCCCTCCTCGCGACGATCATCCTCGACCGAGCACGCCCCTGATCACTCGCTTGGTGGCACGGCGGGTGCACCAGCGGCGCTGGAGCATGCGCGAGCCGCACGACGACCGCCGTTACCGGGTCCACTCCGCCACAGCGTGGCGGGCGTGCGCGCCCGCTCCGGGGGGGGCCTCGAGATGACGCGGGCGATCTGGAGGGCTCGGCTCGTGGTGGGCGGCGTCGTCGTCCCGGTGAAGCTCTACTCGGCCGTCGAGGATCGCACGGTCCACTTCCGCCTCCTGCACGCGCAGGACTTCTCCCCCGTCCGGCAGCGCCTCGTCCGAAAGACCGACGGAGAGGAGGTGCCGCGCGAGGAGCTGCGCAAGGCCTTCCCGATCGACTCCGAGTCGCTCGTCGTGCTCCAGCCCGAGGAGCTCGAGGAGGTGGAGCCCCCGGCCTCGCGCGACATCGAGCTCTGTCGCTTCGTCCCGCCCGCGCTCATCGACGACCGCTGGTACGACCGCCCGTACGTCCTCGGCCCGGACGGGGACGAAGCGAGCTACTTCGGGCTCGCCCGCGCCCTCGCGCGCAAGGGGGTCGAGGGCGTGGCCCGGTGGGTCATGCGCAAGAAGCAGTACGTCGGCGCGCTCCGCGCGTCCGACGGGTACCTCATGCTGATCACGCTGCGGCGCGCCGATCAGATCGTCTCGGTCGCGGGCGTCGAGCCGCCCGCTCGGAGCCGCCCCGATCCCAAGGAGATCCGTCTCGCCGAGCAGCTCGTCGAGGCGCTCGAGGCGGACTTCGACCCGCGCGAGTGGCACGACGAGTACCGCGAACGGGTCCACCGGCTCATCGAGGCGAAGGCGCACGGCGAGTCGGTCGAGGTCGAGGCGCCTCGCCGCCGCCGCGCCGCCGGAGGCCTCGCGGACAGCCTCCGAGAGAGCGTCCGAGCGGCGAAGGGGAAGCGCGTTGCCTGAGCGAGCACGACCGGAGGAGGCGCCCGCGAGGGCGTTCTGGTCGGGGACCATCACCTTCGGCCTCGTGTCCATTCCGGTGGACCTCTTCGCCGCCGTACGCGCGCGGCCGATCGCCATGAGGCTGGTCGACGCCGACGGCAACCCCGTGGGCCGGGAGTACTACTGTCCGGAGGACGAGCAGCGCCTCTCCGGCGATGATCTCGTCCGCGGCTACGAGCGCGAACGAGGCGAGCTCGTGGTTGTGACCGACGAGGAGCTGGCGTCGATCGCGCCGGACATGTCGCGCGACATCGAGCTCGTGCGCTTCGTACCGCTCGAGCAGATCCCGCCCGAGTACTTCGACCACCCCTATCTCCTGGCCCCGGCCAGCCGGTCGACCAAGGCCTATCACCTGCTCGCCCAGACCATGGAGCGCACCGGGCGGGTCGGGATCGGCACCTTCGTGATGCGCGGGCACGAGTACCTCGTCGCCATCCTGGCCGAGGGCGGGATCCTGCGCGCCGAGACGCTGCGCTTCGCCGACGAGCTGCGCACGCCGGAGACCATCGGCCTGCCCGAGCCGCCGGAGATCCCATCGAAGGTCGTGCGGCGGATGGAGGAGGCCGTCTCCGATCTCACGCGCGACTCGCTCGACCTCGACGAGCTGTCCGACCGCTACGCCGAGGGGCTGTCGGAGCTGGCTCGGGCCAAGTACGACGCGGGACGCGACGTGGTCGGAGCCGCGCCGCTGGCCGAGCCGGAGGCCGAGGAGGCGGGCGGGGAGGTCGTCGACCTCCTCAGGCTCCTCGAGCGACGGCTCGGCACGAGCCCCGACGGGCGCGCGGCCGCGTCCGGCGAGCTCCGCGACCTGAGCAAGAAGGAGCTCTACGAGCGAGCCAAGGCGCTCGACATCGAGGGCCGCAGCAAGATGGGGCGCGAGCAGCTGATCCGCGCGATCCGGAAGGCGAGCTAGTAGCCGACCGCGACGGTGCGGACGTCGGCGAGCTCGCGGCCGTCCTCGAGCGAGATCACCGCCGTCACGTCCACCGTGCGGCCGGCGACCTCGCCGGGATCGGCGATGTCCAGGATCGCGCGGTCGCCCGTCCGCTCCCAGTGGTCTCCGACGCGCCGTAGGCGGCCGGTGTGCAGCGCGTAGACGGCGTCGAAGTGGAGCGCCCGCGCCGTCTCCGGGTCCCACACCTCGTAGCGCAGCCGCGCGCCGTCGGGATCGAAGCCGAACATTCGCACTCCGACGTCCACGTGGTAGCCGCCCTGGGGACCGAAGACGAGCGCGAGCTCGGAGCCGTCGCGCATCGGCGCGAGCGCGCCCTCCTCGGGCGTGGCGAGCTCGACGCGCTCGCCTTCTACCGCGCCTCCGCCCTCGGCGTCGGTTCCCGATCCGGGATCGGGACCGGGACCGCAAGCGGCCGCGAGGGCCACGGCCGACACGACGAGGAGACGCATCGCGGCGAGCCATCGCACGTCCCGTGCCGCGCTCTTCACGGGCGTTTCGTACCTCCGGGACGACACGCGCGTCCGGCCCCGGATGCACGCGACCGGGCGGCGGCACAGCGCGGCACACGCGCGATGGACCGTCGCAGGGGACGGGCGACCCCGTCCGCTCGCGGCGATCGCGCCTTCTCCGTGGCTCGACGGCGCCGTGGCACGTCGGTTGCGACGTGCGAGCGGCGATGCGTGCTCCGAACGAACCCGCGAACGCGCTGCGGCACCCGCTCTTCTGGCTGTCGCTCGTGGTCCTCGTGGTGAACGACCACCTGCTCAAGGGCGCGGGCGTCCTGCCCGCTCTGGTCACGGGCAAGCTGAGCGACCTCAGCGGCCTCATCGTCGCGCCGCTGCTCTCGGCCGCCCTCTTCCGGGCGCGCTCCAGGCGAGCGCGGGCGGCCGCCTTCGCGCTCGTCGCCGTCCCGTTCGGTGCCATCAACGTGTCGCCCGCGGCGGCGGCGCTCGCCGAGGACGCCACCGCGGCGCTCGGCGTCCCCTGGACGGTCTGGTGCGATCCGACGGACCTCGTCGCGCTCGCGGCGCTGCCCGTGGCCTGGTGGATCGCGGCGCGTGGAGGCGCCGCCGCACCTGCCCGCCGCGCCGTCGTCGAGCGGGCGGCCCTCGTGCTCGGCGCGCTCGCCTGCATGGCGACGAGCAAGGTCGATCCGCCGCCCGAGGCGACCTTCTTCTACCAGACGTCGGCCTTCGCGGTGAACCGGACCGAGGAGACGCTCGACGTGCGCGTCCGGTGGTTCGACGCGGACGTCGACTGCGAGGCCGTCGCGGCCGACCCGGCGCGCGCTCTCTCGCCGCGCCTGTTCGGCGAGGGGGTCACCGTCACCCTCGCTCCGAACGAGGTCATGCCGCTCGCGCGCGACGCGGCCCTGACCGCCGTCGGGGCGGCGCCCGGCCCCTGGGCCGATCGGACCGTCGGCTGCGAGGCCGCGCTCGTCCAGTCGGACGGCCTGCCGGCGACGGTCGTCTTCTGGCGGGACTTCGGCCCGCGCGACGTCGTGACCCCGCTCCCCGCCGACGGCGACATGTGGGGCGGCGTCGCCCTGTTGCCGGACGGCGACGGCCTGCGGGCCGAGGGCCAGGCCCTGACCGTGGCGCCTGCGGTCGACCTCGCCGAGCCCTCCGAGTGCCTGGACGCGGCGCCCGTCACCTTCGAGTGGTCCGCGGCCGGCCTGCCGTCGTTCGGCAGCTACCGGCTCGACGCCGTCGACGTCGGCCCGGACGGCTGCACCGCCCTCGCGCTCGCCGACGTCATCGACGACGCGCCCTACCTCGCCTTCGTCTGCGCGCCCGACTGGGCCGTGCCCTTCACGCCCGGCGACACGGTGCACGTTCGGACCAGCGCCGTCACGCTCCGCATCGCGCGCGAGCACCCCGACGCGTCCTTCGGGGACGAGCTGGTGCTCGCGTCGTTCTCCGGCGGTGTATCGCTCGACGCCGTGAGCGGCACGCTCGTGCCCAGCACCTCGTGCGCCGGCGACCGGAGCGCGTGCGACGCGTACGTCCGGCAGGCGTCGCTCGAGATCGACGGCGCGCCCGGCGCCCTCGCGCCCGGACACAGCCGGGAGATCGGCACCGACGGCTTCGGCCGGCGTGTGACCGTCGCCCTGGGTCGCACCGAGGAGGTCTTCGTCGCCCACGAAGGCTGCGAGGCCGCGCGCGCGACGCTCGGACGCCGCGGATCGGCGCTCGTCCTGTACGAGGAGGTGATCGAATGAGGAGGCTCGCTTCGCTTTGGCTCGCGGTCGCGCTCGCAGCGTGCGGCACCGACGCGTCGGGCACGGCCCCGGGAGGAGGAGGCGCCGGCGGCGTGTCCGGCTCGCGGGGCGTGACGCAGGGCGGCCCGCAGGACATCGCCCTGTTCCGCGAGATCGTCGCGCGCGGTGAGGTCCCCGCGCCCGAGACGCTCGACCCGGTCGGCTTCTTCGCCGAGCACGCCATGGATCTGCCGCCCGCCGACTGCGGCGAGGACGTGTGCGTCCACCCGATGCTGGCCGTCGCGCCGCGGTTCGACGGCGGCAACTGGACGATGGCCTTCGTCGCGATGAACAGCCCGGTCGATCCGGCGACGCTCGAGCGCCCTGCCCTCCACCTGATCGCCGCCCTCGAGCGGAGCGCGGTGACCGAGGAGTCGTGGCGCGGCGTCGAGCTCGGCCTTCGCGTCCTCGCCGCGAGGCTCCACGAGGGCGACCGACTGAGCCTCGTCGTCTTCGGGGACCGGGCGGAGACCTTGCTCGAGGGCATCGTGCCGGAGACCGAAGCCGTCGACGACGCGCTCCTCGCGGCGCGCGCGATCGCGCCGTCGGCCGACGTCGCGCTCTACGAGGGTCTGGCGGTCGCCGGCCGGCTCGCCGGCGCGCCGGCGGGCTTCGAGGGGCTGTCGCGCATCCTGCTCCTCACGAGCGGTCGGGCGAGCGCGGGCGTCACCTCCCCCGAGCGCATCCTGGCCCTCGCGGAGGGCTTGGCCCGGCAGGAGACCGCGCTCAACGTGCTCGGCATGGGCGGCGACGCGTACGACCCGCGCATCCCGCAGCTCGTGGCGGAGCTCGGCGCCGGCACGTACACGTACGCCGAGGACGTGGCGGACCTCGACCGCATCTTCCGCTACGAAGGAGACACGACGCTCTTCCCGATCGCGACCGACTTCCGCCTCCGCGTCGAGGCCGCGACGGGCTACCGGATCGGCCGCATCTACGGCGCGCGGCGCGCGGTGGCCGACGCGTCCGCGGCGGCGCTCGAGTCGCCGGCGCTCTTCCTCGGACACCGCACCGGCTCGGAGGACGTGGCCGGAGGCCGGCGGGGCGGCGGCGGCGGGCTGTTCGTCGAGCTCGTCGCCGAGCCGGACGCGGCGGACCTCGGCGCGGGCCAGCCCGCGTTCCTGCTGAGCGCCGAATGGACCGCGGCCGACGGAACCTCCCGCGAGGCGGCGCAGTCGATGCTCAACACGCTCGCCCCCGGCCAGAACCCCGACGGCATGTGGCCCGAGCTCTCGGACGAGACGCACGCGAACGCCTTCATGATGCTGAACATGTACCTGACGCTGCGCGCGACCGTGGACTTCTACCACGCGGGCGACTGCTCGCGCGCGCTCGGGGTCATCGACATGGTCGCGCCGACGGTCGAGCTCTGGCAGGCGGAGTACGACAACCCGGACATCTGGGCCGATCTCGACCTGGTCCTCGCGCTGCGCGCCAACATCGAGTCCCAGTGCACCGTCTCGGGCCGTCCCGCCCCCATGTCCCGGCCTCCCGAGAGCTTCGCGGGCGGCTGCATGATGATCTGACGGAGCCTCACGGAAGGACGACGGTCGTGACGGCGCGATCGGCGTTGCCGGAGCGGTCGCGGGCGATGAGGACCGCGCGGTACGTCCCCGGCTCGTCGTAGCTGTGGTCGAGGGACGTCTCGCCGTCGCAGTCCTCGATGCTCTCTTCGAAGATGCCGTCGTCGTCGACGTCGAGCGTGCAGGTCATCTCGGTGTCCTCGAGATCGGGGCGGAAGCTCCACTCGAACCGCACTTGGCGGGCCGCCTCGTCTTGCACCGTGACGTCGAAGAACGAGAGCAGCCCGTACTCGCGCTGGGCAGAAGCGCGTGGCTCGCCCCGAGGCCGAGCGAGCATCAGCACCGGCGCGGCGATGAAGAAGAACAGCGCCGCGAGGAGCGTCGGATCCCGCCTCAGCGCGCCCACGACGGCTTGCCCTCCTCCTCCTCCTCGGTCTCGGAGATTCGCCTGGCGTGCCCCGAGAGCGGACGTGGGGGCCTACGCCACATGTAGAGGTACCAGTGCGCCGGGAGCGCGAGCACGTTCCCGAGGAGGAGCAGCACCGTCCACGCGATGCGGCCGAACCTCCCGACGCGCTCGTTCGTGTAGAGGAAGTGGACGTGGAAGAAGAGGAGGAGCAGCGTCATGAGCGCGATGAAGATCTGCCAGGGGAACACGGGCGCCGGCCCCGCAGGGCCGACCCCGACTCCGCCCGCCTGGCGTGCGGCCGGTATCAGCGCCATGACGATCAGGGCGGCGAGCGGCAGGAACGAGAACAGCCCCATGACGAGCCGCACCCGTACCGAGCGCCCTGCCTCTCGCGCGAGCATCCGCCAGGGATACGGAGCAGGAAACGTTCCTGCCGGAATTGCGGAAGAACCTGCGCGCGCGTCTCGACGCGGCGTGGCCCTCCGCCCCTCCCCGTGACCGGCCGCCTCAGACCGAGAGGTCCCGCCAGCGGCCGCGGAGGAAGACGGCCGACAGCAAGACCGACCGCACGACCCAGTCCGCGGTGGACCCGAGCCACACGCCGACGAGGCCGAGGTCCATGCCGAACGCGAGCACGGCCGTCGCGCCGAGCCGCACGAACAGCCCTCCGATCAGCGCCGCGACGAACGCCGCCCGGGTCGCGCCCGCGCCCCGCAGGGACTCGCCGAGCACGACCGCGACGGCCATGAAGGGCTGCGCCGCGGCGGCGACCCACAGGCACGGCTCGCCCATCTCCACGATGCGCGCGTCCGGCGTGAACGCCCCGAGGAGGAGCTGCGGGACCAGCAGGAACGACAGCCCGAAGGTCGAGAGCAGCCCCACGCCGAGGGCGGTCGCGACCCGCGCGCCGAGTCCCGCCTCCGAGGGACGCCGGGCTCCGAGCCGCTGCGCGACGATGGCCGCTCCCGCGATGCCGAACCCGTCCGCGGAGAGGAAGCAGATGGCCTCGATGCTGATGAGCGCCTGGTTCGCCGCCATCGCCGTGGCCCCGAGCGCGCCGATCATCGCGACGTAACCGAGGAAGCCGATCTGCTGCACGACGCGCTCGCCGAAGGACGCCCCCGAGACGCGCCACATCCGCGCGAAGGCGCGCCGCTCGCCGCCGCGCCCGCGCAGGCCCACGGCCGCACGCCCTCGCACGAGGACGATCCCCAGCGTCGCCGCCGAGACCGCCATCGCGGCGACGCTCCCCACCGCCGCACCGCGCGCGCCGAGCTCGGGCGCGCCCAGGTGTCCGAAGATGAGCACCCAGTTCACCGCGCAGTTCACCAGGTTCGCGGCCGCGGCGACCAGGAACGGCGTGCGCGTGTCTCCGGACGCCTGCAGGATCGCTCCGAGCGTGATGGAGAGGAGCACGAACGGCATGCCGGGGAGGATCGTGCCGAGGTAGGCGCGCGACGCGGTCCGCACGCCCTCGCCCGCCGCAGGGAACATCGCCATGATCGCAGGCAAGAGGAGCAGCCCGAGGGCCGCCGCCGCGATCCCCGCGACGGTCGCGAACAGGACGCTCGCGCGGGCCGCCGAGGTCGCGAGGGCGCGGTCTCCGGCTCCCACGGCGCGCCCGACCAGGGCCACCGTCCCGACCGAGAGCGCGCTCAGGATGCTGTAGGTCGACCAGACGATCGGGTTCGAGATCTGCATCGAGGCGAGCGACTCGGCTCCGTGCCGGCCCAGCATCGCCCGATCGATCAGGAAGACGAGCGTGTGCAGCAGCGACTGGGCGATCGCCGGCGCCGCGAGCCGCACCACGGCGCGGACGGTCCCGCGCCGATCCTCTCCCGCGAGCCCGGCGACTGCGACATCGGACGCCATGCCTGCTCCGCGCTGCGCCGGGGGATCAGCGGCGGACCATCTTCATCTTCGGGCGGGGGACGGCGCCCGTCGCCTGCAAGACCTCGCGCGCCGTCTTGGTGAGCTGCGGGTTCTGGCCCTTCATGACGAAGGCCGCGAGCATGTTCGGGTCCACCGCCGCCATCTTCTGCATGGCCTGCTTCACGCGCCCGCGCTTCTTCGTGGCGAGGAACGTGTAGACCTGAGCGCGGTAGAGCATCGCGCCCACCTCCCCGTACTCGGGGTCGGCGGCGTCGTAGGTCTCGAGCAGCTTCAGCGCCTCGTCGGCCTTGCCCGTCCGCGCGAAGGCCTCCGAGACGACGGCCGCGTACATGGCCTTGGCCTTCGGCTGCGGCTGCCGGTCGAGGCGGATCTCGTCCGCCAGCTCGCGCGCGTCGCGCACCTTGTTGTTCATCAGGTAGAGGAGCGCGAGGTTGGCGCGGATGTCGTCCTGCACCACGGCGGGAGCCTTCTTCAGGTCGACGCCCTCGAGGATCTTCATCGCCTGGCCGGGGTTGTCGCGCGCGACGAGCTGCGCCTCGGCGAGCGCGCGCATGGCGTCCCCGCCCTTGCCGCCGCCCCGCAGCTTCTCGAGGGCGGCGCGGCGTCCTTCTTCGTCCGTCGCGCCCTTCAGGATGTCGACGATCGCCTGCGACTTGCGCGTGAGCCGCCAGAGGTAGACGGCGAAGCCGAGCACGACGGCGGTGAGCACCCCGACGCCGCCGATGCCCCACAGGCCGATCCACGGCTCGAGGCCGATGGCCAAGGCCCATAGGACTGCGAGCCCCGCGGCGACCTGCGCGACGATCTTCCACTTGACGTGGGGCCGCTCCATCTCCTGGAGCGCCTCGGCAGGATCGCGCGGCTTGGGCGCCTTGGGCTTCTTCTTCGCCACGGCGCCGTGGGCTTAACCCGTCTGCGCTCGGCCGGCAAGGGCGGCGCGTCTCCCCGCCCACGAACCCTTGAGACGGTTCCAGCCGAGCCCCACGACCGCCGTCGCGACGATCGCGACCGCGGCGGTGGCGAGCGCCTGCGGCAGCGGGACGGTGCGCCCGATCACGTGGGCGAGCCCGACCCCGGCCGCGTACAGCACGACGACGTGCGACACATAGAGGATCAGAGTCTCGCCCGCGAGCGTCTCGAGCGGCCGCGGCAGGCGGCGTACGCGCGAGCACATCGCCGCGGCGGCGCCGGTGCCGAGGATCACCGCGCCGAGCTTCACGATGCCCGCGCCGAAGGTATCGAGAGTGAGCCCGAGGGCCATCGTGGCGAGGCCGAGCCCGAGGAGACGCCGGACGGACACCGCGCGCGGCGTGGCGGCGCCTCGGGGCGCCACCCAGGCGCCGGCGACCACGCCGGCGAGCATGTGGCCGGCCCAGGGAAGGAGCGGGAAGATCGAGCCCCCGCGCGGCGTCACGTACTGCCAGAGCGGGCGGAGGGGTCCGGTGGGGGCCAGCTCCGCCGCCACCGGCGCGAGGGCCACGGCGGCGACCGCCGTCACGGCCGCGGCCGCCACGATCCGTCCGGGCGTCCGGAGCGCCAGGGTGAGCCCCTCGAGGAAAAGGAGCGTCACGCCGATGCACTGCAGCACGTCGACGATCGAGGCTTCGCGCAGCGCGGCGGCGGTCGCGTGGGGATCGCCTCCGAGGGCGGCGAAGGGCGCGTGCATGAGGTATCCCAGCAGGACGAGCCACGCACCTCGCCGGAGCCGGCGCCGGATCGCCGCCGGGTCGCCGAGGTGGGCGTCGAGCCGGGCGAGCGTCGCGAGGTGGAACGACAGCCCGGCCGCGAACAGGAACGCGACCGAGGTGAGCCCCCGTGCCCAGGTCCACGCGTCGAAGATCGGCCCGCTCCGGTGGGCATCGGCCAAGAGCGCATCCAGCGTGTGCCCCTGCACCATCTGGAACGACGCGACGAGACGGAGCACGTCCACGAACACCACGCGGGACGAGCCCGCCCGCGCCCCGGAGGCCATGGCGGGCCGAGGGTAGCAGAGCTCGAGGCGCTTGCCCGCCCGGGGCCGGCCCACTACATGCCTGATATGTTCGCCGGCTACGACTGGCAGCGCCTGCTCCGGGTCGTGCTCATCTCCGCCGTGCTGTTCGGCGCGTTCCTCCTGCTGCGCCCCTACGGTCTCGGCTGGGTCGTGATCCCCGGCGGCCTCGGCGTGGCCATCGTGATCATCCTGTTGGCCCTCTGGCAGAACAAGCGCGCTCACAAGAAGCTCGAGCGGCTCCACCGCGAGCTCGAGGAGCTCCGCGACTCCCAGGAGAAGCGCCCTTGAGCGCTACGGTTCCGTCTCGATCGCGGCTCGCAGCTCGCGGACCGACGGGCGCGCGGTGGGGGCGCTGCGGGTGCAGGCCTCGGCGAGCGAGACGAGCGCCGGGTCCGGCTCGCCGGCCAACTGTCCGAGGATCTCACGCATGGTCGCGCCGAACGCGTGGACGTCGGCGCTCGGCTCTGCGGGCGCACCGGCCCGCTGCTCGGGCGCCATGTAGGCGAGCGTGCCCTCTCCGCCCCCGCCACGGTCGCGGGGCGTCTCCCCGATGCGCGCAGCCAGGCCGAAGTCGGTGAGCACGACGCGCCCGTCCTCCCGGATCAGGAGGTTCGAGGGCTTGAGATCGCGATGGACGAAGCCGTGTCGGTGCACGTAGTCGAGCGCGTCGAGGGCCGTGCCCAGCCAGCACCGGAGCCGCGCGGGCGCCACCCGGCCCTTTCGCAGCTCGTGCCGGACCGATCCGCCGCGGACCCACTCCATCGCGATCGCGCCGAGGGCCTCGTCCAGGTCGAACACGCGGATCACGCCGGGGTGCTCGAGCTGCGCCGGCGTGCGCGCCTCGATGACGAGCCTCTCGCGCTCGAGCCGGCCTCGCCGGTGGTAGACCTTGAGCGCCACCTGCCGCCCGAGCGCGGTGTCCTCGGCGGCGAACACCGTGCCGGCGCCGCCACGGCCGAGCTCGCGCGTCACGCGATAGCGGCCGCGCGTCAGGGCCCCCTCCGTCATGAGGGTCGCCCCCGCGAGGTCCGGCTCCGGCTCGCGCTCCTCACGCAGGCGCTCGACGCGCTCGCGTGCCCCGGGGTAGTCGAGCTCGCGCGCGAGGACGCGCTCGTACCACGCGAGAGCCCCCTCCTCGTCCCCAGCCCGCTCGGCGATCTCGGCCCGCAGCATCAGCGCCGAGGTGGGCGCCGACGGGTCCGAGCACAGCGGCGCGAGCAGCGCGTCCGCGCCCGCGTCGTCTCCCCTCGACGACAGGAGCTCGCAGAGCCGCAGGACGACCGACCCGAGGCCCGGGTGGCGGGCGACCACCCTGCGAGCGAGATCGATGGCGCGCGCCTCACGGCCCCGTGCGCGGAGCTCCTCCACCAGCCGCAGCACCTCACCGGCCTCGGGCGCGGGTGCGCCGGCGCGCGCGAGCGCGGAGAGCTTCTCCTCGGGCGTCGCGGGCGCGGCCTCGGCGGGGGTCGCGGGCTCGTCCGGCCGAGGCTCCGTGCGAACGTCCTCCGGATCGTCCGGGATGCCGAGCAGCTTGCGCCACAGGCTCACGGCGTGAGCCCTAACACACTTCCAGCGTGTGAGCCCCGAGGCTCAAGCGGTCCTCCGACAGGAGCACCACGGGGAGCGCACACGGCTGGGTGCCGAGCGTCAACGAGACGCCGGGATCGGCGGCCAGCGTCGCGTGGCCCGACGCGAAGGAAACGCGGAACGGGAGCGCGGGGATGCGGAGGTCTCCCTCACCGACGACGCCCCGGAGCCCGCGGTCGAGACCGCTCCGCACCTCGAGCAGGCACGAGGTGGGCGTCGCCGGCGTCACCAGGACCTGCACGTCGTCCCCGAGCCCGATCTCGGTCGCTCCGGAGAGCTCGAGCTCCCGGGCGATGGGCAGCCCGCGCACGAGGGTCCCGTTGCGGCTGTCGAGGTCGCGCACGACCAGGCGCCCGCCCCGGAGCCCGATCTCGGTGTGTCGCCGCGACACCGACGCGCCTCGCACGACGACGTCGGCATCCCGGCCGATCGCCGCCGGCAGCCGCCCGACGAACGAGACGCGCGCCCCGTCCACGACGAGGCCGAGCGTGCCGGGTGCCGGAAGCCGGTCCTCGAGCCGCCTGAGCAGGTCGGCGAGGGCCGCGTCGTCCGGGGCGAGGGCCACGGCGTCCCGAAGCGCCGCCCGGGCCTCGAGCCGGGCGCCGACCTCCATGCCGAGCTCGTAGTCCTGCACCAGCCGGCGGAGCCGCCGCTCCCGGCTCTCCTCCTCGTGCGTGCGCTCGAGCAGCTTCTCGAGGCGCTCCACGTCGCCCGCGTCCTGCAGGCAGCGCGCCACGTCCTCGGCCCGTCCGAGCAGCTCGAAGGCCGTCGCGGCGTCGGACGGCCGGCCCGCGCGCTCGAGCCGCCGGGCCGCGTCCTCGAGCCGCCCGCGCTCCTCGGCGCTCCGCGCACCGCGCTGCTGGGCGTCCTCGAGCACCGCCGAGCCCATCCGCCCCTCGACCTCCGCCCGGCGTGGGTGGTCGTCGGGCAGCCAGCGCAGCGCGTCCTGGTAGGCGGCCAGACGTTCGTCGAGCGTACGCACGCGCGTCGCGTGGAAGAGGAGCGCGTTGGCGGCGTCCTCCGGCAGATCCGCCTCGGCGTACAGGGACGCCGCCCGGCGGTAGTCGCCGGCCCCCTCGGCCGCCCGCGCGCGCCGGTAGGTCACGTCGAACACCCTGCGCCAGAAGCTCACGGCGCAGAACATAGCAGGCGGACCCCGTGGTAGACTCGCCGGCCTCGGAGCTCGGGAGAGCGAATGTCGAACCGAATCGGAGAGCTACTCGTCCGCCAGAAGCTCATCAGCCTGCAGCAGCTGCGGGCGGCGCAGGAGGAGCAGCAGCGCAGCGGCGGCAGCCTGGGGTACGCCCTCGCCAAGATGGGCTACATCTCCGACAAGGAGATCACGGACTTCCTGAGCCAGCAGTACAGGGTCCAGGCTGTCGACCTCGGCGAGTACGAGATCGACGTGGAGGTCCTGAAGCTGGTCACCCAGGAGGTCTGCGAGCGGCACAAGATCATCCCCGTCTCGCGGGCCGGCTCGTCCCTGATCGTCGCCATGGCGGACCCGTCCAACCTGCACGCCATCGACGACATCAAGTTCCTCACTGGATACAACGTCGAGCCCGTCGTGGCCTCCGAGGCGGCGATCCTCCAGGCGGTCGAGCGGTACTACGCAGCGCCGGAGATCTCCTACGACGACATCATGGAGGGGTTCGACGAGGAGGAGATCGACTTCGGAAGCGACGAGGAGGACGTGAACCTCGTCGACCTCGAGCGCGCCTCCGAGGACGCGCCGGTCATCCGCCTCTGCAACGCCATCCTCCTGAACGCCATCAAGCGCCGCGCCTCCGACATCCACGTCGAGCCCTACGAGCGTGCGCTCCGCGTCCGCTACCGCGTCGACGGAGTGCTCCACGAGGAGATGGCTCCGCCGCTGAAGCTCAAGAACGCCATCGCGTCGAGGCTCAAGATCATGGCCTCGCTCGACATCGCCGAGCGGCGTCTGCCGCAGGACGGGCGCATCAAGCTGAAGCTCGGCAAGGGCCGCGAGATGGACTTCCGCGTCTCGGTCCTCCCGACCATCTGGGGCGAGAAGATCGTCCTGCGTCTCCTCGACAAGTCGAACCTGCAGCTCGACATGACCAAGCTGGGCTTCGACATCCGTCCCCTCGAGGACTTCCGAGACGCGATCCACCAGCCGTACGGCATGGTGCTCGTCACGGGCCCCACCGGCTCGGGCAAGACGACCACGCTGTACTCGGCGCTCACCGAGCTCAACAAGGCCGAGACCAACATCAGCACCGCCGAGGATCCGGTCGAGTACAACCTCGCCGGCATCAACCAGGTGCAGATGCACGAGGACATCGGCCTGAACTTCGCGGCGTCCCTGCGCAGCTTCCTCCGGCAGGACCCCGACATCATCATGGTCGGCGAGATCCGGGATTTCGAGACCGCCGAGATCGCGGTCAAGGCCGCTCTCACGGGCCACCTCGTCCTGTCGACCCTTCACACCAACGACGCGCCGAGCACGGTGACGCGCCTGCTCAACATGGGCGTCGAGCCGTTCCTCGTGACGGCTTCGGTGAACCTGGTCCTCGCCCAGCGTCTCGCGCGCAAGATCTGCGAAGAGTGCCGAATGGAGACCGAGGCGGACGCGAAGACACTCGAGAGCGTGGGCTTCACCGCCGAGCAGCTCGAGAGCGCGCGCGTCTTCAAGGGCGCCGGCTGCCGGAGCTGCGGCGACACGGGCTACCGCGGCCGCATCGCCCTCTACGAGGTCATGCCCTTCACCGAACGCCTGAAGGACATGGTCCTGCAGGGCTGTTCCACCGCCGAGCTCAAGGGCGAGATGATCCGCGACGGGGTCAAGACGCTCCGCATGAGCGGCCTCACCAAGGCGCTCGAGGGCGTCACGACGCTCGACGAGGTCCTGCGGGTGACCGCGGCCGATCAGGTCTGATCAGAACACGGCCGTCGCGGCCAAGAGGGTGTTGTACGCGAGGTGCGCGGCGGCGCCGGGGAGGATCGAGCCGGAGGCGGCGCGGAGCGCCGTCAGGCCGAGGCCGGTGATGGTGACGGCGACGAGGCCGCCCCAGCCGCCCCACACCTGCGGGGCGTGCGCCGCCACGAACAGGCCCGCAGCGAGCGCGAAAGCGGCGACGCGCCCGAGGCGGAGCGCGACTCCGTAGACGAAGCCGCGGAAGAAGACCTCCTCGGCGAGGGGGACCAGCACCGCGAGCAGCGCGAACGAGAGCAGCCCGCTCGGCCACGCCACGAACGTCTGGATCGGCGCCTCGCCGGTCGACGGGACGAGGGCGACGGCGACACGGGCCGCACCGGCGAGCACGAGCGCGACGACGGCGGTCCCGAGCACGACGCGGCCCCACCCGAGGGTCGGACGGACCACGCCGAGCGCCTCGCCCCGCGGCGAGGCCGAGACGAGCGCGAAGGCCACCGCCACCTCCACGACCGCGAATCCGAGCCCGGCAGCGAGCGAGACCGCCGCGCCCTCCCACGGGACCGCCGCGATCGCTGCGGCCGCCCCGACCACGAGCGCGACGGCCGAGACCAGGCGAAGCCCCGCGTCCATCCGCCCTCCCGTGACATCGACCTCCCGGGGAGGTCGCGCGCCGAAGGCGAGCGCCAGCACCAGCGCGAAGGCGCCGAACAGCGACAGGACCACCGCGACGCGGTCGAGCGGACCGAGCGGCGCGCGCGCGAGCACGCGCGCGCGGAGCGGCACGTCGAGGATCGCTGCGGGCACGGCCCCGTCCCAGAGGGCTTCCACGGCGTACCGCCCGTCCTCCGGCACGGCCCCGCGCGCGACCGTCACGCACGCGCGGCCGCCCCCGCGTCGCGAGAGCGCGAGCAGGTCCTCGTCGAGCGCAGAGCGGGAAAGCAGCAGCTCGGCTTCGGGCTTCCACACCGCGATCTGCACGGCGCCCCGCCACCGGTCCGCGGGCAGGCCGTCCTCGCTGCACAGCTCGACGACGGCGTGCTCGCCGGCGCGAAGGTGAGCCTCGGCCAGCAGCGCGCTGCCGGGTGAGCCGTCGCCGGCACCCGACTCGCCGAGCGTCGCCGGCTCGCTCTCGTGCTCGAGCTCCATCTGCTCGAGCGCCGCCACGCGGTAGATGCCCACGGCCACACCCGCCGCGAGCAGCCCGAGCGCGACGATCAGCAGTGGGGTTCGGCCCCGCAAGGTGCGCGAGTGTAGTCGAACCTCGCTTGTCAACCGATCGTTTCTGCGCGCGGGCGATCGTCGCGGAGGGGGATCACGGACGATGCGTTTTTCGCGCGGGTCAGATCTGCTCTGATCTCGGAGGTATCGCTGGCGATCCCCGAGGCGCTGTGACATTCTGTGACCATACATCTCACTTCAGCAGTTGTCACGTCACACCGCTGGGTGTAGATCGTTTTCATGCGGATCAGCAATTCGTTCTCCGAGGGAGAGGTCCAGATCCTCGAGTTCATCCTCCAGACGCTCCTCCGCGGTGGGTCGCCCACCATGGCGGCGCGGCACAGGGACTTCGCCTCCCTGTACCGGAAGGTGATCTCGATGAAGCAGCGCATCGAGAAGAGCCGGACGCAGAAGTCCTCGGTGGGCACGATCGGCGCGCCCGACGCCGATCAGGACGACGACGATCAGATCGCGACGGGCTGAGCGACCGAGGGCCGATCGGCCCCCGATCGCCTGCGGCCGGTCGAGATCGCTTGACGGGTCCGAGACGCTCGCGTAAGCGCGCGTCATGCTCGTCCTGCGAGGCGGGCGCGTCCTCGACCCCTCGACCGGGCACGACGGCGTCGCCGACGTGGTCGTCGATGGGGGGCGCGTCCTCGAGGTCGGCCGCGACGCGGGCGCGGACCTGTCGGGCGAGGGCGTCCGAGTCGTCGACGCGTCGGAGAAGTGGGTGCTGCCCGGGCTGGTGGACTTGCACGTGCACCTCCGGGAGCCGGGCCAGGAGTACAAGGAGGACATCGCCTCCGGTCTCGCGGCTGCGGCGGCGGGCGGGTTCACCACCGTTTGCGCCATGCCCAACACCCGCCCGGTCAACGATACCCGGGCCATCACGGAGCAGATGCTCGCCCGCGCGGCCGAGGTGTCCGGCGCGCGCCTGCGGGTCTTCGGCGCAGTCACCGTGGGCGCGGAGGGCGCACGGCTCACCGAGATGGGTGACCTCCGCGAGGCCGGCGCCATCGGCGTGAGCGACGACGGCCGCTGCGTCATGAACGCCGCAGTGATGCGCCGGGCCATGGAGTACGCCCGGACCTTCGACCTGCTCGTGTCGCAGCACTGCGAGGACCACGACCTCACGGCGGGCGCGCAGATGCACGAAGGGGCGATCTCGACCCGGCTCGGGCTCCGGGGCTGGCCGCGCGAGGCCGAAGACGTGATCGTCGCCCGCGACCTCGTCCTGGCCGAGCGGACCGGGGCCCGGTACCACGTGGCGCACATCTCCTCCATGGGCGCGGTGCGGCTGCTCCGCGAGGCGAAGTCCCGCGGTTTGCGGGTCTCGGCGGAGGTGACGCCGCACCACCTGTCGCTCACGGACGAGGCGCTCCTCGGTTACGACACTTCCTGCAAGGTGAACCCGCCCCTGCGCACCGAGGAGGACCGAGCGGCGCTCCGCGAGGCGTTGCGCGACGGGACGATCGACTGCGTCGCGACCGACCACGCCCCCCACAGCACCCTCGAGAAGGACTGCGAGCTCGAGGCCGCCTCGCTGGGCATCAACGGCCTCGAGACCGCCGTCCCGGTGCTGCTCGGGCTCGTGCGCGAGCAGGTGCTGTCGCCGATGCGCTTCGCCGAGGCGCTGTCGACGGCGCCGGCCCGCCTGATCCCGGACGAGGAGGCGGGCACGCTCCGGCAGGGGGCGCGCGCGGACGTCACGGTCGTCGACCCCGAGCGGCGCTGGACGGTCACGGTCGAAGCGCTACGCTCCCGCAGCCACAACACGCCGCTGCTCGGTCGCGAGGTGACCGGCGCCGTCGCGATGACGCTCGTGGGCGGCGAGGTGGTGTACGAAAGGGACTGATGCGACAGCGAGCACACCTGGTCCTCGCCGACGGGCGGCGCTTCGAGGGCGAAGCCGTCGGGGCCGAGGGCACGACCGTCGGTGAGGTCGTGTTCACGACCGGCATGACCGGCTACCAGGAGGTGCTCACCGACCCGTCGTACTGCGGGCAGATCGTCACGATGACGGCCCCCGAGATGGGCAACACCGGCGTCAACCCGGACGACCAGGAGACCACCAGCCCCTTCGTGGCGGGGTTCGTCGTCCACGAGCTGTCGAGCCTCGCCAGCAACTGGCGATCGACCGAGACGCTCGACGCCTACCTCGAGCGGCACGGCATCGCGGCCATCTCGGGCGTGGACACCCGGAGCCTGACGCGCCACATCCGAGATGCCGGCGCGCAGATGGGAGCGATCGGAACCGAGGCCCCGGCCACCCTGCACGACCGGGCGAAGGCCGCGCCGCCCATGGCCGGCCGCGACCTCACGGGCGAGGTCTCGACGAAGGAGCCGTTCGAGTGGACGGAGGGCAGCGGGGCGTGGCAGCTCGAGCCTCCGGAGGAGGCGCGGCGGCACGTGGTGGCCATCGACTTCGGGGTGAAGCACAACATCCTGCGTTGCCTTCGTGACGTCGGCTGCCGCGTCACGGTCGTCCCGTCGACGAGCACCGCCGAGCAGGTCCTCGCCCTCGAGCCGGACGGCGTCTTCCTCTCCAACGGGCCGGGCGATCCGGCCGCCGTCCGCCACGGGATCGCGACCGTGCAAGACCTGATCGGCAAGAAGCCGCTGTTCGGGATCTGCCTCGGGCACCAGATCCTCTGCCTCGCCCTCGGCGGCTCCTCGTACAAGCTCAAGTTCGGCCACCGGGGGCTCAACCAGCCGGTCAAGGACCTCGAGACCGGCAAGGTGGAGATCACGACCCAGAACCACGGGTTCGTCGTCGACCTCGACTCGCTCGCCGGCAAGTGCCGGATGACACACGTCCACCTGAACGACGGCACCTGCGAGGGCATCGAGCACGAGGAGTCCGGCGCGTTCAGCGTCCAGTACCACCCGGAGGCGAGCGCCGGACCTCACGACGCGCGCTACCTGTTCCGCCGCTTCGTCGAGCGGATGGATCGAGGCCGGTAGCCTCCCACAGCAGAGGAAGTCGATGAAAAGCAGTATCGCATCCGCGCTCCTCGTCACGGGTCTCGTGGTCGGCTCGGGGTGCGGCGGCCCGCAGGCGCCGGCCGCCGAGCCCGCCAGCGCCGGTCCCGCCGCGCCGGCCGAGCCCGCGAGCAGCGGGCCGGCGCTCGTCGTCCGCAATTCGTCCTCCCAGACCATCTGCTACGTGAGCTTCTCGCCCGCGAGCGACGGAAGCTGGGGCCCCGACCGCCTCGGCGCCTCCGAGGTCATCGCTCCGGGCGCGACGCGCGGCTGGCGAGTGCCCGCGAGCAGCTACGACATCCGGCTGCAGGACTGCGACCACAACGTCATCCTCGACCGGCGGGGCGTCGCCGTCGCCGGCGAGGGCGTGCTGCTCACGTACCAGTAGCGAGCGGCGGAGCCCGGAGCTCCTCCTCGTCGAGGTCACCGTCCGCGTCGATGTCGCGCCGCAGCGTGATCGCGCCGGGTAGGTTGCGCTCGAACGTCTCGAGCAACCCGGTGTTGTGCGTGGCGTCGATGAGCACCGTGCCGCCGGTGCGATCGGCCGTGGCGAGCGAGACTCCGGCGAAGGCGAGGGTCCAGTCGATCGCGATCACCAACGGGGGCTCGTCGGGCGACAGGCGGAAAGGTCCGTCGGCCCCGGCCAGATCGACGACGGCCTCGAGCGAGCTGACGAGCCGGACCGGGTCTCCGCCGCGCGCGAGCCCCCCGACGACGATCGACGCGCCCTCGAGCTCGGCAGGGCCGGCCGGGAGCGGCGCCTCGCCGAGCGCGAGCACGAGCTGCGCGCCGCAGTAGTCGCCCTCGTGGATCTCCAGGGTCACGGCCTGTCCGGCCTCGCCCGCGAGGTCGACGACCGCCCTCCCCTCGAACGCCGGGGCCGGCTCGCCCGGCGCGCCGCACTCGCCGTCCGGGACGAAGCCCAGCCGCCCGACGACCCAGAAGGCCTCGTCGACGGCGGGGTCCGGGGCGAGGCCCACCGGCTCGTACCCATGGAACCCGGCGCCGGCGGTGAACGGGGGGTTGCCCGTCTCGGTGCCGGTGCACGCCGACAGCGCGAGCGCCGCGACGAGCGGCCCGAGGAGGCGGGGGAGGCGCATGGTCATTCGCTCGTGCTCAGCGGGAAGAGCTGGAGATTGATCTGCACGACCTGCTTCGGATCGTCCTCGAGCGCCGAGAGCTCGAGCAGCTCGCGGCGGAACCTCTGGATGCGTTCCTTCACGTGTCGCAGGCCGTCCTCGCCCAGGCACAGCGTCAGCGACGAGACGTCTCGCTCGGCGGCAGCAACCCGATCGATCGCCTCCTTGGCCCGGTCCATCATCGTCCGGTGGTAGTTCCCGATGTGCAGCCCCGCCGTCTCGGAGCCGGTCGAGATCAGCTTCTCTCCCTGCACGATCCGGCCCTCCTCGTCACGCACGAGCAGCCCGAGCGACAGCAGCACCGAGAGCGCCCGTTCCGCGTCCACACGCGCGATCGGCGGCGACAGTCTCTTGGCGATCCACTCGGGGTCCTCGTCGAAGTCCGCGCGCGAGGCGAGCTCGCGGATCGCCGGTAGGTACCACGTCGAGTGGTAGGCGGCATGCGCCATCTCGAGCCGGTGGGCGCTCCGATACCGGCGGAACCCGGTCAGCCGTGCGTAGTGGGCGTTGCGCTCGGCCCCCGTGCGCGCCTGGTTGAACGCCACGAGGTCGACGAAGTACGCAGCCCCGTCCCCCGAGAGGCCGCACGCCTGGGCGAACCGAGTGGCCATCTCGGGCGTCAGGTTGCGCTCGGCGTCGATGACGAGCTTCAGGTAGTTGGGCGACCGCAGGCCCGCGCGCCGCGAGAACGCGCGATAGGAGAAGCCGCGCCCGCGCCCCTTCCGGTCGAGGTAGTAGTCCCGCAGGTAGGCCCGGTAGTCGAGGTACCGGAACACGTCGGGCCCGCGCTTCACCACCGAGCATGTATACAGGAGGTATACGAAATGGGCAACGACCGCCTTGCCCAGAGCTGGCGCTCATCCTACCACGCAGCTCAGGTTGGAGGTGTTCGTGCTGCACAAGGGCCAGCTCTTCTGTATACTCGCGCTCGCCGTTTCTGGATGCGGAGGTGAGCCGTCGGGCCACGGGTCGGACGCCGGGCCGGACGACGCCCGCACGCCGCCCGCCGACGCGGGCCCCGGCGGGGACGCCGGCGAACGGGACGCCGGCGCCGGGGACGCCGGCGAGCCCGGCGCCCTCGAGGTCGATCGCTGGGGCGCGCGGGTCTACGGCCGCGTGCTCGGGCTGACACGGGTGGACCGAACCCTCTATGTCGGTACCTCCACCGCGGTCGACGTGGCGGGCGACGGCTCGGTGCGGTCGCAGCTCCTTCGGCTCGACCTCGACACCGGAGACCTGAGGGTCTGGGAAGAGGAGCTGCCGCGCCACCGTCCCTACGGCGACCCCTCCGCGGAGGAGGGACCCGTCGCCACCAGCGAGGCCCTGCCCGACGGCGCGCGGACACTCATCGTCGCCCGCTCCGGCATCCTCGTCCTCGCGGACGACGCGATCACCGAGCACCCCGTCACGACGGCCTCGGGCGCCGAGGTGAGCCCGACACACGCGGTGCTCGATCGGAGCGGTGGACGAGCCCGCCTCTGGGTGTCCACCGAGGCGGGCCTCTTCCGGCTCGACCCCGACACGCTCTCGGTCGAGCACAGGCTCGACGCGGACTCGCTCGGCACCGGGCAGGTCGGAGACCTGGCGCTGGACCCGGCGACCGGAGCCGTCTACGCGGCGCTCTACTTCGAGGGTGGCAGCTCATCGGTCGTCCGCGTGTTGGACGACGCGGTCGACGCCACGCTCACGCCGGGCGAGGGAGACGTCCCGGCCGGACGCGTGGGTGACGTCGTGTGGAGCACCGAGGCCTCGGCCGCCTACGTGGCGCTCGCGAGCTGGGACCCCGAGAGCGGCGGCGTCGTGCGGTGGAACGGCACCGACGTCTTGCACGTGGTGAGCGAGCGCGGCCTTTCCTTCGCGGCCCGCGGCGAGGAGGTCCCGTTCGGAGCCACGGTCCTCGCGCTCGACGAGGCGAGCGGCGTGCTCGTCGTCGGCGGGCAGATGCGGGCCGTCCCGCTCGGCTCGCCGGAGGGAGGAGGCGTGGCCCTCGTGGACGTCGGGTCGATCGGCGCCGCGGAGCTCCAGATCGTCGGCATGTCGACCTGGACCAGCGATCTCGTGGGCGACCACGTCAACGCGGCCGCCTACGACCCAGGGACGAAACGACTCTACCTGTCGCTCCAGCAGCCGTGCAGCGAGATCCGGCTGGGCAACGCCGGGCTGGTCGCCGTGCGCTTCGAGGACGGGACCCCACGGCTCGAGATGCCCATCCTGTCGGGGATCCGGGAGCTGTCGCTGCTCGACGGGCTCATCGCCGCCGTCCGTGACGACGCCCCCGGGATCCGTTGCGAAGGGTTGAACGTCCAGGGCGGGCTCGTGCGCGTCGCGGCGAACCGCAGCGGGCTGAACGTCCCGCTGCGCGGGACCGGCCGCCACGGCGACCCGGCGCAGTTCCGCACCACGCGGCTCGGCTTCCACGCGCTCGCCGTCCGGGACGCCCATCATGTCGCCGCGGCGGCGTGGCGCGCCCCGATCTACGCCGGCTCGTCGTCCGCCGGCACGCTCCTCGATCCGGCGCTCGAGACCGGGACGTCGCTCTGGCCGTACGACGTCGCCTGGCAGAGCGACACCGTCCTGTGGATCGGGAGCCGTGCACCTCACGACCCGAGCGACCCGGCGACCGTCGCGAACACCGGACCGCGCGGCGCGGCGCGGGTCGAGCTCGCGACGGACGGGAGCGTCCTCGACGCGACGCATTACGTGCTCGCGAATCGCGATCCGGACCCGAGCGTGGTCGAGGGTCTGCCCTCGAGCGAGGTGACGGCCGTGGTGGTCGAAAGCGACGGGACGACCTGGCTCGTCAGCGCCACCGAGCGCGTCCGCGCGCCGCAGCACGACCGCTTCGAAGGCGACCCGTTCGAGCACGAGGGCGAGGTGCGGCGCGGCGGGCTCTCGCGCGTGGCGCCCGACGGGACGCTCACGGTGGTGGCCTCGGGCGACGCGGTCCCGGACGGCCGCGCGGCGGCGCTCTCCCCGGAGGGTGACCTGTACGTGCTCGACGCCGAGCGCGGCCTGCTCCGGCTCGACGGCGACGCGCTCGTGACCGTCGACCTGCCGGTCGACCCGCCCGAGGGCTCGATCCCGAAGGGCCTGTGGGTGGGCGCGGGCGGCGACCTCGTGGCGGCCTTCTCGACCGGCGCAGCAGTCCAGCTCGACGGCGTCGCGGCGTTCCTCGACGGCGTGGGGTACGCGTGGGGCGCCATGGAGCGTGCCGACGGCGTCGTCCTCGTCGGCACCGACGAAGGCCTCCTGCGCGTGCGCGCCCCCGGGGTCGCCGACGTCGCCGAGGTGAGCCTGCCCGTCGGGGAGCTCCCGCCCTACCGGGGCTATGCGGGGGGCGGTGGCGGCGGCACGTGCCTCGGGGAGCACGAGGGTTGCGGGAGCGACGCCGAGTGCTGCGAAGGCCTCTTCTGCTCGGGCTCCGGGTCCGGCCTGTCCTGCCTCCCCCGCGAGCGCTGACCGCCACCTCCCCACGGCGGCGGCCGGCTCGACAGCCGGCGGCCGCCTCTGTTATGGCTCCCGCCATGGACAAGGTGGTGAACGACGCGGCGCAGGCCGTCGCCGACATCCCGGACGGCGCGCTGATCGCGTCGGGCGGCTTCGGGCTCTGTGGCATCCCCGAGCTGTGCATCGCCGCGCTGCGCGACAAGGGCGTCAAGGACCTGACCCTCGTGTCCAACAACTGCGGCGTGGACGAGTTCGGGCTCGGCCTGCTGCTGCAGAACAAGCAGATCAAGAAGATGGTCTCGAGCTACGTCGGCGAGAACAAGGAGTTCGCGCGTCAGTTCCTCTCGGGCGAGCTCCAGGTCGAGCTCTGCCCGCAGGGCACGCTCGCCGAGCGCCTGCGCTGCGGGGGCTCCGGCATCCCGGCCTTCTACACGCCCGCCGGGTACGGCACGCAGATCGCGGAGGGCAAGGAGACGCGCGAGATCGACGGCAAGAGCTACGTCCTCGAGCGCGGCATCGTCGCCGACTTCGCCATCGTCAAGGCCTGGAAGGGCGACCGCTACGGCAACCTCGTCTACCGGCACACCGCGCGGAACTTCAACCCGCTCTGCGCCATGGCCGGGCGGATCACGATCGCCGAGGTCGAGGAGCTGGTCGAGGTCGGCGAGCTCGCACCGGACGACATCCACACCCCCGGCGTGTTCGTCCAGCGGGTGGTCGTCGGCAACGGCGAGCACGAGAAGCGGATCGAGTTCCGCACCACCCGCCCGAGGGAGGCTTGAAGCCATGCCGCTGACTCGAGAGCAGATCGCCCAGCGCGCCGCCCAGGAGCTAGAGGACGGCAACTACGTCAACCTCGGCATCGGCATGCCCACGCTCGTCGCCAACTACATCCCCCGAGGCGTCGAGGTCATGCTCCAGAGCGAGAACGGCCTGCTCGGCATCGGCCCCTTCCCCTACGAGGGCGAGGAGGACCCGGACCTGATCAACGCCGGCAAGCAGACCATCACGATGCTCCCGGGCTCGTCGGTCTTCGACAGCGCGACGTCCTTCGCCATGATCCGCGGCGGCCACATCGACGTGGCGATCCTCGGCGCCATGCAGGTCGCCAGGAACGGCGACCTCGCCAACTGGATGATCCCGGGCAAGATGGTCAAGGGCATGGGCGGCGCCATGGATCTCGTGGTCGGCGCCAAGCGTTGCGTGATCATCATGGAGCACGTCTCGAAGGACGGCGCTCCCAAGATCGTGAACGAGTGCTCGCTGCCTCTGACGGGCAAGGGGGTGGTGCACCGCATCATCACCGACCTGTGCGTCCTCGACGTCACCCCGGACGGCCTCGTCCTCAAGGAGCTCGCCCCCGGGGTGAGCGCCAAGGAGGTGCAGGAGAAGACCGAGCCCGAGGTCAAAGCGGGCCCGGACCTGACGGAGATGACGTTCGGCTGACCCCTGCTAGGCTCGTCTCGAGGGACCCATGAAGGACCAGGCGAGCCGGCTCATCGAGACCATCCGCGCCTCCATCATCGGCGACGATCAGGTGCTGGACGGTCCGTACGGGCCGCGCCGCGTCACCTACGCCGACTACACGGCGTCGGGGCGGTCGCTCTCGTTCATCGAGGACTTCGTGCGGCACGAGGTGATGCCGCTCTACGCGAACACGCACACCGAGTCGTCGGGGACGGGCCTGCAGACGACGCGCTTCCGCGAGGATGCGCGGAGCATCATCAAGGAGGCGGTCGGCGCCGACGAGCGCGACGTCGTGATCTTCACCGGCTCGGGCGCGACTGGCGCGATCAACAAGCTCATCGACGTCATGAACCTCCGCGTCCCGAAGGACCTCGATGCGCGTTACGGCCTCGGAGACCGAATCCCCCCGGAGGCGCGGCCGGTCGTGTTCATCGGCCCCTACGAGCACCACTCGAACGAGCTGCCCTGGCGCGAGTCCATCGCCGACGTGATCGTCATCGGCGAGGACGCGGACGGGCACATCGACCTCGAGCAGCTCGAGCAAGAGCTCGTGCGGTTCGCCGAGCGCCCGCTCAAGATCGGGAGCTTCTCGGCCGCGTCGAACGTGACGGGCATCGGGACCGACACGCGCAGCATCGCGGCCCTCCTGCACGAGCACGGTGCCCTCTCCTTCTGGGACTTCGCGGCGGCCGGGCCGTACGTGAAGATCGAGATGAACATGCGAGACGAGGGGCCGGACGGCCACCTCGTCTACAAGGACGCGATCTTCCTCTCTCCGCACAAGTTCATCGGCGGCCCCGGCACGCCCGGCGTGTTGATCGCCAAGCGGAACCTGTTCCGCAACCGAGTCCCGGTCATCCCGGGCGGCGGCACCGTGGCGTACGTGAGCTCCGTCGAGCACCGCTACCTCGAGGACCCCGAGGTGCGTGAGGAGGGCGGGACGCCCGACATCCTCGGCTCCATCCGGGCGGGCCTGGTGTTCCAGCTCAAGGAGGCGGTCGGGCACGAGGCCATCCGCGAGCGCGAGACGTCGTTCATCCACCGCGCCGTCGAGAGCTGGGAGCAGAACCCCAACCTCCAGATCCTCGGAAACCGCGACGCCTGGCGCCTGTCCATCGTCTCGTTCGTCGTGAAGCACGGCTCGGGCTACCTACACCACAACTACGTCGCCACGCTGCTCAACGATCTCTTCGGCATCCAGGCGCGCGCCGGATGCTCGTGCGCCGGGCCGTACGGACACCGGCTGCTGGGCATCGACATCGAGACGTCGAAGGAGTTCGAGCGGGAGATCGTCAAGGGGTGCGAGGGGGTGAAGCCCGGCTGGGTCCGCGTGAACTTCAACTACTTCCTGTCGGACGAGGTGTTCGAGTTCCTGCTCCGGGCCGTACACGTCGTCGCCGACGAGGGCTGGAAGCTCCTGCCGCACTACGACTTCGAGCCGACGACCGGCAAGTGGCGCCACCGCCGCGGCCGTCCGGACCCGCTCCTCTCCCTGCGCACGCTGAGCTACCGCTCCGGCAAGCTCGAGTACCGCGCGCGCCACGCCACAGAGCCCGAGTGGGCGGTCGCGGGCTACCTCGACGAGGCGCGGCGCATCCTGGACGAGGCCACGAAAGACGTCTCCGAGGCCCTCGTCCAGGACCCCGTGTTGAGCGAGGACTTCGAAGCGCTCCGCTGGTTCCCCCTGCCGAGCGAGGCGCTCGCCGAGCTGCGCGGCCAGAGCGACGCCGGGCCGAGAAGCCAGCCGCTGCACCTGCGGTGAGGCGGCTCATGCGGATCTGCATCGTTCCGAGGTGGGGGAGCGGGCCCGACGACGACTGGTATCCGTGGCTCCGGCGCGAGCTCGCCTGCCACGAGGTCGTGACCGCGCGGCTTCGGCCGACGCCGGGCGCGCCCGAGATCGCGGCGTGCGTCGGGGAGCTGCGTGCCGTGGTGGGCGAGGACCCCGCTGCGCTCGCCGGCACCCTGCTCGTCGGCCACAGCGTCGGCGCGCAGGCCTGCGTCCGCTTCGCCGCGGCCCTGCCTTCGGGCGCCTGCCTCGCGGGCGTCGTCGCGGTGGCCGGCTGGTGGTGGGTGGACGACCCCTCGGAGACGATGCGCCCGTGGATCGAGACGCCCGTGGACCGGGAGCGCGCGCGCGCCGCGTGCCGCGCCGTCCACGTGCTGCTCTCGGACGACGACCCCTTCACCCGCGATCACGCAGCGAACGCCCGCCAGTGGGAGCGTGCCCTCGGAGCCTCGGTGCACCTCCTCACCGGCGCCCGTCACCTGAATCGCGCGCGCGAGCCGGCGGTCCTCGACGCGATCCGGGCTCTGGTAGGCTGACGGGGCATGGACCGGCGACCGAGCTATCCGGAGCGGTTCGGCGGCGCGGCGCTCGCTTACCCGCGCCGCCGCCGCCGTACGTGACGGCCGTCGGTCAGAGCCAGCGCAGCGCGTACACCGTCTCGCGCGTCAGGCCCCCCTCGCGGTCGACGCGGTAGCGTACGGCCAGCTCGTAGCCGGCGTTCACCTGATCCCGAAACGTCTCCTCCTCGGGCACGCAGAGCGCGCACGGGGCACATCCGGCGACGGGATCGCATGGGCACGGCGGGCACGGTCTCATGCGGGTCCGTTCGGGACCGAGGTGAGCCTCCTGGTACCGAGCGAAGAAGACGACCTCGAGGGCGCCGCCGTCGTCTTGCCACGTGGGGAATGCGACGACCGTCGGCCCGTCCGGCGCACGCCGTTCGTAGCCCGCCGGCACCCGCGAACGGCGCGCCGCGAGGCTCGCATCGATCGCGCCGGCCTGGCCTCCGACCTCGTCGTCGAAGCGCGCACGGAGCTGCCGCAGCGTGTCCTCGACGACCAGCGGAAACTCCGTCGTGCCGTCGAGCACCCGCGCGCCACGGATCACGAAGTGCAGCGCGTTCGCCCGGCTCTCCGGCGTGAGCGCGTCGATCTCGACGAGGTGCGCACGCCGGTGCAGGCCCCAGTCGTTGGCCGTGTCGTGCAAGAACATCGCGATCGGCATGGTGTGGGTCGCGCCCCGTTCGTCGAGCAGGCGCCAGCTACCCATGGGGTTGAACCCGCGGCCGTCCGGTGAATGGAAGTAGACGGCGTACGCGCTCGACCCCTCGGCGTAGAACCGGTACTCGGTCCGATCGGTGCTCGTGTCGAGCCCGCCCGACCAGATGACACTGCCACCCCAGGGCTGCGCGCCGGCCGACACGAGCAGGCCCCTCCTCCTGCCGACGACGACCGGCCACTGCTGGAAGGGGAAGAGCTGTGAGACGTCCCAGCTCGCCACCGTGCTCCGTTGCACCGAAGAGGCGTCGATCGGGGGCAGCGGCCGGAGCGCGACTTCCTCCGGCGGCGCCCCTCGTGAGGAGGCCGCATTCGAGGGGCCGGTCGCGGTCGTGCTCCCCTGCGTCCCGTGACCGTCACCGTTCTCGTTCGCCTGTCCGCCACCGAGACGACTCTGCTCGGCGCCGGCCCCGCCACACCCCGCGACGAGGCCCAGCACGCACGAGACGATCGAGACAGCGGACCTCAACTCGGACATCGAGCACCGGTGGGACGGCGGCAAGCAGAGACCATTCAACGGGAGCAGTACATCAGGGGACCTGGGCCGGCGCGGCGCGGCGCGAGGCCCGCGCCGGAGCCGCGGCGAGCCCGAGCTCGCGGGCGAGCACGGCCCCGGTGTGGCTGCCCTTGGCGCGCGCGATCTGCTCCGGGGTGCCCTCGGCGATCACGCGGCCGCCGCCCTCGCCTCCCTCGGGGCCGAGGTCGATCACGTGGTCGGCCGCGAGGATGACGTCCGGGTGGTGCTCGATGACGACGACCGTGTCGCCGCGGTCGACGAGGCGGTCCAGGACGTCGAGCAGCCGCCCGACGTCGTCCCGGTGCAGGCCGGTGGTCGGCTCGTCCATCACGTACAGGGTGCGCCCGCTCGCCGAGGTGCCGAGCTCGCTGACGAGCTTGAGCCGCTGCGCCTCGCCGCCGCTCAGCGTGTTCGAGGGCTGCCCGAGCTTGAGGTAGCCGAGGCCGAGGTCGGTGAGCAGCCGGAGCGGACGGGCGACCTTCGGGATCGCCGCGAACAGCTCGGCGGCGTCGGCCACGTCGAGCTGGAGGATCCGGCCGGCGTCCAGGTCGTGGAGCTTCACCTCGAGCGTCTCGTCGTTGAACCGGGCTCCGCGGCACGTCTCGCAGGGGACGAGCACCTGCGGCAGGAAGCTCATCTCCACCGTGAGCGCGCCCTGCCCTTCGCATTCGGGACACCGTCCGCCCTTCACGTTGAACGAGAACCGCGACGCCGTGTAGCCGCGAGCCCGGGCCTCGGGCACGCCCGCGAGGAGCCGGCGCAGCTCGTCCCACACGCCGACGTAGGTCGCCGGCACCGATCGAGGCGTCCGCCCGATGGGGCTCTGGTCGATCTCGACGGCGCGGTCGAGGTTCTCGCACCCGACGATGGCATCGAACGCGCCCGGTGGCTCGCTGACGAGCCCGAGCTCCTGTCGCGTCGCTCGGAGAAGCACCTCGCGCACGAGCGTGCTCTTGCCCGAACCGCTCACGCCGGTCACCGCGACGAAGCGCGCCAGAGGGACCCGCAGCGTCGTGTCCTTCAGGTTGTGCTCGCGCGCTCCGCGCAGCTCGAGCCAGTCGGCCCGGCGGACCGGCCGCCGGTGCTCGGGCACGCGAGGCGGGCGCGCGAGCGACGCGCCGGTGATCGAGCGCGGATCGCCGAGGAGCTTCTTCGGCGCTCCCTGCGCGACGATCCGACCGCCGTTCCTTCCGCCGCCCGGACCCACGTCGACCAGCTCGTCGGCCGCGCGGATCGTGTCGGCGTCGTGCTCTACGACCAGCACCGAGTTGCCCCGGTCGACGAGCTCGCGCAGCGAGTCGAGCAGCCTGCCCGTGTCCCGCGGGTGCAGCCCGATCGTCGGCTCGTCGAGCACGTACAGCACGCCGGTGAGTCCGCTCCCGAGCTGCGCCGCGAGCCGCACGCGCTGCATCTCGCCGCCGCTGAGCGTGCTCGCCGCGCGGTCGAGCCCGAGGTAGCCGAGCCCGACCTGGTCGAGGAAGGCCAGCCGGCGGCAGGCCTCGGCGAGCGGCGCTCGGCCGACCTCGGCGTCGCGCCCCTCGAGCCGGATGCTCGGGATCTCGGCGCGGGCGCGGCTGACGCTTCGACCGAGGACCTCGGTGATGGGCCGGCCGGCGACCGTGACGGCACGCGCGAGCGGCGACAGACGCTCGCCGGAACAGTCGGGGCACGTGCGCTCTTCCTCGCGGCGGCTCTTGCCGCGCCCGACCGTCTTCACGACGACGCCTCGGCCGTCGCAGGTGAAGCACGCTCCCTGACGCGTGTTGAACGAGAAGAAGCGAGGGTCGAGCTCGGGGAACCCGGTGCCGCAGCTCGGGCAGGCGCGCTTGCTCGAGACGAGCAGCTCGTCCGATCCGCAGAGGACCCGCGCCGAGCCGTCTCCCCTGTGCATGGCCCGGCGAAGGACGTCCTCGAGCGCCGCGTCGCGCGCCCTGAGCCGCCCGACGACGAGATCGACGTCGTGCTCCTTGTACCGGGCGAGACGCATGTTCGGGACGAGCGTCTCGATCCGCCCGTCGATGCGCGCCTCCTCGTAGCCTTCCTTGCGCGCGCGGAGCAGGACCTCGCGGTGGATCCCCTTGCGGCCCCGCACCACGGGCGCGAGCACGGTGAGCTCCGCGCGCGCCCCGAAGCGCCCGCGCAGGTCGCCGGCGAGGGCCGCGGGCTGGCGGGGCGCGATGGGGTCGCCGCAGTCGGGACAGTGCAGGAGGCCCGCGCGCGCCCAGAGCAGCCGCAGGTAGTGGGCAACCTCGGTGATGGTCGCGACGGTCGAGTTGGCGCCGCCGCGCGTCGTCCGCTGCTCGAGCGACACGCTCGGCGGCACGCCGGCGACGCGATCGACGACCGGCCGCGGGAGCTGCGGCATGTACTGCCGCGCGTAGGGAGACAGCGTCTCGAGGTACCGGCGCTGCCCCTCCGCGTAGACCACGTCGAAGGCGAGCGTGCTCTTGCCGCTCCCGCTGGGACCGGTGACCACCACGAGCTTCTCGCGGGGAATCGTGATCGACACGTCCCGCAGGTTGTGCTCGCGCGCGCCGGTGACCGAGATCCCGGCCGTGCGGGCGCGGGCGGCCGGCTCGTCGCCGCGCCCCGCGCCGGCGCGCGCGGGCGACTTGCGGCGGCCGCGCTTGGCTCCGAGCTCCTTCGCGAGGAAAGGCGCCGTCTCGGAGCCCTTCGCCCGCGCGACCTCCCGCGGCGTGCCCGCCGCGACGACCCGACCGCCTTCGTCGCCCGCGCCCGGTCCGAGGTCGACGACCCAGTCGGCGTGCGCGGCGAGCCGCATGTCGTGCTCCACCACGACGACCGTGTCACCTCGATCGACGAGCGCGTCGAGGACCGCAAGCAGTGGAGTGACGTCGTCCGCGTGCAGGCCCGCGGTGGGCTCGTCCAGCACGACCAGCGAGCCCGGCACGGCGCCCGCGAGCGCCTCGGCGAGCTT
>JBDIVX010000066.1:0-37357 GCA_039794305.1 Candidatus Neutrinellum sp.
GCGCGTCGGGCGCGACGCCGAGGCGTGCTGGATCGCGGTCCACAACCGCGCCCGGCGATCCCGCCGGATCTCCAGCCGACGATGTTCCTTCCCTTCCGCCGCCACGCGTCGGGGCGCAAGGGCGGCTCGGTCGGGCTCGGGCTGTACATCGTCGATCGGCTCGTCCGCGCCCACGGCGGGCGGGTCGAGGTCCGCTCGACCGAGGCCGAGGGGACGACCTTCAAGGTCCTGCTCCCTCTCGGGGCCTCGATGCTCGATCGGCCCGACGAGCTGGCGTCAACAATGGCACGGTCTGGCCCAGACGCCCGGAGCAACGGCGCGAAAGCTCCGTAATCTCGGAACCTCGAGCCTGGCACCGGCCTTGCTGTCGGGTGCGTCCGTGCTCCGTCGCTTCCTCGTCGCCCTGCTCCTCGCGCCGCTCTCGGGCTGCTATCTCTCGCACGAGAGGGCGCGGGACGCCGGCCCGGGCGACTCGGGGCTCGACGGCGGGTTCGACGGCGGCTTCGACGGCGGCTTCGACGGCGGCTTCGACGGCGGGCTCGACGGCGGGCTCGACGGCGGCTTCGACGGTGGGACGGACGGAGGCCCGGAGGAGTGCGACGGCGGCTTCGGCCCGGGCCACGTCTCGGACGTGCCGGTGGACCTGCTGTTCGTGGTCGACGACTCGAGCTCCATGGCGGACGAGCAGCTCACTCTCACCAGCAACTTCCCGCGCATGGTCACCGCGCTCGGCAGCGGCGACCTCGACGGCGACGGCGTCGAGGACTTCCCGCCCGTCCGCAGCCTCCACGTCGCGGTGACCACGACGAACCTCGGCGTCGGCTTCTCGCGCCGCACCTGCGAGGACCCGGACGGCGACGACGGGGTGTTCCGGACGCGGCCCGGATACGCGCGCGGCTGCGACCGGACCTATCCCCCGTTCCTCTCGTACTCGCCCGGTGGCGGCGAGCCCATCGACGAGTTCGCCGCCGACTTCCGGTGCATCGGGCGTGTGGGCACCAATGGCTGTTGGATCGAGCAGCCGCTCGAGGCCGCGCTCAAGGCGCTCACCCCGTCCACGTCCGAGGCTCGGTTCATCTTCGGGAGCCCCGTCGGCCACGGGGACGGTCTGAACGACGGGTTCCTGCGCGAGGGCTCCATCCTCGCCATCCTGATCATCACCGACGAGGACGACTGCTCGTACCACGACCCGAACCTCTGGCGTTACGACCCCGTGCGCTACCCGGGCGACTACCGCTGCGAGGACTACGAAGCGGAGGCGCTGCACCCGATCGAGCGGTACGTCGACGGGTTCCGGGCGCTCAAGGACGACCCGGACCGGCTCGTCGTCGCGGCGATCACCGGCGTCCCGCCCGACCTGGTCGGCGATCCGGAGGCGATCGACTACGACCGGATCCTCGCGGACGAGCGCATGGAGAAGCTGGCGAACCCGCTGATTCCGGGCTCGCTCCAGGCCACGTGCTCCATCCCGCGGGTCGGGGCCGCCGAACCGGCGGTGCGCATCGTCCGCGCCGTCCGCGAGTTCGGACACGCCGGCGTCGTGCAGTCCATCTGCAGCGAGAGCTACGACGGCGCGCTCCTCGCCATCACCTCCCGGCTCGGCCGCGCGATCCGGCGCATCGAGTGCCGGGAGTAGCGTATCGGCCGGCTTCCTGAGCACGACGGCCGGTGCTACTACGGCGGCCATGCGCGCCTGGTCGATCTCGCTCCTCTCACTCCTCGCCGCCTGCGGCGGCACGACCGCCGAGCCCGCGGCGCCGCCCGTCGGGCCGCCGCCGGTGCAGACCCCCGGGCCGTCGGCCGGACGTCTGCCGGCGGACCTCGTGCCGCTCCGCTACGAGCTCGCGCTGACGATCCTCCCGGACGAGCCCGCGTTCACGGGGACGGCGCGGATCGGGGTGCGGCTCGCGCAGCCGCGCGACGTGATCTGGATCCACGGCAAGGACCTCCGCGTCGGCGAGGTCGAGGTCCGACCGGCCGGCGGCGCGCCGCTCTCGGGCCGATGGGAGCAGGTCGACGAGGGGCTCGCGCGGATCGCGCTCGAGTCGGCGATCGGTCCCGGCGAGGCCGAGATCCGCATCGCCTGGTCGGCGGGGTTCCGGGACGACCTGGACGGGCTCTTCCGCGTCGGCGCGGGCGGGCAGGCCTACGCCTTCACACAGTTCGAGCCGCTCTCGGCGCGGAGCGCCTTCCCCTGCTTCGACGAGCCGTCGCTGAAGACGCCCTTCGACGTGTCGCTCACGGTACGCGCCGACCACGAGGCGATCGCGAACAGCCGCGCCACGGAGGAATCCGACGCGGGCGAGGGCTTGAAGACGATCCGCTACGCGACCACGCCGCCGCTACCGACCTACCTCGTCGCCTGGGCGGTCGGGCCGCTCGACGTGGTGGACGCGCCCGCCATCGCACCGAACGACGTGCGCAGCTCGCCGCTGCCCTTCCGCGGCGTCGCCGTGCGGGGGCGCGGGCCGGAGCTGGCGTACGCGCTCGAGCACACGCCGGCGCTCCTCGCGCTCCTCGAGGACTACTTCGGCAGCCCCTACCCCTACGACAAGCTCGACGTCATCGCGATCCCCGGGTTCAACGGCGCGATGGAGAACGCCGGCGCGATCACGTTCGCCGACACGATCCTGCTCGTCGACGCCGAGACGGCGCCGGCGCGGCAGAAGCAGTGGTTCGCGTACACGATGGCGCACGAGCTCGCGCACCAGTGGTTCGGCAACCTGGTGACGATGGCGTGGTGGGACGACCTGTGGCTCAACGAGGCCTTCGCGAGCTGGATGGAGACCAAGATCGTCGGCCGGTGGCGTCCCGACTGGCAGGCCGACCGGGACGAGGTCGAGTGGGTGCTCGAGGCCATGCAGGCCGACAGCCTGGCCAGCGCGCGCTTCATCCGGCAGCCGATCGAGAGCGAGCACGACATCCACAACGCGTTCGACTGGATCACCTACACGAAGGGTGCCGGCGTGCTGCGGATGGTCGAGCGCTGGCTCGGCGAGGACGCCTTCCGGCAGGGCATCCGCCGCTACCTCGAGGCGCGCCGGTTCGGGAGCGCGACCGCGTCCGACCTCACCGCGGCGCTCTCGGAGGCGGCGGGCCGGGACACGAGCGGTCCGATGCAGTCCTTCCTCCTGCAGTCGGGCATCCCGTTCGTCGAGGTGCGGCTCGACTGCCCACAGGGAGCGCCGCCGGCCGTCGTCTTCGAGCAGTCGCGCTACCTGCCCGCCGGCTCCGAGGCCGAGGCGGCGCGTACCTGGAGCGTGCCGGTGTGCATCGCGTACGGGAGCGGCGGCGAGCGCCGCCAGGCGTGCCTCCTGCTCACGGACCGGACCGGCGGCGGTCCGCTCGACGGCGAGGCGTGCCCGGACTGGGTCATGCCGAACGCCGACGCGGCCGGCTACTACCGCTGGACCGAGCCGCCCGAGCTGCTCGAGCGGCTGCGCACGAGCGGCCTGTCCGCGCTCACCGTGCCCGAGCGGATGAGCGTGGCGGACAACCTCGCGGCGGCCTTCGCGGCCGGGCGGACGCCGGCCGCCGACGTGCTCGCCTCGCTCGAGCCGCTCGCCCGCGACGACGCGCGCCACGTGGCGACGGCGCCGATCGGCCTGATCGAGGGGGTCGGCGAGCACCTCGTGGACGACGCCGCGCGGCCACGGTTCGAGCGCTGGGTGCGCGGCCTCTACGGTCGGCGCGCCGCCCGGCTCGGCTGGCAGCCGCGCCCGGGCGAGGGCCCCGGCGACGCGATCCTGCGGGCGGAGCTGCTCGAGGTGATGGCGCTCGTCGCGCGGGATCCGGGCACGCGGCGAGAGGCCGCGCGGCGCGCGAGGCGCCTGCTCGGCGTCGGGGGCGACGGCGCGCTCGCCCGGGACGCGGCCCCGGCGGACCTCGTCCAGACCGTGCTGGTCGTCGCCGCCGAGGACGGAGACGCGGCGCTCTTCGACGCGATGGAGGCGCACCTCCACGCGACAGAGGACGGCATGCTCCGCCGGCAGCTCCTGCGCGCGCTCGGCTCGTTCCGCGCTCCCGAGCTCGCCGCGCGCGCCCGGGCGCTCACCCTCGACGCGCGGCTCCGGCCCGACGAGCGCTTCCGCCCGCTCCGCGCCCAGCTCGACGACCCCGCGACGCGCGAGGATGCGTGGCGGTACCTTACCGAGCAGTACGACGCGATCGCCGCGCGCGCGGGCTCGAGCATCTGGATGGCGAACCTGCCCGGCCTCGCCGACGTCTTCTGCACGGCCGAGCGGGCGTCCGAGGTCGAGCGGTTCTTCGCCCCTCGCGTCTCGGAGCTGTCGGGCGGCCCGCGCAACCTCGCCTCCGCCGTCGAGACCATCCGCCTGTGCGCCGCCCTGGTCGACGCGCAGCGGCAGAGCACGGCCGCGTTCTTCGCCCGCTGAAGGGCACAGGGGCACATCGCCCCGCCCGCAGCGAACGTCCTTGCACGGGTTCCGGGCTCGGTTCATCGTGGCGCGCCGTGAGCAGAGCGCAGTATCTCGCTCCTCGGCGCGCCCCCCGGCGCGCTTCATCCACCGTCGTCCTGCTGGCCGTGCTCGGCACGTCCGGGAGCGCCCTCGCCGAGACGCCGGAGCCGGTCCTCGTGCCGACGCCCGCCGAGGTCGCCGACGAGTCGACGCCGTGGGCCGGCCCGTCCGAGCTCACCGCGGTCGACTACGTCGCCTCGGGCACGATCGGGGCCGGCATCCTGGCGATGGAGCTGCTCCTGCCGAGCCCGACCGTGGCCAGGTGGCGCGGCGTCGTGCTCCTCGACGGGATGGCGCGCGACGCGATGCTCCCGGCCAGCGACGGCGCCCGCGACGGGGCAGACGGCGTCAGCGACGTCCTGCTCACGAGCCTCCTCGCCATGCCGCTCGTCGACGCGGCCGTCGCGTGGGGCGTCCATGGGCAGGGCGTGTCGGCCGCCCGCATGCTGGCGATCGACGCGCAGTCCTTCGGGCTCACCTACCTCGTCACCGAGCTGACCAAGCGCCTCGTCGCGCGCGAGCGCCCGTACGGCGCCGAGTGCGACGGCCAGGGTCCGGGGGGCCGCGAGTGCGACTCCGAGACCCGGTACGAGAGCTTCCTGAGCGGCCACACCGCGATGGCCTTCACCGCCGCCGGCCTCGTCTGCGCCCACCACACGAACCTGCCGCTCTTCGGCGGAGGCGCGGCCGACACGGGCGCGTGCGTCGCGGCGCTCGGCGGGGCCGCCGCGGTGGGTGCGCTGCGGATCGCGGCCGACAAGCACTACCTGTCCGACGTGCTCGCGGGCGCGGCGCTCGGGGTCGTCTCGGGCTACTTCCTGCCGAAGTGGCTGCACTACGGCAGCGACGACGAGCCCACCGAGCCCCCGGGGCCGAGGGCCAGCGTCTCTCCCATGCTGAGCCCCGACACGCTCGGCGTGAGCGTCAGCGGCGTGTGGTGAGGGCTAGAGCTCCATGAACGCGAGCGTGCGCTCTGCGAGCCGGTGCAGATCGTCGTACGTCAGCACGCGGACCGAGGCGTCGTGCGCCTCGAGCTCCCGCCGGACGACGTCGCGCTCGGCCTCGTCGAGCCCGCTCCCCGCGATCAGGAAGCACCGCGGCTGGTCGAAGCGCATGCCGAGCTCGCGCTCGAGGAAGTCGGGCTGGCGCTGGACGAAGGACAGCGTGCGCTGCGCGCGGTGCCACACGTTCGAGAACGCCTGCAGGATCTTGCCGTTCTTGCCCACGATCGGGAGCGCCGGCGACTCGAGCATCACCACGTCGTGCGAGCCGTCGCTCGCCCGCACGGCCGTCAGCGCGGGCAGGCTCGGGTCGGCGTGCCGGTGCTCGTCGACCGACACGTGCTGCGCGCCCAACACCCACGGGTGGCGCGTGAGCAGCCGGGCGTAGTCGTCCACGACCGCGTCCGGTGCCTCGTCCTCGCGCACCGCGAGGCCGAGCATGTCCCCGATGCCGAGCGCCGGCTCGCCGTCGGCGGCCCCGAGGCTTCGCTTCGCCTCCGCGACGCTCACGAAGTCGCTGAACGCCGGGCCGAGCGAGGTGCCGGGCGCCGAGTCCGGGACGCCGAGCCCCCAGCGGATCTCGCCGTTGCGGTACAGGCCCACGACGCCGTCGAAGGGCTCCTGCCCGAACAGGAACGTGAGCCCGTCGTAGAACCACTGCACGCGCGTCGGCGACACGAAGCCGTCCTCGGCGGCGAAGCTGTAGCCCTCGTTGATGGCGTGGCGCACCTGGGCCATCAGCGACGCGCGCCGCTTGTGACCGATCAGGTACTGGTAGACCGAGTCCTTCGGCCGCCGCTTCTGCGGCAGCACGGCGCGGAGCAGGCCGAGGAGCGCGTCCGCCCCGAGGATGCGCTCGGCGTCCGGGTCGCTCGCTCGCTCCACGATGGAGGTCAGCTCGCGCAGCAGGCGCTGCGCGACCTCGACGTCGCCGGCGGGCGTGGCCTCGTTGGCCGGAGCCTTCTTGGGCGGAGCCTCGTCCGCGCGGGGTGCCGGCGTCGCCTTGGCGGTCTTCGCCGTCGTGCGCTTCGGCGCGGGCTCGCGCTTCTTCTCCCGCCGGGTCTTGCGCGCGCCGCCCTTCGTCTTCTTCTTGCTCGACATCTCGGGACCCTCCGCGTCGCAGAGGGTACCGCGATCAGTGCCCGCCTTGCTGCTGGCGGAGCTGCTGCTGGATCTGCTGCATGACCTCGGGCGGGATCTTCCCCGGGCCACCGCCGCCGGGCCCGGGCATGCCGGGCATGCCGGGCATGCCCGGAGGAGCGCCGCCGTGCGGATCGGCGCCCGCCTCCGGCGCCTCCTCGCCGCCCTCGGGCGTCTGGAACGACTCGACGTTCACCCGGATCTTGTCCGCGAGGAAGCTCGAGACGACGAAGATCGTCTCGTCGCCCTCGCGCGCGAGGTAGTACTGGCCGTCGCTCGACTCGTTGCCGACCCGCAGGACGATCTCCTCGGTCTCGACCGGCGCCTCGTCGGGCTGCGCCTCGGCCTCCTCGCCCTCGGCCTCCTCGCCCTCGCCCTCCGACTCTTCCTCGGAGCCCGCGCCCTGCCGCACGGTCATCCGGACCACGGCGGCGCCCTCGCCGAGGCCGGCCTGCTCGGCCGTCACGTCCGGCGCGGCGAAGTCGACCGCGCGCATCCGCGCGAGGCCCGCGACCGCGCTCTGCACCTTCGCCGGCCCGAAGCGCTCGATCTCGTCCTGGCCCTCCGAGAGCGTCCACTCGTCCTCGGCGTCGCGCTCGAAGCGCCAGGTGCCGTCGGCGTTCTCGAAGGAGACGCGCGTCACGTCGGTCGGCCGGACGTCGACGACGCGCC
This sequence comes from Candidatus Neutrinellum sp., assembly GCA_039794305.1. GTDB lineage: Bacteria > Myxococcota_A > Polyangia > Polyangiales > JBDIVX01 > JBDIVX01. The sequence continues at coordinate 7,292 of JBDIVX010000066.1, forward strand.
GGTTGCGCCAGTCCTTGACCGGCTTGTTGAACGCGAACTTGATGGACCCGGAGACGGCGAGCACCTCGTCCTGTCCCTCGGGCCGCACCATCGTGCTGCCGCCGCCGAACGAGCCGATCCACAGGTCGCACAGGGTGGTCTCGCCCGCCTTGGCGATCACCCGGACGCCGTGCGCCTCGTCGACCTCGAGCCGCTCGTGGTTGTCCGCGTTCGTCGCGGCGACCCGCTGCACCTCGAGCTCGGCGAGCTTGTCGAGGGCCGCGCTGGCGATCCCCTGGTCGGCCAGGGCCTCGACCGGGGCGACCACCCACCACGACTCGCCGCGCTTCTCGAGCCGCACCGGCTCCTCGTCGGGCCGCCGGACCTCGAGCGACGTCACCTCGCCGGCGTCGATCTCGGGCAGCTCGGACGCGCTGGACGCGCTGCCCACCTCGGGCGGCGTGTCCTTCTCGCGCGACCCGATCGACCACACGGCCAGCCCGCCGAGCACGACGAGCACGGCCGCGCCGATGACCAAGCGGTTCTTCTTCCAGTCCATGGCTCCGTCCCTGACCTCAGAGCTTGATGTTCTTGCGCTTGTTCTGGCGCATCTGCCAGCGGATGAGCCCGAAGACGCCGAAGAGGAGCGGGATGCCGAGCATGTTGCCCCAGCGGTAGAGCGCCTTCTTGTCGTCCCAGGCCGCGATCGCCTCCTTGCGGCGCTCGAGCGCCTCCTCTTGCTCCTCGACCGCCTCCTGCGCGCCGGCCTCGTCGCCCTGCTGCGCGGCGGTGAGCGCCGTCTCGGCCGCCGTGCGCGCCTCGGCCTCGGCGTCCTGCACGCTCTGCGGCACCTCGATCGTGGGCTCTTCCACGTTCTTCGCGCGGATCGCGATGAGGTCCGAGTCCTGCGCGAGCCAGTCGATGCCGTTGAGCGCGAGCGCGAGCGGGCCGCTCAGGTCGCACTGCCCGGGCTCGCCCTGCCCCATGACCTCGTCGCGCATGAAGAAGCCGGTGCCCGCGACCAGCACGCGCGCGTCCTCGGCCTGCGCGGGTGCGTCCACCTGGGGCGCCTCCTCGCCGCCGCTCATCGCGCCGCCGCCGGCGAACGCGTTCGGCAGCTTGCCGCGGAGCGCGACCATCAGCGGGAACGGCCCCTCCTCGCCGGTCTGCTGCCACTCGCGCGGCATCCGCGGCTGAATGCCGATCGAGTCGCCGGTGAGCAGCCAGCTGATCTCGGACGACCGCGCGAGCGTGGTCTTGTCGACGCCTTCGCGCGCGTCGCCCACCAGCGCGAGCGGCGAGGTGAAGGGGAAGGGCGCCTGGTTGAGCCGGAAGAGCACGGGGTGCTCCGACTGGGCCTCGTCGAAGGTGACGATCGGCACCGGCGGGTGCGGCACCGGGATCATCCCGATGCTGGTCCGGAGCGGCGCGCGGCCCGCCTGCGCGTCGGCGACGATGCCGTCCTCGACGACCACGCCCCAGGGCCGGAGCAAGCGGTTGAGCCCCGAGTCCACGGGGACCGCCTGCGGCATGCCCTCGACCTCCATCTTCATCGAGCCGCCGAAGACGCCGAGGTTGCCGCCGCGCATGACGTACTGGTTGAGGTTGCCGAGCTCGGCGTCGCTCAGCGCCGTGTGCGGCTCCACGACGAGGAGCGCCGCGACGTCCTCGTCGATCTCCTCGGTGGCGCTCACCATCTCGAGCTCGTAGATCGGCGCGCAGTCGCGCAGGCGCGACAGGCCCTCCGTGAGGCTCGGGCCCTCGTGGCCGTCGAGGATGCCGATCTTGCGCTTGTCGCCCACCATCTCCTTGAGCTTCATGGTGATGCGGTACTCGAGGCCCGAGGTGTCCTCGATGACCGGGATGACCTCCCGCTCGTCGAGGTAGGTCATGACGAGCCCGCGGTAGCCTTCCCGGATCGAGACGTTGTCGTTCTCGATCACCTGGTGGCTCACCTTGCGGACGCCGGCCTCGTCGGCCTCCTCCTTCTCCTCGTCCGTGTCGACGTTGACGAAGCGGACCTCGATGTTGCCGCCCGACGACGCCTCGTACTCGGACAGGAGGTCCTTGACCTGCTGCTCGGTGTTGTTGAACGGGTAGGGCAGGTCCTCGGTGAAGTAGGCCGTGATCGTCATCGTGTCGTTCAGGCCCTTGGCGACGCGCTTCGAGCCGTCGGACAGCGAGAACAGGCGGTTCTCCGTGCAGTCGATCCGGCCCCACGCCATGGTGCCGAGGACGTTGAGCGCGATCAGGATGCCGGCCGCGATCAGCAGGAAGCCGACGGACTCGGTGGCGGCGCGCGTACCTTTGTTCATCGCCATGGGGTCACCTCCACCGGCGGCTCTCGAGCCCGCGGAAACCAAGCATCAGCGCGAACCCGGTGATGGACAGGAAGTAGACGATGTCCCGCGTGTCGACGACGCCGCGGGCCATGTCCTCGAGGTGGCTGCCGACGGCGAGGTACTCGGCCACGTCGCCGACGACGCCGGACGGCAGGAACGGCAGGATCTTGTCGAGCAGCCAGAGGAAGAAGCAGATGAACCCGCCCGAGAAGAACGCGACGATCTGGTTCGTCGTGAAGCTCGAGAACATGAGCCCGATGGCCAGCATCGCCGCGCCGGTCAGGAAGAGCCCGAGGTACGCCGTCATGACGGGGCCGTTGTCGAGGTTCCCGAGGCTCGCGACGCTGACCGGGTAGGGGATGGTCAGGACGAGGAGCACGGCGTAGAGCCCGAGCACGCCGAGGAACTTGCCGAGGATGACCTCGGCGTCCCGGACCGGCATGGTCAACAAGAGCTCGATCGTGCCCGTGCGCTTCTCCTCGGCGAGCAGGCCCATCGTCAGCGCGGGCGCGGCGACGATGAGCATCACCGGCATCCACACGACCATCTGACGGACGCTCGCGACCTGGTACAGGAAGAAGAACCGCCAGAACAGGAACCCGAAGATCACCAGGACGGCGCACAGGACGATGTACGCGACCGGTCCGTTGAAGTAGCTCGCGAACTGGCGGCGCGCGATGGCAAGCGTGTTCTTCATCAGGCGCCCTCCTTCTCGTCGTCGTCGCCGTCGTCGCCGGCGGGCTCGTCCAGCTCGTCCGGCTCCTCGGCGGCTTCTTCGGCCTTCTCTTCCTCCGGCGCCTCCTCGGGCTCCGGCTCCTTCTCGGCCTTGGCCTTGGCCTTCGCCTTTGCCTTGGCCCGCTTGGGATCGCCGGTGGTGAGGTCGCGGAAGACGTTCTCGAGGTTCTGGCCCTCGGTCACGAGCTCGACGAGCACGAAGCCGCCGTCCACGGCCGCCTTGAAGATCTCCGGCCGGAGATCCTGGTCCTTCGCCGGGACGATCTCGAACCGGAGCTCGTCGCCGGGCGCGCCCGCGAGCTGCTTGACCCGGTCGACGCCCGAGATGCGGCCGAAGGCCTCGCGGACCTTGCTCCCGTCGCCGTTCAGCACGCTCGTGACGAACCGGCGGCGCCCCGCCGTGTCCCGGAGGCCGTCGGGCGTGTCGTCGGCGACGATCTTGCCCTTGGCGATGATGAGCACGCGGTTGCAGGAGGCCTGCACCTCCGCGAGGTTGTGGGTCGACAGGATGACCGTCCGCTCCTTGCCGATGGTCTTGATGAGGTCCCGGATCTCGAGCGCCTGGTTCGGGTCGAGCCCGCTCATCGGCTCGTCGAGGATCAGGATGGGCGGCTCGTGGACGAGCGCCTGGGCGATGCCCACGCGTTGCCGGTAGCCCTTCGAGAGCGCGCGGATCTCCTTGGCGATCACGTCGCCGAGCCCCGTCTGCTCGATGGCGATCTTGATCCGCTGGCTCGCCCGCTCCCCCACGAGCCCGCGCATCCGCGCGACCCACTGGAGGTACTCGTACACCATCATCTCGGTGTACAGGGGCGTGCTCTCGGGCAGGTACCCGATGGCGGCCCGGACGCCCATGGGGTCGTCCCACACGTCCGCCCCGTTCACCTTCGCCGTCCCCGTGGTCGGCGCGATGAAGCAGGTCAGGATCTTCATCGTGGTGGTCTTGCCGGCGCCGTTCGGGCCGAGCAGGCCCACGACCTCGCCCTTGCGGACCTCGAAGCTGACCTTGGAAACCGCCGTGACCGGCTTGCCGGCGCCCGGGTAGAGCTTGGTCAGGTCCCGGGCCTCGATCATCACGTCGCTCATCCGTCCACTCCCCTCGCGGGCTGCGGCTTCTGGCGCTGGAGCGATCCCGTCCTCGGTCCGGGGGGCCCCGCGGCGGCGCGGATGGTGGCCCCGGGGGGCGATCGAGTCAAGGAAGCCCCGGCGGCGTCTGAACCGGCGGGTGGGGCCTCCTATTCCGCCGTCCCGTTCGCTGACGGCTGGCACGCGCTGGCACATGGCTCCCTTTGAAAAAACGAGCAGTTTCGGACGACTCAGTACGGCACGGCCCTCGCAGGGGTCGCGACTTTTGGGGCGATCCGCCCCGTTGGGTAGAATTCGCCAATGATCACGAGAGACCCGCTCCGCCTCGCCGCGCTCGCCACGCTCGCCCTCGCCGCCGGCTGCGGCCGCACCCCGCTCGATCCCATGAAGGACGGATCGATCGATCCGGACGGCGGGCCGCCGCCCATGTGCGTGTCCGACTCCGAGTGTGACGACGGCCTGTTCTGCAACGGCGTCGAGCGCTGCTCGTCGGGCCGGTGCGTCGGCGGTGGCCCGGTGAGCTGCGACGACGGCGTCGCGTGCACGGTGGACCGCTGCGACGAGACCGCGCGGGGCTGCCAGTCGGTGCCGGACAGCGGGCGGTGCGGGACGGGGGAGATCTGCGACCCGGTCGCCGGCTGCGTCCGGCGGCGCTGCGTGAGCGACCGCGAGTGCCAGGACCGCTTCGTGTGCAACGGCTCCGAGCGGTGCGCGGGTGGGCTCTGCGCCGGCGGGACGCCGCCCCGTTGCGACGACGGGATCGCCTGCACGGTGGACGAGTGCAGCGAGGCGGCCGGCGGGTGCCGCCCGCGCGCCGACCACGCGCGCTGCGACGACGGTCTGTTCTGCACCGTCGAGCGGTGCGAGCCCGGCGCCGGCGGCTGCATCTCCAGTCCCTTCGACTGCGAGGATGGCGATCGGTGCACGGCGGACCGCTGCGTCGAGTCGCGGCGCGCCTGCGTGCACGAGCCGGTCGGCGGCCCGGGCTGCACCTCCGGGTGCCCGGACGAGGATCTCGGCAGGAGCGTGGGGCCGGTGGTCGCGTCCGGCACGACGACGGGCGCGGGGGACGAGATGGGCGGGAGCTGTGGAGGGCGGGGCGCGCCCGAGCTGACCTTCCGGTGGACCGCGCCGCGCGGGGCGTCGTACCGCTTCCACACGACGGGCTCGAGCTTCGACACGGTGATCTACGTGCTCCGGAGCTGCGGCGGCCCGGAGCTGCCCGGGGCGTGCAACGACGACACCCTGGGGTCGCTCCAGTCGAGCGTCTCGGCCTTCGTCGCCGCCGGCGAGTCGGTGATCGTGGTCGTGGACGGCTTCGGCAGCAACCACGGCGGGTTCCGGCTGTCCATCGAGCCCGACGGCGGCGGGTGCGAGATGTTCGAGAGCGTCTGCGACGACGGGCGGGACGAAGACTGCGACGGCATCTTCGACTGCATGGACCCGGACTGCTTCGGCCGCCCCGAGTGCGGCCCGCCGCCGTGCAGGGACCGGGAGTACGCGTGCGTCGACCGCGTCGACGAGGACTGCGACGGCCTGTTCGACTGCGCCGATCCCGACTGCGCCCTGGACCCCGCCTGTTGCGTCCCGAGCCGCGAGCGCTGCGCCAACGGCCGGGACGAGGACTGCGACCGCCTGGTCGACTGCGCCGATCCCGACTGCCGGTTCTCCTGGGCGTGCCGGCCCGACGGCGGGCTCGACGCGGGGCTCGACGCGGGGCTCGACGCGGGGCTCGACGGCGGCCCCCCGCCGCCGGACGGCGGGATGTGCACCGACCGGGAGATCGGCGTCGCCGCCTGCACCGACGGGCGTGACGGCGACTGCGACGGCCGCGTGGACTGCCGGGACACCGACTGCTCGCCCTTCGGACCCGGCTGGGAATGCTGCAACGGCCGGGACGACGACGGGGACGGGCAGACCGACATCTTCACGTGCCGGTGCCGAACCGACGCCGACTGCGCCACGGTCGGCACGCTGGAGCAGGTCTGCTGGACCGAGCTGTACAGCGTGTGCGCCCCCCGCTGCAACTTCTACGGGGGGGACGCGTTCTGCCGTATGTTGTCGGATTCATTGCGTTGTGACGTCGCCTCCGGGCAGTGCCTGTAGTCGCGCCGGGGCCGTGCCCGATGCAGGTGACTCGCGTACACTGTCGCGCAATGTGGACCCGGTCTTCGATCCTGTTCCTCGCGGGGATGGTCTGTGCCGCTCCCGCGTCCGCGCAGTTCGGCGACGAGTTCGGCGACGAATTCGGTGACGAGCCCGCCGAGCCGGCGCCGCCGGCCGAGCCCGCCGAGCCGGTCGCGCCCGGGCCCGAGGGCGAGCAGGACGATCTCTTCGCCGACGACGTGGAGCGTGCCGAGGAGGAGCTCGAGGACGGCGACGGCGCCGAGCCGGAGGAGGAGGTCGACGAGGAGGCGGCCGAGGCGCTCTTCCAGCAGCGGTTCCGGTCGCACAACAGTTGGCACGGCCCGACGGGCGGCATCCGCACGGTCGACGCCGGCACGGGCGCGCTCGGCTCGTTCCGGTTCCAGCTCTTGACCGGGTTCTTCGCCACGAGCGACTTCCTCGTGCCGGAGGACGAGGCGAGCTGGGTCGGCGGCTCGGCCTCGTTGAGCTGGACGCCGCTCGAGATGCTCGAGCTCTACGCGTCGCTCGAGAGCTACGCGGTCTCGAACGACCGCGAGAACCCGGACCTCTTCCTGGTGCTCGCCGACACCTACCTCGGCGGCAAGGTGTTCACCGGGATCGAGCCGTGGCTGACGATCGGCGGCGACCTCCGCCTCTACCTGCCGACCGGCGTCGACCTCGGCATCGGGGACGCCATCGGCTTCGGCATCGGCGCGAACGCGACGGCGGACCTGCGCGGGCTGCCGGACCCGGTGCCCTTCATCGCCCGGCTGAACCTCGCCTACCGCTTCGACCAGACCGAGAACCTGATCGACCAGATCGAGGATCGCCGCTACGCCGCGCTCGACGATCCGATGCCGCGCGACGAGGAGAACCGGCACCTGATCTCGCCGGTCGAGCGCTACGCGCTGGGCGTCGACCGGACCGACTTCTTCGACATCGGCATCGGGCTCGAGGCGCCGCTCCGCGCGGCCGAGGACCTGTACATCCACCCGATGCTCGAGTGGCGGCTCGGGCTGCCGGTCAACCGCCAGGGCTATAGCTGCCTCGTCACCGACGAGCCCGGCGACGACGGCTGCATCGAAGGCGTCGGGCTGAGCGCCTTCCCCATGACCCTCACCCTGGGCGTCCGCGTGCTCCCGCCGGTCCGGGGCCTGTCGGTGACCGCGGGCGTCGACATCGGGCTCACCGGGACGTCGCACGAGGACGCGGTGCGGGAGCTGGCGGCGAACGATCCCTACAAGGTGATCCTCGGCCTCGGGTACGCCTTCGACACTCGGGAGTCGCCCGAGCCCGAGGTGATCGTGCGGGAGGTGCCGCGCGAGGTGGAGGTGCAGGAGGAGGTGCCGCCCACCGGGCGGGTGGTCGGCTTCGTCGTGCGCCAGGGCGAGGCCGTGCCGGTGCCGAACGCGATCATCGAGATCATGAGCCACCCCGAGCTGAACGCCATCGCGGCCGACCCGCGCGGGCGGTTCGCCACCTACCAGCTCCCGCCGGGCGAGGTGCAGCTCGCGGTCACCGCCGAGGATCACGAGCCGGGCGGCTGCGCAGCGACCATCCCGGAGGAAGGCGGCGACGTCGAGGTGCGCTGCGAGCTCGTCAAGATCGCGCAGGTCCAGATCGAGGAGGGCGAGGTCGTCGTCCTCGAGCAGATCCACTTCGCCTTCGACAGCGCCGAGATCCTGCCGGAGAGCTTCCCGCTCATGCAGGAGATCGCCGACACGCTCAACGGGCACCCTGAGATCCGCAGGATCGAGATCCAGGGCCACACCGACGACCAGGGCACCGCCGAGTACAACCTCGACCTGTCGCAACGCCGCGCCGCGTCGGTCCGCCAGTGGCTCGTCGACCACGGCGTCGAGCCCGACCGCCTCGAGTCCCGCGGCTACGGTCTGACGCAACCCATCGTCCCCAACACCACCGACGAGAACCGCGCCAGGAACCGGCGCGTGCAGTTCATCATCAAGGAGCGCGCCGACACGCTGTGAGGCTCGGAGGGGGGATGGCCGAGGCCTGAGCGCGCCGAAAGCACGCTGCGCTGCGGAAGTGGGCCTCGAATGTCCGGTCCCATCAGCGTCCTCCCATTCGCTAGAGGCGCTGGAGGAGCAAGAATCGGAGGTCCTCCTTCGCCTCGGTCGCGGCCAGCCAGTTCTCAGTCGGCCCAAGTGCGATCAGCGGCTCCAGCTCGACGAGGAGTGGATCTCCAGCCAGAGCCTGCCGGACAGAGACTGGGTCGAGCCGGCCCAACGTCGCGAGCACCCATGGCCTTGCGCCCTCGCTGCGGCGCGCCGCGTCGATGAGAGCGCGAAGAACATGCTGCGAGTCGATCAGCCGAAGGGCCTCGGATGCCGCGGCGCGCTGCCGTGCCCGTCCGTGCTGCACCACCTTGACGAGCTCGCGGACGACCCGCTCGGGCGCGTCTACTCCGAACGCTGCGATCGCGTGGAGTGCCACAGCTTCGTCCTCGTCGCCGAGAAGGTCGATGAGCGCATCGTAGGCACGACAACCCTCGCGGCCGAGCCCCCAGGTCGCCGCCTGCCGGAGCTCGTCGCCGTCGAGATCCTTCGCGATCGCGACGCGCTTGAGCTCTGCGGCGGCGTCCGGTGTCCCAAGCTCGGTCAAGATCAGGACGGCCTCCATGCGAAGGTCGCCCCGCTCGTGGCTCCAGACCGCGGAAACCAGTTGCTCCAAGCCGGCGTCCGCCCCGAGGCGCGCAACGGAAGCCGCCATCTCGAGTGCGACCCGATCTTCCGTCTCCCGCTTCATCGCGTCGAGCAACGCCGCCCGGGCGCAAGTCGCCCGAAGGTCTCGGAGCGGGATTGCCTTGGCCGCAGCATAGCGGTCCACGGCGTCGGGCTGCTGGAGCGTCGTCAGCGGATCCCAGAGCCTGCTCTTCGCCTCCGCCAACGGAGCGAGGCGCGGAACAACGCCGGCGATCATGGACGCGCGACCGGTGAAGCGATCTCGGGGTGCGACATAGACGGACTTGCCGCTGAGCTGGTACGTCTGCCGCCTCCCGGAATCGAGCTGCGTGACCACCTTGCTCGGCGACACCTCGAGGACCTGGCCGTCCTGCGAAGGGACCGTGCTCTTCCACTCGCGGTCGCGCTCGGCTCCCTCGGACGCCGACTTGGGCGGCCCGAGGTTGGTCGTGCCGACCGTTGCGCGGAGGTCGCCGACGAGGAAGCAGACGGGCGGACCAAGCACCTCGACCTGCTCTCCGCCGCCGTCGCACGGCACGAAGGCCACGACGTCGTCATCACGAAGGCCGACATCCCAGCGGCGGTCCGGGTTGTTTGGGGCGTCGCTCATCCGGATCTTCAGGTTGGACTTGGCTCGCACCTCCACCCGGAGGCCAGTCCTGGCGCACAGGACGTCCGGTAGGCGGAGGCGCTTCACCTTCGTCGTCCAGATCTTGTTCGACGCGCAGTAGCGCTCGAGCTCCAGCGGCTCGAACCCCTCTTGCTGGAGGTAGCCCATCGTCGAGCGCACGCCGATGGCGCCCATGGTGAGAAAGCGTACGAAGCTCGCGTTGACCTTGAACGCCATCAGCCACCCTCCTGGGCCGCCCGCTCGTCGATGAGCTCTCGCGGGTCGCATCCCAGGGCCCGCGCCAGGGCGAAGATGTTCTCGAGGGAGACGTTGCGCCGGCCGCGCTCGATCGAGCTGACGTAGGTCCGGTGAAGCCCGGCGCGCGCCGCGAGCTCCTCCTGCGAGAGGCCCGTCGCCGTGCGCAAGCGACGCAGGTTCGAGGCGAGGACTTCCTTCGGGTCCGACAACGCCAAGCAAGACCTCTCCCAGACAAGGTCTGGCTGCCGGGCGTACGTAGTTGACGACTCTGCGTCTACAGACTATCCGTCACGCATCTGGTATCACGACCCGAGCCAAGGATGGACCACAGCGTGGACGAGATCGACATTCCGGACGTCATTCGGGCGCCGCGCACGGACCCCATCTACAACTGCCATGCCTACCTGACCAAGGTACCGGTAGCGGCGATCCTCCCTTTCGTCGAGCAGTTCACGCAGCCGGGCGAAGTCGTCCTGGATCCATTCGCCGGCTCGGGTATGACGGGGCTCGCCGCCGCGATGCAGGGACGTCGGGCCCTGCTCGCGGACATCTCGGTGCTCGGCCAGCACATCGCGCGAGGCTACCTCACCGAGGTCAGCCCGTCGGCCTTTCGAATCGCCGCCGACGGTGTTGTTGCTGCCGCACGCAACGCGCTTGGCGACCTCTATGTGACGCGCCGAGCTTCGGACGGTGCCCGCGTGGAACTGAAGCGAACCGTGTGGTCGTTCACGTACCTGTGTCCCGCGTGCTCGAAGCCGATGGTCTACTACCGACACCTCCGGAAGAGCCGCACCGCGCAGCCGGATGCGTGCCCGGGCTGTCGTGAGCCGTTCGTCAGGCGCTCGTGGCCGAAGACGGATGATGTTCCGGTCGAAGTGGTCGTTGTTGGCAAGGACGGTAGGCTCGTCGAGCAGGAGGTACAGCAGATCGATCTAGATGCCATAGCCGAGGCGCAGGCCGACCCGCGTCAGGATCGGGTACCCAGCCGCCCCATCGACGACCATCGTGAGATGTACCGCCGCTCCGCACTTGGCAAGCACGGACTCACGGACACGAAGCGCTTCTTCTCTCCGCGCAACGCCATCGCCCTGCTCGAGCTGTGGGATGCTATCGGAAGCGTCACCGACGAGCGACTGCGAACCAAGATGCGCTTCGCATTCACAGCAACCCTGCCGCGCGCTTCTCGCCGGTATCAGTGGGGCCCGAAGCGGCCACTGAACGCGCAGAACCAGACGTACTACGTTGCTCCCGTGTACTATGAGTGGAACGTCTTCGACCTCTTCCTTCGAAAGGTCGAAGCCGCCATCCGCGCAGACGAGGAGTTGCACCGCGCCATGCCGCTGTTTGCGCGCGGCGTGGCAGACAACGTGGAGTACTCCGTCACGTCGGCTGACGGCCTCGAGCACATCGAGGACGACGCGGTAGATTACGTCTTCACCGACCCGCCGTTCGGCAGCAACATCTTCTACAGCGACATGAACCTCTTTCAGGAGGCGTGGCTGGGCCGTACCACCGAGCACGCTCGGGAGGCCGTCATGCACACCACCGGGCACCGGAAGAACGGCGCGGCGGAACGGTATGAGAGGCTGCTGCGCGGAGCATTCGGCGAGGCCTCCCGGGTGCTGAAGCCTGGGCACTACATGTCGGTGGTTTTCGGGAACAGCAATGGAGCCATCTGGGCACTCGTCCAGCGGGCGCTGCGAGACGCCGGCTTCGACCCAGTGCCGGTCCACGTGGCCATTCTCGACAAGGGCCAGCGGTCCGTGAAGGGCCTGAGCTCGGGCTCCGAGAGCGTCGTGACGGTCGACCTCGTACTCACGGTTCGGAAGCCGACCGGTGGTGAGCGGACCGAGCGGGCGGCTGCGTCGCTCGCAAACGCCAGCGAGCTACTCGATGCCGCAGTCGCTTCTCTCGACGACGACCGTGCCCGCAACCCGAGCTACGTCTACGCAGCCACCGTGCGCGAGGCGATTCGGCGTCAGCAGCGTGTGGACAACCTGCACCTCAGCGACGTGCTCATCGCTCTGCGGAACGCCGGTTGCACGATAGACAGGAAGACCGGCCTCCTGAACCGAGCCGTCTCGGTCTTCGAGTTGCGGGCTTCACCAGGTAGTGCCGGGGCCGTGGCTGGCTGAGTGCGGCTCATCGTTTGTGGCTTCCGACACCAAGTCGAGCGAAGGCCGTGCCTCGTGTGCACTCGTGCCAGGCCACCGACGTGACCTAGTTCAGCGGACGGCGGTCACCGATCAACCCAGCGCCGCGAGCAGATCGGCGCCGACGACGTAGAGCCAGACGGTCGACAGGATCGCGACGCCGAGGAGGCGTAGGCCGGTGATCAGCCAGAAGCGGGGCTCGGACCAGGGGGGGCGGGGGAGCGGCTCGATGCCATCGGCCACCAGCACCCGTTCGGTCGGCGCGCGGTCCCGGTAGCCCACGTCGCTCGTCTCGGCCATCCGTGTCGCCGACCGGAGCATCAGCAGCACGTGCGGCCAGCCGCTCTGCGCGGCGGCCCTGGCGCTCGCGAGCACGGTGCCTTCCATCTCCACCGTGACGGGGGTCCCGTCGTGGAGCACGGCGACGGCCTCGCCGCGCGGCTCGAGGCGCGCGCGGATCCAGCCGCTCGCCCCGGCGACGATCCGCTCGAGAGGCGTGAGGGGCGGGAGCGGTGTCGCGCCGTCTTTCTTCGCCGGCGGCAGGATGGGGAACACGAGCCCCTTCGCCCACCGCCCCGCGACCCCGATCATCCCGACGGCACCCAGCACGCCGATGGCGAGCTGTCCGATGCAGAAGAACCCCACGGCGAGCTGCCCGACGACGAACACGCCGCGCGCGAGCTGACCGACCGCGACGACGCCCGTGGCCATCTGGCCGAAGGCGAACACGCCCGTCGCGACCTGACCGATGGCGATCACGCCGTGGGCCTCCTGGCCGACGTCGAAGAACTTCACGCGGGCATCCTACACGCGTCCGGCCCCGAAGAGGTCGAGCTGATCGGTCCCGGGGTAGACGACGCGTCCACCTGCGAGGACCCGCGCCCCTTCGGACAGCACGTGCGCACCCGGGCGGTGCTCCGTCAGGATGTGCCGGACCTCGTGGCCGCGCGCCACGAGCACGTCCGCGATGAGCTGCCGGTGGCAGCGCCACGGCGGCGCCTCGGCGCACATGATCGCCGTGGCGCCCTCCGCGGCAGCCGCGACGACGCGCTCGAGCGCCTCCTCGAACGGCCGCGTCGCCAGGTGATCGGCGTACGCGCGGAACTGGGCGTTGCGCCACCACCCGTTCGGCGAGTCGGCGGCGGGCTGGCGGCGACCGCCGAGATCCGGCTCGTGCACGTACGCGATGCCCGCCTCACGGAGCTGCTCCGAGAGCGCGTCCTTCGCGAACCACGGGTGCCGGCGCGAGCCCGGGTAGCGCCGTACGTCGACGACGCGCTCGATCCCGTGGGCTCGGAGGAGGCGGACGAAGTCGTCGATGGACCGGGTCGAGTGCCCCACGGTGTAGATCGGGCGCATGCCCTCACCTTCGTGCTCGGCCGAGCGCGCGTAAAGGGGGTCGGGGCGTCGAGCCTCCGCCGTCGCCGAGCCGACACGCAGCCGTCTCGCGCCCGCCGGCGGCTCCGTGGCATCCTCGCCGCCGGTGCGCCTCCTGTCGTCGATCGTCTCCGTGCTCCTCGCCGCCGGCTGTGGCGGCTCCGAGAGCACCGAGCCCGCGGACGCCGGCCGGGACGCCGGTCCCCCCGTCCGCCGCGACGCCGGGCCGCCCGACTCCGGGGCCTGCAGCACGGTGCCGGACGCGGGGCCCGTCGTGCTCACCGACGGCGGACCGGGCGCGCCCCCGCCCGAGCTCGACTGCGGTGAGCCGAGCTTCCCGGACGGGACGGGCCTGCGCCGCCGGCCCTACCTCCAGAGCACGACGCGATCGTCGGTGCGCGTGGCCTGGACGAGCACGTCGGGAGGGGACGGCCTCGTCCGCTACGCCGCCTCGCCCGGCGGGCCGTGGACCGAGGTCGCGGCGACCGCCGAGACCTTCGCCGTCGCGCGCACCGAGGACACCGAGGAGTACGTCGCCTACGACGCCACCCTGACCGGGCTCGAGCCGAACGGAGCGTACTGCTACGAGGTGGTCGAGGACGGTGAGACCGTCGCGTCGGGCCTGCGGCTCGACACCTTCTGGGACGGCGCCGATCGACCCATCCGGCTCCTCGCGTTCGGGGACAGCGGCAACGCGAGCGCCGACCAGATGGCCGTCCGCGACCGGTTCATGGAGCACGAATTCGACGTGTTCCTCCACCTCGGCGACATGGCCTACTCGGACGGCACCTTCGTGGAATTCGAGGAGCGGTTCTTCGCGCCGTACGCCGATCTCCTCCACCGCGTGCCCGTCTACCCCACGATGGGAAACCACGAGCGCAGCACCGACCAGGGCCAGCCGTACATCGACGTCTACTACCTCCCCGAGGTGGCTCTGCGCGACGAGGATCAGGAGCGTTACTACAGCTTCGACGTCGGCAACGTCCACTTCGTCTCGCTCGACTCCAACGAGGCCACGCTACTGCCGGTCCTGCTGGACAATCGGGGCACCGTCACCGACGACCTGGTGGACTGGTTGATCGACGACCTCGCGGCGTCCGGCGCGGACTGGAAGGTCGCGTTCTTCCATCACCCTCCGTACTCGTCGAGCTCCCGCGGCCTCAACTGGCTGGTGATCGACACCCTCGTGCCGGTCCTCGAGGCGGGCGGCGTGGACCTCGTGCTCGTCGGCCACGATCACCACTACGAGCGCTCGGTCCCGATGCACGGCAACTGCGCCGCACCTCCCGGCGCGGGCAGCACGACCTACATCATCGCCGGCGGCGGCGGCGCGGGGCTCCGCGAGGCGTCCGGCGACTGGTTCACCGCCGCCGTGGACAGCACCATCCACTCGTTCCTCACGCTCCAGATCCACGGCTGCACCGCGCGCGGCCGCACCTTCGACCGGAACGGCGACGTCATCGACGCCTTCGAGCTCGACGGCTGCGAGTAGCTCAGGACCGAGGCGAGCTTCGCGACGGCCTGCACGGAGAACGCGGACGCGGAGCCGGCGAGGACGACGTCGGGCCGGGGGGGGTAGCCGATCTCGGCTCGGGGTGGCGGCCGCCAGCCGCTGTCCGCCGATCTCGCCACCTCGCGCGCGCAAGTGCACGGGATCAGGTGTGGGGGGTGCGGCACGCCGGCTGCACTGGCCTCGCGCCGTACCCGAGCGCGTGCCCCTGCGACCCAGGGGACGAGGCTCTTGGCCCGGTCGGAGGGGCGCTCCCGCCCTTCGGACGGTGCCCGGGAGTGAGGGCTTGCGTCGGTCCTCGCAGGGGACGCGCGGAGGTGCACCAACGCGGGGAGGCTCGAACGGACGAGAGGCCGCAGGGTGGCGAGACGGAGAGAGAGTCAGGTGGAAGACCCCCGGGCTTCGGCCCGAAATGGGCTCCGGCTCCCTTCGGGGAGCGGCTCGCGCTCGAGGGCGTGGGCGACCGACGCGGGAACGACGGAAGCGAGGACGCGAGAGACGCGGACGCGAGGCCGAGCGAGCGCGTGGACGCGAGGCCGAGCGAGCGCGTGGACGCAATGCCGCGAGAGCACCGGCGGCGGCGCACCGGTCCGTCTCGTGCACTGGGCGCCCCTCCGTTCGACGCTCGGGACATCGCCCGCGACGTCCGGCACGCGGCGCTCGCCGACGGGCCTCGTGCTGCCGAGATTGCTCCGAGTCCGAGCAGCGAAGCGCCTCGACGTGACCCTGGCGGATATGATGGGCCGATGTCGGTCAGGCGCGATGGGACGGCGGCCCTGCTCTGTGGCTTCGCGCTCGCGTGCGCGGGCTCCTCGCCGCCCGCCGCCCCGCCCGAGCCCGCCGCGCTGAGCGGCGGGCAGGGTCGGCCCTCCGCATCGGGCGGGGACGGTTTCGACGCGCTGCTCCGGGCGGAGGGTTGCGACGCGTGCGAGCGGGAGCGTGCGGAGTGCGAGGCCGTGGGCGGCGCAGACTGCGGCGAGCGCTGGTCGAGGTGCCGGATGCTCTGCTTGGAGCTCGCCCAGTTCCCGGCGGAGCCCGGTAGCGATTGTGGCCCGGAGGCTCCGTGCGATCCGGGCCTGTGCTGCGAGGAGCGACGATGCGTCCCGAACGACGTCGTGTACGCGCCGGACGCGGTCCCACCGGTCACCGGGAGCACGCTCCGATGCCCGCTGCCGTCCGAGCCAGCCGAGGGCGGACCGGCTGCGCCGCTGCTCCGTGTGGTCGCGTTCGACATCGCACGGTGCGAGGGCGGGATCGAGGACGCCGAGCATGCGCGCTGTGTCTGTCGCGCCATCTGCCGTGCCTCGTTCCGCGTGGCGGCAGGGGCGGAGCGAAGCACCACCGTCGTGCGCTACCCGTTCGTCGACGTCGACGGCCTGTCGTTCGAGGTGGGGGGCGATGGAACGGTCGGCTGGTGCCGCTACCAGGTGCTGGGGCGGCTCGACGTCGAGGTGCGCTGCGACGGCGACCGCGTCCGCCGCGTCGACCGTCCCGCCCTCGAAGCACCGTAGCCGCAGGCGTGCTCGCTCGCCCTGGCCGGGCCCGCGTCGAGCTCGCCTCACCGCACCCGGAGCACGAGGCCCGCCGCGCCGACGCCGGCCTTGGCGGCGGGCTCGGTCAGGAGCGTGGCGAGGACCGACGGCGGGGTCCGGGGGTCGGCCTCGAGGACCGAGGCGAGCTTCGCGACGGCCTGCACCGAGAACGCGGACACGGAGCCGGCGAGGACGACGTCGCCCGGCTCGAGGGCGACCGAGCAGCGGACGGGCGTCCCCTCCCGGAGCCCCTCGGGCGGGTCCTCGCGGGGCGTGAGCCGCTGGGGCTGCCCGCGGCGCTGCAGGTACACGCGGCTCGCGCCGACGCTCATGACGTGCAGCTCGTCGTGGTCCGCGAGGAGCGAGACGAGGATCGCGTCCGGCAGGGTGTGCTCGACGAGCGCGTGGGTGCGCCGGGACAGCTCCTCCTGCGCCGCTTCCACCGCCGCCTGCAGCCGGGCGGCGCCGGCGCGGTGCGTCTCTTCGAAGACACGCTCGAAGCCCGCGAGCGCCGCGTCGAGCACCAGCCCCCACAGGCGTGGAGGGCCCTGCGCACCGGCGATCGCGAACGCGCGGCCGCTCTCGAGCCGGAGCGCCCGGTGGCGCGGCAGGGCGCGCTGTCGCACCTCGGCCTCGACGACGCTGAGGTGCGCCTCGGGCCGCATCAGGCCTTCCCGAACCGGTACTCGCTCGTCCCGACGACCAGGGCCGCGAGGAAGAGGAACGCCAGCGTCTCGGGGACGATCACGACGATCGGCACCCAGGCCGCGACGTCGGGCACCAGCTCGGGCCACATCCCCGCCTTCGGCAGGCCCGCGAGCTGCGTCGCGAAGTAGTTCATCGAGACGAAGCGGAAGATGCCCGGCAAGAGGCCGAAGGCGAACTCCACGACCGCGAGGTACAGCGTCGAGACGATGCCGGCCGCCTCGGCCGCGACCGCGCCCCAGAAGGTGCAGATGGCGGCGTAGAGCAACGTCAGGAGCCCGAGGGCGCCCCCGGCGCGCAAGGTGCTCGGGAGCTCGTCGATCATGGGCCCCGGGGTGATCAGGAACGTCGCGACGTGCATGAGCAAGAGGCCGCCGAGCAGGAGCGCGAGCGACGCGCCGGCGCCGGCGAGGTACTTCCCCAGCGCGATCGCGAGCCGGGGCACGGGGCGTGACGACAGGTACGCGAACGTGCGCGACTCGACCTCCTCGGCGATCGCTCCGGAGGTGAGGAGGAACGGCACGAGGAAGACCAGCATCGTGAAGAAGCCGAGCTTGATTCCCGCCTGCATCACCTCGGGCGGCTCGGTCGCGTCCTGCGCGTAGCGCGCCGCGACCACTGCGACGACCACCAGCGCGACGGCGACGGCGCCGAGCCGGAGCTTCTTGCCGCGCACCAGGCGCTTCCAGGTCAGCCGGAAGACGGCGGCGATGCCGGCACCGAGGGAGGGGACGGGGGGCGGGCTCACGGCTCGGCCTCCTGCGCCGGGGCGGCGTTCTTCTCGCCGGGCGCGAGCTGGGACTGGTACTGCGCCGGCACGGCGCTCCCGACCGCGGCGTCGGCGCCCGTCCCGGCCATGCGGCTCGAGCGCTCGACGAGGTAGTGGAACAGCGCCTCGAGGGTGGCGTCGGGGCTCGTGATCGAGCCGACGTGGAAGCCGCCCTTCACGCTCTCCTCGGCGATCGCCGTATACGTCGAGTCGGGGTCCCGCGTCATGAGCTCGACCGTGCCGGGCCACGGGAAGCGAACGCCGACCACGCCCTCGACGCGCACGAGCGCCGCCGCCAGCTCGCGCGGACGGTCACACGCGATCCGCACGTGGTGCGGGTGCTCTTCGAGCAGATCGCGGATCTCGTGCACGCGACCCTGGGCGACGACCTGGCCGCGCGCGATGAGGAGCACCTGATCGGTGAGCGCCTCGACCTCGTGCAGCACGTGCGTCGAGAAGATGACCAGCGCGCCCGCCTCGGCGCGGCGGCGGATCTGCTCGAGGATGACGTGGCGCGAGGTCGGGTCGGTGCCCGTCAGCGGCTCGTCGAGCAGGAGCACGTCCGGGTCGTGCACCATCGACGCCGCGAGCTTGGCCCGCTGGCGCATGCCGCGGCTGTAGCCGCCGATGGCCCGGTCCTTCGCCTTGGCGAGCCCGAAGTCGTCGAGCGCGTCCGAGGCGCGCTTTCGGGCGTCGTCCTTCGGGTAGCCGCTCAGCTCGGCCATCGCGGTCACGAACTCCGTGCCCGTGAGCTCGTCGTACATCGCGTCGGCCTCGGGGCACAGGCCGATTCGGCGGAGCGCGCGCACGTTCGAGAAGGGGCGCTCGCCCGCGACCCGCACCTCGCCGAGGCTCGGCTTGAGCTGGCCGGCGACGCAGCGGAGGAACGTGGTCTTGCCCGATCCGTTCGGGCCGAGCAGGCCCCAGATGCCCGGCTCGAGGTGGAGCGACACGTCCTGGAGCGCCGTCACGCGCCCGTACCACTTGGAAAGGCGGACCGCGCGCACCGCCAGCGCGTCGCCCCGCTCGCGGCTCGTGTCGCCGGCGCCGCTCACGTGATCACCTCCGCCTTGCGGATGCGGTGGAGCGCGAGCGCAGCCCCGCCGACCGTCACGGCCGCGAGCACGGGTGCGGCGTGGTACCACCGCAGCGCCGTGTCGGGCTCGATCTTGAAGAGCGCGTCGC
Organism: Candidatus Neutrinellum sp.; assembly: GCA_039794305.1. Classification (GTDB taxonomy): domain Bacteria; phylum Myxococcota_A; class Polyangia; order Polyangiales; family JBDIVX01; genus JBDIVX01. The sequence goes on from JBDIVX010000066.1 coordinate 26,362, forward strand.
CGACGACGTTCAACAGCTCCGGGATCGACAGCAGCATCAGCCACGGCCAATCGCTCACCGCGTTGACGATGGCGCCGACGGCGTGCGGCACGAGGAACAGCAGGATCCACGCGCTCATCGTGAGGGCCCGGCTCCGCGAGAGCGACGAGACGCCGAGCGCCCCGCATGCGGTGACGACGGCGAGCACGAGCGAGTAGAAGAGCGTGGGGAGCAAGAGCCCGAGCCGCTCGAGCCGCGTCTCCGGCGGCGAGAGGCCGACGATCTCGATCACGAGCAGCAGGCCGGCCGGGAACGTCATCATGAAGACCCAGAAGGCGACCGCGCCGAGGCGCCCGAGCAGGTACTGCGGCGGCGTGACCGGCTTCGAGAAGTAGAACTGGAACGCCTTGAACTGGAGGTCCTCGGCGACGGCCGCGGCGCCCGCGCCGAGGCTGACCATCGTCACGAAGAGCCACATCTGCCACCAGAAGAGGGTGCGCACGGCCTTGGCCGGGGGGATGTCGGGCACCTCGGCGCCGGGCGGCGCCTGCTGGGCGACCCAGTACGTGATGCCGACGACCGCGAGCGCGACGACCGGCGGGATCCACGTCGTGAACGCCGCGATCTTCACGAGCCACGAGCCCCAGGCCCGGCTCAGGCCGTGCCGCATGAGGACCTTGGTGTTGTTCGAGGGGGGCAGCCGCTCGCCTTCGTACGGCCGGTACCCCAGATCCCTCACGGTCATGGCGCCCGGAGGCTAGTGGAAGGACGAAGGGCTAGCAACGACCAGTGGGTATGGGCGTTGCAAGACGGGACGGCGTGGCACGACGCGGCACGCTCGCCCTGGCCCTGGTCGCCTCCGCCGCCGGATGCGGCGCCAAGACGGGGCTCGACACCGAGCCCGCGGTCGACCTGTGTGGCGACGGCTGGGACGGCGACGCGGACGGGCTCGTGGACGAGGACTGTCCATGTGAAGCCGGCTTCACCCAGGTGTGCTACAGCGGCCCACCCGAGACGACGGACGTGGGCGCGTGCCGCTCGGGGGTCCAGGCGTGCGACCCCACGTCGGGGACGCTCGGGGCGTGCGAGGGCGAGGTCCTGCCGGCGCGCGAGGACTGCGACAACGGCGTCGACGACGACTGCGACGGCGCCGCCGACTGCCGCGACGCGGAGTGCCGGCGCGGCGAGCACTGCGAGGCGAGCTTCGTCCGAACGGAGATCTGCGACGGGCTCGACAACGACGGCGACGGGCGCGCCGACGAGGGGCAGGCCTGCCCGCAGGGCGACGGGCCGTGTCCCGTGGCCGGCGCGATCCGGATCTGCGACTCCTACTGCGGCGTCCACCAGCGCTGCCGCGCCGACGGCACCTGGGGTCCGTGCATCATCGACGGATCGGGCCCGGCGACCGTATGCTCGGTGCACGCGGACTGCGAGCGAGGCGAGTGGTGTGACGTCGGCAACTGCATCTCGGCGAGGCCGTGCTTCGCCGACGGCGACTGCGGAGGCAGCGGGTGGTGCGCCGCCGAGCAAGGTACGTGCGTCGACGAGTGCTTCCACCACGACGACTGCGACCCACCGACGGTGTGTGATCTCGGACGATGCGTAGACGATCCCTACTACCCGTCGCTCTGACGGCGCTCGCGGTCCTCGCCGGCCGGGCCCAGGCGCAGGACGAGTGCGCCACCGACGCCGACTGCGGGCGGCTCTACCGCACCGGGTTCCGGTGCGTGAACGCGGGGACGGGCGCCGCCTACTGCCTCGAGCCTCGCTGTGACGACGTCGGCAGCGTGAGGTGCTCGTCCGACGCGGACTGCACGGCCGCCTGCGGCGAGGGGAGCGCGTGCACCGAGGGCACCTGCGAGAGGCGCCTTCTGTGCGAGACCGACGATGAGTGTCGGAGCGGCGGCGGCGAGGCGTGGTGTGACCTCGAAGCGCACGAGGACGAGGGCGTCGGCTACTGCACGGACGATCCGCGCCCGGCGTACTTCCACGGGTGCGCCGCGGCTGGCGGCCGGGGGGGACGGGTCGTGCCGGCGCTCGCGCTCCTCGCGCTCCTCGCGCTGCTCCGCCTGCGCCGGCGCCTCACGAGCGCGTGCTCTGGATGAACCGCGCTCGGGCCTGCGCGTCCCAGGCGCTCCGCTCGGCCCGCAGTGACAAGAGCGGCACGTCGACGAAGGCCAGCCTCTCCTCCCTCGGCGGCACCGTGATCGCCGGGGTGTCCTTGTAGGGGCTGAAGATCCGAGAGTTGCCGAACATGGCGTGGTTGCAGAAGAGCGTCGTCGCGAACAGGGCCCTGCGCGCCTCGAAGTGCGCGGCCTCGAAGTCCGCGGTGACGGGCGTGAAGGCCGGGTTGAGGACGAGGTCCACCGGGGGCTCGGAGTTGCGGAGGTCGACGCGCAGCTCGAGGTCGAGGAAGTCGCGGCAGATCGCGACGCTCACGTGGCCGAGGTGCGTGCCGGCGACGACGAACAGCGGCTGCTTCGGCGTCACGATGGGCTCCTGCACGGTCTGGCCGTCCACGCGGAGGAACGCGGGGATGTGCTTGCGCTGCTGCCACAGCTCGCCCTCGGGGCCGAAGACGCGGCACACGTTCGACCGCGACCGCTCGTCGTGGTAGCCGCCCGCGACCAGCACCATGTCGTTCTTCGCCGTGAGGTCGAGCAAGAGAGCCTCGAGCGCCGGGTGGTTCAGGTCGATGCTCATCTCGGGGAAGAGCAGGAGGTCGACGCCCGTACCGGCGGCCTGCTCGACGAACCGCGTGACCTTGTCCCGGACCGGATCGACGAGCGCCGACGGCAGGCGATAGAGGCCGCTCTGTGCGGGCACGAACGAGTGGGCGGCCTCGCCGATCTGCGCGAGCCCCACCCGGAAATGGGAACGCTCTTGCGCGTCCCCCACGCGGTAGTGGACGAGCTCGTAGGGCCTGCGCATGCTGCGCGACCGACCGTCGTCCGCGCCGGCGCCTCGTTCGGACGCGGGCGCCGCGGCCGGCCGGGGTCGACGGGCGGGCTCACCCGTCCCGGTCGCCGGCCGGACGAAGTCCTCGATGAGCTGGGCGATGGGCTCCCAGTCTCCGAGCCAGGGGAAGTGGATGTCGCCCTCGAGCATGACGAGCCGTGCCCGATCGATGGCGGAGGCCATCTCCGGGCCGAACCGGCTCACCATCGCGCGGTCCCCCCGCCGGTGGATGACCAGGGTCGGCGCCTTCACGCGCCCGAGGTCGGCCGTGACGTCGTACGAGTAGCCAGCCTCGAGCAGACGCGCCGCCATCTCCGGGCTCGCGGCCTCGCGCTGGAAGCGCGCCAGGTCGTGCATGAACGTCGGATCGGCGGTGCCCGGGACGAAGAGCGAGGCCAGGGCCCGCGATCCGAGCCCCCAGGAGGCGCGGACGAGCTCGACGAGCGATCGCCTCACCTGCGCAGGCGCGAGGAGCTCTCCCTTGTGGTAGGCGCCGAAGAGCACGAGGTGCTCCGTCCGGTCGGGGTGGGCGGCGGCGTAGGCGATCGAGACGGGGCCCGCGAGCGAGTCACCGAACACCGAGACCGGTCCGTCCGTGACCTCGTCCACGACCACCTCGACGTCGGCCAGCTCGCCGGCCAGCGAAAAGTCGGTGCGGTCGCGCTCCGACAGGCCGCAGCCTCGCTTGTCGTAGAAGACGAGCGTGAGCGACTCGGCGAGCCGCTCGACGAAGTCGCGCATGCCGATGTAGTGCCACTGGAGCTCCAGGTGGCTCACCCAACCGGGGGGCACCACCAAGACCGGGCCCTGCCCCCACGTCATGTACGCGATCCGCTCTCCGTCCCGGTTCCGGCAGAACCTGATGCTCGGCTCCATGGGACCGGGCGCACGCAAGACGGCTGCCAACGGTCTGGAACCCGGGGCGGCGCGATCTGCATGGCGCGGTGCCGCGCCGAGCCCGCATCGCCCCGGGGCCTCGTGCCTCGGGGCGTGGTGGGCTCACCCCCACGCCGACCGCGGCCCGAGGTCGTGCGCGGTGAACCCGCGGGCCCGGAGCCGTTTGACCGCGGCGTGTGAGCGCACGCCCGACCGGCAGTAGACGACGAGCGGCCGGTCCTTCGGCAGCTCGCCCATCCGGGACTCGAGCTCCTGGAGCGGGACGTTGATCGCGCCCTCGATGGGATCGGCGGCGTACTCGCCGGGGGTTCGCACGTCGAGGAGAGCGGCTCCCTCCTCGACCACGGCGCGCGCCTGCGCGCCGCCGATGCGCCCGCGGGACATCACCACCTGGCGCACGGCGACGAAGGCCACGAGCGCTCCGAGCAGGATCCACGGCAGGTAGTCCATCGCCGCGGAGCTTGGCACGGCGATCTCGGTCCCGCGACCTCGCCCGCGCCGTCCGTCAGAACGTCCCTGCGAGGACCGCACCCGGCGCGAGGCGCCCGTCCTGGTCGGCCGCGAAGCTCGGAGCGAGGTGGAGGCTCACCGGCGGGGGCGGCGCCTCACCGCCCTCGGGCCGGGGATCGATCAGGTGGTAGGTGAGCGCGCCTCCGCCGACCGCGGTGGCCGCGCTGAGGGTGACCATGACCTTCGCGTCGGTCGCGTCGAAGTCGTCGCTGCTGGCGAGGAACGCGACGCCCGCGCCGATCAGGCCGCCGACGTACGCTCCGGTGTTGACGAGCCACGCCTGGCCGTCGGTGAGGTCGACGCCGTCCACCATGAGGTCGCCGGCGAACAGCCCGCCGAGGCTCCCCAGCATCAGGAGCGGCGCGGCGATCCGCGGGTCGTCGAGCTCGCCGAGGATCACCGGGACCAAGCCCAGGTAGGTGCCGACGATGCCGGCGGTCTGGACCAGCTCCACGTCGCCCCAGGTGTAGGTGCGCGCGTCGGCGAGGAGCTTGCCGCCGAGCACGCCGAGGCCCGCCCCGGCGAGGATGCCGGCGAGGTTGCCGCGGATGCGGCCGTCGCCCCCGTCGCCCCACGAGTCTCCCTCGACGAGGAGCTCGAGCCCGAGCGCCCAGGCCCCGCCGAAGAGGAGGCCGGTGTAGATCGCGTGCGCCGTCCCGTCGTCCATGTCGGTGAGGCTGGCCCACGCGTAGCCGCCGACCGTGCCGGCGAGGCTGGTGAGCGTCATCGTCCCGGCGAGCCCGCGCAGCGCGTCGTCCACGTCGTACGCGGTGACCACGCCGTAGAGGAGCGAGCCGATCAGGACGCCCTCGGTGCCGAACGCGAGCGCGAGGGTCGCTTCTCCGGGGGTGACGACCGCGTCCTGCGTCAAGAGGAACGGCACGAAGAAGCTCCCTGCCGCGATGACCATGTACGTCCCGACGATGAGCTTCGTGTCCTTCGCGCCGAGGGAGACGGGAGTCGCCCACCCCCACAGCCCGAGGCCGAGCACCGTCGTGCCCGCGATGAGCTCACCGCGCGCCTCGTCTTGCTCCTCCTGCGCGAGCCGCTGCGGCTCCGGCGCCTCGCCGGGCGCGGGCGGTACGGGTGGCGGGGTCTCGCCGTAGCCTTCGGGGGCGGCGGGCGGCGGGGTCGTGAGGACCTCGCCGCGCGGAGCGGCCTCGGCCTCGGCGCGCCGCCGGGCCTCCGACGCGAGCTCCGTCGCCGCGGCGCGTCGCGCAGGCTCGACCGTGCGTGCCGCCACGTCCTCGAAGCCCGCGGCCGCCGCCGCCCAGTCGTCGGAGACGAACGCGTCCATCGCCCGCCGGTAGGCCTCGTCGAGGTCCGGCGGATCGTCGGCTGCCTGCGGGCCGGTCTCCTCGACCTCACCCTCGCCCTCGGGCGCCTGCTCCTGCGCGGCTGCGAGAGAGGTCCACGCCGGGATCAGCGCGAGCAAGAGCGTCCACGTCCGCGTGCGGTTCATGGTGGGAGAAATGAGCAGATCCGCTCGCTGACGGTCAAGCACACGCGCAAGGCAGGGGTCGGTCGACCCCGGCCGCGCCGCACACACCGCGGGCAACGGCGGCGCAGGATGGCACCTCGCGGCGAAGGAAGTGCGCGGCGTGCTGCCGGATTCCCTCGCCGTTTCGCGGAGGCCGAGCTGGCATCCGCGGTGCAACCGCGCGTGCTCGCCATGAACACGCTCCGCATCGTCTCCTCTCTCGCTCTCCTGTCGTGGGCCGCCGGCTGCGGTGACGACTCCCCGCCCTCCGGCCCCTACGAGTTCGTGTCCGCCGACGGCACCGAGGGCGAGCGCAGCGGCGCGCCCGGGGCCGGCGCCGACGCGGGCGCCGCCGCCCCGGACGACGGCGGTGGAGATGATCGGACCGTCGAGGAGGGCGACATCTACCGGATGCTCGACGAGGACACCCTCCTCAACCTCAACAGCTTCCGCGGTCTCCAGGTCATCGACCTCAGCGACCTCTCCCGCCCGCGCGTCGTCGCGAGCCTGCGGGTGACCGGGACGCCGGTCGAGCTGTACGTGGTCGGGAGCCGCGCCGTCGTCCTCATGAGCTCCTGGCGCGGCTACTACGGCTCCCGCGACGATGTGCGGGTCGAGGGCGTCGAGGGCGGCCTCGTGATGACGGTCGACCTGACCGATCGCGATCGGCCCGCCGCCATCGACCGCGCGCCGGTGCCGGGTTGGATCCGGACGAGCCGGCTCGCGCGCGAGGGCGACCGCGCCTCGCTCTACGTGGCGGCCACAGCCTACGGCGAGGTCGAGGGAGTCTGGGAAGCCCGCACGAAGGTCACGAGCCTCGACGTGACCGGGCCGAAGCTCGTCCCGAGGAGCGAGCTCGACCTCGGCGGCTACGTGGCCGACGTCCAGGCCACGCCGGCCGCGCTCCTCGTCGCGCGCAACGACGGGACGGGCGGCTCGGGCAGCACCGTCTCGCTCGTCGACATCTCGGATCCCGACGGGTTCATGGTGGAGGGCGGCGAGGTGACCGTCCGCGGCCAGGTGAGCGACCAGTTCAACATGGACCTGCGCGGCGACGTCCTGCGGGTCGTGTCGGGATCGACCTGGGGCGGCACCTCCACGAACCACCTCGAGACCTTCGACGTGAGCGCCCTCGGGAGCCCGGCGCCGGTCGACCACTGCACCTTCGGCGACGGCGAGCAGCTCTTCGCGACCCTCTTCCTCGAGGACCGCGCGTTCTTCGTGACCTACCTGCGGGTCGATCCCTTCCACGCGTTCGCCCTCGACGCGGAGGGGCACTGCGAGGAGCGTAGCGAGTTCGTGGTCTCCGGCTGGAACGACTACTTCCGGTCCGTGCTCTCCGATACGCGCCTCGTCGGCATCGGCGTGAACGACGAGGAGAGCCGAACGATGGCGGTGAGCCTCTACGACATCACGGACCTCTCGAACCCGACTCCGCTGGTCGCGCGCGCCGAGGTGGAGGCCGACTCGAGCTGGTCCGAGGCGAGCTGGGATCACCGCGCGTTCACGGTGCTCGAGGGCGCCGTCGACGCCACCGCGCCCGACGGCACCCCCGAGACGGGGCTCGTGCTCCTGCCCTTCCACGGCTGGGACGACGGGGAAGCGACCTACCAGGCGGCGGTCCAGGTCTACACGTTCTCGGAGAGCACCTTGACCCGCCGGGGCCTGATGGAGCACGGCACGCCCGTCCGCCGCAGCTTCGTCGCGCAGCCGGACGTGGCGGCCAACCTGTCGGAGGCCGAGCTGAGCCTCTACGACACGTCGGACCCGGACGCTCCCGCCGAGCTCGGCCGGACGGAGCTCGCCCCGAGCTACACGCGCGTGCTCTCCTACGGGGACCACCTCGTCCGGCTCAAGGACACCGCGCGCTACTACTGGTGGTGGGGCAGCCGAGCGAGCGCGCCTTCGTCCTTCGCGGAGGTCGTGAGCGCCGCCGACGACCCCGACCGCGCCGATCCCGTCGCCACCATCGCGATCCCGGCCGGCTCCCGGCTGCTCCGGGCGGGCTCGCTCCTCGTGGTCGTGAGCTCGGTCCCCACCGACACGACGAGCTGGCCCTACGAGTACGAGACGACCATCCGCGTCCACGACCTGTCGACGCCGTCGTCCCCGGTCGAGACGGGGATGCTCGTCACCGACCGCGTCCGCCCCGACGGCTACGGCCCGTGGGGTGACTGCTGGGACTGCGGTTGGTACTACGGCGCGCCGAGCGCGGTGGTCGTCGGAGACGCGGTGGTCTTCCCGCGGAGCGAGGAGCACAGCGAGCTGCTCGGGACCGAACGGACCTGCCACGTCGTGTCGGTCGAGCGCGACGAGTGCGCCGACGAGGCGACGTGCACCTACTACGCGGGCAGCATCAGGTGCCGCAGCCTCGACGGCGCGCCCGAGGTCTGCACCGGCGAGATCGCGCGCTGCACGTGGGAGCGCGACGGCGGGGAGAGCTGCGAGCCGGTGGACGTCTCCACCATCGACACGCGCCGCGACTGCTACGACGGCGAGCGATACCGCTACTGGCAGAGCTACGTCCTCGACGTCCTGGACCTCCGGGATGCCGCGCGGCCGCGGCTCGCCGATCCGCTCGCCATGCCGGCCGAGGACGAGGCGACGGCGCTCCTTCCGGGTGACGACACGCGGGCGTTCTACACGTACAAGCGCCCCGTGGCCGTCCCCGGCGACGCGCGCCCGTTCGTGGCCTGGTTCTTCCGGGCGCTCGATCTGTCCGATCCGTCGCGGCCCGTCACCGGCGCGCCGGTGAACGTGCCGGGCCAGCTCCTCGACGTGTCCGAGCGGACGCTGATCACCCGGGACCTGCGCTGGGGCGACAGCGTCGCCGAGACGGTCGTCCATCGGCTCGAGTGGCGCGAAGACGCGGCCTACCTCGAGGCGAGCCGGCGCTTCGCCGACCGAAGCGTGGAGTCGGTGCAGCTCGACGGCGCCGGGCACGTGCTCGTGACGCACGGGCCGCTCTACCGCGGGCCGTACTACGGAGGCGGCGTGGTCGACGGCCCGGCCACCTCCGCGGACTCGGACCTCGTGCGGCTGAGCATCTTGTCCGCGACCGATCTCTCCGAGGCCGCCGCGGCCGACGTCGACCGATGGGCTTCGCTGCGCGGAGCCGCTTCGGGCCGCGCGCTGTTCCAGGTGCCGGGCGGGCTCCTGCTCATGAGCCTCGCCGACCCGTCGCACCCGCGGATGCAGGCCTACTTCCCCACGATGGGCTGGCCGAGCGAGATCCTGTTCGAGGGTGACGACATCGTCTTCGCGGCCGGTCCCTACGGCATCTACCGCTTCGACGCCGACGAGGAGAATCTGCTCGAGCGCGAGTAGCGCACTTGCGATTGCGCGCCGGGGCACCAGGTGACCGGCATGGCGCAGAGCAGGGTGGCGGCGGTCTTGGGCGTCGGCCCGGGGCTCGGGGAGGCGGTCTCGAGGCGGTTTTCGGCCGAGGGTTTCGCGGTGGCGGTGATGGCGCGGGGGCGGCCCGATCTCCTCCGGGTGCGCGGGGAGATCGAGCAGGCCGGCGGCCGCGCCCTCGACGTGACGTGCGACGCCTCGGAGCCCGCCTCGGTGGCCGGTGCGTTCCAGCGCGTGCGCGACGAGCTCGGCGATCCGGAGGTGCTCGTCTACAACGCCGGCGCGTTCACGCTGGGCGGCGTGCTCGAGCTCCCGGTGGAGGGCTTCGAGTCGACCTGGCGGGTCAATTGCCTCGGAGGATTCCTCGCGGCGCGCGAGGTGCTGCCCTCGATGGTGGAGCGTCGCCGGGGGACAATGATCTTTACCGGCGCCACGTCCTCGCTGCGCGCCGGCGCGCGGTACGCGGCGTTCGCCGTGGGCAAGTTCGGCCTCCGCGCCCTCGCCCACTCGATGGCCCGCGAGGTGGGGCCGAGGGGCGTGCACGTCGCGCACGTCGTGATCGACGGGCAGATCGACACGCCGCAGAACCTCGAGCGCTGGTCGGACCGCGTGCGCGAGACGTTCCTGTCGGCCGATCGCATCGCGGACGCGTACTTCCAGCTCCATGCGCAGGATCCGACCGCGTGGACGCTGGAGCTCGACCTCCGCCCGGCGACCGAGGAATTCTGAAGGGGTCCGGGTCTTTCTTGGGGCGCGACGGGATGTGGCGATTGAGCGCGTGCGGGAGCGGGTGTGGTGCAGAGCGGCCGGCAGCCGGGAGGATCACGGGCGATCGCTCCGTTGGGAGCGACGTCGTCAAACGTCATTGAGCACCAGCAATCATATTGACAAACGGTCTAGGTTTGATATCCCGTATGCATGCGTGAGGGGATGGACGAGAAGCGGCGGCGGTTCCAGGAGATCAGGAAGGAGCTGCCGACGCTGAGCACGCACATCGACGCCGCCGAGCACCGCAGGCTCACGCTGATCCGCGAGCTCGACGAGCTCGACCTGAGCCTCGGCGAGGGGCTGACCACCGCCCGCTGGCTCGCCTGGCGCATCGGCCTGTCGCCAGGTGTGGCGCGCGAGAAGGTGCGCGTCGCCCGGGCGCTCGGCAAGCTGCCGCTGATCGACGCGGCCTTCGGGCGAGGTGAGCTCAGCTACTCGAAGGTCCGGGCCGTCACGAGGGTGGCGACGCCCGAGACCGAGGAGGCCATCCTCCACCAGGCGCGCATCGCGACGGCGGCCCGCTCGAGAAGATCTGCCGCGGCGTCCGCCGAGTGCAGCGCCAGCGCGAGGCGAGGGGGAAGTCACGCGAGGGCGACCGCTGGGTCCTCTGGCGCGAGACCGATGACGGGATGGTGGTCGTGAAGGCCAAGATGGAGCCGGACGAGGCCGCTGCGCTGGTGAAGGCCATCGAGACGGCCCAGCAGCGCGCTTTCGACCGCGAGCGTGCCGAAGCCCGGGAGCGGGCCGAGGCGGCGCGAGGCGTCTCCGCGGCAACGGCTGCGGGCGACTCCGGATCGGGCGCTGGAGGCGTCTCCGCGGCAACGCGTGAGGGCGATTCGGCGTCGGGTGCCGGAGACGTTTCCGCGGCAACGCCCACCGGCCGGCCCCGGTGGCCCGGCCGGGTGGACGCGCTCCTCGAGATCGCCGAGGCGTACGTCGCGAGCGACGCCCCGACCGCCTGCCGCACCGCGGCGGAGCGGCGGCAGATCGTCATCGCGCTCACGCCGAGCGCCCTCATCGACCAGGCTCACCAGGTCACGCTCGACGACG
>JBDIVX010000067.1:0-36260 GCA_039794305.1 Candidatus Neutrinellum sp.
CCCGGTGCACCTGAACGCGCGCGCCCAGAAGCCCCTCGAGCCTGCCGCTTCCCGCGACGCCCGCGAGCGCGAGCTCGAGGCGATCGCGCGCGCCGTCGGTGCGGAGCCGTGCCTCGAAGCGCGCCCGCCGCGGCTCTCGCCCGACGCCGCTGCGGTCGATTCCGTCGTCCGCCAGCTCCGTGAAGCGAGGCGCGGGATGATCGTCGCTGGGCCCGCCCCGGTCGCGCAGCGTGCCGACGCGGACCGGGTGCTGGAGCTCGCGCGGCGCACGGGGTTCCCGCTCCTCGCGGAGGCGACGTCGCAGGTTCGCTTCACGGGGCCCTCGCGCGAGTCGGTGCCCGCCCTCGACGCCTTCGACCTCGTGCTCGGGTCGCCCGCCGCCGACGCGCCTCGCCCGGACCTGATCGTGCAGCTCGGCGCCGCGCCCGTGTCGGCCCGCTTCGACGCCTGGCTGCGGCGATTGGGCCCTGTGCCGCGCGTGGTGGTCGCGCCCCACGGCTGGCCCGACCCGCAGGGGACCGCGTCGATGCTCGTCTCGGCCGAGGTGCGGGCCACGGTCGAGGCGCTGGTCGAACGGCTCGATCCGGAGCCCGTCGACCGTGTCTTCCGGGAGCACGCCTCGGCGCTCGACCGCGCCGCCTGGGCGGCCGTGCGCGACGTGCTCCGCGAGGACGGCGACGGCTCCGAGGGCGCCATGACCCGCGCGCTCGTCGAAGCGTTGCCCGAGGGCGCGCTTCTCGCGGTGGGGAACAGCCTCCCGGTGCGGCACCTCGACGCCTTCTGTCCAGGGCACGTGGCCGACGTGCGCGTGTGGAGCCAGCGCGGCGCCGCGGGTATCGACGGCAACGTGGCCGGTGCGGCGGGCGCGGCGGACGCAGCGGGCGCGCCCACCGCTCTGCTCCTCGGGGACGTCGCGCTCCTGCACGACCTCGGGAGCCTCGAGGTGGCGCGCCGCACGCGCGCGCCGCTCGCGATCGTGGTCCTCAACAACGACGGGGGGCGCATCTTCGAGCAGCTCCCTGTCGCCCGGGCGTCGTCCACCGCGCCGGAGATCGAACGCTGGACGACGCCGCACGGCCTCTCCTTCGAGCATGCCGCGGCGCTCTTCGGGCTCGGATACGCGCGGGTCGAGCGCGCGGGCGATCTGGCGCAGGCCGTCGCCTTGGCGCTCTCGGGCGCGGGTTGCACGCTCGTCGAGGCGACCGTCCCACCGCACGGCGCGGCCGAGCTCGCCGAGGCGCTCCGGCGGCGCGCCGACGCGGCGCTCGCGGAGGTGTGGCCGTGAGTCTGGTCCTCCTCCACGGCTTCACGGGCCACGCGACGAGCTGGGATCGGGTCGCGTCCCTTCTCCCGGCCGACCGGCGCGTCTTCCGGCCGTGCCTCTTCGGGCACGACCCGGCGCTCCGGGGCGTGCACGTCGAGCGCTTCGAGGACGAGGTCGATCGGATCGCCGAGGCGGTACGCGCCGAGCGGCTCGAGGGCGCGACGGTCGCGGGCTACTCGATGGGCGGGCGTGTCGCGCTCGGCCTGCTGGTCCGGCACCCGGACCTGTTCAAGGCCGCCGTGGTGGTCGGGGCGAACCCCGGGCTCGCGGACGAGGCGGCGCGTCGCGAGCGGATCGCCTGGGAGGAGCGGTGGGCGGCCGCGCTCGAGCGGGACGGGATCGAGGCGTTCGTCGCGGCGTGGGAGCGGCTGCCGCTCTTCGCGACGCAGAGGCGGCTGTCAGATGCCGTCCACGAGACGCACCGCGCCCGGCGCCTCGCGCACGATCCGCGCGGGCTCGCGGCGGCGCTCCGCGTGCTCGGGCTCGGGCGGATGCCGCTGCTGCTCCCGGAGCTCGCGCGTGTGCGAATCCCGGTGCGCCTGGTCGTCGGGGCGCTCGACGGGAAGCTCGTCGGCCTCGCGCGCGCCATGGCCGAGAGGCTCTCGCACGCGGAGGTCCGACTCGTAGAGGACGCCGGGCACGACCTGCTCCTCGAACGCCCACGCGCCGTTGCGGCGGCGCTCACCGAAGGGACAACGGAATGACCGAGGTACAGTGGAAGCCCCAGCAGGGCTACGAGGACATTCGCTACGACAAGTGCGACGAGGGGATCGCGAAGATCACCATCGCCCGCCCCGAGGTTCGCAACGCGTTTCGGCCGCAGACCGTCGCAGAGATGAGCCGCGCCTTCGCCGACGCCCGCGACGACGCGTCCGTGGGCGTCGTCATCCTGACCGGGGAAGGCGACCAGGCGTTCTGCTCGGGCGGCGACCAGCGCGTGCGCGGGCAGGGCGGCTACGTCGGCAACGACGGCATCGCACGCCTCAACGTGCTCGATCTGCAGCGCCAGATCCGCACGCTGCCCAAGCCCGTCGTCGCGATGGTCGCGGGGTACGCCGTCGGCGGCGGCCACGTCCTGCACATGATGTGCGACCTGACCATCGCGGCCGACAACGCGATCTTCCAGCAGACCGGCCCCAAGGTCGGGAGCTTCGACGGCGGCTACGGCGCGGCTTACATGGCGCGCATCATCGGCCAGAAGAAGGCCCGCGAGGTCTGGTTCCTGTGCCGGCAGTACGACGCGCAGCAGGCGCTCGACATGGGGCTCGTGAACACGGTCGTACCGCTCGCGAAGCTCGAGCAGGAGACGATCCAGTGGTGCCGCGAGATCCTGCGCAACAGCCCGATGGCGATCCGGTGCCTGAAGGCCGCGCTCAACGCCGACTGCGACGGCCAGGCCGGCCTGCAGGAGCTGGCGGGCAACGCGACGCTCCTCTTCTACCTGACCGAGGAGGGGCAGGAGGGCAAGAACGCCTTCCTCGAGAAGCGTCCGCCCGAGTTCCACAAGTTCAAGCGCTTCCCGTGACGTCTGCGCGCGCAGTGACGGTGCGACCCGGCTCGGTGTCCGCGTGGGTGCTGGCGATGCGGCCGGCCACCCTGACCGCGGCCTTCGTGCCGGTCGCGATCGGCACGGCCTGCGCGTTCGCCGCCGGCGGCATGCGCCTCGACACGGCGCTCGCGGCGCTGCTCGGTGCGTTCCTGATCCAGATCGGGACCAATTTCGCGAACGACGTGTTCGACTACGAGAAGGGCGCCGACACCGAGGAGCGCCTCGGGCCGACGCGGGTGGTCCAGGCGGGGCTCTTGCCGGCGTCGCACGTGCGCGCGGGGATGCTCGTGGCATTCGGGCTCGCGACGCTCGCCGGCGCCTACCTGGCGTGGGTGGCCGGCTGGGCCGTCGTCGCGATTGGCGTCGCCTCGCTTCTCAGCGGGATCGCCTACACGGGCGGGCCCTATCCGCTCGGCTACCACGGGCTCGGGGATCTGTTCGTGCTCGTCTTCTTCGGGTTCGTGGCGGTCGCGGGGACCGCTTTCGTCCAGGTGGGCGCCGTGCCCGAGCTCGCCTGGTGGGCGTCACTGCCGCCTGGAGCGCTCGCGACGGCCATCCTCGTGGTGAACAACGCGCGTGATCGCGAGACCGACGCGGCGGCGGGGAAAAGGACGCTCGCGGTGCGCCTCGGGCGCACGGGGGCGATGGTCGAGTATGGCGCGCTCCTCGTCTGCGCCTATGCTGTCCCCGTGCTGCTCGCCGTGACCCGCGCGACGACCCCCTGGGTGCTCGCACCGCTGCTGACCCTTCCCCTTGCCGCGAGGCTGCTCGGCGAGCTCGTGCGCGAACGGGGCCGCGCGCTCAACCCGGTGCTCGGCGGCACCGCTCGGTTGCTCCTCGTGCACGGCCTCCTGTTCGCCGCGGGGCTCGCGGTTCCATGAGGATCGTCCGCGCCTCCGTCGTGAACGTCGGCGGGCCGTTGCCTGCCCCGGTCGGAAACGCATGGACCTCGTGGTCGGAGAGGCGCGGCCTGGTGCTCCGGCTGTTCGACGAGGACGGCCGGATGGGCCAGGGGGAGGCGTCGCCGCTGCCGGGGTACTCGCCGGACGACCTCGAGTCGGCGCGCGCGGCGCTCGCGCGCGAGCCGTGGGGAGCTGTCGATCCGCTCGACGAGAAGGCACCGCTCGGTCCGCAGATCCGTCACGCGCTCGAACAGGTCGACCCGGACGTGCCGTCGGCGCGGTTCGCGCTCGAGACGGCGCTGCTCGACCTGGTCGGGCAACGGCTCGGCCGCCCGGTCCACGACATCCTGTCGGGAGGCGAGCCGTGCGGGAGCGTCCCGGTGGCGCGCTTGCTCGACGCGCGTGATGCGTCCGGCGCGATCGGGGCCGCGCGGCGCGCGCTCCACCGTGGCATCACGACGCTCAAGGTGAAGATCGGCCGGGACTTCGTGAAGGACGTGGAGCTCCTCGCGGCGCTGCGGGCAGAGCTCGGCGACGAGGTCGCGCTCCGTGTCGACGCGAACGGGACGATCCCGCCCGAGCATGTGGCCGACCGGCTGCTCGCGCTGGCGACGCTCCGCCCGGAGCTGATCGAGGAGCCGGTCCCGACGGATGCCCTCGACGCGCTCGCGGACGTTCCCCTGCCCGTCCCCGTTGCGCTCGACGAGTCGCTTCGTGGTGCCGAGGGCGAGCGGCGCATGTCGCGGCTGGTGCAGGCCGGCGTCTGCCGGTTCGTCATCCTCAAGCCGACCGTGCTCGGCGGGATCCTCCACTGCATGGAGCTGGCGAGGCGGGCACGGGCCGGAGGTGCCGAGGCGATCGTGACGCACACCTTCGACGGACCCGTCGCCATGGCCGCCGCGGCCGCGCTCGCGGTCGCGCTGCCGCCCCCAAGGCGCGCCGCCGGACTCGATCGGCACGGGGGGCTGCGCGCCTATTCCGAGGCGGACGCGCCGGTGCTGGACGGCGGTGAGGTCGTCCCGGGCGAGGCGGCGGGGCTCGGCGTGAAGGCCGTGCCGGCTTCTCGATGAGCACGCTGTCGGTCGGGGACGCGGCGCGAGAGGCACCCGAGCGGGAGGCGCTCGTGGCTGGGGGGACCGTGCTCAGCTACGCGGGGCTCGCCGAGCACGTGGAGCGGGCGAGACCGGAGAGGTTGCTCGTCCCGCGCCGCACGCTTCCGGACGTGGTCTCGCTGTACGCGCTGATCGATCGCGCCGTCCCCTTCGTCCCGCTGCATCCGCGGCTCACGGACGGCGAGCGACGGCAGCTCTCGGAGATCGTCCGAGGGCAGGCGCTCGGTGAGGACGTGCTGGCGGTCGTGTTCACGTCGGGGAGCGCCGGGGTGCCGAAGGGGGTCGTGCTGTCGCGCCGTGCGTTCGTAGCGTCGGCGGAGGCGAGCGCGGCGAACCTCGGGTGGCGCGACGACGACCGCTGGCTCCTGTGCATGCCGCTCGCGCACGTGGGTGGACTGTCGATCCTGACGCGGTGCCTGCTCGCGCGTCGCGCGGTCGTGCTCGCGCCGGAAGGGCCGTTCGACGCGGGCGCGCTCGCGACGCAGGTGGAGCGCGATCGGGTGACGCTCCTGTCGGCCGTTCCGACGATGCTCGCGCGGCTTCTCGAGAGAGGGTGGGACCCACCGCCGTGGCTGCGGGCGATCTTGCTCGGTGGAGCGGCCGCGTCGCCGGAGCTCCTCGCGCGGGCGGCCGATCGCGGCTGGCCCGTGCTCACGACCTACGGGCTCACCGAGGCGTGCTCTCAGGTGACGACACAGCCCTACGGAACGCGCAGCCGCCTGGCCGGCGTGGGCCCCCCGGTGCGTGGGGCGGAGGTGCGGATCGTCGACGGGGAGATCCAGGTGCGGGGGCCGATGCTCATGGACGGCTACCTCGCGGGGCCCTCGCCGTTCGTCGTCGGCGGCTGGTTGCCGACGGGAGACCTCGGTGCGCTGGACGCGGAGGGCAACCTGCACGTGACGGGGCGACGGTCCGACCGGATCGTGACCGGGGGCGAGAACGTGGATCCGGGCGAGGTGGAGCGCGCGCTCGAGCGATGTCCCGGCGTGCGCGCCGCGTTGGTGGTCGGAGTGAACGATCCGGAGTGGGGCGAGCGCGTCGGCGCGCTGATCGTCGGCGACGTCTCCGAGGCCACCGTCGACGCGTGGACCCGAGCCCACCTGGCCCCCCACAAGCGCCCCCGCCTCCTCCGCCTCGTCCCCGAGCTCCCCCTCACCCCCTCCGGCAAACCCGACCGCCCAGCCGCCGCCCGCACCCTCCTCCCCCAGGGAGGACCCATAGGGGACGGACCTTAGTTTCTTAGTTTTGGCTACGAAATCACAGCGTTTCTCGCCGGGAGAAACTAAGAAACTAAGGTCCGTCCCCTAGGCTGCGTCCCCTAGACTGGTGGGGTGCAGCGTGCGGTGGTGTGGGTGTTCGTGGTGTGGGGGTGCTCGTCGGAGGCGGGGGTGGGGCGGCCGCCCGTGCCGGAAGCCGTGCCTGCGGTCGAGATCCCGGCCGAAGCGGAGGTCGAGCCGCAGCCGGAGCAGCATCCGGAGCCGGAGCCGGACCCGGAGCCGTTTCGGATGGAGGTGGTGGCCGAGTGCGAGCCGCTGAGCGCGCGGCCGGACAGCGAGCTGCGCGTCGAGCGCGGTATCGTCTACTCGACGGCGGGTGGCGAGCCGATCCACCTCGACCTCGTCGGCCCCCGCACCGAGGAGCTCCGGCCGGCGGTCTTGCTGATCCACGGCGGCGGGTGGCGCCGCGGCGAGCGGGCGCACTGCGACTCGATGGCGCGTGCGCTCGCCGCCGAGGGGTTCGTCGGGGTCCCGCTCGACTTTCGGCTCGCCGACGCGCCTCGCGTGGTCTTCCCGGCGCCCATCGCCGACGCGCGTTGCGCGGTACGGTGGCTCCGGTCGCACGGCCGCGAGCACGGCGTCGACCCGGACCGCATCGCGGCCGTGGGCTTCTCGTCCGGTGGGCACATGGCGGCCATGCTGGCGACCGCGGCGGACGTGGACGGCCTCGACGAGCCGGGCTGCAACGCACCCGACGACGTCTCGCCCGCCGTACGCGGCGCCGCCGTGTGGTTCGCGCCGCTCGACCTCCGTACGCGCATCGGGCGCTACAGCTCGCGCCCGCACATCACCAACCTGCTCGGCGTGCCCCCCGAACGGGACCCGGAGCGCACGGCGCTCGCGTCGCCCATCACGCACGCCGACGCGAACGACGCACCCGTGCTGCTCGTCCACGGCACCGAGGACCTCACCGTGGACGTCGCGCAGTCGACGGCGTTCCGTGATGCGCTCTCGGCGGCGGGCGCCTCCGTCGCTTACGTCGAGCTCGCCGGTGCCGGTCACGGCTTCGGTCTGCTGAGCCGCGACGCGGTGAACCGCCCCGGTATCTGCACGACCGCTGCCTTCCTGCGGCGCACCCTGCGCGACGACTGATCACTCGTCGAAGAGGGGAAGCTGCTCGGGAGGCCGCTCCTCGGGGCGCTCCCAGCCGTAGCGGGCGAGGAGGGCCTGCACGCCCGACAGGGTGTCGGCCTCTTCGACGGGCTTGTCGGTGCGCCAGCGGAGGATGCGCGGGAAGCGGAGCGCGATGCCGGAGCGGTGGCGCGTCGAGCGCTGGATGCCCTCGAAGCCGAGCTCGAAGACCTGAAGCGGCTCGACCGCGCGCACGGGGCCGTACCGCCCCACCGAGTGCCGCCGAATCCAGCGATCGAGCTCGTCGATCTCCGCGTCGGTGAGCCCGGAGTAGGCCTTGGCGATCGGCGTGAGCTCGTCGCCGTCCCATACCCCGAACCCGTAGTCGGTCAGCACGCTCGCGCGGCGCCCGCTCCCGGGCTGCGCCGTCATGAGCACCGCGTCGATGGTGAGCGGATCCACCTTCCACTTCCACCAGTCGCCCCTCTTGCGCCCCGCACCGTAGCCCGACGCCCGGCGCTTGATCATGAGGCCCTCGACGCCCCGGTCGCGTGCGTCCTCGCGGAGCCTCCCGAGCTCCGCCGCGTCGTGGACGTCGACGAGCGGCGACGTCCGGATCCGGCCGCCCGCCTGCGAGGCCAAGAGCACCTCGAGCCGCGCCCTCCGCTCCGTCAGCGGCAGATGCCGGATGTCCTCGCCGCCGTGCTCCAGCAGGTCGAACGCCATGAGCGCCACGGGCACCTCGCGTAGGATCCGCGGCCCGAGCTTCTTCCGGCCGATGCGCCGCTGCAGCGCGGCGAAGGGGAGCGCCTCGCCGTCCCGAAAGGCGAGGATCTCGCCGTCGAGCGCAGTCCCCGGGGCAAGCGCCTGCGCCGCGTCGACGATCTCCGGGAAGCGCTCGGTCACCATCTCCTCGCCGCGTGACCAGAGGAACACGTCCCCTTCGCGCCGGAGGAGCTGCGCCCGGATGCCGTCCCACTTCCACTCGAAGAGCCAGTCGCCGAGATCCCCGAGCTTCGCAGGATCGTCCTCGAAGGGGTGCGCCAGGTAGAACGGATAGGGCTGCGAGCGATCGGCCGCGATCGGGCCGGGCCGCGTGATCTCGCGGAAGAAGCCCGCAGTCGGCGCCCAGTCCCCCATGATGCGGTGGCTCATGGTGGCGCTCGGGACTCCGGCGACCTCGGCGAGCGCGCGCACCGCCAGCGTCCGGGAGACGCCCACGCGGAGCTCGCCCGTCAGCATCTTGTGGAGAAGGAAGAGCTCGCGCGGCGGGAGCTCGCGCCAGATGCGGAACAGCTCCGCCCGCTGCCCATCCTCGTCGAGATCTCGCAGCCGGAGCAGGCGCTCGACCCAGCGGTGGAGCGGTGTCTCGGTCGAGAGCGGCTCGCCGTGGTCGTGGACGAGGAGCGCGATCGTCTCGGCCAGGTCGCCCGCGGCCCCGTAGCACTCGTCGAGGAGCCACGGCGAGAGCCCCGTCGCGCAGAGCGTCCAGTCGCGAAGCCGAGGGAACCCGATCAGGCGCTTGATGCGGCCGCCGGTCAGGAAGAAGAGCGCCCAGGCCGCGTCGGCGGGCGGCGCGGCGGCGAAGTACTGCCGCATGTGCGTGACCTTCGCGTTCGTCGACGTGGTGGCGTCGAGGCGCTCGAAGAGGTCCGCGAAGCGCCTCATCTGCCGTCCTCCGGCTCTCCCGTGTAGAGCGTGCGAAGCGCCGCCGCGTCGAGTCCCTGCTCGCGCAGGTACCGCGCCATCGCCTCCGCATAGCCGTGGGTGACGAGCACGCGTCGCGCGCCCGACGCGCGAGTGGTCTCGAGCAGCGCCGGCCAGTCGGCGTGGTCGCTCAGCACGAAGCCTCGGTCGATGCTCCGTCGGCGCCTCGGCCCTCGAAGGCGCATCCACCCGGAGGCGAACCCCGTCTCGTGCTCGCCGAACCGCCGCATCCAACGCGTCCCGCGCGCCGACGGCGGCGCGAGGACGAGCTCGCCCGCGAAAGAGCGCCCTCGCTCGGACTCGGCGACCGGCCGTGTCGGCAGCATGGGTACGCCCGCTGCCCGGTAGGTCTCGGTGACGGCCTCGATCGCGCCATGGACCCACACCTCGCGGTCCGTGAGCCTCGCGAGCTCGGCGAGGATGCGCTGAGCCTTGCCGAGCGCGTAGCAGAAGACCACCGACGCCCGACCGGCCGCCGCGTTCCGGTCCCAGAACGCCAGGATGTCCTGAACGACGGCCTCGGGCGGCTCCCACCGGAAGATCGGCAGACCGAAGGTCGCCTCGGTGACGAGCCCGTCGCACCGAAGCGGCTCGAAGAGTTCCGCGGTGGGGTCCGGCGCGCGCTTGTAGTCGCCCGTCACCACCCACACCGCGCCGTCCACCTCGATCCGCACCTGCGCCGAGCCGCGCACGTGCCCAGCCGGGTGCAGAGACACCACCGCGTCGCCCATCGCGAACCGCTCGCCCCAGCCGTGGCCGATCACGCGGGCGCCGTCCCCGAGCCGGTGCCGGACGACCGGCACCGCCGCGGTGCTGCAGTGCACCTCCGGGCTCACCGGGCGCGCGTGGTCGCCGTGCGCGTGCGTCACGATCGATCGCCCGGTCGGGCCCCACGGGTCCACGTGGAAGCCTCCCCGCGCGCAGAGGAGGCCCGACTCGTCGACGCCGATCGGATCGTCCATCTACTCCCCGAGCACCCGCTTGCGCATGAGCCGTTGGCAGAGCAGCGAGCACACGACGAGGAACACGCCGCCCGTGATCGCGAGGCCCGCGGCGTGGTAGGCCACGTCGCCCCCGACGAGGAGGGCGCGGAAGGTCTCCGAGAGGTGGTAGACCGGGTTCACGTTCACGACGGCGGTCAGCACCACGCTGTCGCTCTCGATCGGGAAGTACGTGTTGCTGACGAGGCCGAGGGGGACGCCGATCAGGAACACCGGGTAGTTCATGTGGTCGATGGCCGGCACGATCGCCGTGAAGACCAGCGCGAAGGCGGCGAAGGTCCAGCCGAGCGCGCACCCGACGAACGGCAGGAGCGGCAGGTACCACCACCGGAGCTCCACGACGCCCGCGGCCTGAAAGCCCGCGAGCACGAGGGCCACGAGCGCGCCGTTCATCATCCCGCGCGCCCCGGCCCAGAGGATCTCGCCCCACACGATGTGACGGAGCTCGACCTGGGTCGCGAGGATGCCGTCCCAGGTCTTCTGGTAGAACATCCTCACGTACGAGGAGTAGAGCCCCTCGAAGAAGGGCGTGCTGAAGCACGTGTAGGCGATGAGCCCGGGCGCGACCCACGTGGCGTAGGGGACGTCCGCGCCCTCGTAGGCGAGGCTCCCCACGTAGCCGCCGAGCCCGAGCCCGAAGGCGAGGAAGAAGACGACCGGCTCCATCGCGGGCGGGAAGAAGGCCGTCTTCCAGTTGCGCAGGTAGACGAGCCCGTTGCGCCGAAGCACCGCGTAGGATCGCCAGTCGAACAGCGCCAGGAGGTCCTTCACCGTGGGGCCTCCTCTCGCTCCTGCTCGGTGGGCTCCGAGAGCTGGAGGAACAGGTCGTCGAGGTTCGGCGCGCGCACCTGGAAGCGCGCCTCGCCGAACTGCTCGGTGAAGCGCGTGAGCTGGTCGGTCGTGATGGGGATCCGGAGCTCGCCGAGCACGGCCGAGGGTCGGCGCTCCATCTCGGCCGCCGCCCACGCCGTGATGCCCTCGCGAAGCGGCGAGTCGGCCGACACCACCAGCACGTGCTCGCCGAGGAGCTCGCCGAGAACGTCGGCCGGCCTGCCGTGCGCCACGTCGCGCCCGCGCGACATCACGAGCAGCTCGTCGCTCAGCCGCTCGGCCTCGTCCATGTAGTGGGTCGTGAGGATGATCGCGAGCCCTTCGCTGCGCATGGTGGCGACCAGCTCCCACACGTCCACCCGCGCCTTCGGATCGAGCCCGGTGGTCGGCTCGTCGAGGAAGAGCACCTTCGGGCGATGCACGACGGATCGGGCGATCAGCAGCCGTCGCTTGTAGCCGCCGCTGAGCTGCGTCGGCGTGTGGTCGGCGTACTCGCGCAGGCCGAACCGCTCGAGCAGCTCCTCGGCGCGGTGGCGTGCGTTCTCTACGCGCGGCCGGAAGTAGCTCGCATAGACCTCCAGGTTCTGTCGGACGGTGAAGTCGTAGTCGAGCGTGTCATCCTGCGTGCACACGCCGATGATGCGCTTCAGCTCGGTCCGGTGGGCGTCGAAGTCCCGGCCGTCGTACCGGATGGTCCCCTCGTCCGGCTCGACGAGGCCGTAGAGCATCCGCAGCGTCGTCGTCTTGCCGGCGCCGTTCGGTCCGAGCAGGCCGAGCACCGCTCCCCGGCGCGAGGTCAGGCTCAGCCGATCGACGACCCTGCGCCCCCCGTAGCTCTTCACCAACCGTTCCGCTTCGAGCACCGAATCCCTCTTTGCCTGCCGGCTGCCGGCGTGCTTTTCTCCCGGACCATGAGCACACGGGAGCGTATCGACCAGATCGTGAGCGGCCACGAGGTCGTGCTGTTCATGAAGGGAACCCGGCACGCGCCGCGGTGTGGGTTCTCCGCCACCGTGGTCGACATCCTCGACGATTTCCTGGAGGAGTACGAGACGGTCGACGTCCTCGCCGACCCGGCCGTCCGGGAGGGTGTCAAGGAGTACTCCGACTGGCCCACGATTCCCCAGCTCTACGTCCGCGGGAAGTTCGTCGGGGGCTCCGACATCGTCAAGGAGATGCGCGAGAGCGGCGAGCTCGCCCAGGTGCTCGGGAGCGGCCCGCGGCCCTTCAGGACGCCCGAGGTGACGGTCACGGACGCGGCGGTGGACGCCCTCGCCCGCCACTGGGACGAGCCCGGCAAGCCCGTCGTGAGGCTCGAGATCGACCGGCAGCTCCACGTCTCGCTCTACTTCGACGCGCCCCGCGACGACGACCTGGTCATGGACGCCGCCGCCGTCACCCTGCTGTTGGACCGGAGCACGGCGCGGCGCGCAGACGGCGTGGTCGTCGACTTCGTCCGCGGCAAGAAGGAGTCCGGCTTCAAGATCGACAACCCCAACGAGCCGCCGCGGGTCAGGCCGCTCGACGCGGCGGACCTCGCGGCGTGGCTCGAGGGCGACAAGCCCCTGCACCTGTTCGACGTGCGGACGCCGGAGGAGCGCGCCGCGGCGAAGATCGACGGGTCCATCCTCCTCGACGCCGCGGGCAAGGAGCGGCTCGAGGCGCTCGACCGCGGCGAGACGGTCGTCTTCTACTGCCGGCACGGGGTGCGCAGCCAAGCGGCGGCGGAGCACGCGCTCCGAATGGGCTTCCGCGATGTCTACAACCTCTCCGGCGGCATCGAAGCCTGGCCCCACTCCGCCCCGCGCTCCTGATATAACCGCCCGCCATGGGGATCGAGGGCACGCTGATCGTGCTCATGGTGGCCGCAACGGCGGTCGCCATGCTGGTGCAGCGCTTGAAGCTGCCCTACACCGTGGCGCTCGTGCTCGCCGGGCTCGGCCTCGGGGCCGTGACCGACGAGATGCCCGAGCTCGGCCTCGCCCAGCTGCGCCTCACGCCCGAGCTCCTCTTCGCGGTGTTCCTGCCGCTTCTCCTCTTCGAGGCGGCGTTCCACCTGAGCTGGCGCAAGTTCCGGAAGAACATCCGCGGCATCCTCCTCCTGGCGGTACCGGGGGTCGTCGCCGCCATCGGGCTCGCCGGCCTCCTCGCGTTCATCTTCGAGCCATGGGCGGACGTCGACCTCCCGCTGACCGTCGCGTTCCTGTTCGTGGCCATGCTGGCCGCCACCGACCCGGTCAGCGTGATCGCGCTCTTCAAGGAGCTCGGCGTGCCCAGGCGGCTCGCCGTGCTCATGGAGGGGGAGTCGCTGCTCAACGACGGCGTCGCGGTCGTGGCGTTCATGGCGCTCGCGGCGGTGCTCGGGCTGCACATGCCCGGCGAGGAGGTGACCGCCGGCTGGGTCGCCACCTTCTTCCTCTGGGAGGTCGGGCTGGGCATCGTCATCGGGGTCGCCGTGGGGCTCCTCGTGAGCTACCTGACGACGCTCGTCGACGACCACCTGGTCGAGATCATGCTCACGACGCTGGCGGCCTTCGGGAGCTACGCCGTCGCCGAGGCGCTGCACGCCAGCTTCGTGCTCGCGGTGGTTGCCGCCGGGATGGCGTGCGGCAACGTGGGCGCCCGCTACGGGATGACCCCGACCAACCGCATCGCGGTAGAGAGCTTCTGGGAATACGCCGTCTTCGCCACGAACTCGCTCGTCTTCCTCCTGCTCGGCAAGGAGATCGAGCTCGCGCGCCTGTGGGACCGCGCCGTCCCCATCCTCGTCGCCTTCGGCGTGCTCCTGCTCGCGCGGCTGCTCGTCATCTACGGCGTGACGGGGCTCTTGCACCGTACCCCGGAGCGTCTGCCGAGGCGGTGGCCCACGGTGCTCGTGTGGGGCGGGCTCCGCGGGAGCCTGTCGATGGTCCTCGCGCTGAGCCTCCCCGAGAGCTTCCCGCAGCGCGAGCTGCTCATCGATCTCGTGTTCGGCGTCGTGCTCGTGTCGATCCTCGTGCAGGGGATGACGGTGGCGCCGGTGCTGAAGTGGGCGGGCGTGATCGGCGGTGGCGCCGAGAAGCGCTCGTACATGCGGTTGCGCGGGGCCATCCGGGCGACGCGGGAGGCGCTCTCCCGCCTCGACCTCTCGCTCAGCCGGGGCGACATCTCCGACGGCACCTACGAGGTCCTGCGCGAGCGGCTCGGGGGCCGGCTCGCCGAGCTCGAGGAGGGCCTCTCGCAGCTCGAGCCCCACGCCGAGGTCCTGCGGACGGACGAGATCCGCCGCGCGCAGGCCCAGCTCCTCGACGCCGAGCGCGAGGCGGTGCGCGCCGCCCGGAGCGAAGGGGTGATCTCGGAGGACGTCGCGAGGGACCTGCTCCGGGACATCGACGAGCGGGGGCTCCACATCGACATCGACGACCTGGTCGCGCAGGCCGAGCGCCGGCAGGACGCGGCGGGCTAGCACCTCGGGCCTGACCGCGGGCCGAGGGTAACCAGCGTCCCCCGTGGCAGGCTGCATCGTGGCCCGTCCGGGCGGCGGTCCGGGCTGGAGCGGGTTTGTGGCTCCTCGAGCGGCGGCATCCCACTTGCAGCCGATAGAGGGGGATGGAACCGCGCGCGGACGTGGGCGTTCCTCTAGAGCGGCTCGCGGAGAACGGTCGGCCGGGAGTCGACGTGGTCCACGGCGCCGAGCACGACAGCTTCGTGCCGGTGCTCGCGGAGACCGTGGAGGCCCTGGAGACGGCGCGAGTGCCGTTCTGCCTCATCGGCGGGATCGCGGTGAGCTCGTACGGCCGGCCGCGGTGGACGCACGACATCGACGTCTTCGTCCGGCCCGAGGACGCCGAGCGGGTGCTCGACGTCCTGGCCGCGCGCGGCTTCTGCACGGAGCGGCGCGACCGCACCTGGCTCTTCAAGGCGTTCAAGAGCGACGTGATGGTCGACGTGATCTTCTTCTGCACGGGCGGGTTCTACCTGGACGAGGAGATGATCGAGAGGTCGGTCCGCAAGGAGTTCCACGGCTGTGAGGTCCCGCTCCTGCCGCCGGAGGACCTGCTCCTCCTGAAGGCCGCGGTCCACGACGAGGCGGGCCCGCGGCACTGGCACGACGCCCTCGGCATCCTCGGCCGGACGGAGCTCGACTGGGACTACCTGCTCGAGCGCTCGCTGAAGGCGCCGCGGAGGCTCCTCAGCCTGCTCATCTACGCGCACTCCATCGACCTCGCCGTGCCCAACCGTGTCGTGCGGAGGCTGTTCGAGCGCGTCTACGGTACCTAGAGCTCCGAAGTGAGCACGCTCGACCAACGCTGCATCGCGCGCCTGCGCGAGGCGCTCGCGGAGGACCCGCGCACCAACACGCTCGACCTCGACGTATTCGTGCGCGACGGCGAGTTGGTCGTCCGCGGGCCGGTCGAGACGGGCGACCGGCAGGACGACGTGACGGCGGTGGCGCGCGGGGCGTGCGCGAGCATGCCCGTCGCGAACGAGACGTTCGTCGCGGAGCATCCGCCGGTGCGCGTGGAGGGCCGCCCCGGGGCGGTGCGCGTCGCGGCGGCCGGGGACCTACACGTCGGGCGCGACGCCGAGGGGCTCTTGCGCCTGCGCCTGACCACCATCGGGTCGCAGGCCGACGTGCTGCTCCTCGCGGGCGACCTCACGCACCACGGGACGACCGACGAGGCGCACGTGCTCGCCGCCGACCTCGCGGGCTTGCCGGTCGCCACCGTGGCGGTGCTCGGCAACCACGACTACCACCGCGGCAAAGCGGAGGAGATCCGGGCCATCCTCCAGGACTCGGGCGTGCACGTCCTCGAGGGCGAGCACGTGGTGGTCCGGATCCGCGGGCAGCGGGTGGGCATCGCGGGGGTGAAGGGGTTCGGAGGAGGGTTCGCCGGCGCGTGCGGGACCGAGTTCGGCGAGGACGAGATGAAGGCGTTCATCCGCCACACCAAGCACCACGCCGACCGGCTGCGGGAGGCGCTCGAGACCCTCGACGCCGACATCCGCATCGCGCTGACGCACTACGCGCCCGTGCCCGACACCCTCGAGGGCGAGCGAAGGGAGATCTACCCGTTCCTCGGCTCGTATCTCCTCGAGGAGGCGATCGACGCCGCCGGCTGCGACCTCGTCGTGCACGGCCACGCCCACAAGGGCGTCGAGACGGGCGACACGGCGGCCGGCATCCCCGTCCGCAACGTCGCCCTCCCCGTCATTCGCGACGCCTACCGCGTCTACCACGTCATCGGCGAGGAGCACGGCGTCGCACGCGCCAGGCCGATGCTGCCGGCGTTGGCTCCTCACCGCCAGCGCTGATCCTCCGCCCGCCCCTTCCCACTGAACACCCGTGCGTCACCCCAGAGGGTGCGAAGCCGTCTCGCCGCCTCCGACACGAACGGGGCCGCAACGCCGCTTGCTGAGGTACTCTGGCAGCGTGGCAAGTCGGCGAGCCTGGACCTCGGCGCTGCGGCTCGTCGCGGCCGTCGGCCTCGCAGCCTGGGCCTCGCCGGGCGCAGCCCAGTCGATCTCGTACTCGGCCGCGGACCGGGCCGCCGTGCGCGTCTTCGCGGTGCACGGGGTCGAGGCCCTCGCGGTCCGCAACCCGCGCGGCACAGAGCGGGTGGTCGCGATCCCGAACACGGGCCACGGCACCGGGGTAGCGATCTCCGAAGACGGTCTGGTCCTGACGGCCGACCACGTGATCGCGGACGCGCCGCTGCTCGCCGTGCGCGTGCCGGGCGATGATGCGGTCTACCCTGCCGAGGTCGTGTTCCGTGATCCGGCGCGCGACTTCGCATTGCTCGTCGTCCCGGCGCGGTTCGAGGACTTCCTCCCGCTCGCGGGCGACGCGCCAGCGCTCCGCGTCCGCCAGACCGTGCACGCCGTGGGCTACCCCCTCGATCCCCGCCGGACCGATCCGCAGTCGAGCCGAGGGATCATCGCCGGGGTGATGAGCGACGGGAACCTGCAGCTCGACATGGCGCTCAACCCCGGCAACTCCGGCGGACCGCTCATCGACGAACAGGAGCGGCTGGTCGGCATCGTGGTGGCGCGTGGTGATCCCGGACAGGGCGTGCAAGGCATCGGGATCGCGGTGCCGCTCGCGCCGATGGCTGCGGCGCTCGCTCAGCCGGGTCACGCCACGCGCGTGTCGGAGGGGCGTCGTGCCCTCGAAGCACGCGGTGAGGCGGGAGACGAAGTGGCGCGGCTGGTAAACACGCTCGTGCCGCTCGGCGCGATCGGCTTGCTTCGTGAGATGGTCGACACGCTCGCCGACTCGCAGCAGGGGGCCGTCCTCGAGCAGCTCCGCGCCCTCGCTTCCCGTCAGGTGGCGCCCGACGTCGACGCGCTGGCGGCAGCCTACCTGTGGGACGTGGCGATCATGACGATGGAGCGGGCGAACGGAGCCTACTGGGTCCAGTACATGCCGCAGGGCCCCGACCGCCAGCGCGCCAGCGAGCTTCTCAATCACGCGATTCACCTGAGCCACCGCGCCGTCCGCGGCGATCCGAGCCTCCGCTCCCGATCGCCGTTCATCCGCTGGGTGGTCGAGCAGTACGCCGACCCGGGGCCGGTCCAGCGCAACGCGTCCACCCCCCAGGCCGGCGCCGCACCCGCGGGCGGCGCGCCGAACGGCCCCTCTGCGGCGCCGAGCGCCCGCCCGCCGGCGCCGGCGCGGCAGAGCGAGCCGCCCTCGACACCGCTCGAGCCGCCCGACGTCACGGTGCAGCTCGCGGCCGGGCTGCTCCAGGCCGCTTCGCCGTCGGTCGGGATCGGCGGCGCCCACGGCGAAGCCGCCGCCCAGATCGTGGTGACGTCGGTCGGAGAGACGGAGGACGAGCACCGTCTTGCCCTGCTGCTCGGGCTCTCCGTCGGGCTCGGCGGCTGGGAGGGGGATGTGCTCTTCGCGGGGAGCGTCGAGGCGGGGCTCGCCGTTCGGATCGGCCGTCCACTCGGGCTGTTCGCGCTAGGGGCCTGGGCGCCCGGGGTGATCTCGGGCCGGCGCTCGACCTCCGCCACCGCGGCCGGCTACCGACTGCAGCTCGGGCTCGCCTCGCACCGCTGGGCGTTCGGCGTGGGGTGGCGCGGCATGGCGCGTGAGCAGGACTACGCGATGCACTCGTTGCAGGTCTTCGCCGGATGGGGGCTCTGATGACGCGCCTGCTCGTCCTGTCGTTGCTGCTCGCCGGCTGCGGCGCGGACGGCGGAGAGGAACGCGAGGCGTCGACCGACGCGAGCACGGCGCGGCCCGAAGCGCCCAAGTACGCGGTGCGCTCCGTCTCGGCGCCCATCGATCTCGACGCGCTCATGTCGCGCACGCGCCACGCCTTCCGGAGCCACGGCGGTGAGCTCCGCGCAGGTCACGAGGACTGGGAGATCCGCGCTGCCGCCGACGGGACGCAGGTGACGTTCACGCCTCGCGCCGACTCACCGGGCGGCCCGGCGCTGCGCTTCGGCGCACCGGCGGTCTTCCGCGGTGGCCGGTCCCTCGAGCCGACCACGGTCGCGACGGAGGTGACGCAGGCGGGCGAGCTCGTCGTCGACCGGGGAACGGTTCGAGAGCGATGGCAGAACCGCGCGGACGGCGCGGAGGTCCGCTGGGAGATCGCCGAAGAGCCGGCGGGGGCGGGGCCCCTTCGCCTCCGCCTCCCGGTGACCGGGATGGACCTCGACGTCGTCGACGACGAGGGCCTGCGCTTTCGCGACCGACTTGGCGGTATCGCGATCCGGTTCGGGCACGCCACCTGGGTGGACGCCGGCGGCGAGCGGACGCCGGTCCCGTGTGTCTACGGCGACGGGGCGATCTCGATGGAGGTGCCGGCGGGCGTCGTCGCGCGCACGCGCTTTCCCGCGGTCCTCGATCCGATCGTCTACGCGGAGGTGGCGACCCTGCCGCGGATGGGTGGCTCCGCCCCGTCCGATCAGTTGCACCCCGCGGCGCACGCCGCGGGCGCGCAGGCGCTCGTCGCGTGGAGCGACGACCGCCGCTGGGGGACGAGCGTGCCGGGCGTCTTCGCCGCCCGCGTCTCGGCCGCGGGGACCATCCTCGACCCCACGGGGCTTCCACTCGGTCAGGGACGTCTCACCGGCACCGATCTTCGCCCCGCGGTGGCGCACGCCGCCGGGGTGTTCGTGGTGGCCTGGGCGGCCTACGACCGCGTTCTCGCGGTGCGAGTGGCCGCCGACGGCACGGTGCTGGACTCGGCGCCCGTCGTCGTCTGGGAGGGCGGCCCCGTGGGCTCGGTCGACGTGGCGGGAGGCGGAACCGACTTCCTCGTCGTCTGGGGGGGGACCGGCGCCGAGGCCGACGTCTACGGCGCGCGCCTCTCCGGTGCCGGGCTCGTGCTCGACACGACCCCGATCACCGTGTCGGCGGCTTCGGGCACACAGGGCGGGCCCGCGGCCGATTTCGACGGCACCGACTGGCTCGTGGTCTGGAGCGACCAGCGCGCCGGGACCGGCGAGAGCGACGTCTACGGCGCCCGCGTCCGGACGACGGGCGAGGTCCGAGATCCGGCGGGGCTCCCGATCACCACCGCGGCAGGCTCCCAGGTCGAGCCCGACGTGGCGTTCGACGGATCGAATCACCTCGTCGTGTGGACCGACCAGGCGTTGCCGACCATCTACGGTGCGCAGGTTGCGCCGGCTGGAACGGTCGTGGGCTCGCCGGCCCGCATCTCGCGCGGGACCAACGATCGGACGCCGTCCGTCGCCTGGGACGGCACCGAGTTCCACGTGGCCTGGCGCGCTTCGGGTACGGGAGGCTGGGAGATCTACGTGGTGACCGTGCCTTCGACGGGACCGGGGCTCGGATCGGAGCGCAGCGTGTACGCGGGCCACATCCCGAGCTCCCCCTCGGTCGCGGCGAGCCCGGACTTCGCCATGATCTCCTTCCACGACGACATCGACGCCACGTTCGACTACGACGCGCTCGGGCTACGGATCGACACGCACGGCGGATACGTCCCCTGGCGCACCGCGCCGGTGATCGTCTCGCGCTCGGCGCCGGCCCAGACCACGCCTCGGGTGGCCTCCAACGGAGACCGGTACCTCGTGGTGTGGGCGGAGTACGGCGCGGACGGGCTCACCGACATCTACGGCGCGCGGTTCGAGAGCGACGGCACCCTGGTGGACTCCACGGGGTTCGCCATCCGGACCGGCACGCCCGCCAAGCACACGCCTCGGGTGGCCTCGAACGGCACGGGCTGGCTCGTCACCTGGATCGACACGCTCCGCACCGTCTCCGGGACGCCGCAGAAGGATCTGTGGGGCCAGATCGTGGCGGACACGAGCTACCCGGTGTCCGGATCCGGTTTCGAGATCGTCCGGTACGCATACGCGCACGATCTCGCCTGGACTGGCAGCACGTACCAGGTGGTCTACGACGCCGGCACCTATCTTGGGCACGTGACCGTGAGCGATACGCGCACGGTCGGGTCGGTGCGCCTGGTGACCGGGACGTCGACGGCCAGCGGCTCGCCGGTCCTGATCTCCACGAACGCGCGGATCGCCTTCTACACGGAGGACCTGTACGACCGCGATCTCGAGGGGTACCGCTTCGGAGCCGGCTCCCTGTTCACGATGGACGCCGGCGGGACCTACGTGATCGACCCTGCCGTCGCCTCCGGAGGTGGCGCACACCTGGTCGTCTGGTCGGACCAGTACTCCTCCAGCGGGACGTGGGGCCGCCTTCTGTCACGGCGCCTCGACGACACCGGAGCGGCCCTCGACACCGCGCCGCGCGTGCTCGCGGGCAACGACAGGGACAACGACACGCCGGCCGTGACCTTCGACGGCGAGAGCTTCTTCGTGGTCTCGTCGCGCGGCGGCGACCTGTACGGCATGCGCGTGCCCCCCGACGGGTCGATCCTCGACGCCTCGCCGTCGCCCATCTCGAGCGAGCCGGGGGTGGAGCGGCTCGCCGACGTGAGCTCCGACGGCCGCGGCCGTGCGATGGTCGTCTACGGTCGCCACGTCGACGATCCCGACCTCCGCGTGCACCGGGTCCGGGCTCGGATCGTCGACCTCGCCCTCTCTGCCGGCGATCCGCAGGGCAGCGCCTGCGAGTCCGGCTGGGCGTGCGAGACCGGGTTCTGCGTGGACGGGGTCTGCTGCGACACGGGCTGCGGGTATGGCTCGCTCGACGACTGCCAGGTGTGCAGCGCTTCGGCGGGCGCGAGCGCCGACGGCGTGTGCACGCTCGTGTCCTCGGGTACCACCTGCCGCGAGGGCGCCGGGCCTTGCGACCTCGCCGAGGCCTGCGACGGAACGTCCCCGGAGTGCCCGGCGGACGCGTTCGAGCCGGCCGGCGTCGCGTGTGGGGACCCCGCAGAGGGCCCGTGCGCGCTCGACGACGCGTGTGACGGGACCGGCCCCGCCTGCGTCACAGGCCGCCGGCGGCCCACCGGCACCACGTGCCGCGAGGCGACCGGTCCGTGCGATCTGGCCGAGGCCTGCGATGGGGTGAGCCCGACGTGTCCGGCCGACGCGCTGCAGCCGACGTCCGCCGTCTGCCGCGCGGCTGTGAGCCGCTGCGATCGGGAGGAGCGGTGCGACGGGAGCTCGGTCGAATGCCCGGCGGACCGGATCGAGCCCGCGGGCCACATCTGCCGGTACGCCCGCGGGCCGTGCGACCTCGCCGAGCGCTGCGACGGCGCCTCTCCGGAATGCCCCTCCGACCTCTACCGCGACGAGGGGACGGTGTGCCGCGAGGCGGCCGGGCCCTGCGATCGACCCGAGGCGTGCTCGCGCCGCACCGCGGCCTGTCCTCCGGACGAGCGGGCCGATCCCGGGACCCCGTGTCGCCCGATGGCCGGCTCCTGCGACGTGGAGGAGGTCTGCGACGGAGAGAGCACGACGTGCCCTCCGGACGCCGTGTTGCCGCGCGCGACCGTCTGCCGCCCCGCCGACGGCGCCTGCGACGTCGCCGAGGCCTGCGACGGTGAGAGCCCGACGTGCTCGATCGATCGACACCGGATCGACGGGTCGGGCTGCGACGACGGCCGCGTGTGCAACGGGCACGACGAGTGCCAGGCAGGTGCCTGCGTGTCCGGAGAGCCGGTGGCGTGTACGGGTGGCCGCTCGTGCGTCGAGGAGACCGGAACGTGCGAGCCCCCGGCGGGCGGGTGCGGCTGCAGGGTGGCCGGCCGGTCGGGCGCCCCCGCGCCGAGCGCGCCGCTCGTCTCGATCGCGGTGCTCCTCGGCGCCGCCCGGCGGCGCAGCCTTCGCGGGAGGAAGCGGTGACGGCGCGCGTCTTCGCGGTCGCGGTGGTCCTCGGATGCGCGGGTGCGTGTGTCTGCCCCCCCGGGACCGTCGAGTGTGACGGCGAGTGCCTCGACGTCTCGCACGACGAGCGAAACTGCGGTGGCTGTCGGGTCGAGTGCTCCCCGGGTACCCTGTGCATCGACAGCGAGTGCGTCGGGCGACCTTCGGGCGGCCGATCCTGCGCGAGCGACGCGGAGTGCGACGACGGCAGCTTCTGCAACGGCCGCGAGGCGTGCGTCGGCGGACGCTGCCGGGAGACGGCGGAGCCGACGACGTGCGACGACGGGGTCGCCTGCACGGTCGAGAGTTGCTCGCGCGAGCAGAACGCCTGCGTCTCCACGCCGGACCACACGCGCTGTCCCGCGGCGACGCGATGCACCGGTACCGGCCCGAGCGGTTGCGAGTGAGCCTACTGCGCCGCTTGCTCGACGTCGGGCGCCTCGGGGACGTCGAGGCCGGCGCCGTGCTCGAGCGTGACGAAGCGCCGCGCGGCGTCGTCGCCGGCCTCCGCGATCGCACCGCGCAGCACCTCGACCGGCTCGTCCTGACCGTCGTCCGCCAGGCGGAAGGTGCCGTGGTGGATGCCCACGCTGGCCGCGGCGCCGAGCGCGCAGTGCGCGGCGAGCGCGTCCGCGGGCGTCATGTGTACCGGCCGCATGAACCACTCGGGACGGAACGCGCCGATCGGCAGGAGCGCGAGCCGCGGCGCACCGAGCCGCTCGCGGATGGCGGCGAAATGGGGGCCGAACCCCGTGTCGCCGGCGAAGCACGCATCACCGCCGGAGCCGTGCACGACCAGGCCCATCCACAGGGTGGCGTCGCGGTCCATCGTGCCGCGCCCGGAGAAGTGGCGCGCCGGCACACCCGTCACGCGCAGGCCCGCCGCCCGGGTCTCCTGCCACCAGTCGATCTCCACGCCGCCTCCGATGCCCTCGCGCTCGAGGAGCGCGCGGTTGCCGAGGCCCGTGACGATCGCGGGCCGGTGGGCCTCGGCGAGCCGGCGGAGCGTCGGCACGTCGAGGTGGTCGTAGTGGTTGTGGCTGACGAGGACCAGATCGATCGGCGGCAGGTCCTCGAAGCGCAGGCCGGGCGGGCGGTGCCTGCGGGGCCCGGCGAACGAGACGGGGCTGCACCGCTCGGACCAAATCGGATCGGTGAGGACGTTCTTCCCGTCCATCTGGACGAGCACCGTCGCGTGGTTCACGAACGTGACGCGCATCGCCCCGTCCGGGACGCGCCGGGGCGGCGGAGGACCAGGCTCGGCGTCGACCCGTCGCCACGGGCCCGCGTCGCGCGTGAGCCCCCACCGGAGGAGGTCGGTGACGCGGGCGTGGGGGATGGGGTCGTTGTCGTGGAACCTGCGGCCGTCGAAGTGGTCGCTGACCGGCCCGCGGTACCGAGGCGCGGAGAACACGCGTCCGATCGTAGGGCCGCCCGGGGAGCGGCGCCAGCGCCTCAGGGCGAGCTGACGCTCACGTGGAGGTGGTGGTGGTGGAAGCGGTACCAGCCGCGGCCCGTGTCGGTCTCCTCCCAGGTGACCCGGTGCGACGTGCAGGCGGTGCCGCTCAGCCAGCCGTCGGCGCAGAGCTGCGTCAGCGCGGACTGCACGAGCGGTCCGACCCGGCCGTCGACGCCGATCACGCGGAGCTGCGGCGATGCGTGGAAGTGGCCGATGAAGAGCGCCGTCCGCCACGGATCGAGCAGGGTCGGCGCGCTCGTGCAGTGGTAGGCGTCCGAGCCGCCGCTCGTGTGCTCGCAGACGGGGCGCAGCTTGTTGTCCGCGGTGCCGGTCTGGAAGTAGCCGATGTCGAGGTCGTGGCCGTCGACGTGCGTGCCCGCGGGGTGGCCGGGTGAGCCGACGCTGGTGCCCGGGATCGCGCCGTCCGCCTCGCTCATGTCCCCGAGCCCGATGGCGCCGCCGTTGCCGAAGCTCCAGCCGCTCGCCTGGCAGTCGACCATGGCCGCCGCGTACTTCACGAGCATCATCACGTCGCGGCGGAGGTAGCTGCGGTACTGGTTGGTCGCGGTCTCGCCGTTGATCGGGTAGTTCCAGTAGCCGGGCCCCATGACGGGCTCGAAGGGCACGAGCTCGGCGCAGTGCGCGGCGCCGCCCGTGCAGCGCCAGTCCGGCACGTCGCCGGCGCCCGCCGAGCACGCCGGCGGCGGGCCCGGCGGAGGCGTCCCGATGTCGACGACGCAGTCGCCCGATTCTGCGCAGAACGTGCCGGCGGGACAGGAGCCCTCGGTGCAGGGCGGCTCCTCGCAGCGGCCGTCGGTGCACACCAAGTCGCCGCTGCAGTCGGCGGTCGTCGTGCAGGCGGGCACGCAGGCGTCGCGCGCCTCGTTGACGGTGTAGCCCTCGTCGCACACGCAGCTGTCGCCGTCGAGGTGCGAGTGAGGCGGGCACCCGTCGTCCGATCCGGATTCGCAGTACTCGGAGCACGACGCGTCGCAGCTCGACGTCTCGGTCGGGACGCACGAGCCGTCCGAGTCGCAGCTCCCCTCGCAGGTGTGGGCGTCGCAGTCGGGCCAGCAGATGCCACCGTCGAACCCGCCGAGCCCCCAGCAGCGCGAGCCGGCGGGGCACTCCTCGGTCGAGCCCGCCGCGGCGCAGTCGGCGCTCGCGCGCAGCATGCACACCCCCATCACGCAGATGCCGGGGTGCGTCGCGGTGCCTGCGCACTCGTCGTCGCAGTCGCACTCGGCGCCGGTGGGGAGCGTGCCCGTCGCGCCGCCCGCGTCCACGCCGCCCCCGCCGCCGTCTGCCGGGAGGATCGTGCCTGCGTCGGGCCCGGGCCCGGGTCCGGCGCCGGAGTCGAGGTCGGCCTCGCCTCGGCGGCCGGCGGTGCCGCAGCCGGAGGCGAGGATGAACAGGAGCGCGAGCGTGGAGGAAGCGAAGCGATGCATGGACGGACCTCGTCAGAAGCGGCGTGAGACCTCGCACGCCGGCGCTGGGCGCGACCCCTGTGCAAGCGCGAGGCCGGCCGATCCGTCACCGAGAACGCGAATGATCCCGGCGAGAGCGGCCGGTCCGGTGGCCACCCGGCCTGCCACTTCTGCCCGCACTGGATGCTCCACCTGCCCCTTGACGGACGCCGATCCGCGTGGAAGTAATCCGGCAATCGTGATTGGCGGATGAACGTGACGGGCCTCGCAGAAACCACCGCGATCTTGCAGCTCTTCGGCGATCCGACCCGGGTCCGGCTGACGGCGCTGCTCGCCGAGCGGGAGCTGACCGTGGCCGAGCTCACGGCCATCACGCAGCTCGGGCAGTCGCGTGTCTCGACCCACCTCGGGCGGCTGCGAGAGGCAGGCGTGCTCCGCGATCGGCGCGCCGGGGCGTCGACCTTCTACCGGCTGAGCGACGCGGTCCCCGATCCGGCGCGGCGGCTGTGGGAGCTCGTCCGCGGGCAGGTGAGCGACCAGGTCCTCGAGGGCGATCGGGCCAGGGCCGAGGCGGTCCTGCGCCGGCGCGAGGGAGGCTGGCCGGACGCCATCGCCGGGCAGATGGAGCGGCACTACTCGCCCGGGCGCACCTGGGAGTCGCTCGCGCGCGGGTTCCTCGGGCTCGTCCGTGCCGGTGACGTCCTCGACGTGGGCGCCGGGGACGGGACGGTCGCCCAGCTCCTCGGGCCGCGCTGCCGCACCATCACCCTGCTCGACCGGAGCGACAAGGTCCTCGCCGCCGCCCGCGCGCGCCTCGGAGGCCGCGACAACGTCGCGTTCCGGCGCGGCGACATGCACGAGCTCCCGTTCGCGGACGCATCCTTCGACCACGTGCTCGCGCTCAACGTCCTCCAGTACGCCCACGCGCCGGCCCGCGCCGTCGCCGAGGCCGCGCGGGTCTTGCGGCCGGGCGGGGGCCTCACCATGGTCACGCTCGCGCGCCACGGGCACGGCGCCGTCACTCAGGGATACGGGCACGTGAACGAGGGATTCGAGCCCGAGGAGCTCGCCGGCCTGGCCCGGGCAGCCGGGCTCGAGGTCCAAAGCTCGGAGGTCACGTCCCGCGAGCGGCGCGCTCCGCACTTTCGCGTCGTCACCGCCTTCGCTACGAAAGACTTGGAGAGGAAGCCATGAGCCAGACCGACGTCCGCGACACGCTCGAGAAGCTGCTCGAAGAGCGCATCCTGATCCTGGACGGGGCCACGGGCACCATGATCCAGACCAAGAAGCTCGTGGAGCAGGACTACCGCGGCGACCGGTTCCGCGACCACCCGACCGACCTCGAGGGCAACAGCGACGTCCTGGTGCTCACGCGGCCCGACGTGACCCGCGCCATCCACGACGCCTTCCTCGCGGCCGGCGCCGACATCGTCGAGACCAACACGTTCTCGGCGACGGCGGTGGCGCAGGCGGACTACGGCCTCGAGCACGTCGTCTACGAGCTGAACGTGGAGGCGGCGCGCATCGCCAAGCAGGCGGCGCTCGAGTGGAGCGACCGGACGCCCGACAAGCCGCGGTTCGTGGCGGGCTCCATCGGCCCCATGAACCGGACGTTGAGCCTCTCGCCGGACGTGGACGATCCCGCGTTCCGCGCCGTGTCGTTCGGACAGGTCAAGGATGCGTACGCCGAGCAGGTCCGCGGGCTCGTCGAGGGCGGCTCGGACATCCTGCTGGTCGAGACGATCTTCGACACGCTGAACGCCAAGGCCGCCATCGTGGCGATCGAGGAGGTCTTCGAGGAGCGGGGGGCGCGGCTCCCGGTGATGATCTCGGTGACGATCACCGACCGGAGCGGCCGGACGCTCTCGGGGCAGACGCTCGAGGCGTTCTGGGCCTCGGTCGAGCACGCCAGGCCGCTCTTGGTGGGCATCAACTGTGCGCTCGGCGCCTCCGAGATGCGCCCGTACATCGAGGAGCTCTCGTCGCTCGCCGACTGCTACGTGCACTGCTACCCGAACGCCGGGCTGCCGAACGCGATGGGCGAGTACGACGAGCAGCCCGCGACGACGGGCGCGCTCGTCCGCGAGCTCGCCGAGGCCGGCTTCGTGAATCTCGTCGGCGGTTGCTGCGGGACCACGCCCGAGCACATCCGTGCCGTCGCACGGAGCGTCGCGGAGCTTCCGCCGCGGCGCATCCCGGAGACGGTGGAGCGCTTTGCGCGGTTCAGCGGCCTCGAGGCGCTGACGGTCCGGCCGGACTCGAACTTCCTCATGGTGGGCGAGCGGACGAACGTCACCGGCTCTCGCAAGTTCATGCGCCTGATCAAGGAGGGCGACTTCGCCACCGCGCTCGAGGTGGCGCTCGACCAGGTGCGCGGCGGAGCCAACATCCTCGACGTCAACATGGACGAGGGGATGCTCGAATCCGAGCAGTGCATGGCCAGGTTCCTGAAGCTGTGCGCGTCGGAGCCGGAGATCGCGGCGCTGCCTTTCATGGTCGACAGCTCGAAGTGGAGCGTGATCCAGGCGGGGCTCGAGTGCCTGCAGGGCAAGAGCATCGTCAACTCGATCAGCCTCAAGGAGGGCGAGGCGGACTTCCTCGCGAAGGCCAAGATCGCGCGGCGCTTCGGCGCGGCCGTCGTAGTCATGGCGTTCGACGAGACCGGCCAGGCCGAGACCGTCGAGCGGAAGGTCGAGATCTGCCGGCGCGCCTACCGGCTGCTCACCGAGCAGGCGGGCTTCGAGCCGCGCGACATCGTCTTCGATCCGAACGTCCTGGCCGTCGCCACCGGCATCGAGGAGCACGCCGACTTCGCCAAGAGCTTCATCGAGGCGACGCGCATCATCAAGGACACCTGCCCGGGCGCGCTCGTGAGCGGGGGGGTGAGCAACCTGTCGTTCAGCTTCCGCGGCAACGACGTCGTCCGCGAGGCGATGCACGCGGCCTTCCTCTACCACGCCATCGGGGCCGGGATGGACATGGGCATCGTCAACGCCGGCCAGCTCGAGGTGTACGAGGAGATCGACCCGATCCTCCGGGAGCACGTGGAGGACGTCGTCTTCAACCGGCGGCCGGACGCGACCGAGCGGCTCGTCGAGCTGGCCGGCCGCGTGAAGGGCGCGGGCAAGAAGCGCGAGGTCGACCTCGCCTGGCGCGACGCACCCGTCGAGGAGCGGCTCTCGCACGCGCTGGTGAAGGGCTTCGTCGAGTTCGTCGAGCAGGACGCAGAGGAGGCGCGGCAGAAGCTCGGCCGCCCGCTCGCCGTCATCGAGGGGCCGCTCATGGACGGCATGAGCACCGTCGGCGACCTGTTCGGAGCCGGCAAGATGTTCCTGCCGCAGGTCGTCAAGAGCGCGCGCGTCATGAAGAAGGCGGTCGCGTACCTCACGCCCTTCATGGAGGAGGAGCAGGACGGGTCCGGTGGGCGCGAGGCGCTGGGCAAGGTGGTGCTGGCCACCGTGAAGGGCGACGTGCACGACATCGGCAAGAACATCGTGGGCGTCGTCCTCCGCTGCAACGACTACGACGTGGTCGACCTCGGCGTCATGGTGCCGGCGGAGGAGATCCTCCGGGCCGCTCGCGAACAGGGCGCGCACGTGATCGGGCTCTCCGGGCTCATCACGCCGTCGCTCGACGAGATGGTGCACGTGGCCAAGGAGATGGAGCGGCAGGGCTTCGACGTGCCGCTCGTCATCGGCGGGGCGACCACGAGCCGGCAGCACACGGCGGTGAAGATCGCGCCGGCGTACCACCAGAGCACGGTGCACGTGCTCGACGCGTCGCGCGCCGTGAACGTCGTGGCCTCGCTCCTCGACCCGAAGCAGCGGTCCGCCTTCGACGAGAGGAACCGGGCGGAGCAGGCCAAGCTCGTGCGCCTCTTCGACGCCAAGCGGAACAAGGCCCTGCTCCCGTACGAGACGGCTCGGGAGAACGGGATGCCCGTCGCCTGGAAGGCGGCGGACGTCCCTCGGGCGCCGTTCCTCGGCCGCCGTGTCGTCGAGGACGTCACCGTCGCGGACCTCGTGCGTTACGTCGACTGGACCTTCTTCTTCCACGCGTGGGAGCTCAAGGGGAAGTTCCCGCGGATCCTCGAGCACCCGGACCACGGCGAGGCGGCGAGGGAGCTGTTCGAGCACGCGCAGGAGCTGCTCGATCGGATCGTCCGGGAGAAGCTCGTCGAGCCGCGCGGCGTGTACGGCTTCTGGCCGGCGAACGCGGACGGCGACGACGTGGTGCTCTACACGGACGAGGAGCGCGCGGGCGAGCTCGTGACGCTCCCCATGCTGCGCCAGCAGGCGGCCAAGGGCGGCGAGGATCCGTACCTCAGCCTGGCCGACTTCGTGGCGCCGAAGGCGACGGGGCTCGCCGATCACGTCGGCGGGTTCGCGGTCACGGCGGGGATCGGGGTCGCCGAGCTCGTGCAGAGGTACGAGCGGGACCACGACGATTACAACGCCATCATGGTCAAGGCGATCGCCGACCGGTTGGCCGAGGCGTTCGCCGAGATGCTGCACGAGCGCGTCCGGCGACAGTGGTATGCGTCCGACGAGCGCCTGTCGAACGACGAGCTGATCGCCGAGAAGTACCGCGGCATCCGCCCGGCCTACGGCTACCCGGCCTGCCCCGACCACACGGAGAAGCCCAAGCTCTTCGAGCTGCTGGGCGCGCCCGAGCTCGGGATCACGCTCACCGAGACCTACGCGATGAGCCCCGCCGCCAGCGTGAGCGGCCTCTACTTCGCGCACCCTGCGTCCCGCTACTTCATGGTCGGCCGCATCGGCGAGGACCAGCTCGCCGACTACGCCCGCCGCAAGGGGATGACCGTCGAAGAGGCCCGGCGCTGGCTCGCGCCGAACCTGGGCTGACTTGCATTCGGGCGTGTCCCCGATGCAAGTCGGCGGGGGTGAGGTGCAGATGCAGGTTGCCCGGGGAGGCGGGGGCGGGGCAGGGTCGGGGGATGGTGGACGAGCAGGACCCGATGGGGGTGGCGTCGACGGCGGTGGACGACACGGCGCGCGAGCGGGACAGCGCCGTGGCGGACGCGGGGGTGGATCCGGGGGGGGAGGGGCTCCGGGCGCTGTCGTTCGGGGAGCGGTACGAGATGGAGCGGCCGCTCGGGGAAGGCGGGATGGGAGCGGTGCTCCTGTTCCGCGACCGGCAGATCGGCCGGCGCGTCGCGCTCAAGGTGATGCACCCGAGCGAATCGGAGCAGCCGCGCGCGCGGGGCGCTTCGTGCGCGAGGCCCGGGTCCAGGGGCAGCTCGAGCACCCGGCGGTGGTCCCGGTCTACGACCTCGGCGTCGATCCCGAGGGCAACATCTACTTCACGATGAAGCGCATCCGCGGGGTGACCCTCGAGGAGATCATCCAGGGGCTCCGCCGTGCCCCGCGCGAGTACGAGAAGCGCTGGTCGCGCCGGCGGCTGTTGACCGCCTTCAGCCAGGTCTGCCTGGCCGTCGACTTCGCTCACCAGCGGGGCGTCCTGCACCGCGACCTCAAGCCGGCCAACGTGATGCTGGGCGACTACGGCGAGGTGTACGTGCTCGACTGGGGCATCGCGAAGGTGCAGGGCTCGCCCGACATGCCCGTGAGGGCCAGCGTGGACATCGAGCTGCCCGGGCCGCGCGCCGACACCCTGCCGGGCGCGGTCCTCGGCACTCCCGGCTACCTCGCCCCCGAGCAGCTCCGTGGAGAGCCCGGCCGGATGGGACCCTGGAGCGACGTGTACTCGCTCGGAGCCGTGCTGTTCGAGCTGCTCACGCTCGTGGAGCTGCACGGGCGCACCTCCCTCGCCCACCTCGCCGCCTCGACCCTCGCGGGCGCAGATGCGCGCCCGTCGGTGCGCGCCCCGGACCGGGACGTCCCGCCCGAGCTCGAGGAGATACTGGTCGAGGCGACGGCGCTCGACCCCGCCGACCGGTACCAGTCCGCGCGCGAGCTGAACGAGGCCGTCGAGCGGTACCTCGACGGTGAGCGCGACGAGGAGCGGCGGCGGGAGCTCTCCGCCGAGCACGCCGAGTCGGCCTCGAGCTACGCCGCGCGCGCCCGCGCGAGCAGCGGGCCCTCGGCGCTCGAGGAGCGCCGGCACGCGATGCGCGAGGTCGGCCGGGCCCTGGCGCTCGACCCCGAGAACGAGCTGGCGATGCGCACGATGGTCGAGCTCCTGAGCGATCCGCCTCGCCACACCCCGCCCGAGGTCGAGCACGAGCTCGCCGAGTCGCAGTTCGCCCAGACGCGCTGGCTCGGGCGCGTCGGGGGGCTGGCCTACGTCGGGCTGTTCGCGTACCTGCCGTTCTTCGCGTGGGTCGGGGTCCGGCAGTGGGAGGGCGTCGCGCTGTTCTACACGTTCGCCGTTCTCACCGGCGTGGCCAGCCTGGCCGCGGCCCTCAAGCGTCGGCCGCCCGTCGGCCTCGTCCTCGCCGTCCTCGTGCTGAGCAACGCGACGTTCGCGGCGGCGTCCGCGTTCTTCGGCCCGTGGCTCGTCACGCCCGCGCTCGTCGCCATCAACACCGCCGCGTTCTCCCTGCACCTGAGCAAGAGTCACCGCCTGCTCTCGATGGCGGTCGGGGTCGCCGCCGTGGCGGTCCCCGTCGCGCTCGACCTCCTCGGCCTGCTGCCCGCGTCGCAGGTCTTCACCGACGCCGGCATGCTGATCACGCCGGGGTCGCTTTCGTTCCCGCGGATCCCGATGACCGTCTTCCTCACGGTCATCTCGATCGGCACCGTCCTCACGGGCGCCATCAGCGTGACCCGCGTCCGCGACGTCCTGAACGAGACCGAGCACCGGCTCCACGTCCACAACTGGCACATGCGCGAGCTCCTGGCCCCCGAAAGACGCCGCTGACCCTGGACCTCGCCCGGGCCCCGTGCTCTAGTCACGCCTCGTGAGCAGCGCCTGGCAGACGCCCCCGGCTCCCCCGCGGAGCGGCAGCCCCAAGTGGCTCTGGCTCGTCGGCGGCTGCGCGGCCGTCGGCATGCTCGGCGTGTTCGGGGCGTGCGGGTTCCTCGTCTGCATGACCGGTGGTCACGAGGGGACGGTCCGCTACACGAACAACATGGAAGAGTACGCGACCGAGTACATCGAGCGGCACGGCCTGCTCGAGCCCGGCGAGCGGATCGTCGCCTACTACGACGCGACCTTCGAGCTGA
The DNA here is from genome assembly GCA_039794305.1 of Candidatus Neutrinellum sp. GTDB lineage: Bacteria > Myxococcota_A > Polyangia > Polyangiales > JBDIVX01 > JBDIVX01. Next base: position 32,053 of record JBDIVX010000067.1, read on the forward strand.
ACGGGAGCGAGTGCGCCATCCTCACGGATCGCCGGCTCCTCTACCACCGTGACGGTCGGAGCACCTCCATCGCCCTCGCGGACATCGCCGACGTCCATCACGACGACGATCCGCTGCTCGGGGACATCATCGACGTGACCGGCCGCGACGGCTCTCGCATCCACGTGGCGATCGCGCCCCTGAGCGGCGGCGACGGCTTCCTCCGGGCGCTCGACGAGAGGCGACGGAGCGGCGGTCTCGGCTACCCCGACCGACCGCCCTTCTGACCCGGGCGCGAGGCCCGATCGGAGACGAGCATGTTGAGGTGCCACGCGTGCAGGAGCACGCGCTTCTCGGACTCCTCGAACGCGTCCCGCAGCTTCGTCACGACCATCCAACCGGCGAGGACGATCACGAGGTTGGCGAGGACCAGGAAGATCTGCGTCGGCACCGGTTCGAGCCCGACGCCCACCGGCAGGATCGTCAGGGCACCGTCCTCGAAGGCATAGGACGGCTGCGTGAGGCCCGCCCAGTCGAGCGCCGCCGGCAAGAGGATGGCGACGAGGCCCGCTGCGAGCGCCGGCGCGCGCATCGTGCGCACGACGACGAGCGCGAACACGACAGTGTTGACCGCGGCGAGCGTCGGCACGAGGACGAATGCGCCCGCGATGCGGCTCAGCATGGCGGTGCCGATCGTCACGAGGGTGAGCATCACGAGCGCTCGGGTCGCGCGGTCGCGGCGGAGGCGCATCACGACGCCACCGGCGGCCACGAGCGCTCCCATCACCGCGAACGCCCCCAGCGTGAACGAGGGGTTCCGCGGCCCCATCCACACGAGCAGCGGGAACAGGAGCAGCGCGCCGAGGTACGCGAAGGCGCCCCAGCGCACCGCGAGCAAGCCCTGCCTGCTCTGCTGCTCCTCGAGCTGCCGCCGGGCCTCCGGCGGGAGCTCCTTCGGTGGCTCCATCAAGAGCCGGACCATGGTCTGTCGGGCCAGCGCGTTGTCCGGGTCGAGGGCGAGGGCCCGGGCCACCGCCTGCATCGCTTCGTGCCGCGCCTCGCCTGCGTGATCGGAGCCCGCGAGCGCCGGGCTCGCCGCCTCGGCCGCGGCGCGGGCCTCGTCCTCGGCCGTGCGCCGGCGCAGCTCGACGTCGCGGTCGCCGTCGAGGTAGGCCTCGACGGCCGTGACGAGCTCGCCCGCGGTCGCGTACCGGGACGAGGGGTCGAGCGCGGTCGCCCGCACGCAGATCGCGTCGAGCTCCGGCGCGATCTCCCGGTCGGGCGCGCGCACGCTCGCGCGCGCGTCGGCACCGCGCCGCGTCGACTCGATGGTCTCGCGGCGGTCGCCCCGCGGGTGCAGCGGCTCGAGCGTGAGCATCTCGAAGAGGATCGCGCCGAGGGCGTAGATGTCCGCGCGCCGATCGGCCTCCGAGCCCACTTCGTGCAGGAGCTCGGGCGCCATGAAGCCGGGCGTGCCGGCCAGGTCGGACGGCGTCGAGCCGCGGGGCACCCGCTCGTCCGAAGCCTCGCGGTAGACGGCGCAGCCCCAGTCGATGATGTAGGCCTCACCGAACTCGCCCAGCATCACGTTGGACGGCTTGAGGTCCCGGTGGATCACCCCGCGCTGGTGGGCGAAGTCGATGGCGGAGCAGATGCTGCAGAAGGCGGCGAGCAGCCGGCGGCGCGTCCAGCGGGCTTGCGTCACGAGGTCGCCGTCACGCTGCCGGCCGAGCACGACGTCGAGAGACTCGCCGTGCACCCGGCGCATCGTGAAGTACAAGCCGCCGCCCGGCGCCGTCCCGAGCTCGTGGACGGGCACGACCGAAGGATGCTCGAGCCGCCCCTGGATACGGGCCTCCTGCAGGAAGCTCGCCTTCACCCGCTCCGACTCCTGCCGCTCGGGGTGCACGAGCTTCATCGCGACCTCGCGCCCGATCCGCGCGTCGTTGCACAGCCGGACCTCGCCCATGCCGCCCTCGCCGAGGAGCGACCTCGGCTCGTAGCGAGTCTCGAAGCCGTCGTCGTCGAGCGCCGGCGCCGGGCCGTCGTGCAGCCCGGGACCGGCCTCGAACAGCGTCGTGTCGCCGGGCGGCCTTTCGCCGTCCTGGGATCGCGTCATGCCCCCGATCGTACCGCGTCCGGTGCGCCCGAAGACACGCCGCTCACGGGCTCCAGGTCGCCCTGCGGGCGTGGAAGTTCAGGTAGAACCAGAAGCCGGTCACCCCGTCGTGCACGTCACGGTCGTCGCCGCTCGAGCAGGACGACCCGGAGGCCCCGCCGGCGGCCAGGTGCTCGTAGAGGGTGTCGCCTCCCACGAGCGGGAGCGTGCTCGGCAGGATGACCATCTTGGCCTGGGCCTCCGACAGGAACCCGGAGATGACCCCCGTGACGAGCTCGTTCGGGGGTGGGCCGCCATTGTAGGTCGCCGCGACGCGCGCGTCGGTGAGGGGGATGAGCACGCCGCTCACGTCGATGAGGATGTCCTCGTAGTCCGTGACGTAGCACGGGCCGCTCACGACGTTCGGCGGCGTGCCGTAGGACGCCGTGATGGTGGACGGGTCCGCCGTGAAGCACGTCGAGCCCACGCCGCTGTTGTGCGCCGTCGTCGGGTACACGCTGCCCGTGCTGTCGAGCCGGCAGACCTCGTAGGGCGTCCCCGCCGCGCACTGCCCGTCGATCAGGTCCATCGGCGTGCTCGCCGCCGCGACGTCGAGCGGGTGGAAGAGGTTGACGTAGTTGATGCTGTAGTCGTCGAGGCTGTCCTGCAGCGCCCCGTTCAGCGAGAAGCCCAACAGCGGGCTGTCGGTCACGTCGAAGCAGGCGATGAGGCGGACGAAGAAGTGGGGGTCCACGAGGTCCATCTGGTCGACGCGGAACACGCCGCTGCCCGGGGTGAGACAGCTCGGCTCGCAGCCGTCGCCCGACGACAGGTTCCCGTCGTCGCAGTACTCGCCGATCGGCGGATCGGTGTACCCGTCGCCGCACCGCGAGGCCCCGCACGTGCCGGAGATGCACAGGTCGCGCGTCGACGGCATCCCGTCGGCGTCGCAGAGTGTTCCGTCCGCCCCGGGCGCTCCCGCCTGGCACGTGTGGGTCGTCGTGTTGCACGTCTCGCTGCCATTGCAGACCAAGCCGTCGTCGCAGTCGGCGGCGGCCGTGCAGGAGAAGGTGCAATCGTTGTCGCAGCCGTCGCCGTTGGTGGAGTTTCCGTCTTCGCAATCTTCGCCGGCGCCCGAGTCGACGTAGCCGTCGCCGCAGGTCGAGGCGGCGCAGGAACCGGACAGGCAGACGTCGCGGGTCCCGCTCATGCCGTCGCGGTCGCACAGGGTGCCGTCCGACGCCGGCGTGCCCGGCTGACAGGTGTGCGTCGAGGTGTTGCAGGACTCGGCGCCGTTACAGACGCGGCCGTCGGTGCAGTCGGCGGCGGCGGTACAGGAGAAGGTGCAGTCGTTGTCACAGCCGTCGCCGTTGGTGGAGTTTGCGTCCTCGCACTGCTCGCCGGCGCCCGAGTCGACGTACCCGTCACCGCAGGTCGATGCGACGCACACGTCCGAGAGGCAGATGTCGCGGGTCCCGGGCATGCCGTCGCGGTCGCAGGTCGTTCCGTCGCCGGGTGGGGTCCCGGCCTGGCAGACGTGCGTCGAGGTGTTGCAGCTCTCGGCGCCGTTGCACGTGCGCCCGTCGGTGCAGTCGGCGGCGGTGGTGCACGAGAAGGTGCAGTCGTTGTCGCAGCCGTCGCCGTTCGTCGTGTCCCCGTCGTCGCACTCCTCGCTGCCCTCGCGGATGGAGTTGCCGCACGCCGTGGTCGTGCACACGCCCGACCGGCACACGCGTCCCGATCCGCAGGAGGTGTCGTCCGGCAAGTCGGCGGGATCGGTGCAGGTGTGCGTGGAGGTGTCGCAGGACTCGGCGCCGGTGCACATCTCGCCGTCGTCGCAGTCGGCGGCGGCGGTGCAGGAGAAGGTGCAGTCGTTGTCGCAGCCGTCGCCCTCGGTGTCGTCGCCGTCGTCGCACTGCTCGCCGCCTTCGGCGCGCCCGTCGCCGCACACGACGGGCTGGCACGAGCCACTCCGGCAGACGAGCGCGCTCCCGCAGGAGGTGCCGTCGGAGAGGTCGGCCGGGTTCGTGCAGGTGTGCGTGGACGTGTCGCAGGTCTCGTCGCCGGTGCACATCTCGCCGTCGTCGCAGTTGGCGGCGGCGGTGCAGGAGAAGGTGCAGTCGTTGTCGCA
>JBDIVX010000068.1:0-35571 GCA_039794305.1 Candidatus Neutrinellum sp.
GCCACGGGCCGTCCGCGGAGCCGGCCGAGTACGTTGCCGCGAAGCCTGCCGGCATGGTTCGGGCGGTTCCCGAACAGAGGCGCGCCCGGCAGGATTCGAACCTGCGCGCTTCGGCTTAGAAGGCCGCTGCTCTATCCAGCTGAGCTACGGGCGCCGAGCGGCTCCGCAGAGCCGCCGTTGTCGGGGTGGTGGGATTTGAACCCACGACGACGAGCACCCAAAGCTCGTGCACTACCAGGCTGTGCGACACCCCGGTCCGGAAAGCCGTCGGAACATAGTGCATGGGGTGGGGGCGCTCAAGCGTCAGACGCCTCCGTCGGCCCCCATGGCCGCGCAGGCGTCCGGGACGGGATCGCCCACGGCGAGCCCGGCGAAGCGGGCCTTCTTGCCCGACTCGAACGCGATCCCCAGGCTCACGGCGTTGCAGGTCACGTCGGCCCCGCCCGAGCCCTCGCGGTCGCGCACGTCGGCGATGCGGTCGAGCTGGTTCTGGAGGATCGAGTGCTCGGTCGTCCCGCTGCACACGCCGACGGCCTCGGCGGTCGCCAAGAGGTCGAGCACGGGCCACCGGCCCGCCACGGTGATCTCCGTGAGCGTCTCCCGGTCCTCGCTGATCCGGACCGTCGCGACCGCGCCGGTCAGCCGGACGAGCAGCCCGATCTCCTCGCCCGGGAAGATGAAGTCCGTCCGCTCGGGAAGCCGGATGACCAGCACCCCGCCCGCGACGTAGGCGTTGTCGTCGTAGACGTAGGGACGATCCGGGTCCTCCTCGAAGAAGTTGTCCGTGCGGAGCCAGAACCAGTCGTTGCCGTCCCAGGCCGGCTCGGGCAGCGGCTCGCCCTCCGGCGTCTCGGGCCCGGTGTCGGTCTGGACCACCTCGGGCGGCTCGGTGTCGTCCGCGGCCCCGGTCGTGGCGAACACCGTGACCCCCATCACGACCTGCACGCGCGGGTCGTCGGCCTCGCCGTTCCACCCGTTGACGACGAGGAGCACCGAGCCGACGCCCCGCTGCTGGTACATCCGACTCGTCTCCTGGAGGTCCGGGACCGTGAGGTCGACGACCGGGAAGAGGTTGTGCCCGAAGGAGTTGTCGGTCCCCTCTTCGCCGTCGGCCTCGGGCGACGCGGTCCTGAGCGGCGGCCGGCACTCGACGTCCCAGTCCGGCGGCTCCGAGCAGCGCCCGTCGAGGTCGTAGCCGATCGTGCGCCAGGCCTCGCCGCTCTGGTCGAACACCACGTCGCGCACCGCGTACGCGTGCTCCCCGACGTCGACCCCGTCGTCCGCGATCGACGGCCGCTCGGGCGGCCGGGCCGCGTCGCACTCGCCCGGCGTCGTCCCGCCCGCGTCCTGCTTCACGAGCGCAGGGTCGTAGACCTTGCAGCCGAGGGCGGCCACACAGGCGAGCGAGCAAGCCAAGAACCGGAGCACGGCGTCCACTCCGAGCGACAATGTAGCAGAGACGGGCCGTTCGGCCGAATCAACCGCCGCCGACGGTGTCGGCGTCCCCCGGGCTGGCGTCCTCGGGCCCGGCATCGGGGGGACCCGCATCCTCGGGTCCCCCGTCCACACCCGCGTCGGAGGGACCTGCGTCCTCCGGCCCTCCGTCTACACCCGCGTCGGGGAGCCCCGCGTCCTCGGACCCGGCATCCACGCCCCCGTCGGGGTCGGGCGGGTCCTCGCACGCGTTCGGGATGTCCGTGGCCTCGAGGACACCCCCGAAGTGGGCGGGGTACCCGGTGAAGGCGGCGCCCAGGCTCATCGCGTCGCAGGTCACGTCCGGCCCGCCGGTGCCCGCGTTCTGGCGGATGTCGGCGATGCGGTCGAGCTGGCCCGCGACCAGGTTGTACTCGGTCGAGCCGGGGCAGATCCCCACACGCGCGGCCGTCTGCAGGATGTCCAGGATCGGCCAGCGGCCGGCGACGTGCGCCTCGAGACGCGCGCCGCCGTCGACGAAGCGCGCCACCGCGATCCCCTCGGTGAGCCGGACCAGCACGGCCTGCTCGGTGGCCTGGAAGAGGATGTCCGCCCGCTCGGGTAGCTGGGCCACGAGGAGGTTGTCCGACACGTAGGCGTTGTCGTCCCGGAGCAGCGGCCGCGCTTCGTCGCCATCGAAGAAGCTGTCGCTGCGGGCCCAGAACCAGTCGTTGCCTTCCCACGCGGGCGGCGGCGCGGAGCTTCCGTCCGGGAGCAGGAGCTCGGTCCCGCTGTCGTCGACGGCGGGACGGCTCCCGTCGGCCGGTCCCTCGGTCCCCGCCTGCCCGATGAGGAGCATCGCGTCGACGCGCGGGTCGTTCGGCTCGCCGTTCCAGCCGCGGATGCGCACGACGATGGCCCCGATGCCGAGCTCCTCGGACGCGCGCGCGTCCTCTTCGAGCGTCGGCAGCGTGACGGCGACGAGCGGGTACAGGTGGTGCCCGAAGGCGTTGTCGATGCCGCCCTCCCCGTCGGTCTCGGGCGCCGCGGTGCGGCTCGGTGGGCGGCACTCGACGGGCGGCATGGGTCCGATCGAGCACAGGCCGTCGAGGTCGTAGCCGATCGTGCGCCAGCGCTCGCCGTCCTGGTTCAACACGACGTCCTTGAGCGCGTAGACGAGCTCGCCCACGTCCTCGCCGTCGTCCGATCCCGGCGGCCGCAGGGGCGGGCGATCGAGCTCGCAGCGCTGCCCGGCGTCGGGCTCGCGCCGTTGCACGAGGTCCGGATCGTAGACCTTGCATGCCGCGCACGCGAGCGCGAACAGGACGGCCGCGGTCGAGACGCGTCGAGCCACCATCGAACCACCCGACGCGAATCCTATCACTGGCCGCGGCTCGGGAGGTACTGCGACAGGAAGGTCCTCATCCGGCGGGCCGCCTGGGCCCGATGGCTCACCCGGGCCTTGTCCTCGGGGCCGACCTCGGCGAGCGTGCGATCGTCCCCGGCGAGCTCGAACAGCGGGTCGTAGCCGAAGCCGCTCCGGCCGCGTGGGGCGAAGGCGATGCGGCCCTCGCAGGTCCCGTGCTCGACGTGCTCGCCCTGGCCGAGCGGCCCGGCTGGGTCGGCGAACGCGAGGGCGCACCGGAAGCGAGCCGTCCGGCGGTCGGCCGGCACGTCCTCGAGGGCGGCGAGGAGCTTCTCGTTGTTCGTCTCGTCGGTCGCGCCCTCGCCGGCGTAGCGCGCCGACCAGACGCCCGGGGCGCCGCCGAGCGCGTCCACCTCGAGCCCGCTGTCGTCCGCGAGCGCGGGCAGGCCCGTAAGAGCCGCCACCTCGCGCGCCTTCTTGCGCGCGTTGCCCTCGAAGGTGTCACGGTCCTCGACCACGTCCGGCACGCCGCCCACCTCGTCGAGCGAGACGAGCTCGAGATCGAGCCCCTCGAACAGGCGCCGGAGCTCGCGGAGCTTGCCCGCGTTGCGCGTCGCCACGACCAGGCGCATCACGCCATGAGCCGCTGCCACTCGACGCCCGCCTGCGTGAGCGCGCGCTGCTGCTCCTCGACCAGCTTGGGGATGGCGCCGAGCGCGAGGTCGAGCAGCTCGTCGAGGTGCGCCCGCGGGATCGGCTCCCCCTCGGCGGTGCCCTGCACCTCGACCAGCTTGCCGGACGCCGTCCCGACCACGTTCAGGTCCACGTCGGCGCGGCTGTCCTCGTCGTACTTCAGGTCGAGCATGGCCTTGCCGCCGACGAGCCCGACGCTCACGGCAGCGATCGGCTCGCGGAGCACTCCGCCCTCGATCAGACCGCGCCGCCGGAGACTGTCGAGCGCGAGCGTGAGCGCGACCATGCCGCCGGTGATCGCGGCCGTCCGCGTGCCACCGTCGGCATCGAGCACGTCGCAGTCGACCGTGACGACGCGCTCGCCCAGCTTCTCGAGCACCACCGCGCCGCGCAGCGAGCGCCCGACGAGCCGCTGGATCTCCTGCGTGCGGCCGTCGATCCGGCCCTTGCGGCCGTCGCGCTGCTGCCGCTCGGGGTTGGCCCGCGGGTGCATCGCGTACTCCGCGGTCACCCACCCCTTGCCCTTGCCGCGCAGCCAGTCGCGCACGCCTTCCTCCACCGACGCCGCGATGAGCAGGCGTGTCTCGCCGCAGCGGTAGAGCACCGACCCCTCCGGGAAGCGCTGGAAGCCGAGCGCCATCGTCACCGGGCGCGGCGCGTCATGACCTCGTCCGTCACTCCTCGAAAGCGTCATTGGGTCGTCCTTCCGCGTGGATCGCGATGTCGAGCGTGGGCGCCGGGGGGCCGGGCGCGGCGGGCAGCCACAGCTCGAAGGTGGTGCCCCCGTCGGGGCCGGCCTCGCACCGGATCCGGCCGCCGTGAGCTACCACGATCTGCTGGGTCAGCGGAAGCCCGAGCCCGGAGCCGTGCTCCTTGGTCGTGTAGAAGAGGTCGAAGATCCGCTCCCGCTCCTCCCGAGGGATGCCGACGCCCTCGTCGCGCACGCGGATGCGGACGCCGCCCTCGTCGCGCGAGGCGTCGAGCCAAACGCGGCCGCTCTCGGGCATCGCCTCCCGCGCGTTGCGGAGCAGGTTGAGCAGGGCCTGGCGGATCTGCGCCTCGTCCATGGCCACCGCCGGCAGGTCGGCGTCCACCGAAACCTCAAGCCGGACGCCCGCGGCCTCCATCTCCCGGCGCAGCAGCTCGGCGACCGAGCGCACCAGGCTCTCCGGATCCTCGGGCTCGAGCCGGGGCTGCGGCAAGCGCGCGAGCCGGAGGTACTCCTCGGTGATGCCCGTCAGACGGTCGATCTCGCGCTGGATCGCGCCGAGCAGCGCCCTCGCCTCCGGCCCCGCCGCCCGCACCTCGTCCTCCAGCATCTCGACGTTGAGGCCGATGCTGGACAGCGGGTTGCGGACCTCGTGCGTGACGTGCGCAGCCATCCGGCCGATGGCCGCGAGCCGCTCGGTCTGGATGAGGAGGGACTTGGTGCGGAGCTCCTCGGTCACGTCCTCGGCGACGACGAGCACCGAGCGGGCGCCGCTCTCCGGCCTCTCGGTGCCGAACGGCGTGACGAGCACGTTGACCGCGCGCGCGGCGCCGTCCGAGGCGACCGGTGCCGCCGTCAGCACCGCCCGCTCCTCGCCACGGGCCACGTCGCGCACGGCCTCGGCGAGGGGGGGCACGCGGGCGAACAGGCCCGTGTCTTCGAGCGAACGGTCCACGTGCTCGGGGCCGAGCCCGAGCACCGGACCCGCGGCGGGATTGACCGTGCGCACGGTGCCCTCTCCGTCGGCGACGACGACCGCCGCGCGTAGGCCCGCGACGATCTGCTCCTGCATGCGCTGCAGCAGCCGCTCGGCTTCTGCCGCCTCTCGCAGCCGCACGTCGCGCGCCGCGAGCGCTTCGACCATGCGCTCGAACTCGGCGGCGAGGCGGCCGAGCTCGTCGTCAGTGCGCGGCTCGAGCTTCGCCGCGAGATCGCCGCGCGCGACGGCGGCGACACGCTCCTGGAGCCGCGGCAGGGGCGCGAGCATGCGGTGCGACCACCAGATGACCGCCACGCCGATCGCGAGCGAGAGCAGCGCGAGGGCGGCGAGCAGCACGGCGGCCTGCCGCTCCTGCTCGGCCGCGTGCGCGCTCATCGTCGCGATGCGCTCCTGGAGCACCGTGCGGGCCTCGCGCAGGTCGCTCTGGATGCCTCGCTCGAGGGTCTTGATATCGCCGAGCACGCGCTCGGCCCGCTCGGTGTCGCCCGACTCGAGCGCCTCGAACAGATCCTCGTAGGCCGCGTCGCCGCGTTCGTGCGCGGCGCCGATGCGCTCGAGCGCTGCGCGGATCTGACCGAGGACGGCGCGGTCCTCGGGGGGCGGGTCGAGCTGCTCGGTGCGCTCGACGCCGTAGAGCGCGCGCCTGAGCGCCACCGGCCGGACCCGCCGGGCCGCCGTGAGCCAGTTGCGCGTGGCGGTGGGGTCGCGCTCCGACAGGACGCGATCGAGCACGGTCCCGAAGATCGCCTGCGTGGCCTTGGCCTCACCCACCGTCAGTGCCAGCGGGAGGTAGCCCTCGTGCAGGAGCTGCAGGGTGCGCGCGCTCCGTTCGTGCTGGAGCAGGCTGACGAGCGCCACCGCACCGAACGCCGTGAGAACCAGCGCGAAGCTCAGGAAGATCCGGGTGGGGATCGACAGCCGGGGCCGGCGTTCGGGCACGCTCGCAGCGTAGCGGGCGCGTGACGGCGTGGCGAATTGCCTGGGTTTCCGGCTCAGGGGCGCTCGCGGGACAGGAGCCAGGCCCGGGCCGTCCCTCCCACGAACGCGGCGAAGGCGTGCATGTCGACGGCGGGCTCCTCGCCCGGGTAGAGAACGCTCGCCTCGAGCTCCGAGAGGGCCACGGCGTTGATGACCATGCGAACCAGGTGGCGCGCGTCATCGCCGTCGATCTCGCCGCGCTCGACGAACGGCCGCATGAGCAGGCCCATCCCCTCCTCGGCGCGCTCGGTGAACAGCTCGCGCAGGCGCGGCGCGAACCGGGGCTCGGCGAGCGAGATCGTGAAGAGGAAGCGCACGAACAGCGGCCAGTCGGTCTGCTCGTACAGGTACAGCACGACGTGCGTCAGCAGGGCGGGCACGTCCTCGAGCCGCGTCCCCGGCGGAAGGCCCGGCCCTCCTCTGAAGAGGTCTATGCCGACGTGCTGCAGGATCTGCTCGACCAGCTCTTCCTTGCTCCGGAAGTAGTGGTAGAGGCTCGGCTGCCGGACGCCGACGCGGCGCGCGAGCTCCCGCAGGGACGCGCCCGCGTAACCCTTCTCGGCGAAGAGCGCGAGCGCCTCGCGCAGCACGGCGCGGTGCCGCTCGGGCAGCTCGTCGGCGACGAGGAGCGACTCGGCCATCAGGCCGTGCGGCCTACCATGCTGCCGCACCGCGGACACGTCGCCGGGTCGGTCGCGAAGGCGTACAGCGGCCCGATGCAGCAGGCGATCGTGAGGTACACGGGCCCGAGGAACATCAGGATCATGCCGACGAAGAACGCGCTCACCAGCGAGCCCGCCGTCATGAGGATGCCGCCGAACAGGGCGAGCTTCCACGCGAGCGAGGGCCCGCCGACGGGCTCGACCGACCTCTGACACCTCGGGCACCGATGGCTGTGGCTCATGGGGGTTCTCCCTATCTATCGTTCGATAGCCTATATGGGCCCGCATCCGGGCTGGGTCAAGAGACCAGGCGCGCTACCCTCGCCGGCATGCGGCGGCAGGTGGCCTCGCTCTGTGTGCTCGCGTGGGCGGCGGCGGCGCCCGCGCGCGCCCAGGAGCAGGCCGCGCCGCGGACGTCGTCGCTGAGCTGGGTGCGGATGCCCGGCGCCGAGCGGTGCGTGCCGAGCCGCGGGCTCGCCGAGGCGGTCGAGGCGCGGCTCGGGCGGACGGTGTTCGTGTCGGCCGCGGACGCCGAGCTCGCCGTGGAGGGGCGGGTCGAGCCGGAGGGTGAGGGGTTCCGGGCGACGATCGTGCTGTCCGAGGCGGGCGGCGAGGTGCTCGGCGAGCGGTCGATCGCGACCGACGACCCGAGCTGCGCGGCGCTGGCGGAGCCGCTCGCGCTGGTCGTGGCGGTGATGATCGATCCGGACGCCGCGCTCCGCCCCGAGAGCGAGCCTTCCGGCGACGAGCTGGCACCCGAGAACGAGAGCGAGAACGAGCCCCAAGAGCCCCCACGCGTCGAAGAGCGCGTCGTCGTCCGCCGCGAGCGCGTCGTCGTCGAGCGCGACGCCCCCTCCTGGCGCGTGGAGCTCGACGGCACGGTCGGCGCCGCCCTCGGCCGGCTCCCCGGCGTCGCCCCCTCGGTGGCAGGCGCGGTCTACGTCGAGCCGCCCCACTTCATTGGCATCGAGCTCGGGCTCGGGCTGCTCCCCTACGCGAGCCACGACGGAGTGACGTTCGCGATGGGCTGGGGACAGATCTCGGTCTGTCCGTTCACGTGGCGGCCCTCCGACCTGTCGGTCGGCGTCTGCGGCGGCGTGAACCTCGGCGTCGCCCGTTTCGAGGCCGACGCGGGCGAGCCCGCGGGCGAGGAGAAGCTGACCGGAGAGGTGGTCCTGCACGGGCGGCTCGGCTGGCGGCTCTTCGAGTGGCTCTCGCTGCTCGCCCGGCCGGCGGTGCTCGTGCCGGTCCGCCGGGACGTCTTCACCTACGAGGACGGCATGGGCGCCGAGCAGACGGTGTACGATCCCTGGCCGGTGGCGGTCATGGTCGACCTCGGCGTCGGGATCCACCTCGAATGAGAATGGCGGCCGGGCCCACCCACACAGGGGAAGAGTGACCGGAGCCACCCAGCCGCAGCCGGCCTTCGCCGACCTGTTCAAGGAATACGCACCCTTCGTGTGGCGCGCGCTCCGGCAGCTCGGCGTGCGCGAGGCCGAGATCGAGGACCTCTGCCAGGAGGTTTTCGTCGTCGTCCACCGGAAGCTCCCCGGGTTCGAGGGGCGCTCCTCGCTCCGCACCTGGATCTACGGGATCTGCATCCGCACGGCGTCCGATCACCGGCGGCGGGCCCACGTGCGCCGCGAGAGGCCCACCGACCGGCCGCCCGAGCGGGCGGGGAGCGCGCCCCAGCAGCGGGAGATCGAGCGGCGTCAGGCCAAGGCCATGCTCGACGAGGCGCTCGACGCGCTCGACGGCGACAAGCGCGCCGTGTTCGTGCTCTACGAGATCGAGCAGCTCGACATGGCCGAGGTGGCCGAGGCGGTGGGCTGTCCGCTCAAGACCGCCTACTCTCGCCTGTACGCGGCGCGCCGGCACGTCCAGGAGGCGTTCGCGCGACAAGGGGGTGCGGCATGACCGGGCGTGACCCGACCCGCCTCTTCGACGAGTCCTCCGGGATGCTGCGTGACGCGCTCGAGGTGGCGCGCGAGGCGCTGCCGACCGACGAGCAGCTCGCCTCGCTGGCCGCGAAGCTCGGCCCCCTGCTCGGAGGCCCCGGTCCCGGCCCCGGCGGCGGTGAGGGTGGCGGTGGCGGTGGCGCAGCCGCAGGCGGGGGGAGCGCCGCGGCGGCAGCCGGCGCCACGGGCAAGCTCCTCCTCGCAGCCGCCGTCGTCCTCGCCGGCACCACCCTCACCTGGCTCGCCACCCGCCCCCCCTCCCCACCCGCGGACGGATCACTGGGGACAGGCCCGAATGATCCCGACGACGCCGGACTTGCAGCGGGACCTGTCCCCGATGCAACTGCCGGACTTGCATCGGGACCTGTCCCCGACGCAACTGCGGGAGCCGAGGACGCTGGAATTGCCGTGGAACGGCACGCGCGAGTTGCACCGGGGCGTGTCCCCGATGCAACTCGGGAGGTGGTGCCGCCCGAGGCGGAGCTGGTGGGGGCGGCGCAGCGGGCGCTCGAGGCCGATGCGCGAGAGGCGCTGCGCCTCGCGGGAGCGCACGCGCGGCACTACGCGGACGGGATGCTGGCGCAGGAGCGGGAGGTGATCGCGATCGACGCGCTCGTCCGGCTCGGGCGGCGGGCGGAGGCAGAGCGCCGCGCCGAGCGCTTCTCCCAGCGCTGGCCCCGGTCGGCTCACCTCCGCCGGATCACGGTCCTCCTCGAAGGCGACTGACTTCCCCCGCGACGGTTGGCGCAACCGGTGCCGCCCCGGCCCGATAACGGGCTCATCGAGAAGGAGCCGACATGACCGACCGAATCGCCCCGCTGGGGTGCCAGCCGCCGCCGATCGAGGACCACCTGCGCGATGCCAGCGGCGCGCGGCCGGACGCCACGACCGCGCCACGCTCGACGGAGGCGGACCACACCGACCACGTCGTCCACGGCGGCCTCGAGGGCGGTCACGCGGCGCTGTTCACCGCGGAGGTGTTCCACGTCGGCGGAGCAGCCGGCGGTGCGGCCGCCACGATCGCCGGGCCGTTCCTGGCGCTCGCCGGCTACGGGCTGCTGATCAACCACGCCTACGAGGAGGGAGATCGGCGCAACCTGGAGCACAACGACCAGATGCTGCGCGGCGCGCTCGCCGCCTTCGAGGGGCGCGCCGACGATCCGGCGGTCGTGGCCGAGCGGCGTCAGAACCCCGGCTACGACCAGGGGATCCGGATGGTGGAGCGCTTCGCCCGCACGCATCCGCGCGAGTTCCAGCAGGTCCACCGCGCCGTCGTGGCCTCGAACCGCGGCGGTCAGCTCGCCGTCGCCCAAGGGCACGACGAGGGCCCGGAGTTCGAACGCCGGTACGACGCCGATCCCGCGTTCCGGCACGGCGTCGGCTACATGCGCCGCCTGCGCGACCGCGATCCGGAGGCGTTCGAGCGCAAGGCCGCTCACCTCGAGCGGATGGCCGCCGAGGTCGACCGGGCTCGCTGCAGCAACTTGCGGATGTGACCCATGCGCGCGGGACGGATCTACCGATGTCCAGCGTGCGGCGAGGGGCCGCCGGTTCCGGCCGGCAACACCTGCCCGCGCTGCGACGTGCCCATGGTCGACGAGCACGGCCTCGCTGCCCCGCCGCAAGACCTGCGCCCTCCCTTCGCGCCGAGCCGGCGTCGGGTCGCGGTCGAGCTCGGCGCCACGGCGGGCATGGTCGCCGGGCTCGTCGCGGGCGTCGCCGCCGAGCTGGTCGCGGGCGTCGCGCTCCTTCCGGGCGCGCTGATCTTCGCCGGTGCGGCCTCCGGCGCGGCAGCGGTCGGGATCGGGCGCGGCGCCGCGTGGCTCCGGCGTCGCGCGCGTGACCGCGCCGAGCGCCGCAGGCTCGAACGTGTGGCCACCGGCACGGCACCCCCGCCCGAAGGCATGCGGGGGCTGCTCGGTAGGGTGCACGTCCTGCGCGCCGTTGGACACTCCGGCGGCCGCCCGATCGCGGTCCGCCGCCGAGACGGCGTGACGGAGGCGGGCCGCTTCGCCGTGGTCGGCGACACCTGCGCAGCGCTCGTCGACGACGACTGGCTCGAGCTTCTGGGAGACACGCAGCTCTGCGAAGGCGATTTCGTCAGCGTCGTCGGTCCGGTCGCGGACGCGCCGACGGACTTGCCGTCCGAGCTCGCGGGCTACCGCGAGAGCCTGCGCTTCCTCGCACTCGACGGCCGACCCGACGCGCCCATCCGGTGCGCCCGCGCGAGCGCGGAGGTCACGGATCGGGCGGCGCCGCGCCCTCCGGCTCCGCGGCAGGAGCGGGAACGGTCGCGGGGTCCACGATGACGGGCTGCTCCACCACCGGCACACCCGTCTGTCCCGGGGCCGGCGCGGGCGGCGGCAGCTGGCAGTACACCTCGGTCGTCGTCGGCGCGTAGATGAACCCGGTGAGGACCGTGAACAGCACGTCCGCGACTTCGATGGCGTTGTCGACCCGCGCGACGCCCTGGGGACAGGCGGCGCGCAGGTCCACGTCGTCGCTCAGGTGGACGAGCCCGCCGAGCAGGTGGTGGCGCCACTCACGGTAGCTCGCCTCCGGCTCGGGCACCGTCCCGCTCACGACGTAGGTGTGCTGGTAGCAGCCCGCGGCGAGCGGAGCGACGAGCAGCAGCGCGGCGGCGACCCTCCTCACGGAGCCGTCGTTATCACCTTTTCCCGAGCACGTCGACGAGGAGGTCCGGCCGGTCGGTCATGATGCCGTCGACCCCCAGCGCGACGAGCCGCCGCATCTCCTCCGGATCGTCGACCGTCCAGACGTGGACGTGGATGCCGTGGTGGTGGGCGGCCTCGACGAACCGCCGGGTGACGACCTTCAGCCACGGCCGGTCCGGGTGGCACGCAGGGACCTGCAGCGCGTCGAAGTCGAAGCTCATCACGCGGTGCAAGCCCGTGTGCGCAGCCGCCCAGAACCTCCGCACCCCGGCGAACCCGGGCGAGGTCCGCACCCGCCCCCGGCACAGCCGCCGGAACGCGTCCCCGACCCGGTCGTCGGCCGCCGCCACGAGCACTCGGTCGTGGATCCCCCGCTCCTCGATGAACCGCCAGAGCGGGCCGACGAGGTCGGGCACGCGCGGCTTGATCTCCACGTTGAACCGGACGTCGGCGTGCAACGCGAGCGCCTCGTCGAAGGTGGGCACGCGGAGCCCCTGACCACGGAAGGGGTACGTCCGCCCGTCCTCGGTGAACGTCCAGCCCGCGTCGAGCGCGCGCAGCTCGTCGAGCGTGAGGTCCGCGAGGCGGCCGCGCCCGTCGGTGGTTCGCTCGAGCGTCGGGTCGTGGAAGCACACGATCACTCCGTCGCGCGTCGCGCGCAGGTCCGTCTCGATGTATCGGAACCCGAGGCCGATCGCGCCCTCGAACGACCGGAGCGTGTTCTCGGGCCACAGCGCCGCCCCGCCCCGGTGGGCGAAAGCGATCACGCCGTCGTGATCGAGGAACCCCCCGTTCACCGGCCGGAGCCCACCCGACGCGCCTCCTCGGCGAGCGAGGGGTCGGCGCGCGCCGCCTCGTCGGCCGCGCGGCGTGCTTCGTCCCGGCGACCGAGCGCGGCGAGCGCCTGCGCCCGGACGAGGTGCACCCGGCCCGGCTGCTCGGGCTCGGCGAGCAGCGCCACGTCGAGCTCCGCGAGCGCCTCGCGTGCCCGGTCGGTGTGCAGGTACGCGAGCCCGAGGAGCCGGTGCACCTCGGCGCCGTGGGGGTCGAGGTAGAGCACGCTCTCGCCCGCCTGCACGAGATCGGTCCAGCGCTCGGCGACGGCGAGCCGTGCCATCAGCTCGTTCCAGGCCCGCCGGTCGTGCTGGTCGATGCGCGCCATCCGCTCGAGCGCGCGCAGCCCCAGATCCGCGTCACCCATTCGCTCGGCGATCGTGGACAGCCCCTGCCACGCCTCCGGCCGGTCGGCGTCGATGCGCGCGGCCGCCTCGAGGTCCTGCCGCGCCGCCGCGAGGTCTTCCCGAGCGATGGCCGCCCGGGCGAGCAAGAGCCGCAGGTCGTAGCCGTCGCGCCCGCCGCTCAGGATCGCCCGCAGGTGCTGCTCGGCGGCCGTCGCGTTGCCCTGCGCCATCGCGACGCGCGCGAGCACGTAGCGCGCGACCGGCTGCCCCGACTCGATCGCCACCGCGCGCTGGGCCGCCGCCTCGGCGCGCTCGCCCTCGCCGCGGAGGAGGAGCCCGGCGGCGAGCGCCGCCTGGGCCGCCGCATCCTGCGGTCTCGCCTGGGCCGCCTGCTCGAGGGGCTCGAGGTCGCGGTACTGCGCGAAGTCCACCGAGAAGTCGTCCGCACGCGACGCGAGCCGCTGCATCGTCTGCTGCCGGAACTCCCGGTCGAGCTGGTCGACGTCGACGCCGAGGGCGCCCCGGATCACGTCCGGCGTCTGCCGGCCCTCGCCCCACCCGCGCAGCATCGCCACGACCTTCGCGAACCCGTAGCGCTCCACGATGTACTTCACGATCTGCGAGCTCGCGTAGTACGCGGTCATCATGTCGTCCGCCGAGCGCGCGTGCGTGAAGGCGCGGTTCATCAGGCGGAGCGGCGGCAGGCGGTCGTTGGCGATGGCCTGGTAGAGCCGATGGTCCTCCTCGCGGCGCCACTCGGGGCGCGCGACGATCGTCTCGTACTCGGCCAGCCCCTCGGTGAACCACCGCGGGACGCGGTTGCGCGAGAGCTGGATGTGGAACACGTGCGCGAGCTCGTGCCAGGTGATCTGGCCCCAGTTGAATGGACCGCCCGCCGGGGAGATGGCCGTCACCACCTTGCCGAAGCAGACGCCCTGCACGCCGAGGTTCGGAAGGCCCGTGGTCCGCACGCTGAAGTGCTGCGTGTCGCTGAACAGCTCGATCCGGACCGGCCCCTCGGGCGTGAAGCCGTAGCGCCGCTTCATGTCGTCCCAGGCCCGCCGCAGCGTCGGCGGCACGTAGCGCTCGAGGACCGGCCGCTCCTCGCGGTGCATGCGGAAGACGAGCGGCCCGGCGTCGAACTGCTCGTAGTGCGGGCCGATCACGTCGTCGTACAGGTTGAGCGTGTTGTAGACGTGGACGTTGAACCGATCTCGCTGCCACGCCTCGCGGAGCGCCTCGAGCCCGTCCTCCTCGTTGCCCATGCGAAGGAGGTTCAGGCCGAGCGTCGCGTGCGCGAGCGCGTCGTTCGGATCGAGGCTCACCGCCTCGCGAGCCATCGCGACGATCTCGGGGTAGCGGTGCTCCCAGTCGGCGAACTCGGAGATGATCGTGTACATCTCGCTGAACGTCCGGTTGCGCCGGAAGACCTCGCGCTTGGCCCGCTCGAAGCCCTGCGCGTCGTCCGCCAGGAACCGCACCGCCGCCTTCACGCTGAGCGCATCGAGGTCGTTCGGGTCCACCTGGAGCGCGCGGTCGAGGTGCGCGTCGGCCGCCGCGAAGTCCATGTCCCTGAGGTCCATCCCCGCGAGCGTCACGTGCGCCGTCACGAGGTTCTCGTTCACCTCGAGCGCTCGCTCCGAGTAGGCCGTCGCCGCCGCGAAGTCGAAGGACTGCTCGATCCGGACGCGCGCCATCAGCGCGTGCGCGAGCGCGCTGTTCGGGTTGTGCTCGAGCGCCTGCCGCAGGCTCTCCTCCGCGTGGCCCGCGTCGTACTTCTCGAGGAAGAGCCGGGCCCACTCGACCTGCGTCTCGACGCGCTCGCCGTCGGCCGCGGCCGACTCGCGGAACGCGTCGTTCGCGTCCTGGAAGCTGCCGAGCCCCCAGGCCGCCATCCCGACGTACGACAGCCCCTCGGCGTCGCGCGGACCGATCGTCTCGTCGTTGTACGCGTGGATGAGGCGCATGAAGTGTGGCTGTGCCTCGACGCCGCGACCCCGGCCCTCGAGCAGCCGGCCGAGGAGCACGCTCGCGCGGAACGCGCGGCCCTCCCCGGCCACGGCGCCGAGCACCCGCTCGGCCTCGTCGAGCCGGCCGCGGCGCATCAGCGCCTCGCCGCGGAGCGTCTCGGCCGCGACCCGGTGGGCGCGATCCCGCGCCGCCCGCTCGGCCGTCCGCGCCGCCTCGTCGTACCGCCCGGTCTCGAGCTCGGCGCGCGCGAGCGCGAGCAGGGCGCGGGCGCCCGGGGCCTGCCCGAGGAAGGCCTCGGCCTCGGCGTAGAAGCCTCGGGCGATCGCCTGCTCGGCGTCGTCGATCGACGCGATGGTGGGAGCGGGGCCCTCGTGCCTCGGCGGCTCCTCGCCCGTCTGGTCCTCGGGCGGGACGAGCGGCGCCGATCCGAAGTCGGGCGCCGGTCCTTCGGTCCCCGGCCCCCGCGCCGTCGGGGCCTCGGGCCCCCTTTCCCGGGCGAGATCCCCCTGGGCGGCGGCGCCCTGGGCCGGCGGCCTCGACGAGCCGCAGGACAGCGCGAGGCCGAGGAGGGCGGCGAGGGTCGTCCTCGAGATCGGATGCATCCCACCAAGCATACGTTGCAGACCCTGCTCGCGCCCCCGGCGTTGGGCAACCGGTCGAGTGGTAGACGCCTGGGCTTCTGTTACGGTTCCCTTCATGGCTCGAAAACGCAAGGCCTACGAGTCGTACGAGGGCTTTCTCCGCGCGGCGCTCAAGGAGTACTGGGACTCCGGGCGGGCCAGCCGCATCAACTTCCTGGCTCTGCTCCTGGCCTCGCGCGAGGCGTGGTCGGTCGCGTGGGACGGCGTGGCGGGCGGGGGTAAGCGCATCCTCGCGGGCGCGGCCGGCGCCGCGGCGCTCACGCTCCTTCTGCGCACCGTGGTCGGCGGCCCCGTCGGCCTGCTCCTCGGCGGCGCCACCATCGCGTCGCTCGTGGCCCTCTACGTCCGCAAGCACCGCGAGATCTGGGCCAAGGTGGACCACTTCCGCGTGCTCCTGTCGCGCTACCGCCCGCGGTTCGAGGAGGTCCGGGACGACTACCTCGACGGCAAGCTCCGCACCGACCAGCGCGACCTGATGATGGACGGCCTTTTGGCCCGCCTCCTCGACGAGATCGACGAGTACGAGTACGAGCCGCCGGAGGAGCCCGACGCCGACGAGGACGACGAGGAGCGCGCTTCCGACGGCGACGGCGAGTTCGCCCGCCACGCCGCGCGACGCCGCGCGCAGGAAGACCGCGACCGCGAGCGAAGCTGACTACTTCGTGATCTCGAACGAGTCCAGCATCGTCCCGTCGAGCCGGTGGGCCGCGTAGCGGAGCGTCCGGTCCTCGATGTCGACGATGACGTAGTGGTTGACCGACTCGATCGTCTCGGTGTGGTAGCAGCCGTCGTCCACGCCGTAGAGCGGCGCACCCGCGCCGCCCGACACCACGTAGATCGTGCCCGCGCCCCACGCCTGGACCTCGCCGTCCGAGGTGCCCGCCGCGAACCCGCGGATCGGCTTGCTCCGCTCGTAGTCGTGATCGTGTCCGTTGAAGACGATGTCGACCTCGTGCCGGTCGAAGACGGGCTGCCACGCCGCCCGCAGCTCGATGTCCGAGCCGTGGTTCGTCGAGCACGAGTAGGTGCCTTCGTGGTGCACGGCGAACACCCACGGCGTCACGTCGCGGTCGACCGCCGCGAGGTCCGCGTCGAGCCAGTCGAGCTGCGAACCGGTGACGAGCGATTCGCCCGCCGTGTCGTTCAGCACGACGAAGTGCGCGTTGCCGTAGTCGAACGAGTACCACTCCTCGCCCTCGGCCCGCTCGCCCTCGGACAGCTCCTGGGGCAGCGCGAGCTGCAGGGTGTAGTTGACGGCGAGCCCCTCGTGGTTGCCGTTGGCCGGCATGATCGGGATGCGCGCCAGGGCCTCCTGGACGTTCTGGCCCATGTAGGACTCGCCGTAGAACCCGTCCCACTCGGGCTGGTTCACGCCGAGCCCGACGGCGTCCCCGGTGAAGAGCTGGAAGTCGGGCGCCGCGTCGCGCACCCGCGCCTGGACCTGGGCCCACACCACCGAGTCGTCTCGCGAGTCGCCGGTCACGGCGAAGCGGATCGGCGAGGTCGCCCCGACCGGCGGCGCGGTCGCCACGTCGTACACGGCGCTCCACGCGCCCGGCCCTCCCACCTTGTAGTAATGGGTGGTCGCCGCCGCGAGCCCGCAGACGTGCGCCTCGTGCAGCCGGAGGGCCCCGCCCGTGAGCGGCTCGAACAGGACGTGATGCCCGCCGCGCACCTGCACGCCGGCCGCCGCGTCCGCCCCGTCCGCCGCCTCGACGGCCGCCGGGTCGGTCCCGAAGAGCACCTGGCTGACCGTCGTGTCGAGGTCGGTGCGCCAGTCGACCGCGAAGGACGACTCGGTGGGCCCGGCGAAGCTCGCGTGGACGAAGCCGGGCGTCGGGCTCGCCCCGACCGCGTCGCCGCTCCGTGCCGCCTCGGCGACCTCCGGCGTCCGCACCTCGTACCCGCAGCCCTCGGGCGTGTAGGTGAGCGTCCGACTCGACGGCCCGGTCCCCGAGTCGGGCTCGGGCCCCCCGGCGTCCACCGTGACGGCGCCGCCGTCGTCCCCGCACCCGAGGAGGACGATCGCCACGAAGAAGCCCAAACCGCCGCGCAGGCCCATCGAGCGGGTCTACCGCCCATCCGGCGAGCGGGTCAACTCGGCGCGCCCGATCGGACACGGCCGCCGGTCGGCTCACAGCGGCGTCGGGCTCGGCGGCTCGGCGGACGGCGGTCCCCGCTGCTCGTTCGCGTCCTGCGGCTCGGCGACCGCCGGTGGGGGCGGGGGAGCCGGCGGTGGCGCCTGCGGCGGCGCAGCGGCGGGGGGAGCCGGCTCCGAGCTCACGACCTGCACGCCGGGCGGCGTCTCGGGCGGGGCGTCGGCGAAGACGATCTGGTTCACGAAGCGGACGAAGTCCGGTAAGCCCGCGTCGAAGTCCTCCGGCAGGTTGGTGTAACCGACCAGCATGACGACCGGGTAGTGGGTGTCACGCACGGTCGTGAGGCTTCGCGGCGGGGCGTAC
Organism: Candidatus Neutrinellum sp.; assembly: GCA_039794305.1. Lineage (GTDB taxonomy): Bacteria > Myxococcota_A > Polyangia > Polyangiales > JBDIVX01 > JBDIVX01. The sequence goes on from JBDIVX010000068.1 coordinate 17,710, forward strand.
TCGAAGGGCGTCCGTATGAGGACGACTCGCGCCCGCTCCCACCGGCTGTCGGGAGACAGCTGCATCTGGTCCACGTTGGCGACCTCCACCGTCGCTGCGAACCCGGGCAGACCGTGCACCGTGATCACCTGCGAGTCGAGGATGCGGGTCGCGAACCGCCTCTCGATTCCGGCGACCACGGTCCCGCCGAAGTTCACGCCGACGAACCCGGCGCCCGAGACCGCGTCCACGTAGTCCCGCATGAGCACGCGCAGGTCCGTCTGCGAGAGGTTCGTCGACAGCGGGATGGTCGACAGCCAGATCGAGCCCCGGTTTCGGACGTGGCGGTAGCGCAGGTCGTACCGGTTGAGCTCGACGTGCTGGTCGATTTCACCGTCTCCGTCGGTGTCGAAGCCGACGTCGGAGCGATACGCCGGCCCCGACTTGGGCACCGTGCGCCGCGAGGTCTGCTGGAAGTTGTCGAGGCGCCAGTCGCGCGAGAGGATGGCGCCGTCCGGCCCCGCCTGCACCCCATAGCGGTAGCGCTCGTGACGGAACCCGCTCGCGTCGAACCGACCGATGTTGCCCACCGCCGAGCCGCACCCGACGGCGAGCAGGCCCACGAGGGCAGTCATCCACCGCACCATGCGGTCGATGCTAACGCGAATCCGTCCTCGGAACAGAACCAAGATGTCACCCCGAGGGGTGTAGTTGCGTGAACCTGAGACCGACACCGGGCCGGGGGGGCCGAGTGGCCCACGCGCACGGCCGCGCTTAGGGGCGGGGCATGGACCCCGCTGGAGCGTCCGCATTCTGGTCGGGCGTCACCGGCAGCCTGATCGCCGGCGTCGGCACGGGGTTCGGCGCCTTGCCGATCTTCTTGCGGCGGCGCTGGGGAGAGCGGGGCCAGACGCTCATGCTCGCGGTGGCCGCCGGGATCATGCTCGCGGCCACGCTCTTCTCGCTCATCCTCCCCGCGCTCGAGCTCGGCGCGGCGAGGAGCGGCAGCGCGCTCGCCGCCGCCGCCGTCGCGGCCGCCGGCGTGCTGCTCGGCGGGGCGGCGATCTGGGGCTTTCACTCGCTCGCTCCGCACGGCCACGGCGTCGAGCGCCGCGAGGGCGAGCCCAAGCCCTGGTCGCGCTACTGGCTCTTCGTGCTCGCCATCACACTCCACAACTTCCCCGAGGGGCTCAGCGTCGGGGTCGCGTGGGGCGCCGGCCGGGACGAGGGGCTGTCGATCACGGTGGGCATCCTCCTGCAGAACCTGCCCGAGGGGCTCGCGGTCGCGGCGGCGCTCATCGCCGCCGGCTACTCGCGCCTGCGTGCCTTCGCCGTCTCGTTCGGCACCGGGCTCGTCGAGCCGGTCGGCGGGATCGTCGGCGCCGCCGCCGTTGCGCTCGCGGAGGCGCTCTTGCCGTGGGCGCTCGCCTTCGCAGCGGGCGCCATGCTGTTCGTCGTCGCGGGCGAGATCATCCCGGAGACCCACCGAGGCGGCCGCGAGCGGCTGTCGACCTTCAGCCTGGCCGCCGGGTTCTGCCTGATGATGCTCGTCGACGCGGCGGTCGGGTGAGCGCGCACGCGACGGTGGGCTGTCAGCTAGAAGTAGAACGGATACGGACCGTCGTAGAACGGGTGGTGCTCGTCGTAGTAGTAGTCGTAGTGGTTGGCGGGGTAGCGGCGGCCGGGCAGGTCGGCTTCCCGGCTGCGCGTGTAGGTGGTGTCGCCCGCGCGCACCCGCCACGCGACGCGGAACCCGTCGACGTCGGCGGGCTCGCCGGCGAGCGGCACCTCGAAGCGCGCCTCGATCACGCCCTGCTCGCCGGGCTCGATCACCGAGGTGGCCGCGGCGCGCTCGGGCGGGATGTCGGACAGGGTCTTGCCGTCGACCGACACGGCCTCGAGCCAGACGCGCTCGACGACCATCGGAGCGTCCTCGCGGTTGTCCACCGCGAGCGAGACGTCCAGCGTCGTCCGCTCGGGCGGCGCCTCGCCGGGCTTGGCGGCGGCGGAGGGCTCGCCCGGGCCCGTCAGCTCCCAGGCCAACGACACGTCCCCCCGCGTCCCCGGCCAGAGCCCCCGCGCCGTCGCGCAGCCCGCGAGCGTGGAGACGACGACGGCGACGGTGATCCTCCGCATCGCTCCCGATGAGAAGCAGCTCGTGTGCCGCTCGCTCCCGCGGCCTCCTCGCGCGGCTGTCGTGACGATCCGCCCCGTGGCTCCCGTGAGCCGCAAGGCCGCCGCGACACGCGTCCGGCGCACCGCCGCCGTGGTACCCTGCGCGCCGTGCGTGCCGCCACTCTCTCGCTCCTGTCGCTGCTCGCAGCTTGCGGCGGCGACGACGACGGGCCAGGACCCGGCTCCGACCTCCCCGACTCGTGGACGCTGACCGCCGACGGGATCACCGTCGAGGTCACCCGGAGCCCGTACGGCGTCGCCGTCCTCGACGCGGACGGCACCGAGGTCCTGCGCTCGCTCGACGCCCCTCGCGGCGAAGGCTGGGCGCCGCTCGCGTGGACCACGGGCGAGACCATCTGGCGCGCGGGCGGCATCACGAAGGGCCACTACGGGTTCGGCACGCGCTTCGATCCCTGGCGTGAGGGTTGGCTCGTGGTGGAGGCGACCGAGCGCCCGGGCGGGCTCGAGCTCGTCCTGCGCGAGGACGGGCGCGGCGACGAGCGCCTCGTGGTCGATCACTCCGTCACCGACTCCACGCTCCGGGTCGAGGCGCGCGTCGACGGCGCCGAGCCGCGCGCCGTGTCGGCCGCCTTCGCGACGCCTGCGGACGAGGCCTTCCTCGGCTTCGGCGAGCGCTTCAACCGCACCGATCAGCGGGGTGTGAGCGTGTACTCCTGGGCCGAGGAGGGCGGCGTCGGCACGGGCGAAGGGGACCCGGCCGGCCCCGGCAACCCCGCGCCGAACGGCGAGGCGATGACGTACTACCCGGTCCCGTTCTTCGTCTCGACGCGCCGCTACGCGTTCTGGCTCGACTCGACCTGGCGCAACACCTACGACCTCGCCACCGAGCACGACGACGCCTGGCGCGTCTGGCACATCGGCCCGTCCCTCGCCTACGAGGTGTACGTCCCCATCCCGGGCGACGAGCGGCCGTGGCCGTACCATCTCGTCGACCTGTTCACCGCCCGGACCGGCCGGCCCATGATCCCGCCCGCGTGGACCTTCGGCCCGCGCCGCCGCATCGGACGCAACGACATGGCGCTCGGGGTGCCGGAGATCCAGGCGATGCGCGACGAGGACCTCGCGATCACCGCGGTCGACGACGCGGTGCACTTCCTGCCGGCGGGCAGCCACGTCGGACGCGAGGACGATCTGCGCGCGTGGGTCGCCGAAGCGCGCGGGCTCGGCTACCGCGTCTGCGGCTACTACAACTCGCTCCTCGCCGACACGGCCGACAACCCGCTCCGGGCCGAGGTCGACCGCGGCCTCGACAACGGCTGGTTCCTCATGGACCCGCGCGGCGGGCCGTCGGTGGTCGAGCTCATCAGCGGCTCGTACCTGCCGGTGCTCCAGGTCGACTTCACCTCCGAGGAGGCGACCGAGTGGTACCAGTCCATGTTCGACTGGGCGCTCGACCTCGGGTACTCGGGCTGGATGTACGACTTCGGCGAGTACGTGCAGCCGCGGTCGGTCGGCGCCAACGGCATGACCGGCGAGGAGCTCCACAACCTCTACCCGGTCCTCTACGACCGCGCGGTGCACGAGGTCATGGAGTCCGGCCCCCAGGCAGGCGACTGGCTCGCGTTCGCCCGCGCCGGGTACACCGGCTCGTCGCAGTGGGTCCCCATCGTGTGGTCCGGCGATCCCGCGGCGTCCTTCGAGGACTCGGACGGGCTGCCCTCGATGGTGCGCGCCGCGGTGAACATGGGCGTCTCGGGCGTCCCCCACTGGGGCGGCGACATCGGCGGCTTCCACTGCGCGTCGGACGGCGGCGCGGCGGCCGACGGCGAGCTGCTCGCGCGCTGGATCCAGCAGGGCTCGATGACGAGCTGCATGATGGACCAGAGCGCCTGCTCCTTCAACATCGACGGCGTGGACAAGGCGACGATCTGGGACGCGCCCGAGGCGCTCGAGTCCTGGCGCGTCTACGGGCGGCTGCACACGCGCCTGTTCCCCTACCTCTGGTCGCTCGCGCACGAGGCGAACGCCACCGGTGCGCCCGTCGTGCGCCACGTCTTCTTCGAGCACCCCGACCGGCCCGACCTCGCGGGCGCCGACGACGTCCACTACCTCGGCCCCGCGATCCTCGTCGCGCCCGTGGTCGAGCGAGGCGCGCGCGACAAGACCGTCACGCTCCCCGAGGGCCGCTACGTCGACTGGCGCGACGGCACGCTCGTCGAGGGCGGCCGCGAGGTGACCCTCGCCGCGCCCCTCGAGCAGATGCCGCTCCTGCTGCGCGACGGCTACCTCGTCCCGCTCCTCGATCCCACCATCGACACGCTTTCCGAGGAGGACCATGCCGAGGTCGTCGGCCCCGCCGACGTCGCCGACGTCTACGACGTCGCCGGCGTGCTCTCCACCGACAGCGGCGAAGCACGGTTCGAGCTCGCCGACGGCGGAACACTCGCGGCGACGCTCGACGGCGCCTTCGCCGCGCCCGCGCTCACCGAGGCCGCCGACGCCGCCGAGCTGTCGACGTGCACCCCGGGCTGCTACCTCACCGAGGACCTCGGCGCGGGCGTCACCCGGGTCCGCATCACCCACGACGGCGGCACGCTCGACGCCGGCGGCCTCCACCTCGCGTCGGACACCGGCCGGCGCGCCCGGTGGGATCTGTACCTGGTCGAGTAGGGCTGGCCTGTCCCGAGGCGCGAGAGCACACCCGCCGCGCGTTGCCCTGCGAGCCGCCGCGACTACTTCCCCCACATGGCGCGGTCATCCAAGCTGCGGGCCGCGGCGCGGCGCGTGCGCGAGGGGGTGTCCGAGCTGTGGCAGGACCTCCGGCACCGGCGCCGGCGCATCTGGCGGAAGAACGGCCGGTCGCACATCGAGCTGCGTGACCTGCCCCCGACCGCCCTCGAGCGCCTCGCGCCCGTCCTGGTCGAGACGCTCGAGAGCATCGACGGGGTCGACTGGGCGCGGGTCAACGCGCCCCTGCGCCGGGTGATCGTCCAGCACGCCGCCTCGCGGGACCCGCGCGATCTCGCCGGCGTCGTGGACGTGGTCGAGGAGCAGCTCGGGCTCGACCGCTTCCCGCTCGAAGGCCCCCGGGTCGAGCACCCGGGCGACCGGGAGCCGGTCGTCCGGACCAAGATCGAGATGGCCGCCGACGCCGCCGGCCTGACCGGCGGGCTCGCCATGCGGATCGCGGGGGTGAGGCCGCTGCCCTTCGACATCGACATCGCGGCCATCACCTCCATGTTCCAGAACTTCCCGCAGGCGCGGCGGCTCCTCGACGAGCGGCTCGGGCGCCCGACGACCGACCTCGGGTTCAACCTCCTGAACGCGACGACGCAGGCGTTCCTCCAGGGCAGCACGGGGCCGGCCGTGGACGTCCTGCGCCGATGGCTCCGGCTGCGCGAGCTCCTCGCCCGGCAGGAGCTGTGGGCGGCGCGCGAGGAGGCGCTGTGCGGGCGGCCCGAGCTGCACGACGTGAGCGGCTGCGGCGCGAGCGAGCGGCCCGTCCCGCTGCCTCCCGGTCCCATCGAGCGCTGGGCCGACAAGGCCACGGCCGCCACGCTCGGCGGCTTCGGGCTCGGCATGATGAGCACGGGCAGCATCGAGAGCGCCACGGCGCCGGTCTTCGGCGGTGTCCCGCGGCCCGCCCGGCTCGGGCGCGAGGCCTTCGCCGCCCAGCTCGGCGTGATCCTCGCGCGCCGCGGCGTCGTGGCCGTCGACCGGCACGCGCTCCGGCGCCTCGACCGGATCGACGCGGTCGTCGTCGACGCTTCGCTCGTCACCGGTGCGGCCGGGGCCGCGCGCGATCCGTCCGTCGACGCGTTCGAGGCGACCGTGCGGCGGCTCGGCCTCGCGCGCGAGGCGGCGCGCGGGGAGGATGAGGCGATCGAGCGCGTCCGGCGGCTCCAGCTCGAGCGACGCGGGGTGCTCTTCGTGGGATCGGGATGGCCGCGCGCGTGCCGCGCGGCGGACGTGGCGATCGGCGTCCCGCGGCCCGGGGCGCCGCCTCCCTGGGGCGCCGACCTGATCCTGCCGACGGGGCTCGACGACGCGCTCCTCGTGCTCGACTCGCTCGCCGCGGCCCGCGACGCCTCGCGCCAGAGCGTGCAGATCGCGGCGGTCGAGGCGGGGATGACCTTGCTCCTTTCCATGGGCGGGCTCGAGGCCGCGACGGCGAGGCGCGTCATGACGGCCTCGAGCGCCGCCACGGTCCTGTCGATGGGCAACGGCCTGCGGCTCGCGCACGCGCTCGGCGCCCGTCCCGTCGTCCCGCCGCGTGATCCCACCCCGTGGCACGCGCTCGACCCCGCCGAGGCGCTCGCCCGGCTCGGCTCGTCGGGCGGCGGGCTCGACGAGGTGGAGGCTGCCCGGCGCGTGCCGCCGAGAGCCGAAGAGGCGCCGCCCTGGCGCGTCTTCGCGGGCATGGCGCTCGACGAGGTGGTGAACCCGCTCGCGCCGATCCTCGCCGCCGGGGCGGGCCTCTCGGCGCTCATGGGATCGGTGGTGGACGCCGGGCTCATCGCGGGCGTCGTCGGGTTCAACTCCCTCGTCGGCGCGACCCAGCGCTACCGCACCGAGCGGGCGCTCGGCGCGCTCCTCCGCCGCGAGCGCCGGCACGTGCGCGTGCGCCGCGGGGGTACGACCCGCGAGGTCCCGCCGGACGAGCTGGTCGTGGGCGACGTGATCCAGCTCGACGCGGGCGAGGTCGTCCCGGCCGACTGCCGCATCCTCGAGTCGCACGGGCTCGAGCTCGACGAGTCGAGCCTCACGGGCGAGTCGCTCCCGGTCCACAAGACGCCGGAGCGGTCGCGGGCCGAGGCGGTCGCCGAGCGCACGTCGATGATCTACGACGGGACGACGGTCGCCGCCGGGACGGTGCGCGCCGTCATCGTCGCGGCGGGCGAGGCGACCGAGGCCCGCCGCGGCGTCGCCGAGGCGCGCGCGGGGGCGGGCACCGACGGCGGCGTGGAGGCGCGCCTCGAGCGGCTGACGGAGCTGACCGGGCCGGCCGCCGCGGTCGCGGGCCTCGTGCTGGTCGGCGCCGGCATGGCGCGGCGCCGGCCGCCCGAGGAGGTGCTCGGCACAGGCGTCAGCCTCGCGGTCGCCGCGATCCCGGAGGGGCTGCCGCTGCTCGCCACGATGGCGCAGCTCGCCGCGGCCAAGCGGCTCGAGGAGCGCGGCGCGCTCGTCCGCAACCCGCGCGCGGTCGAGGCGCTCGGACGCGTCGACGTCCTGTGCGCGGACAAGACCGGCACGCTCACCGAGGGGCAGATCCGGCTGCGGAGCGTCTCGGACGGCACGCGAGAGCTCTCGATCGAGCACCTCGAGGGCCCCCACCGCTGCGTCCTTGCGGCGGCGCTCCGCGCGAGCCCCGACGGCGACGGCGGCCGTCCCCCGCACCTCACCGACCGGGCGATCCTCGACGGAGGCCGCGAGGCCGGGGTGAGCCCCGACGAGGACCTCGCCTGCTGGGAGCGGCTGGCCGAGCTGCCCTTCGAGCCCGGCCGCGGCTACCACGCCGTGCAGGGGCGGGCGGGGGACGCGATGTGGGTGTCGGTCAAGGGCGCGCCGGAGGTGATCCTGCCCCGGTGCCTGCTCGACGAGGGCGAGCGCGCGCGCCTGCACGACGAGGCGATCCGCATGGCGCGCCGCGGGCTGCGCGTGCTGGCGGTCGCCGAGCGGCGGTCGGGGACCGATCGCCGCCACCTGCGCGACCACCACGTCGAGCGGCTCGAGCTCCGCGGGTTCGTCGGGCTCGCCGATCCGATCCGCGCGACGGCGAGGCAGGCGCTCGACGATCTCCGGCGCGCCGGCATCCGCGTGATCATGGTGACCGGCGATCACCCGAGCACGGCGCAGGCGATCGCGGTCGAGCTCGGGATCGCTGGCGACGACGGCCTGATCACGGGCCCCGAGCTCGACGCCATGGCCGACGAGGCCCTCGACGCGCGCATCGGCTCGGTGCGCGTGTTCGCGCGGGTGACCCCGGTGCAGAAGGTGCGGATCGTCCAGGCGCTGCGACGCGCCGGCCGGGTCGTGGCCATGACCGGCGACGGAGCGAACGACGCGCCGGCCATCCGGCTGGCCGACGTCGGGATCGCGATCGGCGAGGGCGCCACCACGGCGGCGCGGGAGGCCGCCGACGTGGTCGTCACCGACGAGCGCATCGAGACGATCGTGGCGTCGGTGCTCGAGGGGCGCGCGCTGTGGGCGTCGGTCCGCGACGCGGTCTCGCTCCTGGTCGGCGGGAACCTCGGCGAGATCGCGTTCACGCTGATCGCCGGGCTCCTGTCGGGCCGCTCGCCGCTGAACGCGCGCCAGCTCCTGCTAGTCAACCTGCTCACGGACACCGCGCCCGCCCTCGCGGTGGCGCTCCGGCCGCCGGCGCACCTCACGCCCGAGCAGCTCATGCGCGAGGGCCCGGAGGCCTCGCTCGGCGAGGCGCTCGACCGCGACATCCTCTGGCGCGCGCTCCTGACGAGCAGCTCGACCGCCGGCGCGTGGATCGCGGCGCGGACGCTCGGCGGCAACGCGCGCGCCGACACGGTCGCGCTGCTGACGCTGGTCGGCAGCCAGCTCGGCCAGACGCTCACGACGGGCAGCCGCAGCGGGCTCGTGATCGGGACGAGCCTCCTGTCGGGGGCCGCGCTCCTCGGCGTCGTCCAGACGCCCGGGCTCAGCCACTTCTTCGGCTGCCGGCCGCTCGGCCCCATCGGGCTCGCGCAGGCAGGGATCGCGACGGCGGCCGCGACCGGCGTCTCGTTCCTCTTCCCGAAGCTCGCCGACAAGCTCCCGATCCCCGAGGCCGTCCGCCGCCGCCACGAGCGCGAGCCCGCACGCGCCGACGAGCCGGCCGGGCCCGAGCCGGCGCCCGAGCCCGCGGCCCCCGAGCCCGAGCAGCCTCACGCAGCCACGGGCTGACCGCCGCCCACGCGAGCCGCCCCTGCGTGGTTTGACGTGGTACGTACCGCGTACTAGAATGCGGCGTGATTCGGAGCTGCCGGGACAAGGCCACCCGACGCTTCATCGAGGGAAAGCGCGTTGCCGACTTCGACGGGATCCGGGACTCTCTGCGCCTCAAGCTCGCTCGTCTACACGCTGCGACGGCTCTCTCGGACTTTCGACCGGGTGACAGACTCGAAGCGCTTCGTGGAAAACGGAAGGGCCAGTACTCCATTCGGGTCAACGACCAGTTCCGCATCTGCTTCGTTTGGCGGGATGGTGACGCGTACGACGTGGAGGTCGTGGACTACCACTGAAGGAGCAAGTCGATGGTGAAGTTCGGACTGAAGGTACACCCGGGGGAAGTGCTCCGAGAACAACTGGAGGAGCTCGGCATGTCGGCCAACGCCCTCGCAGGCCGGATCGGAGTGCCCGCCAATCGCGTCTCGACCATCCTGCGCGGCAACCGGAGCATCACGGCAGACACCGCCTTGCGGCTCGCGCGTTTCTTCGACCAGACTCCGGAGTTCTGGCTGAATCTGCAGCAGACCTACGACCTCGCGGTCACCGAGCCGCAGATCGCCAGCGAGTTGAAGGGCATCCGACGCGCCTCGTGAGTGAAGAGCCCGACGGACGCGCTCGAGCGCGCGACCGCGTCCACTCCGCCGGCCACGAGCCGTCGCGTGCGCTGCGCGCGCGACTCTGGGCCCGCTGGGAGATCGGGGGCCGCCTCGCGGGCGTCCGGGCCGATCTCCCAGCCGGCGGATCACATCCCGGCGCAGACGTCGCTCGGGATGCCCGAGCAGGCCGTGTAGGCGTCGATGCAGTTGACCATGGCGGTGTTGTCGCCGCAGCGGCAGGCGACGCATTCGGCCGAGTCGCTCCCGCCGAGGCAGGGCGTCAAGCAGTTCTCGGCCGAGCAGCGGACGCTGATCGCGAAGCAGTCCGCGCAGTCCGCCGAGACGGCCATCCCGGTCTCCTCCACGATGGCGTCGCGGGTGCACATCTGGAGCGCGTCGCCCGTCATCCCGGCCAGCGCACAGGTGGTGCCCTCGGCGGCCGCGATGTCGGGGACGGACTGGTCCATCGCGTCGCCGAAGTCCATCCGCATCAGGGCCGCGAGGTCGCTCGCGTTCGTGCAGGCTCCGGACATCCCGGCGTCGCCGCCCGTCCCGGCGTCGTCGCCGCCCGTCCCTCGGTCGTCGTCGTCGCCGCACGCAGCGACAACGGAAATCGACAGCATGATCAACGCAAAGCGCTTCATCTCGTCCTCCCTCCTCGGTAGTGGGGAGGCCGTGTACACGCTTTTTCGGCCCACGCAAGCGCAAGCTGCTCGACTGTGGCGGTCTCGAAGGTGCACGGACCGACGTCCGCGACGGCGGCCCCTCGTGAACGTCAGACTCGTTGTCGGCGTCCCACCGCATCTTCGGCGTTGGGGAGAACGAACCCGGCCGGTGCTCGTGAGAGACGGCCTCCGGGGTCGCGGCGCCGTTTCGCATGCGCTTTGCGATCGCGCCAACCCCAGTCACGATGTAGCGATGAAGTTCGCATCGGCCGCCAGAACGGCGCTCCTCCTTGTGGCAGCGGCAGCGGCATGCGGTGACGCGGATCGCGGATCAGATGCGACAGCGCCGGATGCGGCGAGCGGTGGAGACGCGGAACCAGCCACCGACGCTGGCGTTGATGCGGTGTGCGGCAATGGCGTCGTCGAGCACGGCGAAGAGTGCGATGACGGCGAGCACAATCGCGACGCGTGGTCGGCAGAGCCGCGCTGCAACACATCGTGTGGCGGGCTCGCGCCGCATTGCGGCGATGGCCACCGAGACGCAGCCGAGGATTGCGATGGAGACGATGGGGCGTGTTCCACGGGGAGTGCGTGCGGCGCCCTCTGCAGCTGCGACGCCGTTGTCTGTGACACGGCGGATCCAGTCGTTGTGGCACAGGTCCCGCTCCGACGCCCTACGGCCCTGGCCCTCGACGACGACACGCTGCTCGTGGGGGCGTCGGAAAGCGACGCCGTTGGTGTTCGTCCCGTCGTCGTCGCCATCGACGTAGCCGAGCCCCCGGACCCGCGCAGGTCGTGGTCGCTCGATGTCCCACCGCTCTACTCGGAAGAACCGATGGTGGCGATGGAGGCGGGGGACCATCATCTATACGCCGTCCACCGGAGCACGTTCGTCGTCGTCGACCTCATGGGACGTGACATCGTCTTTCGTTCGAGCGCCTTCTCCATCGATGCCGACCTGGCGCTCGCGGACGACATCCTCTACTGGGCCTCGGGAGATCGCGTCCACATCGTGGACGTCTCCGCTCCGAGCACTCCGATGTCAGCGGGCGAAGCCGCGCTCGAGCTCGTCATGGGAGTCGGAGAGAAGCCAGGAATGCTCTACGCCGTGACAGGTGGCTCGGCGCCCGGAGGGTCGACGTTGTTCGTGCTGGACGTCACCGAGCCGTCGACTCCCGCGGTGCTTGGATCCATCCCCATCCCAGGGGCGGCCACGGACGTCGTGATCTCGGGGTCCCATGCCTACGTCTCGGGTTTCGCCGGACGCGCCCTTACCGTCGTGAACATCGAGGATCCGGAGATGCCCGAGGAGGTCGGCTTCCTGGATGGGTTGTCCGCCAGTGGTCTCGCCGTCACCGGCAAGTTCGCGCTCCTGTTGTCGACCGGCGTCGTGATCGCAGACGTCGCGGAACCGAGCCGGCCGGAAGTACGCGCGACGGTTCCGCTAGGCCAACCGCAACACGTGGTGGCACGAGGCAACTTCGCGTTTGCGGCGACGATGGATGCCGACGACCCGGAGCAGGATGGCGTCGCCGTGGTTCGACTGTGCGAGCCGGGCCGAAACTAGATCAGCGTGAAGCACTCGATCGACGTCGCGAACTGGAACTGGGACTGGGTCGTGTGGCGCTCGGCGTGGAAGAGGTGGAGCGTGTACGAGCCCCCGATCTCGATCCCGAGCCAATCGGCGAGCGCGTCGAAGTCGATCGTCGCGTCCTGCCGCTCGTGCTGCCCGCCGAGGTCGAGCGCGAGCTTGCCGTTCACGAACACCCAGACGTCGTCGTCGCCCGAGAAGGTGAAGGTCTCGCCCCCGCGGTACTGGAACTCGGCCACGATCTCGGTCGTGAAGTGGTAGTTGTGCCGGCGGGCCGAGTCGCCCGCGGCCGAGTGCTCGTCGCCGAACCCGCGGCCGTCGATGGGGAAGAACTCGCTCGCGTCGAAGAAGAACCGGCTCTCGCTCGAGTCCATGTCCACGATCTCGACCTCGAGGCGCTGGTTGTGCTCGGTGTCGTGGTACCAGTCGTGGAACGTGTCCGGCCCGAGGATCGAGCCCGCGGGGCTCGCGCCCGGCGCCAGGTACTCGGGTTTCCCGTCGTCTCCGAGCTCGGTCCCGAGGTAGGGCGAGGCGACCGGGTCCGGCCACTCGGGGCGGCCCGACGAGAAGTCCCAGTCGGGCTCGTCCTCGTTCACGTTCTCGAAGTCCGGGTGTCCGCCCTGGTCGAAGCCCCGGAAGTCCCGCACCACCGCGACCAGCCGGTCGCAGGAGCCGGCGCCCGCCGCATCGACGCGGGGCGGCGGGCTCGCGTCGGCGCGCGCGGCCGTGCTCGGCGGGGGTCGACCCGCGTCGTCCGAGGAGGGCCCGTCCCCGGTGGCGGGCCCGCCCGTGCCGTCGTTGGCGCACGCCGCGAGCAGGACGGCGCACGCGAGAGAGGAAGCTCTGGCCATGGGCGCACGCTACCGGCCGCACCGCCCCCGGGCCCACCGCGCGCCGCCAAGCCGCGCTGAGCCAGAAAAACGCCTTTCTTTCGGGCGGTTGGCGATCAGCCGAAGAGGCCAAGGCCTAGGGCGGCCCCGACGGCGCCGGTGGCGCCGGCGAGCGGGACGGTGAAGTTGTCGTCGAGGCGCCTGCTGAAGAGCTCGACGAGCGCGGCCGTCACCGCCGCCGCGAGCGCGACCAGGAGCCGGAGCGCCGAGGACCCGAGCGGGTGCCAGAGCGTGAGCGCGAGGAACACCGCGGCGGTCGCGGCGCCGATGAACGCGAGCGAGCCCTCGGCCGTCCGGCCGTGGACCAGGCGCGTCCTGCCCCAGCGCCGGCCGACCAGCGCCGCGATCGGGTCCCCGGCGCCGAGCGCCGCCACGCCGGCCACCGTGGCGAAGGGCGGGCTCAAGAGGCCGAGCACGAACAGCGCGGTCGCGTACCACGTCGCCGAGTTGACCCGGTAGTGCTCGTGCGGGTGGATGATCAGCTTGAAGAAGCCGAACCGCATGAGCACGTCGTTCATCGGCTTGCTGATCGCCCGGCCGATCTCGAGCACCCAGCACATGAGGGCGAATCCTCCGGCCGCCAGCGCCGCCGAGCTGGCGTCGAGCACGTACTCGAACAAGAGGAGCACGCCGACGGCCGAGCTCACGTGGAACGCGGTGCGGTACCAGTTGGTCGGGCGGACGGGCGGCACGTCCACCGCGTGCTCGCGCAGCACGCTCGCGAGCGCAGCGTAGGCCGGCAGGAGGCTCCGCCGAAGGCGCATCCACGCCGCCCGCCGGGCGGGTCCGTCCTCGGTCACGGTCGGATCGTGCGCCGACAGGGCGGTCGCCACCTGCTCGAGCGGGGGTCGCAGCACGACGGCCCCGTCGTGCGGGCGCCGGAGCAGCTCCTGCGTCCGGCGGCGCAGCTTCGAGAGCTTCTCCCGGGCCCGCACCTCGACGTCGTCGCGCAAGCGCGACGGATCGATGTCCGCGAGCAGCGAGTGGATGTCGCGGGCGAGCTGGCCGCCGTCCATGGACGTATTCGGGTCCGTGGTCATTCGCCGCTCTTGGTCTCGCCGGGGGCCTTGGTGGGGCGGTTTCGGACGGGGCGGACGATGAACGGACGGTCGCGGCGGGCACGCGCTTCGGCGCGCCGCGCCGCGTCTCGCGCGAGCTCGAGGAACCGCGCCTGGCTCCTGCACCCCGGGGCGCCGTCCGGCCGATCGACGCGCCGGTAGCTGCCGTCCGGCAAGAGCTCGCTCGCCTTGACGTCGTCAGCGAGGCACACGGCGAGGATCTCGTCGACGGCGCGGCGCTTCAGCCGCTCGTCCTCGATCGGGAAGAGCACCTCGACCCGGCGGTGGAAGTTCCGCGGCATCCAGTCCGCGCTCGAGCCGTACACCTCCTCCGCCCCACCCGCCTCGAAGTAGAAGAGGCGGCTGTGCTCGAGGAAGCGATCCACGACGCTCCGCACGCGGACGTTGTCGCTCACGCCCGGCAGGCCCGGACGCAGGCAGCAGATACCGCGGACGATCAGGTCGATCCCCACCCCCGCCCGCGACGCCCGGTAGAGCGCGTGGATGACATCCGGGTCGACGAGCGAGTTCATCTTGGCGATGATCCGGGCCGGCTTGCCGGCGCGCGCGTTGTCCGCCTCGCGCTCGATGAGGCCGAGGATCCGCTCGTGCAGCCCGAGCGGCGCGACGGTGAGCCGGTGCCAGTGCGACGGCGCGGTGCACGAGGTGAGCAGGTTGAAGAGCGCCGTGGCGTCCTCGCCGAGCTCGGGCCTGGCCGTGAAGAGGCTCAGGTCGGTGTAGAGCCGAGCGGTGCTCGGGTTGTAGTTGCCCGTCCCCATGTGCACGTAGCGCTTCAGCTCGCCGCCCTCCCGCCGGACGACCAGGGCCATCTTGCAGTGTGTCTTCAGGCCGAGCAGGCCGTAGACGACGTGGACGCCCGCGTTCTCGAGCTTCCGCGCCCACAGGATGTTGTTCTCTTCGTCGAAGCGGGCCTTGATCTCGACCAACGCGGCGACCTGTTTGCCGTTCTCGGCGGCGCGCACGAGCGCCTGGACGATGGGGCTGTCGCCGCTCGTCCGGTAGAGCGTCTGCTTGATCGCGAGCACCGCCGGGTCGTCCGCCGCCCGGCTGATGAAGTCGACGACCGGATCGAAGGACTCGTAGGGGTGGTGCAGGAGGATGTCTCCGCGCGCGATCACCTCGAAGACGTCGTCGGCTTCGCGCAGGGGCGCCGGCACCGGCGGCGTCACCGGCTCGTCGCGCAGGTCCCGCCGGTCGCCGAGGGGCTCGGCCATGGCCAGGAGGTCCGGGATCGCGAGCGGGCCGGCCACGCGGTACACGAACTGCCGATCGACCTCGAGCGACCGCTCGAGCAGCTCCACGGCCTCGGGCGGGGTGCTCTCCTCGACGGTGAGCCGGACGGCGTTGCCGCGGTCGCGCCGGCGGACCTCCTCGCCGACCATCTCGATGAGGTCCTCGGCCTCCTCCTCGTCGATGGTGAGGTCGAAGTTGCGGACGACGCGGAAGGGCCAGGCGCCGAGCAGCCGGAACCCGGGGAAGAGCTGGCCGAAGTGCGCCGCGATCACGCTCTCGAGCCGGACGAACCTGGCCCGCGCGCCGGCCGAGTCGCCCGGCACCCGGACGAGCCGGGGCAGGACGCTCGGCACCTGCACGACGGCAAACGCGCGCTCGACGTCCTTTCCGGCCGATCCGGACAGCATGGCGACGAGGTTCAGGCTGCGGTTGCGGACGTGGGGGAAGGGGTGGCCGGGGTCGATCGCCAGCGGTGTGAGGATCGGGAGCACCTGGTCGCGGAAGTACCGCCGGACGAGCTCCTGCTCCTCGGGCGCGAGGTCCTCGGGCGCGACGAGCCGCACGCCCTGAGCCCCGAGCTCGGGGAGCAGCTCGTCCCGGAGCGCAGCGCTCATCTCGGCGACCATCGGCTTGGTGCGCCTCGCGATCGCCGCGAGCTGCTCGGCGGGCGTCATCCCGTCGGCGGGCACGTCCTGGACGTCGTCGCGCACCTGCTCGATGAGGCCGGCGACGCGCACCATGAAGAACTCGTCGAGGTTGGCCGACGCGATCGCGAGGAACTTCAGCCGCTCGAGGAGCGGCACCGACGGGTCGCGCGCCTCGTCGAGCACCCGCTGATCGAACTCGAGCCAGGACAGCTCGCGGTTGATGAACAGCGCCGGCCCGGCCGGGACGGATGCCGCCTGCCGCCCCCGCTCGGCGGTCTCGGCAGCCTCTCGGAGGCTCTCGGTGAGGGAGCTGTCACTCATCCGTCACAGCAGGTGCTTGGCCTTGATCTCCAGGTAGCGGTTTACCGTCGCGACGGCCAGCTCGCCAGGGGGGGCCTCCACCAGCCCGACCGCGCTCTTGCGGAGGTGGGCCTTGAGGCTCTCCCGCTCGGCGATCACGTCCGCGGCGGCCGCCCGCCGGAACACCTCCTCGGGCCGCGAGGCGGGCCGCCCCGCGAGATCCCCCGCCACCGGATCGTGCATGGTCACGCACACCGGCAGGTGCTTGCGCCGGAGCAGCGCGGCGTGCTCGACCAGCGGCCGGGCGTGCGTCTCGTCGAGCAGGTCGCTGAACATGACGAGCAGCGCGCGCCGGGGGACGCGGATCTGGATGTGCTCGACGAGCCTCCGGAAGTCGACGTACGTGACCTCTGCCTCCACGTGGTAGAGCGCCTCGAGGAGCTTCCGGTACTGCCCGGGGCCGCGGCCGGGCGCCACGAACGACTTGACCACGTCGCCGAACACGACCAGGCCCACGCGGTCTCCCTGCCGGAGCGCGACGTAGGCGAGGAGCAGCGCGGCGTTGATCGCGTGGTCGAGCTTGCTGATCTCGCCGAGCCGCGTCGCCATCATGCGCCCGGCGTCGATCGCGAGCAGCACCTGCTGGCTACGCTCCTGCTGGTAGACGCGCGTCACCGGCCGCAGGCGCTTGGCCGTCGACTTCCAGTCGACGTCCCGGTAGGGGTCGCCGCGGACGTACTCCCGGAGCTGCTCGAGCTCCCCGCCGCCGCCCGCGCGCCGGACGTTGCGGAACCCGACGTACCGGAGGTCGCCGAGCCGGGCCGCCATCTCGTACCGCCGCGGCCCGAGCACGTTCGGGTAGACGCGCGCCTCCTCCGACGCGTCGACGCGCACGATCGCCGCTCCGAGCCGGGCGCTGCCCTCGACCCGCAGGTGCACGTCGCCGAACGCGAACCGGCCGCGCCGCCCCGGCACGACCGTGTACGTCACCTCGCGCCGCGCGTACGGCGGCAGCTCGACGAAGAGCTCGCCGGGCTCCGCCGTCCAGCCGGCGGGCAGGTCGTCGCGTATGGCGACGCGCAGCCGCCGCGGCGACGGATTGTGGAGCTTGAGCGTGATGCGGTTCTCCACGCCGAGCACGAGCCGGGCGTCCATGCGGCGCTCGACCGTCGGCGCGACCCGGCCGAGCCCCCGCGCCTCGATCGCCGAGCCCACGAGCAGCGCGGCGTCGTAGGCCAGCGCCGCCGCGACGCCGAGGCCGCTCCCGCCGTCGAGGAGCGCGACCGGGAGCCCCGCCACCGCGAGCGGCGCGAGCCGCGGTCCAGCCGACCACTTGCGCTTCGGCGTGTCCGCCATCGTCGCCTACCGCGGCACCTCGACGGTGGTCGCGACGCGGTCGATCACCTGCTCGGCGTTCATGCCGTCGAGCTCGACCTCCGGCGAGAGCACGAGCCGGTGGCAGACGACGGGGTGGAGCGCGCGCACGACGTCGTCGGGCGTCACGAACGTGCGGCCGTCGAGCGCGGCGAGCCAGCGCGCGGCGACCATGAGGTGGATGCCCGCGCGCGGGCCGGCGCCGAGCATGATCATGGGCGTCGAGCGGGTCGCGCGGATGAGATCCCGGATGTACCTGCGCACGTCGTCCTCGACCCGGACCCGCGCGCCGGCCGAGCGGGCGCGCTCGATCGTCTCGCGGCTCGCCACCGTGCGGACGCCCGCCTCGGCGATGTCGATCGAGCCGACGCCCGAGGCGCTCTGCGCGAGGATGAGGTCCTCCTCTTCC
>JBDIVX010000069.1:0-35271 GCA_039794305.1 Candidatus Neutrinellum sp.
CCCAGGAGGCGTTGATGACCATCTCGCCGGTGTCGCCGGTGAGCGGGTTGATCGTGAACAGGACGCCGCTCACCTCGGCGGGGACCATCGCCTGGACGACGACTCCCATCGAGGCGTCGGGCGCCCCGACCACGGTCCGGAGGTAGGCGAGCGCGCGCGGCTGGAACAGGCTCGCCCAGCACGCCCGGACGGCGTCGACGAGCGCGTCCTCGTCCCGGACGTTGAGGACCGTGTCGTGCAGGCCGGCCGCGGCCGCCGCGTCCTGGTCCTCGCGCGTGGACGAGGAGCGCACGACGACGGCCGGAGCGCCGGCGCGCAGGAGCTCGTCGAGCGCCCACCCGATCTCCACGCGGAGCCTGCCTTCGAGCGGATGGCCGAGCACGCGCTGCCGGATGGTCTCGAGCCGCGACGCCGACACGGCGTCGCCCGCGCGCAGGAGCGCTTCGAGGCGATCCTGTTCCGGCAGCACCTCGGCGAGGAGCTCCTGGCAGGCCGTGCCGGGGATCGCGAACGCGGCCGGGACCGGGAAGCCCGCGCGCGCGAGCGCTGCGAGGTTGCGCGCCTTGCCCCCGTACTCGCGCGCTCGGCGCGGCACGATGGACTCGACACGTCGCAAGAGCCGGGCCATGGGAGCGCGAGAGTGTAGACGCGCGCGATCTCCGCTGCCACCGGCCGTGGCACCCCCGTTTGCCCGGGCGTGGCACCCGCCGTATCCTCGGCTCGACGGGGGATCGTGGAGTCCATGGAACGTTCGCGCTCGAGGCCGCTCGCGCTCCTTCTATGCACGGCGTCGGTCGTCGGTTGCGCCCAGGGCGGCCGTGGTCCGACCCCCGGCGGACCGCGGGACGGCGGGCGCGACGCCTCCGCTCTACCGAGCGACGGGGGCGACACGCTCGACGGCGGCCCGGCCGGGACGGACTCCGGGGCCGACGCGGGCCGCGACTCGGGCCCGACGCTCCGGCTCGACGCGGGCCCCGACTCGGGCGCGCCCGACGCCGGCTGCACGTCCGCGGCCGAGTGCGATGACGGCCTCGTGTGCAACGGGGTCGAGCGCTGCGAGGGCGGGCACTGCACCTCGGGGACCGCGGTCGTGTGCGACGACGGGATCACCTGCACCGTCGATCGGTGCGTCGAGCCCGCGGCGAGCTGCGACTACGTCCCGGACGACTCGCTGTGCGGCGCGGGCGAGAGCTGCAGCGCCGCCACCGGGTGCATGGCGGGCTGCGCCGAGTCTCCGTGCCGGCTGGTCGCCCCGCAGTGCGGGTGCCCGTCGGGTCAGGGGTGCTACGTCGACGCCGCGGGCGGCCGGTCCTGCTCGGCGGCGGGCTCGAACGCGGAGGGCGCGCCCTGCACGGCGCCGACGAGCTGCACCGCCGGCAACCTCTGCATCAACATCGACTCGGGGGGCGGCAGCACGCCCGTGTGCGCGCACTTCTGCAGCCTCGACTCGCAGTGTGGCGGGGGGCTTTGCGTCATCACGCTGAGCGACGGCTCGGGAGGGTCGATCCCCGGCGTGACGCTGTGCACGCGCGCGTGCGATCCGGTCGCCCAGACCGGCTGCCGCACCGGCGCCTACTGCGACATCTTCCAGGAGTCGGCGGGCTCGATGCGCTACTTCACCGACTGCGCCGCCCCGAGCGTCGGCAGCGGCACGCAGGGGGCGTCCTGCGCCGACGCGGACGACTGCGCCGCCGGGTACGCATGCCTCGACCCGGGCACGGGCGACCAGTGTGTGCACTGGTGCAGGGTCGGCGACGGGACGGGCTGCAGCGGCCTGACCACCTGCGTCGGCTTCACGTCCCCGGTCACCATCGGCGGCACCGAGTACGGCGTCTGCGTCTGACCGCGCGGTCGACGCGGGCGCCGATCACCGAGCGGGGCGCGGCCCGGCCTCATGGGCCGAACGCGCGCTCCGCGAGCCAGACGGCGGCGAGCATGCCGATGACGACGGATCCGCCGCGCACGACCACGTTGCGGTAGCCGTCGAACCGCGCCGCCCACGCCAGCGGCCCGAGCACCAGCGCCACGAACGCGAGCTGGGCGAGCTCGATGCCCACGTTGAACGACAGGAGCGCAAGCACGCGGTGGCCGCTCGGCAGGCCGTACTCGGCCAGGACCGACGAGAACCCGAAGCCGTGGACGAGCCCGAAGACGAAGGCGAGCCACGGCATGCTGCGGCGCGCCTCCGGCTTCCACACGTTCATCGCCGCGACCGCGATGATCGACGCCGCGATCACGCTCTCGACGAGCCGTGACGGAAGCACCACGACGCCGAGCGCCGCGGCGATCAGCGTCACGCTGTGACCCACGGTGAAGCTCGTGACGAGCACGGCGACGTCGCGGAGCGCACGCCTGGTTCCCTCGCGCACCGCGACGAGCCCCGCGGCCAAGACGAGCGAGAGCAGGAACAGGACGTGGTCGTAGCCCGTGGCCAGGTGCAGCGCGCCCTCCCACACGAACGTGGCGGCGAGCCACCACGCCGGCCGCGACTGGCCGAGAGCGATCTCGCGGTCGCCGCGGCGGAGGATCCGCGCGTCGGTCTCTCCCGACCAGCGCAGGTGCACGAACGCCTCGTGCTGCGGATCGTCGGAGAAGACCGTGTCGTCCCGGAGCGTGAGACCCTCGACCGGAGCCGGGCACGTGTACGTCAGCGTCAGCTCGAGGAAGGGGCGCCCGTCGCGCTCGTGGCTCTCGAGCCCGCTCGCCTCCGCACTGCACGGCCCGCCGGCCCCGCGCACCGCGATGCCCTCTCGGACCCAGCCCCGGACCGCGTCGGACCGTGCGAGGAGCGCGGGGACGTCCGGGTCCGGGCCGAGGCCGACCTCCATGGAGGCGTCGATCGCGTCGATCGCCACCTCGACCCGGGCGCCTCCCTCCGTCCGCTCCACGACGAGGTACTTCGTGCTGCCCAGGTGCGCGCGCGCCGCCGCCGGCACGAGCGCGCCGGCGACGGCGACCAGCAGGGCGAGATGCCACGACGAGCGCATCGGGTACCCTCGATACCACGACATCGGGGCCTCGTCCCATGGACGTCGGGGGCGGCGGGCGCTATGAAGACGGCCCGGTGGACGACCACTTCCACGACGAGTGCGGCGTCTTCGGCGTCTTCGGCGCCGAGGAGGCGGCGAACCTCACCTACCTCGGGCTGCACTCGCTGCAGCACCGGGGACAGGAGGCCGCCGGCATCTGCACGTCCGACGGCTCGCAGCTCCACCTGCAGCGCGGGCTCGGGCTCGTGCAGGACGTGTTCGGCGCCTCGACCCTCGGCAGGCTGCCGGGCGACCGCGCGATCGGTCACGTCCGCTACTCCACCGCAGGCGACTCGCACATCCGCAACTCGCAACCCCTCGCGGTCGACTACGCCCACGGCTCCATCGCGGTCGCCCACAACGGCAACCTCACGAACGCCGACGAGCTGCGCCGGCGTCTCGAGGCCGAGGGCAGCATCTTCGCCACGACGACGGACACCGAGGTCTTCGTCCACCTGATCGCGCGCTCGCGGCGGCCGACCACGGCCGATCGCATCGTCGACGCGCTCGGGCAGGTCGAGGGCGCCTACTCCATGGTCTTCCTCACCGACGAGGCGCTCGTCGCGGTCCGCGATCCCCACGGCTTCCGGCCCCTGTGCCTCGGGATGCTGAAGGACGCGCACCTCGTGGCGTCCGAGCCTCCGGCCTTCGAGCTCATCGGCGGCACCTACCTGCGCGACGTCGAGCCGGGCGAGATGATCGTCATCGACGCCCAGGGCCTGCGCAGCCACCGCCCGTTCCCCGCCCGGGATCCCAAGCTCTGCATCTTCGAGTACGTCTACTTCGCGCGGCCCGACGCCCACCTGAACGGCATCAGCGTGTACGGGGCGCGCAAGCGGCTCGGGGCGCAGCTCGCCAAGGAGGTCCCGGTCGGCGCCGACGTGGTGGTCCCCGTTCCGGACAGCGGCGTCGCGGCCGCGCTCGGGTTCGCGAACGCGACCGGCGTCCCCTTCGAGCTCGGGCTCATCCGTAGCCACTACGTCGGGCGCACGTTCATCGAGCCTCAGCAGTCCATCCGTCACTTCGGCGTCCGGCTCAAGCTGCACCCGGTCCGGAACGTCCTCGAGGGGCGCCGGGTGGCCGTGATCGACGACTCCATCGTGCGCGGCACGACCAGCCGCAAGATCGTCAAGATGATCCGCGAGGCGGGCGCGAGCGAGGTCCACCTGCGCATCAGCTCGCCGCCCACGCGCTGGCCGTGCTTCTACGGCATCGACACTCCGTCACGCGGCGAGCTCATCGCCTCGAGCCACGCGCCCGAGGAGATCGCGCGGTACGTCGAGGCCGACAGCCTCGGCTACCTGTCGGTGGCGGGGCTGCACGAGGCCGTCGGCGGCGCCGGGTACTGCGACGCGTGCTTCAGCGGCGCCTACCCCGTGCCGATGGCCCGGCGCGAGGCCGAAAAGAGCCGCCGGCTCTCCGTCGTCAACGACTGAGATCGGCGGCGGTCCGCCGGACGAGGTGCGGCTCGCCGCCCTGTGCGACGAGCACGAACTCCTCGTCGGCCGCGACGGGCCCGTGGGCGCGAGGCGACTCCACCTCCCTGCCCCACTGCCCCGGCACGGTGACGTCCCGCGATCTCAGCTCGGCGCCGTCGGGGCCCGCCCGGTAGGCGGCGACGATCCTCCCTCCCGCCGCGACGAGCTGCACCTCGTCGACGAGCCCCGGCCGAGAAGCCCACCACGGGTGCTGCTCGGGCTGCCCCTCGGGCGTGAGCGTCACGAGGCACAGGCGCGTCTGCCCGGGCGAGGCGCCGTCGAAGAAGAGCGCGAGGTGGTAGCCGGCTCCGTTCCAGGCGACCGCGCCGATGGCCCACGGCACCGCCACGGCCGCCGGACGCCGGACCCAGCGGCCGTCGGCCGACACCCGCGCCATCCACGTGCGCCCCTCGCGCGTCCCGCGCGCCGAGATGGCCTGCCAGAGCACGGTGAAGCCGTCCGCGTCCTCGCACGCCACGACGGCGCTCGGGATGAAGCCAGGTCCGTCCGGCAGCGGGGCGCGCAGCTCGACGGGCTCGGCCCGAGGCCCGCGGTCGAGATCGAACAGCGCGAGCCGGAGGTCGGCTCGGGGCCGGAGCTCGGTGACGGCCACGAGGACGGTCGCGCCGCGCGTCGCCACCGCCGAGGCCGCGCGCCCTCCGGCGTGGATCGGGCGCTCTGTGCGCTCGCCCGGGACGCGCAGCGTGACCCGGCCCCCGCTCCCGGGCTCGACGCCGGCCCAGGCGGTCTCGACGTGCACCTCGCGCCCGCCGGCGAAGCGCACCTGGGTGAAGACGTTCGGCTCCTGGGCGGCGGCGACGGCCGGGCACAGCGCGAGCCCCACGAGCGCTCCGAGGATCGTGCGCGAGCATCCCATCGGGTGGTCCTCCACCCCGTAGTGGCCACGTCACGCCGATTCGTGACCGGCCCGTTCGCGCGCGCTCAGTCGACCGAGACGTGGAACGAGACGCCCCCGCTCCGCACGGCCCCGTCCACGCTGCGCGCCTCCATCGTGAGGTCGCCGGGCACGAAGCTCACGGCGGCGCGCGCCACCGAGGCCGCGCTCTCGACGTCGAGGACGGCGTAGCGCGACTCGAAGGGGGCCGTGACCCAGACCTCGACCTGCGAGCCCGGGTCGAACCCGCACGCGAGGACCGCGATCTCGTACTGCAGGCCGCCCATCGCGGGGTCGACGTCGTGCGACGGGTCGATCGACTCGCCCTCGGCGGGCGCGAGCATCTCGAGGCTCTGGCCCTCGGCGGGGCAGCTCGAGCCGCCGCCGTCGTCGTCACCGCAGCCGAGGTGCACGGCCGCCGCCGAGAGGAGCACGACGAAGCGAGAGGCCTTCACGGGATCGTTGTCTACCCGAGCCTTCCGAAGCAGAGCAAGCCGCTCGCGCCCCTTCGCCCGCCCGAGCGGGCGACGGATCTGCCCGCGTCGCCGCCCGCGCCGCGAGTCGCAACGAGAATCGTTGCGCTTTCTGGGAGGAGGGGCCCGCTTGCCTGCCCGCCGGTCGAGTTTCGCTTCGGGCGGGATCGACGGTGTGCGAGGTTGTCTCGCGGGGCGACGAGATGGGGCATCGAGAGGGGCGCGGACCGATCCTGGTCGTCGACGACGATCAGGCGCTACGCAGCACGCTGGCGCGCATTCTGCGCGCCGAGGGCCACCCGGTCATCGAGGCCGAGGACGGGCCGACCGCGGTGCGCCTCTCGCGCACGAAGCGGCCGAGCCTGCTCGTCCTCGACTACGGGATGCCGGGCATGGACGGCGAGATGGTGCTCTCCGAGGTGCGGGCGCTCATGGGACACGACGCCCCGCCCGCCCTGTTGCTCACGGCGACCGTCCACCAGCAAGAGCGCGCCCGGAAGATCGGGGCGGCCCTCGGCCTGTGCAAGCCCTTCCAGGTCGAGGAGCTGCTGCGCGCGGTCGCGCGGCACCGCCGGGCGGGGGCGCGCCCGGCCGAGGCCGCCCCCTGAACGGGGCTACGCGCAGAGGCTCGTGAGCCACCGCGCGACGGTGCGGACGAGCCGCGCGCGGAAGAAGTCGTCGACCGCCAGGTCCTGGCGCACCTCGAGCTCGACCGCCCGCCGGCCGTGGGCGCGGGCGTGGCGGTCGATCGCGTAGATGAGGCCCTCCTTGCCCGAGTAGGGCTCGTTCAGCTCGACCCACAGCCCCTCGGCCGCGAGCGCGTCCCCGAGCGCGCGGGCCAGCTCCTGTTCGCGATCGAAGAGGACCCCCACCTCGAGCCGGCGCTGCGCTCCCTCGTACACCGGCGTGAAGGTGTGGACCGAGAGCGCGACGGCGCTCCGCGAGCCCGCCACCGCCTCGTCCACCGCCCGGTGGTACGGACGCCACAGCCGCTCGAGCCGGCGCTCGCGCTCGGCCTCGGACAGCCCGCGGTTCAGCTCGACGGCGTGCCCGTCGGCGGCGGTCCGGAACAGGGTCGGCGAGCCCTCGGGGCGGTTCGGGTCGGCGAGAAGGCGCGTGAAGCGGGAGAGCACGGCCACGCCGCCCACCTCCTCGACGAGCTCCCGGACGAGCTCGGCGGCTCCGATGTCGTACGCCCAGTGCGTCCCGACGAGCCAGTGGTCGGCCGCGGGCCACTCCCACGGCTCCGGCATCCGCTGCGACGCGTGCTCGCAGGTCAGGGCCACGCCGAGACCTCCCGGGGCCGCGATCCGCTCGTAGGCGTCCTGTGCTCGGTGCGGCACGCGGGCACTGTACGACGCCCGCGGTGCCGCGGGAACGGCCGGTGCGCCGGGCGCGGAGGAAGCTCCCGGGGCGGGTCTCCGTAAAGGCATGGGAGCGACATGGGGAACGAAGACTGGAACGACGGGCCGACGAACGCGGCGATCCCCGCCGAGCTCGCCAAGACGCCCGAGGAGCGGGTGAGCGAGGCGCGTTCGGCGTGGCGCGACGCGCTCGGGCTCGGCACCGAGGAGGCGCTCCACCGCGCGGCGCTGAAGCTCCGGCAGGCGCAGGCGTGGGAGGACGCGATCCAGGCCTACGCGCTGCTCGGCGAGCGCTTCGCGTCCGCGCGCGCCCTCGCCGCCCACGGCGCCGGGGACTGCTTCCTCTTCAGCGTCTACGCCCGGGCCGGCGTGCCCACCGAGCTCCGCGTGCGCGCCCTCGAGAGCGCCCTCGGCTGGTACGACTCGGCGCTCGCGCACGGCGCGACGCCGGGGCGGATCGAGGACGGCTACTGGTCGGCGTGCGAGATGCTCGCGGAGGCGTGCGCGGCCGAGCGTCCCCGGCAGCTCGAGGTGCTCGCCCGGTATCGGCGCGCCTTCCCGCACGGCTCGCACCGCACCGAGGCCGACCGCCGAGCCCGGGGGGCGTGAGGGCGCCGTTCCGGGTGCCCGGCCGGGCGCGCCGGCGCGCCTCGGCGCATACTGGAGGCGTGCGTCCCGCCGTCCCGCTCGCCCTGCTCGTCCTCGGCTGCTCGTCGGGCGCCGAACGGGCCGAGCCCGTCACCGCGACCACCCCGGCGGTCGTCCGGCCGGCCGCCGAGCCCGCGCCGCGGGCCGCGCCCGAGCCCGCGCCGCCCGCCGACGCGCCCACCGCCGCGTTCATCCGCCGGCTCGCGACCGGCGCCGAGCCCTTCGCCTCGCACGTGAGCCCCGAGCGCGGCGTGGTGTTCGTCGAGTACTTCTCCGACGCGTCCGGCCAGGATCCCCGCGCCGACGCGCAGGGCGTCGTCAAGGAGGCGAGGCGGCTGTGCGGCGACGAGCTGTCCGGGCGGCTCGACCGGCTCCGCGAGGATCTCGCGCGCAGGGTGGAGACGAGCGCGCACGATCCGCTGTTCACGTGCAGCGGTCGCGTGTGCACGTTCCCGGCCGAGATGGAGTACGACCTCGGCGGCGAGCTCCGGTTCGCCCCGGGGCTCGTGCTCGAGTCGGTCGTGCGGACCGAGGGCGGACCGGTCACCGAAGAGTTCGTCGCCGAGGCCGAGCGCTGGGCCGAGGACGCCCTGCGCCGGCTCGAGGGCGGCCGCTGCCGTTGATCTTCATTATCGACCCACCCACCCCTCCCCCCCTCCCCGAGGGGAGCTCCCCTCGGGCTCCCCCCGGCACCTCGCTCCGCTCAGTGCCGGGCTCGCTCCGCTCGCTATCGACCCGCGCCGGAGGGGCCGTCAGAACTCGGGGCGGTCGGTGTGCTGGCCGAACACCTCGCGCAGGACGTCGCAGACCTCCTGCTCGGTGCAGTAGGCCTTCGCGGCGTCGATGATCGGCGGCATGACGTTCCGGTCGCTCTGGGCGGCCGCGCGTACCTCGGCGAGGGCGCGCCGGACGGCGCCGTCGTCGCGGTCCTGCTTCATCTTCCGCAGGCTCTCGATCTGCTCCCGCTGGACCGCCTCGTCGATCCGCAGGAGCGGGATCCGCCCCTCTTCATCGTGGGCGTGCTTGGTCACGCCCACGATCACCTTCTCCTGGCTCTCGTACTGGCGCTGCAGGCGGTAGGCGCTGGCGGCGATCTCGCGCTGCGGGTAGCCGCGATCGATCGCCTCCACCATGCCGCCCATGTCGTCGATCTTGCGGATGTAGTCGAGCGCCTCGGTCTCGAGCCGCGTCGTCAGCCACTCGAGGAAGTACGAGCCACCGAGCGGATCGATGGTGTTCACGACCCCCGTCTCCTCGGCGATGATCTGCTGGGTGCGCAGCGCGATCGTGACGGCCTCCTCGGTGGGCAGCGCGTAGGTCTCGTCGAGCGAGTTGGTGTGGAGCGACTGGGTGCCGCCGAGGACGGCCGCGAGCGCCTGCAGCGCCACGCGCGTCACGTTGTTGTAGGGCTGCTGAGCGGTGAGCGAGACGCCCGCGGTCTGCGCGTGCGTCCGGAGCATCATCGAGCGCGGGTCCTTCGCGCCGAAGCGCTCCTTCACGAGCCGCGCCCACAGCCGCCGCGCCGCGCGGAGCTTGGCGATCTCCTCGAAGAAGTCGTTGTGCACGTCGAAGAAGAACGACAGCCGCGGCGCGAAGGAGTCGACGTCCATCCCCCGGTCGACGCACCACCGCACGTACTCGAGCCCATCCGCGAGGGTGAACGCCAGCTCCTGCGCCGCGGTCGAGCCCGCCTCGCGGATGTGGTAGCCGCTGATGCTGACGGTGTTCCAGCGCGGCACCTCGGCCGAGCAGAACTCGATCATGTCGGTGACGATGCGCATGGCGGGCCGCGGCGGGACCACCCAGGCGTGCTGCGCGATGAACTCCTTGAGGCAGTCGTTCTGGACCGTCCCCCCGATCCGGTCGCGCGGGATCCCCTTCTTGTCGGCGAGCGCGACGTAGAACGAGAGCAGCACGACGGCCGGCCCGTTGATCGTCATCGAGGTGGTGACCTCGCCGAGCGGGATCTGGTCGAAGAGCACCTCCATGTCGTGGAGCGTGTCGACCGCCACGCCGCACATGCCGACCTCGCCGAGCGCCCGCGGCGAGTCGCTGTCGTATCCCATCAGCGTGGGGAAATCGAAGGCGGTGGACAGGCCCGTCTGCCCGTGGGCGAGCAGATACCGGAAGCGCTCGTTCGTCTGCCGCGGCGTCCCGAAGCCCGCGAACATGCGCATCGTCCACAGGCGCCCGCGGTACATCGTCGGCTGCACGCCGCGGGTGTACGGGTACTCACCCGGCAAGCCGAGGTCGCGCAGGTAGTCGATGTCCACGTCCGCGGGGGTGACGAGGTCTGGCACCTCGACGTCGCCGAGCGTGCTGAAGCGCTCGCAGCGGAGCGGCATGCGCGAGACGGCCTTCGCGACCGCGCCCTCGGCCCAGGCCCGCCGCGCCCGCCGGATCTCGGCGAGGGCGTCGTTCGAGAGGCCGAGCTCGTCGCCCTCGGCGGCGTACCGGTCGTCGGGAATGCGTGCTTCGGACATCGTCTTCCTCGTGGGGCCCCCGAGCCTACGGCGCAACCATCCCGGTCAGTTCGCGTCCTCGTCCGAGGACAAGGGTACCACCTCGCCGCCGAGCACTTGAAGCATCCCCTCGACCTCCATCGCCACCTCGACCTCCGGGCCCGACGCCAGGAAGCGCTCGAGGAACTGCCTGGCGGCGGCGGCCTCGCCCCGCTGGAAGTGCAACAGGCCGAGGAGGTAGCACACGTCCGGGTCGTCCTTCGCCCGCGCGAGCGCCTGGCGCGCCATCCGAAGCGCCTGCTCGGTCCGCCCCATGAGCCGAAGCGTCTGCCCGGCGCCGACCATCGCTCCGAGGTAGTCGGGCTTCTTCTCGAGCGCCGCGACGAACGCCTTGAGGGCCTTGTCGAAGCTGTGCTTCTCGAAGTGCGCGTTGCCGAGGAAGTAGAACGCGTACTCGTTGTCGGGCTGCTCGAGGCAGACGCGCTCGAGCTCCGCGATCGCGTCGTCCACGCTGCCCTCGCGCAAGAGCTCCGCGCCCTCCTGGGCCGCGTCCCACTTGTCGTCGTCGCGTCCGCTCATCTGCGCTGCCCGAAGTCGATGGAGCCCGCGCGCTGCCGGTCGCGCGGGCGGATGGACGAGCCGAGGAACCCGAGGCCGGCCATGAGCCAGAAGAGCGCGCCACCGAGGAGCACCGCTCCGGCGAGGGTGGACGCCTCGTAGACCCAGAGGCAGACGGCCGCCGCGGCCAGGGTGACGAGCGGGATCGCCGCGAGGACGACGGTGCGCCGCGTCCTCGTGCGCTCCTCCGCCGCCTCGAGCTCCGCTTCGAGCTCCTTGTTCTTCTTGCGTGCCTTCTTCTCCGCGCGCTTCGCCTTGCCCATCGCGCCCGGAATATAGCAGCGGACCGGTGCCGTGACCCCCTACTCCGGCGAAAGGACCTCGCGCCGCTCCATCCGCGCCTCGACGTCCGCGCGGCGGAAGGCGAACGGGACGTATTCCCCGGACACCCAGGCCTCGAGCGTGTCGCCGAAGTGCGGGCTCGCCGGGTCGCCCGCGTTCCCGACCGGGAACGTGACCTCGGCCTCGGGCGCGCCGTCGTCGCCGAAGCGGTAGACGGCGCGGAACACGGGCCCGAACCGGGACTCCCACCGCGCGCCCGGCTCGAGCGAGAAGCCGGCGGGCGCGTTGTTCACCGTCTCCTCGGAGCCGTCGGTCGGGGTGAAGGCCACGTCGAGGTCACCCCGGAAGGTGGCGTCGAAGACCGCGCCGTGCAGGTCGCCGTACGTCACCCCGTCGTCGAGCCACGCCGCCACCTCACGCGCGGCGCCGAGCAGGATCGCGTCCCGCCCCTCCTGCAGGATCGCGTCCCCCTCCGGGTAGCCGCCCGTGAGCGCGAGCGCCGCGACCTTCAGCAGGATGTAGGAGCCCACGGGGATCTCGAGGGCCGCGTCGTAGAGCGCGCCGATCTCGTCGCGCAGGACGCGCGAGGCCGTCTCGAATGCGAACGCGCGGAAGGCCGCCGCCTCCCGCGAGCTCCGCCGCATCCCGCGGTCCCACGCGTCGAGGAGCGCGACCAGCTCGTCCAGGTCGGCGTCGCCGCGGAACTCGGCGAGCGCCTCGTCGGTGTCGACGCGCCCGCGCGCCGACACGAGCAACGGCACGAGCGCGTCCGCCACCGTGCTGTGGACGTCGAGCTGCAACGACTTCATGTCGTCGGTGGTCACTCCCCCGCGGTCCGCGAGCCGACCGAGCTCGGCCTCGAGCCGCTGCGCGCGGTAGCCGGGATCGAAGATGGCCCCGTAGTACCAGGGATCGCCGTCGAGGCTCCCGTCCGCCGTGAAGCCGAAGGGGTCGTTGTTGCTCGTCGTCACCCAGCCGCGCGCTTCGCCGCGGGTCCGGGGGAGCTGTTCGCGCGGAAGGATCGCGCCCGTCCAGAGCGTCTCGGGGTCGTCTCCGTCGAGCGCGAGCCAGGGCGCCCGCGCGTCGGAGGGCGGGCCCCGGTCGGGCACGCTCTGGCCGACGCGGTAGGCGATGTCGGCCGCGTCGGCGAACACGAAGTTGAAGCCGAGGCCCGGGACCCGATCGATCGCCTCCTCCACCTCGGCGACCGACGTCGCGCGCTGCAACGAGAGGAGCCCGTCCGATCCGCTGAACGCCTCGAACCCGACGTAGCCGAGCAGCATGGCGTGGCCGGGCCGCGCGATCGGCACGGGCGTGAGGTCGTTCGGGAGCAGGACGCCGTAGCCGGGGACCAGCCGCACTCGGTAGTCGACCGTCCGCCCCTCGCCCGCGGGCATGCCGTCGGCGCGGACCACGATCGGCTCCTCGATGGGCGTGACGGGCACCACCTCGCCCCCGACCACCACGCCGTCCGCCTGGAGGCGCACTTCCCAGACGTCCATCACATCGGCGAAGCTGGTCGTCGCCGACCACGCGACGTGGCGGTTGTGGCCGAGCGAGACGCCGAGCGAGCCGGCCAGCGTGAAGCCGGCGACGTCGAACGTGCCCTCGCGGTCGGCGCTGTTGACGTGCAGGCCGAACATGACGTTCGGGCTCTCGAGCGCGAGGTGCGGATCGTTCGCGAGGAGCGGGCGGCCGTCGGCGGTGTGCCGGCCGTGGACCGCGAAGTTGTTGCTCCCGACGCCCCGGAACGGCGCGAGCGCCCGGTGCAGGCGGACGAGCGCCTCGGCGGCGCGCCGCACCTGCTCGGGGCTCGCCGACACCGCTTCGTGCGCGGACGGCCCCGAGAGCGGCGCCGACAGGGCCGCCGGGCGCTCGTCCTCCGGGATCGAGAAGACGGGGTAGAGCGGCTGCGCGAGGCGGATCCGGTCGAACACGTCCGGCGTCGTGTTGCGCACGATCGAGATGAGGAGCTCCGCCTCGAGCGTGTTCGACGTCGAGAAGAACGCCGCCCGCGACACGGCGACGAGGTCGACCGGGTCCCAGGGCTCGGGCTCGTAGCCGAGCTCCGCGAAGCCGTAGGGCGTGGGCGCGTCACCCGCGCGCACCTCGGCGATGCGCGCGTTGATGCCGGCGGTCCAGGCGACGATGAGAGCCCACGCGTCGGGGTGCGACCGCGCGAGCAGGTCGGCGTCGCGCTCCGCGAGCCTCCGGAAGCCGAGCAGCCGCGACAGCTCGTCGTCGCCGCGCCGGCCTTCGCCCATCACCTCGGCCCACCGGCCGAGCGCCCGGCGGCGGAGCTGGTCCATCTGGAACAGGCGCGCGCTCGCCATGGCGTAGCCGGCGCCGTAGTACACGTCCGAGTCGTTCGCCCCGTAGACGTGCGGGATGCCGAGGTCGTCCCAGAGGATCTCGACCTCCTCGGTGAGACCGTCGAAGCGATCGTTTCGCCCCGAGCCACCGTCGTCGCCTCCGCCGCACCCGAGCAGCACGACGGCCCCCACCCACACCATCGTCGGCTTCCGCATCGCGACACGATACGATGGGCGGGCCGTCCCGTGCGAACCGACCGCACCACGATCTGCGCCGCGTGCGCCCTCCGGCTGCCGTCGGGCGCGAGCTGCCCGCGCTGCGGGGGCACGGACCTCTACGACATGACGCGCCCGCGTGCCCGGAGCGCGGCCCTCGCGGCGCTCCGCCGCTGGGCGCGCCCCGCCGGCCTGCGCCGGCTCGGGGACGGGCTCGAGCGGCTCGTCCTCGGGTACCTGCGCTACGGCGTCGGCACGGTCTGCGCGCTGGCGGCGGTGGTCGGTCTCTTGCTCGAGGGCTCGCTCGGGGCGGCGCTCACCGCCGCCGTGCTCGCGCTCGGCGTCCAGGTGATGGTCTTCGGGACGGGCGCCCTGCTGTTCGGGCTCTGTAACCTCCTCTGGACGGTGTTCGGCTGGCTCGTCTCGGCGGTGCGCGGGGCGTCCGGCGAAAAGGCGCGGCACGGGCGCTTCCGGCTCCTGCCCGGAGATCCGCCGGAGCTGCCGGCGGTGCGGACCGAGCGCGTCCGGGGCCGCGTTCGGGTGGCCGAGCCCGTCCCGTCGCCGCTCGGACACGAGCCCTGCGCCGCCTTCCGGCTCGTCGGCGAGGGACCGTTCGGCCCGGTGGACGACGCCGGTGGCACGACCTTCGAGGTCGCGGGCGAGGAAGGCGGCGCGCGCGTCGTGCTCGGGAGCGGCGCCGTCGAGGTCGACGTCCCCGAGACGCCGCGCATCGTGCGCCCCGACCGCGACCTCGAGCGCTTCCTCGCCGAGCGCGGCCTGTACCCCGACCGGGGGCCGGTGCGCCTCGCCGAGTCGGTCCTGCGCGACGGCGACCTCGTCGAGGTGGAGGGCCAGGCCGAGGAGGTCACGGCGGTCGACGGCTACCGCGACGCACGCCGGGTGCGCGTGTTCCGCGACAAGCCGGGAGCACCGCTGGTGATACGGAAGATCGGCTGACCCCGCCCCGCAGCAAGCGGAGAGCGCGCTCGTCCTTGGACGCTCCTCAGAGCAGCGACGGGTCCTCGATGGCCTCGGGCGTGCAGCCCGGCGGGGCGACGAGCGGGTTGCAACGCGACGGCGTGCCCTCGGGGATCTCCGCGTACCACGGCTCGCCGTCCACCGGCGCGGGGTAGTCGCTGCTGATGACGTGGGCGCCGCTCTCGAGGGCGCGTCCCCAGCGCTCGGCGTCCTGGCCGCGCGTGCGGACGAGGAAGCCGCCCTCGACCGAGGCCTGGATCTCGTCGAAGTCGTCGAAGGAGCTGTTCAGGATGCGCACCGCGGCGAAGGGCTCGTCGGGGTCGGACTCGGCGAACAGCACCCGTCCGTCGAGATCGCTCCCGCCGTGCGTGTACACGTCGCGCATCAGCCCGCGGCGGTTCATGAAGAACAGCACCTTGCCCCGGGCGTCGGCGAGGGTCGGCCATCCGTCGGTGGCGATCGCTCCGGCCAGCGTGTCGTGCGTCCCCCGCACCGAGTCGGGGGTGATCATGAGCTCCTCGGGGAAGACGCTGCGGATCTCGGCGTCGAGGGCGTCGAGCTGCGCCGGAGCGCCCGCCGCGTCGTAGGGCGTCTTGACCTCGATCTGCACGAAGATGGGGTGGTGCGAGGGGTGCGCGTCGCTGAAGCCGCGGATCGTCTCGAGGCAGTCGGTGAGCAGGCGGCAGGT
This sequence comes from Candidatus Neutrinellum sp., assembly GCA_039794305.1. GTDB lineage: Bacteria > Myxococcota_A > Polyangia > Polyangiales > JBDIVX01 > JBDIVX01. Next base: position 15,444 of record JBDIVX010000069.1, read on the forward strand.
GGTCACCTCGTCGAGGAAGCCGATGTGGTAGACCTCCCAGCGGCCGCAGCCCTCGTTCCACCAGGTGTCGAGCTCGAACTTGCGCACGCCCTGCTCCTCGAGCTGCACGTCGAGCGGTGCGTGCGTGTAGGCCCACTCGGGGTGCGACTCCTCGGGCTCGACGTGGTAGCTGTTGTGCGTCCCCTCGGCCTGGATGTGGTTGACCCGCAGGGTGTCGTCCATCGGGTGCGCCGTGGGCTCCGTCGTGCGCGGCGCGGGCTCGGCCAGCGGCGGCGGGCAGCTCCCGGCGTCCCGCCCGGGCGGTCGCGCGTCCACCGCCCCGCCCGCGTCGCCGGAGACGCCGCCGTCCGCGCTCGCCCCGCCGTCGTCACCGCACGCGGCGAGCCACGCCACCGCCTGGACACAGATCAGCCACCGCCAAGCCACGCCCCGAGGATGCCCACTGATACGAGACAGGGACAGCCCCCCTCGTTCCCGGAGGACGGAGTCGCGCTCGCCGAATGGAACCACTGAACAAAAGGGCGGCCACCGGGCCTCGCTCCCCCGCGAGCTCGCGTCGACGTGCCCGTATCCTGCGGCCGCCCGGGAGTGATAGATCGGGGCATGCCGCTTCCCTGCGCGCACTGCGGCGCCTCGATCCCCGACTCCAGCATCGATCGCGAGCGTGACATCGCGACCTGTCCCTCCTGCGGGCGCGTCGTCGATCTCCGCGCGCAGGGCGGTGCCGCCGAGGGGCCCCCGCCTGCCCCACGCCTGCGCGAGCCGGTCGCCCTGCCGGCGGGCATGCAGATCACGACCTACGCCCCCTCGGAGAGCTACCGCCACGCAGGCGCGAACGGCATCGCCATCACGCGACGGTGGCTGCGATCCAAGCACTACGTGATGCTGCTCGTCCCGCTGATCGCCAGCGGCGTGGTGGCCTTCGTGTGGACGCAGCACGGCTTCAGCTTCTGGCTGGTCCTCGGCGTCCTCTTCGTCGCCTGGTGGACCTACATGCTGGCGACGATGTTCGTGAACCGCACCGTCGTCCGCGCGCAGAGCGGCCGCGTGGAGGTTCGGCACGGTCCGCTACCGAACCTCGCGCTCGCCCGCAGCGCTACCTTCGAGGCCTCCCGCGTGCGCCAGCTCTTCGCCGCACGCCGCGGAGCCGCCTTCGCCGTCAAGGCGCAGCTCTCGGACGGCAGCGTCGTCGACGTGGTCGCGCCGCTCACGAGCGCGGAGCAGGCCATCTTCGTCGAGCAGCAGCTCGAGCGCGTGCTCGGGCTCGTCGACTTCGCCGTCGAGGGGGAGCTCGGGGCGGGCTACCCCGCGGCGGTCGGCGCCGCCGGCGGCAAGGCGGCCAAAGGTGGCGCGGCGCTGGCATTCCTCGGGCCGGTGATCATCGCCGTGGCCGTGGGGATCTTCTTCTTCGCGGGCTCGAGCACGCTCGAGGGGAGCCTCACGGCCAAGCCCGAGCTCGGGGGCTGGGTGCTCAGCCCGGACGACTGCAGCTCCGGGCAGCGCCAGGGGTTCCACGGGGTCGAGCTCCGGTCGTCGGCCGACCCGAGCCGCCGCGTCCGGCTGGTGCGCGACGCCGTGCGCGGTGACTCGGTGGTCGTCGAAGAATCGAGCCCGAGCCGCCGGACCGTGCTCGGGCCCGAACGCTGCGCTCGCTTCGGGCTCGCCATCCAGCAGACCAACACGAGCATCAACGACGTCTGGGTGATGGAAGGAAACGCGAGCCTCGACTGCGACGTGCTGTCCGGGCACGTGACGTTCGCGGGCTGCCACTGACCTTTGCGGAGCCCGCCGGCGCCGCGGAGGGGACGAGGCCGACGCCCTGGCCGAGGTGTCATCGACGACGCCGGTGCGGACGGTGTTCCTCGAGCAGGGGGCAGGCACGGCGCTGACAGCCGCGCGGCCGCGCCGCCCGTGCCCGTGCCCGTGCCGAGAAGAGCGTTCATGCAGGCAGACTGCGCGGCCTGAGGAAGACGGACTGGAGTCGGTCGTAAGCCTGGTTTCGGCCGCGTTCCGTCCGGGAAACGGACCGGACTCGGTCGAAAGCCCGGTTTCGGCCGCGTTCCGTCCGGAAAACGGACCGGACTCGGTCGAAAGCCTGGTTTCGGCCGTGTTCCGTCCGGAAAACGGACGGGCACGCAGGCCACGGTCCCATTCGCTGCAACGGCCACGGTCACGGCACGGTCCACGGCCAAGACGCGGTGCACGGCCACGGCGCGGTCGCGAAGAGCGGCCCCGGTTCCCTCGAGCGCTTCGCCGGCATGACCCACCTCAACGGCATCCCGGTCGACATCACCCCCACCGACTGAAGGAGCCCCGTGCCCGGGCCCGTGCCCCTGCCCGAGCCTCCGTTCACATCGTCGCCCCGTCCGCGAGCGACACGTCCCAGTACCCCGCGCCCGCGGCCAGGTCCATCGCCCCGATGATCGTCTCGTACGAAACGCCGTCCTCCGGCGCGACGACGATGCGGTGCTCCCTCGGCGCCATCCGGCGCCGCTCGTCGAGCCGCTGCGTGAGCTCCTCCGCATCGGCGACCTCGAGCCGGTCCCCCGCGGACGAGGCCAGGACGTAACCGTTCGCCTGCACCGACAGGACGAGCGGATCGTCTGGCGGCGGCCCAGTCACCCCCGTCGTGTCCCCCGGCACCCGCTGCCTCGCCTGCACCGTCGCGAGCTGGTTCCAAACCGCGGTGACCAAGAGGAACATGATGCAGCAGAGAAGCAGGTCGATGAACGGCACCAGCGGCACCTCGGCGTCCACCGACTTCTTCCCGCTCCCCGACGACTGCACCCCGATCGACGCCATCCCGCACCTCCTTCCTCCCTTCGGAGGCCCGCGCCGCTCGGAAGTTCCGCACGATCGTTGCACAGGAGGTGGGTACGCCTCTTGCGAAGCGGCCGGGGCACGAACCTTCGCACTCCCGCAAACGCCGCTCGTTTCGATGCCACGCAGCCCCGGTGGCGGAAGGGCTGGCCGGCCACGGGGGATGCCCTAGCCGCTCAGGAGACCGTCATGATCACCCAACGCGTCCTTTGCTTCGTCGCCCTCGCCGCCGCCCTCGCCGGGTGCGGCGCGAGCGCCACCGAGACCGCCCACCGCACGACACCGGCCGCCGAGGAGGCGCCCTCGCAGAGCGCCTTCGGCTGGCAGGCCGATCTCGACCGCCGCGAGCAGGGGCGGATCGCCCAGCCGCTCTGGCTGTGGCTCGACGGCGACCTGCCCGAGGGCGTCGACGTCCTCGGGGTGGAGGACCCGAAGGTCCGGGTCACCGCCAAGCTGCGCCACGCGCTCTACGAGGACGAGATCGATCACTTCGCGCGCCTCGGGTTCGACGCGGTCGAGGGCTCGGCGGAGATCCAGGGCCTCGTGACGCGCGACCAGCTCCTCGAGGCGGCGCGCGAGCACAACGTGCTGCGTCTCGACGCCGGCGCGACCGCGGCGGAGCAGCCCTCGGAGGAGGCCACGGCCCAGGCGGACACCGAGCAGAGCCCGCGCCGGATGTGAGCCCGGGCCGGGTCGGCTATCCTCCCGCCAGTGGAGTTCCTCCATCGACTGCTCGATCTGGTCCGGCGTGAGCTGTCCGCGAGCGACGCCCGCGTGGAGATCGGCGGACGGGACCCGGACGACCCCCGGCTGATCTGGACGAAGCTTCCGCAGGGCTGGCGCATCGTCGCCGTGCTCGACGCGCCGCCCACCGATCGCGCGGCGGCGCAGGAGAAGCTCGAGGCGCTGGTGGGCGCCTTCGAGACGACCGCGACGCAGTCGGCCACCGAGCGGCCCCGCCCGGTCACCGACACGGTCGCCCACGTCCTCGACGACGAGCTCGCGCGCCTCGCCCGGCGGGCGGGCGCGGCGCACGCGGTCATCGTCGACCACACGACCCCGGTGGTCTGGGCGAGCAGCGAGCTCGCCCGAGGCGAGGACGAGGACGTGGACCTGCTCGAGGAGACCGCCGCGGCGGACTCACGGGCGCGCGAGGCGGGCGTGGATCTCGCCGAGGTCGCGGCGCGGACCACCGAGGACGCGGCGGCCTGGCTCGGCGAGCGGGGCATCTCGGAGGAGTCCGCCGACGAGCTCCTGCGGGTCGCGCGGCGCATGCGCGACGTGGCGCCGGATCGGCAGCCGGCGGCCTGGCGCAAGCACGTGCTCCTCGCGCGCGCCGTGACCGAGGTCCGACGTCGAGGCCCGAACGAGCACCGGCTCGCGCACCAGGACGGGGGCTTCGGCTACCTCGCGCGCACGCTCGGGGACATCTACCGGCTCGTGCTCGCGTTCGAAGGCCCGTTCAGCGAGCTTCACGCCGAGGCCGCGGCCGTGCACGCGCTCCACTACCTCGAGCGCCTGCTCGCGGCCCTCCCCCCACGCGATCCCGGAAGCGCGGGCGGCAGGCGTGGCGCCAACGTGATCCGCTTCCCGCGCCGCTGAGGTCGCGACGTCAGTCCCGCAAGAGCCCGCGGCTGATGACGAGCCGCTGGACCTCGCTCGTGCCCTCGTAGATCTGGGTGACGCGGACGTCGCGGAGGTAGCGCTCCACCGGGAACTCGCGCGTGTAACCGTAGCCGCCGTGGACCTGCACGGCGCGGTTCGCGACGCGCCAGGCCGCCTCGGTCGTGTAGACCTTGGCCATGCTGGCCTCGCGGGTGAAGGGCTCGCCGCGCTCCTTGAGCCAGGCCGCCCGCAGCGTGAGCACGCGCGCCGCGTCGAGCTCGGTCCTGCCGTCGGCGATCATCCACTGGATCGCCTGGTGCTGCGCGATCGGGACGCCGAACTGGCGCCGCTCCTTCGAGTACCGGACCGACGCGTCCCAGGCGGCCTCGCCGATGCCGAGCGCCTGCGACGCGATGCCGATGCGCCCGCCGTCGAGCGCCATCATGGCGATCCGGAACCCCGCCCCCTCCTCGCCGAGCAGGGCGTCGCCCGGCACGCGCATCTCCTCGAACACCAGCGAGCAGGTGTGCGAGCCGCGCAGGCCCATCTTGTCTTCCTTGCCTGCGACCGAGAAGCCGGGCATGTCCGGCTCGACCAGGAAGCAGCTCAGCCCCTTGGGCCCGCCGCCGGACGTGCGCGCCCAGACGACGAGCACCCCGGACTCGTCGCCGTGGCTGATCCACTGCTTGGTGCCGTCGATCACCCAGTCGGCGCCGTCGCGCCGCGCGACCGTCTTCATGCCCCCGGGGTCGCTCCCGGCGTCGACCTCGCTGAGCGCGAAGGCGCCGAGCGTGCCGGAGCAGAGCGCGGGGTTGTGCTTGCGCTTCTGGGCATCCGTCCCGAACCGGGCGATCACCTCGCCGACCATGTTCGTGACCGCCATGGTCACGGCGGTCGACGCGCAGGCGTAGGCGATCTCCGTCAGCGCCAGGCTGTAGGCGACGGTGCCCGCGCCCGCGCCCCCGAGCTCCTCGGGCACGTTGACGCCCATGAGCCCGAGGCCCGCGAGCTCCCGCAAGAGCTCGCGCGGGATCTGCTCCTCGCGCTCGATGCGCGCGGCTTCGGGCGCGACTGCGCGGCGAGCGAAGTCCCGCGCCGTGTCGCGCACCAGCCGCTGCGTCTCGTTGGGCTCGAACCTCACTGGAGCACGAACGTGATCTTGGCCGGGTAGCTCCCGGGATCGGGCATCTCCCACGCCCGCACCGCGTCCGCGACGCAGTCGAGCGAGTCGGCGGCCTCGGGCGCGTCGGCCGCGGCACCCGCCGCCAAGATCGCCCCCCCGGGCGCCACGTAGGCGGTCACGAGGTAGCGCGCCGATACGCCGCGCGGCAGGCAGTCGGACATCACCGTCGAGGCGTGCGTGGTCAGCGGCTCGGCCGCGCGCTCGGCGTCCCAGTTGAACGGCGGCCGCACGTCGTCCGGCGGGTCGAGGTCGAGCGACCAGCTGAACTCGGCCGCGCTCCCGCCCCGCGGCTCGCGGAACCGTGTCCGGCGCGCCACGTCCAGCATGCACCGCTCGGTCTCGCGGTCCCCGACGGTCGAGCGGCGCGGGTAGACCCACTCGACGCTCCCGTCGGCGCCCACGCGGAACGCCATCTCGAAGTGCCCGCCGACGACCTCGAGGTCCCCGTAGCGGCTCGCGAAGCACTGCGCGAAGCGCTGCATCTTCGGCTCGAGCGCCATCTGGACGTCCTCGGCCGAGATCGTTCCCATGAGGCCCTCGATCTGGACCCCGTCGTCCCGCTCCGTCTCGCCGCCGCTCCCCGGCTCGCCCGCCTCGAACCCGGCCGGCTCCTCGGTCGATCCCGCGCTCCCTCCACAGCCCACCAAGGCCGCAGCGAGAGCTGCAACCCACCCGTACCGCTTGGTCATGTAGCTCAGTCCCTCAGTGCGTTCGCCGAGATCACGACCCGCATGATCTCGCTCGTCCCCTCGTAGATCTCCGTGATGCGCGCATCCCGGTAGTGACGCTCCATGTCGTACTCCTTCGAGTAGCCATAGCCGCCGTAGATCTGCAACGCCTGGTGCGCGACGCGCGTCGCCGTCTCGGACGCGAAGAGCTTCGCCACGGCCGACTCGCTCGTGTGGCGCACCTTCTGGTTCTTGAGGGAGGCTGCGCGCAGCGCGAGCAAGCGCGCCGCGTCGATCCCGGTCGCCATGTCGGCGAGCTTGAACTGGATGGCCTGCAGGTCGGCGAGCGGCGCGCCGAAGGCCTTGCGCTCCTTGGAGTAGGCGAGCGCCTTCTCGTAGGCGGCCCGCGCGATTCCGATGGCCTGCGAGGCGATGCCGATGCGGCCGCCGTCGAGGGTGCTCATGGCGATCTTGAAGCCCTGCCCCTCCTCGCCGAGCACGTACTCCTTCGGGATCCGGCAGCTCTCGAAGAAGATCGTGCACGAGTGAGCCGCGTGGATGCCGAGCTTCTCGTCCGGCGCCTGCGGGTTGAAGCCCGGAGTGCCCTTCGGGACGATGAAGGCGGTCACGCCGCGCGAGCGCGCGGCGCGGTCGCTCGAGGCGAACACGACGATGAGGTCCGCGTGCGGCCCGTTGGTGATCCAGTTCTTCGAGCCGTTCAGGATCCAGTGATCGCCGTCCTTCTCGGCGACCGTCTGCATCGTGCTCGCGTCCGAGCCGCTCGAGGGCTCCGTCAGCCCGAAGCAGCCGAGCATCCTCCCGGAGGCGAGCGGCTCGAGGAACTGCTTCTTCTGGGCCTCGTTGCCGAACTTCAGGATGGGATCGCACACGAGCGAGTTGTTCACGCTCATGATGACGCCCGTCGACGCGCAGGCGCGGCTGATCTCCTCCATCGCCAGCACGTAGGCGACGTTGTCCGCCCCCGCGCCGCCGTGCTCGGCCGGGACCGCCACGCCCATCAGGCCGAGCTCGCCCATCCGCGCGACCAGGTCGGCCGGCCACTCGCCCGTCTCGTCCAGCTCTCTGGCGCGCGGCTCGACCTCCTTGACCGCGAAGTCGCGCGCCATTTGCTGAATCATCTTCTGCTCTTCGGTCAGCGTCAGATCCATGGCGGCGGCAACATAGGCCCAAACGGGGCGACTCGGCAACGTGCCCGCTCACAGGGCGCTTCCCCGGCCGATCGCCGCGGGCGCCCGGCGCCGGCGCTACTCGAGGAGCAGCGTGAGCCGCTCGGGCTCGGGGTGCGCCGCCCGCAGGCGCGCGAAGGTGTGGACGACGTCCGCCCAGCGCACGTCGCCGACCGCGGAGATCCCGGCGGAGGGGACCTCCGCGAGCACGGCCCGGACGGCGCGCGCCTCGCAGTCCCGGAGGTCCTCGAAGCGCCACCGGTCGGCCGCGCCGAGCGTGACCGGGCCGTCGGGGGCCTCGCCGCACTCGGCCTCGAGGGCCGAGGCGAGCCCGGGCCCCGTCACCGAGGCGCCCGAGGGATCGACGAGCACCTGGAGGTGCGGCTCGACGACGTCGAGCTCGACGCGAACGGGCATCTGCCGCTGCCCCGCGCGCGTCTCGACCACCACCTGGAGCGTGACGAAGCCGACCTCGGCCGCGGTGCGCGCCGCCGCCTGCACGGTCGCGGCGGGCACGCGGGCGTCCGCGCGCAGGACGAGCACGCTCCGGAAGGGCCGGTCGGCCGGCAGCCCCTGCACCTCGCGAATGCGCCCGCGCAGCGTCTCGAGCACCGCGCGAAGCCCCGCGACGCGGCCGTCGTCGAGGGCCGCGGCGGGCAGCCGGCCTTCCGCGAGGTCGAGCCGGAACAGGCCACCGGAGAAGTCGAGCCCATCGAGCCTCACGACGATGGGCGGGCTCGCCTCGACCCGATCGCGCACGCCCTCCGCTTCGGGCAGGACGAGCACCGACGGAGCGCCGATCCGCTCGTGACGCGGGAGGTCGTCGTCGTCGCACGCGACGAGGAGCAACAGGGGCAGGAGCAGTCGGAGCAACCGCGGGGGCGGCCGGCCGCGCCGGCGGACGGACGATGTCCGATCGCACGGCTCGGCGACTCGCCGCACGGGAGCACGGCCGGTCATCTCTACCTGAGCGCTCGCTGCGCGCGCGAAGCGTACGCACCTTCGGGTGCGAGCTCGAGGTACCGCTGGTACGCCTCGCGAGACTCGGGGGCGTTGTCCCCGCTCAGGGCCTCGCCGAGCCAGAACCAGGCCTCGGCGGGGACGCCGTCGATCTGCACCGCCTCGCGCAGCGCGCGGCGGGCGGCGTCGCGGCCGGAGCGGCCGTCCTGCAGGAACGAGCGGCCACGGAGCAAGTGCATCGTCGCGCGCATGCGCGGAGGGCGGATGCGCCGCCCGAGCGACTCGGCCACGTCGTCGAGGTACGCCCGTGCGTCACGCTCGTTCTCCGCGCGCACCGCCACCTTGGCCTTGCCGAGCAGGGCCTCCGGGAGGCCGCGGTCGATCTCGAGCGCGCGCTCGTACTGCTGGTTGGCGGCGTCCACCTCGCCCGCTTCGAACAGCGCGTCGCCGAACAGCGCGACGACGTCGGCCGGCGGGCGCTCGGACTCTGCGAGCGGCCGGAGCTGCCCGACCGCCTCGCCGGGCTGGTTCTTCGCCAGGGCGAGCTGCGCCGCGGCGATCCGCGCGAGCATCGTCTCACGGTCCTGCGAGCGCACGCTCTCCATCTGGACGGATGCGTCGTCCACGCGGCCGAGCCCGAGGAGCGCCTCGACGCGGCCGAGGCGGCCGAGGAGCGCCGTCGCCGCACCCGAGGCGATGCCGCTCTGGCGCGCGAGCTCCTGGTAGAGCTCGTCGGCCTCCGCGTACTTGCCGCCGTCGAGGAGCAGCCGACCGAGCGCGAGGCGCGCGTCGGTGTGCTCGGGGAGGATCTCGAGCGCGCGGCGGAAGCTCCGCTCGGCCTCGTCGGCGTCGCTGCCGAGCCGCTGCGCGCGCCCGAGGAGGTAGTGGCCGTCGGGATCGTCGGGTGCCGACTGCACGAGCCGCGAGAGCGCCTCGGTGGCGATCCGGGGCTCGTAGGCGGCGAGCGCCGCCTCGCCGAGGGCGCGCGAGGCCAGCGGGTCGCCGGGTGCGTCCGAGGCGAGCTGCCGGGCTTCGCCCAGAACCTCGCGTCCCTGCCCGAGCGCGACCAGGGCGCGGATGCGCAGTGCCCGCATCTCCACGCTCGCCTCCTCGTTGCCCTCGAGGTACCCGTTCAGCGCCTCGGCCGCGGCGGCGAGTGCCTCGCCCGTCCCCACGATGAGCGCCGCCTCGGCGCTCATCCGCAGCACCTCGGGGTCGTCCATGGACATGGCGCCGAGGGTCCGGAGCGCGCGCACGCCGTCACGGCGGTCGATCAGGATCTGGGCGAGCAGCTTGCGGAAGTCCGCGTTCGTCGGCGCGCCCGCGACCGCGTTGGTGGCCGCGGCCTGCGCGAGCGAGAGACGGTTGACGGCCTTGGCCTCGCTCGCCACGAGCGCCAGCAGGCGGGGCTCGGTCGCCCCGGCCTCGCCCGCCCGGTCGACCGCCTCGGCGGCGCGCTCCACCTGCCCCTGACGGCGGAGCAGCCGGGCCCGCGTGAGCTCCGCGAGCACCCGGTCGGTCGGCGCGCCCACCTCGAGCCGCTCGCCGAGCCCATCGACGCGGGCGAGCCCCTCGGCCGGATCGGCCTCGTCGGCGGTCACGAAGACCTTCCACAAGGTCGCGCGCAGATGGTCCGGGGTCCGCCCGAGCACCCCGTCGAGCAGCTCGATGGCCTCGTCGCGTCGCCCCTCGTCCGCGCGCGCCTCGGCCAGGGCGATGGCGGCGGCCGACAGCGCCGGCTCCTTCTCGATCGCGCCCGCCAGGTCGTCGAGCGCGTCGTCGGCGCCGAGCCTCTGCTTGATGCGGCCCGCGATGTAGAGGACGGCAGCGTCCTCGGGGCTCGCCTCGAGCGCGGCCCGTAGCTGCTCGCGCGCGCCGTCCATGTCGCCCTCGGCGGCAGCGAGGACGGCGTTCGCGGCGTTCACGCGGCCGGCTTCGACCTCCATCCGTTCGCCGCGCCGGATCGACGGCCGCAGGTAGCCCGGCTCGAAGGCGCCGTCCTCGAGCGCCCGCTGGGCGTGGACGAAGATCATCTCGGCGGGCCCCACCGCCGTGTGGGGGTCGAGGTCGCGGGCGACGCGCAGGTTGCGCTCGGCGTCGACGAGGTCGGCGTGGTCGCCCTCGAGGGCCTTGGCGCCTGCCTCTTCGACGAGACGGGCCGCCTCCTGGTGGCGGTGCTCGACCCACTTCTGCCAGCCGAACCAGCCGCCCGCCGCGAGCAGGAGCGCCGCAACCCACGCGCCGAGCAGCACGCGGCCGATGCGCGTCGCCGAGCGCGCGGCCTCCTTGCGCGTGGCCCACTGCGCGGCCGCGCCGGTCGGCGCCTCGAAGATCCCCTCCCGCTCGAGCATCCGAAGGACGCCGTCCACGTCCTCTTCTTGCCCGGCCTGCTCGCCCCCGGTGACGTCCGGCGCCTCCTCGGGGGGCGCGGCCTCGCTCGTCTCGTCCTCGTCGAGCGCCTCCGCGAACGCTTGCGGGAAGTGCTCGTCGAGGTCGTCCGCGGCCGGCGGGTGCGGTGGCGCCGGGACCGGAGACGGCGGCGCCGTGACGGGCGTGGGCTCACGACGGGCCGGCTCGCGGAGGTCGTCCGCGGGCGGATCGAACGGCGGACGCTTCGCGCGCTCGGGCGGCGGCGCCGCGGGGACACGCGCGTCCGTGGTCACGTCCTCGAAGGCTCCGCCCCGCGCGAACGGATCGGGGCCGAAGCTCTCGGCCGCGGGCTCCTTGCCGCGGCCCGGGAGCGGCGCGCGCTGTTGCCCGACGCCGAGCATCGTCGGCTTGGCGCGCGGACGGGCCGGAGGCGGCGCCGCCGGCGGGGGCTGCACGACGGCGGAGGGCGGAGGCGCGGCGGGCGCGGGGCTCGCCCAGGGGGAAGGCGGTGCGGGCGCGTTCGCCTCCGCCGGAGCGCCGAGCCCGACCATGGTGCGCTTGGCGGCGCGACGGGCCCGGGGCGGCGGGTTCGCCTGCCGCTCGTGTTCCGCCAGCGCCTTGGCGATCGCGATGTCGTCGCGGCTGGCGATGGTGGTCGGGACGTCTTCGTCGTCGTAGTCCTCGAGCTGCCGGCTGGGAGTCTTGCCCGCCGGCTGTCGGTCCACGCGCGTGTCGAGGCCTTCGCCTGGGAGATCGTCGCGCGTGCGGTCGGCGAGTCGGCGCGACACGTCCTGGGCCACCACGGTCGCCTCGTCGTAGTCGTCCACGTCGGGACGCTCGAAGGCGGCCTTCGAGGCCTGAGCGGCCTCGGCTTCACCATCGCTCGCCGCGATGCGCGCGAAGCGCAGGGAGCGTTGGTGGAGGAGCTGGATCGCGCGGTCGGTCGGGTCGAGGGCGCGCGCGCGCTCGAGGACCTTGACGGCGCGCTGGGGATCGCCGCGCTTGAGGAGGACCTCACCGAGCCAGCGGAAGGGCTCCTTGTCGGAGGGGGCGAACCGCGCGGCCTTGAGCAGCGCCGCCTGCGCACGGATCAGGTCGTTCTCGCGCAGGTGGGCCTGTCCCTCGATCAGGTGCAGCGCGCCGTCCTCGGGCGCCTGTGCGAGCGCCAGGGTTGCCACCTCGACCGCCTCTGCGTTCCGGCCGGCCTCGAGCAGCTCGGCCGCGAGCGCTCGACCGTCCTCGCCGCTCGGGCGGTTCCGGAATCTCAAGAGTCGGGTGTCGAGGTTCGCCGCCGAGATGCCGCCTCCCGCCTTCTCCACGCTGCGCATCGTACCAGAGGACGCCCCGACGAAGACCATCTTATGTGGGGCGGCGACAGGCGCCGAATCCGAGCAATGACGGGGGCCTCGGCCCATTTGACCGTGCCCGCACGAGCGGCTAGACGGACCGGCGTGATCGTCGTCCGATACGCGCTCGCCGGCTCGCTCGCCGCCCTCGCCCTAACCGCCTGCGGCGGACCGGCGGCGCATACCGAGCCCGAGGGCGTCGTCGCGGCCTTCTCGACGGCCCTTCGCGAGCGGCGCTACGAGGACGCCTACGCGATGATGTCGCGCAACTACCGGCGTCGCGTCCCCCTCGAGGAGTTCCGGCGCCACCTCGACCAGAACCCCGAGGAAGCGCGTGAGGCGGCTCTCGTCCTGGCCCGCCCGGACGGGCCGGCCGAGGAGGTCGCGACGCTGACCTACGCGGACGGCGAGCGGATCGAGATGCGCAGGGAGGAGGCCGAGTGGCGCATCGCCAGCAACGTGGTCGACTTCTACGACCAGTCGACGCCGCGCGCCGCCCTGCGCTCCTTCGTGCGCGCGATGGAGCGCGAGCGCTACGACGTCGTCATGCGGATGGTGCCGGATGCCGACCTCGAGGGCATGAGCGAAGAGCGCATGCGGGAGGCCTGGTCGGGCGACGATCGCGAGGAGATCGAGCGTCTCATCGCGAACCTACGCGCCCACCTCGACAGCCCCATCGAGCAGGTCGGCGACCGCGCCACCATGCCCTACGGCGAGCGGTACACGGCGGTTCTGGTCCGCGAAGGCGGCCTCTGGAAGATCGAAGACCCGGACTGACGCGGCCGACTTGCATCGGGGACAGGTCCCAATGCAACTGCCCGTCGTCCAGCGCGAGCTCCGCGAGGAAGGTGTCGAGACCGAGGAGGCGTAAGAGGGGTATGCGGGTCCTCTTCGTAGGGTGTCTCCTCCTCGCGCTCGGCTGCTCCCACGAGCGAGGCGACCGACCCATCGACGCGGGAGCGACCGCGGACGGCGCCGCGGACTCGGCCACCGCCACCGACGGGGCCACGGACGCGGCCACGGCCCCCGACGCGGCCACGGCCCCCGACGCGGCCACGGCCCCCGACGCGGCCCCCGACGCGGCCACGGCCCCCGACGCGGCCCCCGACGCGGCCCCGGACGCGGCCCCGGACGCGGCCCCGGACGCGGCCCCGGACGCGGCCCCGGACGCGGCCACGGCCACCGACGCGGCCACGGCCTCGGACGCGGGCATCGACGCCGCCCCCCCGGACGCAGGCTTCGACGCCGGCCCGCCCGACGCCGGCCCTCCGGACGCCGGCAGCCCCACGGGCCTGTCCACCCCCTGCGCGAGCGGCCCCGGCTGGACGGTCTTCCGCTTCCACTACGACGGCACGACCAACGCCGTCATCGACGTCTGGGACGCCTCGTGCAGCTACTCGCTCGCGCCGGGGAGCGCCTGCAACGTGGTCCCGGTGGGCTCGGTCACCTCGGTCATGAGCGGCTACGCCGTGAGCATCAGCGGCTCGAGCTACGTCCGCGTCCGGTACAGCGTGGCGGGCCTCTCCTTCACGAGCGCCACGGTCTACCTCCAGGCTCGCTCGTACTCGACGTCCGCCAGCACGTACTTCGAGCTGTGGTCTCCCCTCTACGGCGGCGTCGAGAACGGCCCGGTGGACAACGACTGGACCTACGACTGGTACGCCACCGACTGGTCGAGCCACCTCTCACCGACCGACACCCCGTCCCTCACCGCCATCCAGTTCTACGCCGGCCGCGGCTCGGGCAACCTGGCCCTGCACGCCGTCGAGCTGTGCGTGGAGTGATCACCGCTCGCGGCGGCGGCGTCTCGGCTGCTCGGGGGGGGCGTCGCCCGCGTCCATGATCGTGAACTCCACGCGCCGGTTGAGCGCGCGGCCCTCGGGCGAGTCGCTCGGAGCGACCGGGTTGGCCTCGCCGTAGCCCACGAACTCGAGGCGGTTGCGGGGCACACCGCGGCCGGCCAGGTACTGCACGACCGCACGCGCGCGCCTGTAGGAGAGGTCGAGGTTGTACTGGTCGTCGCCCTGGTCGTCCGTGTAGCCCTCGACGCGCACCTTCTTGTTCGCCGGGATTTCGGCCATCACCGCGGCGACCTGGTCGAGGAGCGGCATGCTGACCGAGCGGATGGTGTCCGTGTCGAAGTCGAAGTAGATGCGCTCGGAGATCAGGATGCGCGTGTCGGTGACCGTGACCGTCGCTTGCTGTGGGCCCGGCTCGGGGCAGCCGTCCTCGTCCTCGAAGTCGTCCCGGTCCTCGGGCTCCATCGGGCACTCGTCGAGGCCGTCCGCGATCCCGTCCTCGTCGTTGTCGAGCTCCGGGCACCCGTCCTCGTCGAGGTAGCCGTCGAAGTCCTCCGAGTCGAGCGGGCACTGGTCCTGGGGGTCGCGCACGCCGTCGGCGTCGTTGTCGACGTCGGGGCACCCGTCCTCGTCGAGGAAGCCGTCCCCGTCCTCCGGATCGTTGGGGCACTCGTCGGCGTCGTCGGGGAGGCCGTCGCCGTCGTTGTCCGGGTCGGCGCAGAAGTCGCCGTCCTCGTAGCCGTCGAAGTCCTCGGGCCCGGCCTCGCACGGCTCGCGCTCGGTGGCGAAGCGCGCTGCGAAGAACACGCGCGGCGACGGCGCGCCGTAGCCGTCGAGCAGGCCCGTCCCCGCGCCCAGGTCGAGGGTGAGCCCGTCGATGGGCGACCAGCGCACACCGAGGTCCGCCTCTGCCGGCGACTCGTTGCTCCTCATCGTGCGGCCGCCCGCACCGATCCGGAGCTGCGCCTCCGCCACCGCGGCGAACGTCGGCGTGATCGCGTAGGTGACGCCGCCCCCGACGTGCAGCTCGTCGTCCTGCTCCAGGTTCGCGATCGCCGTGCGGCGGCGGAAGCGGTAGCCGAGCTCGCCGGCGATCCGCAGCGGCCCGAGGTCGTAGGCGGCCACGGCGCTCGGCGTCGCCGTCCAGTAGCCGACCCCGAGCAGATCCTGGTCGCGTCCCGTCGGGATCGTGAACACCGTCCGCGCCGAGACCGCCAGATCGCCGCGCAGGATCGGGGCCTTGACCTCGAGCCGGGCGTCCCCGAGGCCGGCCACGCCGCTGTGCCCCAGGTCGTCCGCGTACAGATCGTCGGGCACCGAGGCGAAGGCGACCGGGAGCACCAGGCCCACCTCGAACACCTCGAAGAGCCCCATGGCGGCCATGAGCTCGCTCTGGGCGAGCCACGGGACGACGGCGACCTCCTCGTCGGTCCGCGTGTCGATCCGGCTGAGCGGAGCGCGCGCGAAGCTGCCGCCGACGCCGAAGACGAGGGACAGGTGCCGAGGGACCTCGGGCCGGGCGACGGTGAACGTCGCCCCGCCTCCGGCCGGCGGGAGGAAGAGCTGCAGATCGAGGTTGCGCGTGGGGGGGTTGTCCTGCGCGCCGGCGGGACCGGCGGCGGCGAGGACGACCACGGCGGCGAGCGCTGCAAGCCAACCCAAGCGAGGCACGGAGGCATCCTACTCGAAGGACGCGCCGATTGCGCAACCTACGACGCCTTCGTCGCGGGGACGGGCCCGGGGTCCCCGGCCCGCATCAGCCGGGATTTCGGGGAATTCCTGGCCGTCAGAGCGGCGGCTCCGAGCCCGTTGGCGGATCACTCCACGTAGATCGGGTTCGAGTACACCCAGACGAGCTCCCGCAAGAGCTCGTCGTCCAGGCGTCCGAGGTACGGCCGGGCGTGCTCCGGCAGGATCCGCACCTCCGCGCGGTAGGCGCCCGGCGTGTCCGCGACGTGGCGCAGCTCCGTCCCCTCCCCCGCCGCGACCTCCACCGCGCCGCCGGCCTCGGCGCGCAGGATCCGGATGCGGACCGCCGGCGCGGGCTCCTGCGGGTGATCGTCGGGCAGGCTCGGGCGCGTGACGACCAGCTCGGCGCCGGCCGCGGCCGTGTCGCCCATGTGGACGTCGCCGGCCGTGAAGGTGAAGCCCACGGGGCTCCCGAAGGCCTCGAAGGCGACGTAGTAGCGGCCAGCCGCGATCGCCTCCCGGATCGCCCCGAGGGTGACCTCGGGGACGAGCACGTGGTTCGAGAACCACCTGAGGACGCGCCGGTAGCTGTCGGCGCGCTCGCCGTCGGGCATGGGGTCGGGGAACGTGTTCTCGTGCGCGTCGCTGCCGGCGAGCCCCGGCACGCGCAGCCCCTCGGCGAGCAGCGAGTCCCACTTGCCTAGGTCGTTCTGGTTCTCCTCGAAGAACGCGAGGAACACGAGGTCCGAGGCGAGCGTGCTGCGGCGGTCGGTGAACGCGAGCAGGTGCGTCGCGAACCCCCAGCCGTCGAGCCCGAGGTGCTCCTCGCGGATGTCGGGCGCGAGGTTGGCGTGGACGTTGTAGATCTCGATCCCGTCCATCCCGAGCGTGCGGAGGTGGTCGAGCGGCCGCGACTCGGTGTGTGGGACCAGGACGAGCGCGCCCGCTTCCCGGAAGGTGGTGACCGCGTCGGGCCCGTCCGCGTCGTACGTGCTCTCGAGCGCCTCGGGATCGGCGGGATCGCCCGGGTGACGCGTGAGCGCGACGGGCATCAGCTCGTTCTCCGATCCCACCGTGACGAGGACGGAGCGTCCGGACGGGCACGAGAGGCGCGAGGCCACGACGTTTCCGTCGCCGTCCATGACCGGCTCGTCGCCCTCCGCGATCCACAGCGCGTCCTCGAAGGCGACCTCGTTCACGTGCGGCGCGTGGTCGGTCAGCATGGCCGCGTCGATCTGGAGCACGCAGAGCGCCTCGCGCAGGTGCGAGAGGCACGCCTCGTCGGCGAGCGCACCGTCCACCCATCCCTCGCCGTCGCAGGCGTCGTGGGAGAGCGGCGAGTGGAGGTGGATGATGGTGCGCGCGACCGAGTAGCCGCCGACGGCCCCGAGCTCCGACGCCGGCGGAAGCGTGCGCGGCCAGGGCGGGAGCGAGCCCGCGTCCACCTCTCGCCCGGCGTCGCGGCCCGCGTCCACGCCTCCCGACGAAGCATCGTCCCCGCAGGCTGCTCCCGAGAGCGCCCACGCCACCGCCGCCACGAGCCACCGCCGCGCCATGCCGCCATCCTACCAGCGATCAGCCCGCACGAAGAGCCGCGAGAGCCCGGCGGAAGTCCTCGGGCGGCTCTGTCTCGAACCGCATCGGCTCTCCGGTCACCGGGTGCCGGAACCCGAGCACCGCCGCGTGCAGTGCCTGGCGGCCGAGCTCGGCAGCGACTCGCCGTACGAGCGGGTCCTTCGGCGGGCGCGCGTACACCGGGTCGCCGAGGACCGGGTGGCCGTGGTCCGAGAGGTGCACCCGGATCTGGTGCGTGCGGCCGGTGTCGAGCCTGCACTCGACCAGCGCCGCGCCGTGCAGGCGCTCCTTCACCTCGAGGTGGGTGACCGCGCGCTTGCCGCGCGTCGTGCGCGTGGTGAAGCGCTTGCGGTCGGTGCGGTGCCGGCCGACGAGCGTCTCGTAGGTCACGCGGTCCGGCGGCGAGCCGGCCGCGATCGCGAGGTAGCGTCGCTCGATGTCGTGCGCCTGGAACAGGGCGATGAGCCCCTCGCGCGCCTCGGCGGTCTTGGCGACCACCATGACGCCGCTCGTGTCCTTGTCGAGCCGGTGCACGATCCCCGGACGGAGCCGATCGCCCTCCTCCATCCGCGTGTGGAACAGGAGCGCGTTGACGAGCGTGCCGTCGGCGTGTCCCGGCGCCGGGTGGACGACCAGCCCGGGCGGCTTGTCGAGGACCAGGAGGTGCGCGTCCTCGTGCAGGATCGTGAGGGGGATCTCCTGCGGCTCGGCCTCGGACGGGGGCGGCGGCGCGGGACGCACGACCACGCGCTGGCCGGCGCGGAGCTTGGTGCGGCGGGCGACGGGCGCGCCGTCGGCGGTCACGCGGCCTTCGTCGATCCACCGGGCGACGGTGGAGCGGGACCAGCCGAGCGGCCGCGCGGACAGCACGCGGTCGACGCGCTCGCCGGCCTCCTCTCGGGTGACGACGATCTCGACGGGCTCGAGATCGCTCTCGCTCACCACATCGGCGACTTCACGTGGCCCTTCGAGCGCACGAGGATGTCGACGATGGCCCGGTCGTAGAAGTTCTTCGCGTAGAGGTCGGGGGCCACCCGGCTCTTGAACAGCGCCCGGCCCTCCTCGATCTCGTCGGCGAGCACCTCGAACAGGTTGTCGTGGGTGACGCCCTCGACGATCTTCTCTTCGTTGTAGAGCGAGAGGTCGCTCGCGATCGCCCGCGCCAGCCGGCGCGCCGCCTCTTCGGTCTCGATCAGCGCCATGGCCGAATGGATAGCCTGGACGGGTCGCGGCTGTCAAAACGGTACGCTTGACCCCCCGGGGCGGCAGGGAATACGGTCGGAGCGCAATTTGCGGAGGTGGACGCGTGCGCGCTTCGATCCTTGTGGCCTTGGCTCTCTCGGTCGGACTCGCGGCCGGGTGCGGTGGAGACGACGGCCCCGGCACGACCGGGCCCGGGGGCTATGACGCCCTGTACGACGACCTCTTCTCGGCGAGCTGCATCGGGACGCTGAGCTGCGGCGAGTACGAGGTCGAGAGCGCCTGCACCTGCATCACCCTGCCCAGCGCCGACCCGACGTTCGCGACGAACCAGGTCGGCTGCGACCAGCTCCCGGTGGAGGGAGACGTCCCCCGGACGCCCGAGGACGACTTCTGCAACCCCGACAGCTCCGACGGCGCCCCGTCGATCGGCTGCATGATGCCGGGGACGTATCGGGAGCAGGGCACGCCGATGATGATCACGGTCTACGGCGTGGTCGACGTCTTCGGGAACGGCGGCGACGCGGACAACATCACCGTCGAGATCTACCGGGAGGGCGCGGACGGCGACCTCGGCGAGCTGGTCGGCTCGGCGACCGCCTCGATCGGTAGCCCGTGCGCCGAGGAAGAGGACGAGATCGACAACGACATGGTCATCGGCACCCGGCAACTCGGGTTCTACAGCATCGCCGACGTCCCGACGGAGACGCCGCTCATCGTGAAGACCAGCGGCGACCCGGACTTCTGGAAGGACCTCTACACGTACAACTTCTACGTCTACAACGACGAGGTCGAATCGGCGGAGCCGCCGGGCGACGCCTGCTCGGCCACGCCGACCGGCACGCGCTTCGAGTACCGGGCGCGCACTCTATCGCGCAGCGACTACGTGTCGATCCCGCTCACCGCGGGCGTCCCCGCGGGGGTTTCCCCGGGCAACGGCGCCATCGCGGGCGAGGTCCACGACTGCGACGACGTGCGCCTCGAGTTCGCGCAGGTCTCGGTCAACCCGGATCCGGTCACGCTGGTGTACTTCAACGACAACCCCTCGAACCCGCTGCCCCAGATGGGCCGCGCCGAAGGGACCAGCCGGCTCGGGCTCTACGCCGCACTCGACATCCCGCCCGGCAAGGTCGACATCGCCGCCGTCGGACGCGTGGGCGAGGACATCGTCTCGCTCGGATGGTACCGGGCGCGGGTCTTCGCCAACTCCGTGACCGCCGTCACGCTGCGCGGGCTGCGGCCGCACCAGGCAGCCGAGTAGTCACGCCCGCCGGTGGCGGTACAGGAAGAGCCCGCTCAGGATCTTCGGCGCGAAGAAGGTGCTCTTCTCGGGCATGACGACGTCGGGATCCTCGAGCCCGGCGTCGGCGACGGCCATGAGCTCTTCCAGGCTGACCGGCGCGAGCGCGATGGCCAGGTCGCAGTC
>JBDIVX010000070.1:0-35235 GCA_039794305.1 Candidatus Neutrinellum sp.
TGAGGTCGCGCGCGGCGTCGACGGCCGCGATCACGTAGGCGAGCGGACCCCAGAACCGCTTGAGGTCCGTGTCCTCGAGCGTCCTGTCCACCTCCCCGCCGAACCCTCCGGACGCCATGTTCACGCACCAGCGCGCGCGCCCGCCCGTCTCCACGCGGATCAAATCGATGAGGCGCTCGTGGCCGCTTTCGAGCAGCTCCACGGCAGCGACGGGATCGGCCGGGATGTCGAGGGTGCGAGCGAGGTCGTTCGCCGTCCCGAGCGGGACGATCCCGAGCCGCGCGCGGGCGCCGTCCGGCACGATCCCCTGGACGACCTCGTTGATCGTCCCGTCGCCGCCCGCCGCCACCACGCGCTCGTAGCCCTCCGCGACCGCCCGACCGGCCAACCTCTGCGCGTCTCCAGCCGCGGCGGTCCTCTCGAGCGCCCATCCGCGCCGTGTCGAGACAGCCTCACCGAGGGCCTCTGCCTCGGAGGCGCCGCCGGCGGCGGGGTTGAGCACGACGAAGGTGCGCATGGGACCCGACGTCGAGCTCTGCAACGAGCGTACCCCGTGCCCGTGGCACGCATGCTGCTGACCCTCGTCTCGCATGGGCGTGCGCGCACGCCCGAGACACGGAGGATCGACATGCTGAGGTGGGCTCTCGTCTTCTTCGTCCTGGCGCTCGTCGCAGCGCTGTTCGGGTTCGGAAACATCGCGGCCGCCGCCACCGGCATCGGGAAGATCCTCTTCTTCGGCTTCGTCGTCCTCGCGGGCATCGCGCTCATCGCGGGCCTGCTCCGGGGCGGCCGGGCACGTGTCTGATCGGCGACGCGGGGCCGGTCCGCCCCGGCGGCCGTGAGCACCGTCACTGCCGCGCTTGACCGACGCACCGATTGGTCGGACCAGATGGCCGCGTGAAGACGGCGAAGGACTTCCTCGGCATGACCCAGCGCGAGCTCGCCGCCGCGCTCGGGGCAGGCTACCCCATCGACCCGCACGCGCTCGACGACACCCAGTACCGCGGGACGAGCCTCGGGCTGTGGGGATGGGTCGAGCGGCTCTCGTGGAAGAAGTTCCGCAAGACCTTCCACCGCGATCCGGTCACCGGCGCGCTCCGCGGCTGGAACGTGCGGCTCGTGCAGGACGGCCTCGACGCGCCGGACACGCCGATGACGCGGCAGGACGGATCGGCGATCACGTTCGGCCACTACGAGGTCGTGCCGACCGACGGCCACTCGGTTCCGAACGGCGCCCAGGGTCTCCTCATCCACTACGGGCGCGGAGGCAACGGCCCGCTCTCGTCGACCGGCCGCGTCCGCGATCCGCTGGTCGCCGTCCACGAGGGCAGCGTGGATCTCCTGCTCGGCTGGTCCTACGTCGATCTCGGCTTCGCGCGGCTCGGCACTCCCAGCTACTTCACCCTGGAGCGCGCCGGCGCGCTCGCGGACGTCGTCGGCCCGCCCCACCCTCCCGCCGCCGCGCGCTGAGGACTATGCTGTCGCGCCCCGCGGCAGCCATGACCCTACTCCCCGTCGTCGTCTTCGTACTGACGTACCTGCTGATCGCCACGCGGCGGCTCGCCGTGCTGCCCATCGGTCGCCCGGCCGGGGCGCTGCTCGGGGCCGTGCTCATGGTGGTCGTGGGTGGGCTCACCCCCGCCGACGCGCTGGGCTCGGTGGACGGCGACACCATCCTCCTGCTCTTCTCGATGATGGCGCTCGCCGCCTATCTCGAGAAGAGCGGGTGGTTGCAGCGGCTCGGGGGACTGGCCATCCGCGGGTGCCGCACGCCGGCCGCGCTCCTCGTGCTCACGGGCTGGGTCCCCGGCCTCCTGTCCGCGTTCCTGCTCAACGACTCGATCTGCCTCTTCCTCACGCCCGTGGTCCTCGAGATCTGCGGGCGCGCGAAGCTCCCGTACGGCCCGTTCCTCGTGGCGCTCGCGACGAGCGCCAACATCGGGAGCGCGGCGACGCTGGTCGGCAATCCGCAGAACATGATCGTCGGCAGCCAGAGCGGCTACGGCTTCGTCGCCTTCCTCGCGGCAGTGGGCCCGGCGGCGCTCGTCGGCCTCGCCCTCAACTCCCTCCTCCTGCTGGCGTTCTACCGGCGCCGCCTTCCGCCCGTCCTCGTGGGTGTCCCTGACCGAACGGCGCCTCCTCCCACCGACCAGGGCGACGCCCGGTCCACCCTGACGGCCGTGGTGATCGTGGGCGTCGTCGCGGGGCTCCTCGCCGGCATGCACATGGGGTTCACCGTCCTCGCGGGGGTCATGGTGCTCGTGGTCGCCGATCGCCGGGAGCCCAAGGAGGCGTTCGAGCGGATCGACTGGTCGCTCCTCGTCTTCTTCGCGTGCCTGTTCGCCGTCGTCGAGGGGCTCGACAGGACGGGGCTCGTGGAACAGGCGTGGGTGGCCGCCCGGCCCGCGGTGTCGCTGACGGAGCCCGGGGGGGTGGCGGCGCTCGCGGGCGTCCTCACGGTCGGCTCGAACGTGGTGTCCAACGTCCCGCTCGTCCTCCTCGCGGGCCCGTATCTGGCCACGCTCGGCGAGCCGGAGCGCGCCTGGGCGCTCCTCGGCTTCGTCACGACCGTCGCCGGCAACCTGACCTTGGTCGGCTCCGTCGCGAACCTCATCGTCGTCGAGCAGGCGCGGAGGTGCTACCACCTCGGCTTCTTCGAGTACCTCCGCTTCGGGGCCGTCTCGACGCTCCTCGTCCTCGCCGCGGGGATCCCCATCGTCTGGTGGATGACCGGGTGACCGGTCGCTTTTCTCACCCTTCCCTCGCCGGCAGACCTGGCAACCGCGCTCCGGCGGCTCCACGCTACGGGCCCGTGTCCCCCGCAGCCGACATCGCGATCGACGCGGCGAAGGCCGGCCAGACGGTCGCCGCCGCGGTGCGGGCGCACCTGGGCGTATCCTGGGGCCGCGCGCGCGACCTGTGCGCGAGCGGCCGGGTGTGGATCGACGGCGCGCGCTGCACCGACGCCGCCCGCCGGCTGCGCGAGGGCGAGCGCCTGCGGATCGACGAGCGCGCCCCCCGGCTGAGGTCGGGGACGCTCCCGCGGGAGGCCCTCGTGCACGTCGACCCGGACGTGGTCGTGGTGCGCAAGCCGGCCGGCCTCTTGACGGTCCCTTTCGAGCCGGGCGACCGCGACACGCTCGTGGACCAGACCCTCGCGGCGCTCCGCCCGCGCCAGAAGGGCTCGCTCGGGGTCGTGCAGCGGCTCGACAAGGACACGACCGGTCTTCTGGTCTTCGCGCGCAACCTCCCCGCCAAGCGACACCTCGCGCAGCAGCTCCGGCGGCACACGATCGACCGGCGCTACCTGGCGATCGCACACGGCGAGGCGCGCGACGCGACGCACGACACCCTGCTCGTCCAGAACCGCGGAGACGGGCTCCGGGGCTCGTGGGGCGTGTTCCTCCGTCCGAAGGGGGACGCGCCCCGGAGCGCGCGGCGCGCGCTCACGCACGTCCGGGTGCTCGAGCATCTGCGGGGCGCGACGCTCGTCGAGTGCCGGCTCGAGACCGGCCGGCAGCACCAGATCCGGATCCACCTGAGCGAGGCCGGTACGCCCCTCGTCGGCGAGCGCGTCTACGTACGAGACTACGACGGCCCCCGCATCGAAGCCCCACGCCCCATGCTCCACGCGACGCACCTCGCCTTCACGCACCCGCGCACCGGCGGGCGCGTCGCGTTCGACGAGCCCCCGCCGGACGACTTCCGCGAGGTGCTCGAGCGACTCCGTTCGAGGTGACTCCGTGCACGCGCTCTACGTCCTGTCGGTCTGGCTCCACGTGCTCTCGGCCATCGTCTGGGTGGGAGGGATGTTCTTCGTCGCGATCGTGGTCGTCCCCCTGCTCCGGCGGGGTGACCGCGCCACCGCCTCGGCCTTCATGCACGCGGCAGGCGTCCGCTTCCGCGCGGTCGGCTGGACCTCGTTCGCGCTCTTGATCGCGACGGGCACGTTCCAGCTCGCGTACCGCGGGGTCGGCGTGTCGGACTTCGTCGACCCCGCCTTCCTGTCCTCGCCCTTCGGCGCCGCCATCACGTGGAAGCTCGGTTTCTTCGCGCTCGTCCTCGTGGTCAGCGTCTGGCACGACTTCTTCGTCGGGCCGCGCGCCACCGTCGCGGGCCAGCGCGACCCCGGAGGCGCCGAGGCGCTCCGGCTGCGCCGCCAGGCGAGCTGGATCGGCCGGGCGAACGCCCTGCTCGCCCTCCTCATCGTCCTGATGGCCGTGTTCCTCGTCCGCGGCTGGCCTTGGTAGTGATTGCGGCAGACCAACCACGCCGCCGTGTCACGGGTATGCTCCCGGCCGTGGACGCACGCGAGATCGTCATGGACCGCCCGGGCATGAACGCCATGGGCACCGAGCTCATGGAGTGGGTGCGGGCCGAGCTGCGGGAAGCGGCCGGCGCTCCGGTCCTGTTGACCGGGACGGGCAAGGCCTTCAGCGCGGGGCTCGACATCGCGGAGGTCACGAGCCTCGACGAGGAGGGGCTCGAGCGCTTCCTCGCGCTGCTCGACGACGCGGTGCGCGAGCTCTACGCGTACCCCGGACCGGTCGTCGCGCTCGTGAACGGCCACGCCATCGCGGGCGGCTGCGTGCTCACCCTGTGCTGCGACGCGCGGATCGCGCCCGCGGGCAGCCGCGCCCGCATCGGGCTGAACGAGGTGGCCATCGGTGCGCGCTTCCCGCCGGCGGTGATGGCCGTCGTGCGCGGCCGCGTCCCGCGCCGTCACCTCGAGCGCGTGGTCCTCGGCGCCGAGCTCCACGACGTGGAGGAGGCCGCGCGGCTCGGCCTGATCGACGAGGTGGCCGAGGACGCGGACGCGGTCGCGCGCGCCCGCCTCGCCCTGCTCGCGTCGCACCCTCCGGACGCGTACGCGGCGGCGAAGCACCACGTACGGGCGCCGGCGCTGGCCATCGCGGAGGCCGAGCGCCGGCGCTGGGAGGAGGTGGACCGCCCTGCCTGGCGGTCCGAGCCGGTGCGAGCGCGGCTGCGCGCCTTGCTCGCGAAGTAGCGCTCAGAACCGGGCGCCGAGGGTGAGCATCCCGCGGCCGGACTGGAGCGAGTACGTCGTGGGCTGCGCCGCCCCGTCGTCGTGCCGGATGTTGGTGGTCACGGCCGTCGGTGGGAACGCTTCGAAGTCCGTCACGAAGTTCCGCAGCTCCGTCGTCTTGCCCTCGTTGCTGCTCTGGGCGACCTTCAGCTTGAGGTCGAGCGCGATGTAGAACACGTCGCCGATCGGGATCTCGTAGCCGAGCTGCGCGTGGCCGGCGATGCCGATGTTGTAGTTCTCGATCTGCGTGCCACGCCCGGTGATCCCGGCCTGGGCGAGGCCCGCCCCGTAGTCGAGCTCGAGCTCGGTCTCGAAGGGGAGCACGACGCCCGCGCCGAGCTCGGCGCGCACCGCGCCCGGGCCCGCGGGCTCTCGAAGCCGGAACCCCGCCGTGACCGTGTGGTAGTCGACCTTGCCCTGGACCTCGTCGAGGATGCCCGGTACCTCGCCCTTGCGCGACCAGGCCTTCGTCCACTCGTAGTTGGCGACCAGCGCGATGTTGGGGGCGAGGTGGAAACCGATCGTGCCGCCGACCGCGGGGCCGTTGACGAGCGGGTGCTTCCAATCACCCCCTGCCCCGTCGGGGACGTACTCGAGGTTCCCGACCTGGAAGCCGTACCCGCCCTGAGCCTCGATGAAGCCGACCGTCCGATCGGCCTCCTCTACGTCGTACGTGTCGTAGCCGTAGTCGTACTCCTCCTCGTACTGTGCTTCCTGCGCCTTGGCACCGTGGGTGAGCAGCAAGAGGCCGCCCACGACACCTGCCGAGATGATTCGTTCGAGCGTTCGCATGCCCGGCGGCCAGTGCAGCCGGAGTGCCAGTGGGTCGCTCCCGAACGATTCCCTTCGGTTGCGCTTCGACCCGTCGCCGACTGACCCGGCTTGCGTTGCCCTCTGACCCGCTTCAGAGCGCCTCGCCGCCCCACTCCGGGCGCTCAGCGCACCTCGATTGGATTGGTCATCCCGAGCGTGCCGTGGGAGATGACCGGGTCGCCCCGGCCGCCGTCGACGCGGACGGCGACGAAGTCGGCGCCGCCGAGCGGAACGCCGTTCAACACGAGCTCGCCCGTGCCGGCGAGGGCCTCGTCGTGGACCACCTCGGTGCCGGCATACACGCGGAGCCGCTCCGGGGCGATGTAGGGCGGGGCTTGGACGACGACGCGCAGGTCGGCCGTGTCGGCCGCGTCGTCGAGGGCGGTGACCTCGGCGGTCACGAAGATGCCCGCGCTCACGGTGGCCCGCCGCGCCCGGATCGCCGCCGCGACGTCGTCCCAGCCGAAGGCGCCGCGCGCGTCGTCCGGCACCTCGAGGTAGGTCCGGAACGAGCCCGCCGGGCGGCCGTCGTCGTGGGTGTCGCTGTTGCCCATCATCGCGAAGCGGCGGCCGAGCGAGTACAGCGCCAGGTAGTCGAGGAGGCTCTCCTCGTCGTCGTCGTCCGGCGTCTTGTTCCACACTTCCACGCCGTCGACGTCGAAGTCGTTCAGGTCCGCCGCCGGGTCGAGCCCGAGCTCTGCGGCGGTGAGCGTGGCCATCCCGGTGTCGCGGTCGAGGCCGATGCTCTCGAACAGCCCGCTCGACGAGCGCCTGGGGTGGTTGATCTGCACGAGGGCGCCCATCGGGTCGAGCGAGGTGTCGCCGATCGCGCGGATGGCGTCGAACCACTGCCCCGGCGAGGTCATGAACCAGGGCGGAGCGCCGTTGGCAGCCCGGGTCGGGTCCCACCGGAGCGGATAGCCGTTGACGTGCGCGATGAGCGGGTGGCTCACCTCGGCGCCCGGCACGAACAGCACCCACCCGTCCACGCCCGCCGCGGCCGCGTGCCGGTCGTAGTCGGTGATGAAGTCGTGATCGGTGGACGCCACGACGTCGAGCCCCTCGCCCGCGACGATGCGAAGCGCGTCTCGGAGCCAGTGACGGCTGTCGGTGCTCATCTCGCTGTGCAGGTGGAAGTCGCCGGCGACCCAGCCCGAGGTGTCGACGACCCTCGGCAGGTTCTCGCCCTCGATGGCCGCCGTGCCACCGTCGGAGATCGACACCGTGCGCTGCACCCAGTCGAATTCCGGGCCGCGCGAGACGGTGACGAGGTAGTCGCCCGCCGGGAGCCGGAAGTCGGTGGGGCCGACGGCGACGAGCCGCGCCAGCTCCTCGCCGCCGGCGCGCGCGAGGGTGACGCGCACCGGTGCCGCCTCGGGCGCTCCGGCGGTGTCGTCGGCCGTGACGTCGACGGTGAGGACGCCCGAAGGGGCCGGCTCGACGTCCGCGCGCGACCCGCCGGCCGAGAGCTCCACCGGCACCGCCTCCGAGTGAAGGAAGCGGCCGAAGCCGCTCCGGACCCGGTAGTCGCCCGGCGGGAGCGGCACGCGCGCCGCGCCCGCTTCGTCGAGGCGCGTTCGCAGCACCGCAGCTCCGTCGGGCGTGGCCAGCTCGACCCGATCCCCGGGGGCGCCCGCGAGCTCGAGCTCGGCGAGCCCCTCCTCGCCGGCATACGCCGCTGCGAAGGCCTCGGCCGCCGTCTCGCCCACCGCCACGCGCAGCTCGTAGCTCACCTCTTCGCCGCGTCGGGCCACGAGCTGTCCGCCCTCGAGGAAGGTGATCGACTGGATCTCCGAGAGGGTCCCCTCGCCCGGCACGCGGAGCACGGTCGCCGACTCGGGTCCGTCGAGCACCGCGGCCGCCCCTTCGCCCCACGGGTGGATCAGATCCGCCGCCCCGCCGACGAGCATGACGAAGCCCGTCGGGAACGAGTCGGCCGTCGTCCCGGGCGTGGTCGTCGCGCGCACGGTCACCCGCAGCACCGGCTCGTCGGCGCGCAGCTCGTAGTCGATGGCGCCGTGGATCCGCTCGGGCGTCGCCGTCGGGAGCACGGCCGCGAGCAACCCCACGACCTCCATCTCGAAGAGCGCCCGTGCCGAGACGGACTCACCGCCCGCGCGGGTCACGACGACCTCGGAGGCGCCGGCGGCCGAGAAGCCGCCGAACGGCACCACGTCCTTGATCAGGTCCGGCCGTCCGTGGGCCGCCGCGTCCACGAGCCCGCCCGTCCCGACGCCGAGGAAGCTCGCCGCCCCCCCGCTTCCGCGGACGACGAAGCGGGCGACGCGGTTCTCGAGGACGATGTCGGCGCCGACGCGTCCCATGGCCACCGTCCCGCCGAGCAGCTCGTCCTCGCAGGAGACGTGCTTGGCGCGCGCCTGTCCGGCGGGCGGCGGCGTGGTCGTGCACTCGTCGAGCTCCGCGGGGTCGGGCTCGGCCGTGTAGCTCAGGTCCTCCGGCTCGCCCGCGTCGGCGGTCCCGCCGCCGTCCGGCCCCGACCCGTCGTCGTCTCCACAGCCGGCCGCGAGCGCGACGGCGAACCCGAGCCACAGACCACGCCACTGCATGCGCACCCATCCTACGCGAGATGGGCCGCCGACAGAAACGTCAGATGCCGCGCGGATCGATGCCGTCGGGCGCAGGCGCCGGGCCGCGGCGGCCGGGGCCCCGGCGTTGCCAGCGATGCTCTGCGCGGCGCAGACGCCGCTCCATCACCTGGTCGAGCTTGGTGAGCTGCTCTTCGGTCAGGATCGGCGAGAGCTGCGCGCGCACGTCGGCGTGGAGCGCCTCGGCCGCGGCGCGCCGCTCCTCGGCGGGGAGATCGCGCAGCTCGCGCCCCCGCTCGTGGGCGTCGCGGAGGATCGGCTCGACCTGCGCGACCTGCTCGTCGGTCAGCTCGAGGTGCGCGCGCACCCGCTCCATCGGGTCACCGCGCCCGAACCGGCCGTGGGGCCCGTGGCGGCCGTGGCGGCGTCGCTCGAGGTGCTGCTCGAGCCGCGCCATCTGCTCCGGGGTGAGGACCTCGGCGATCTCCGCGCGCGTCTCTTCGCGCGCCTGCCGGTGTCGGACGTGACCTCGCTCGAGGATCGGGCGAAGCTGCTCGACCTGCGCGTCGGTCAGGTCGAGGTGCTCGCGCATCCGCTCGAGCCGGAAGCGGGCGATCTCCTCGGGCGTGGGCTCCTGCTCGGCGCCGGCCGGCGCCTGCCCCATCTGCGGCGGCTCGGACAGCTCCTGCGCGGCCGCGTCCGTGTCGGCGGCGCACGCGAACGAGAGGGGCAGCGCCAAGAGCGCCGAAAGGCCGGTCAAACTCGTCTTCATGGCAAACCTCGTCGGTGGTGGTGGTCGCCCACGGCGGGCGACGACTCCACCTTGGCGCGCAGATCTTTCGGAAGTCTTTCGGCTCCCGAAGAGATCCTACGTGCCGCGAAGACGACCGGAAACGCCTATCGGATGGGGCCGTGCGCGTGCGGCGTGGCTCCGGACGTCAGTCCCTCCTCGATGGGACGGACGCCGAGGCTGCGCATCTGCTTGTTGCAGCAGATGTCCTCGTGGCTCTTGGGATCGGTCTCCGGGCACGGGCACGCCTTGACGAAGACGATCTCGGCTCCGCATTCGTCGCAGCGGAGGTGCTCTCCGACGGGATGGGGCATGTCTGACCTCTCTCGGATCGAAGCAGCAACAACCGAGCCAGCGCTGCAGAGAGCAGCCCGGCGGGGCGATCCCCAGGCCGCCCTCCCATGTGCGACAGCCGCGCGGCGAGGCAGTGCGGCAATCCTGCCCCGGGCTTGCAACGCAACCACGGGGCTCGGACTCTGAGACCCTTACGGCGACTGGAGCGCCTCGGCCCCGACCGGTCCCTTCGGGGGCGGCGCGGGCACGGCGGGTCGTGGACGCGCGCGACCCTGCACCCCGCGCACGAGCTGGCCGAAGACGAGCGGGATCAGGCTCGTCCCGAAAAGGAGGGCCCACCCTGCCGAGCCCGGCGCTCGGGTCTCGAGCACGTCGGATAGACCGGGCAGGTAGACCGCGGCCACGAGCAGCGCCGCGCACAGGCCGAGCGCGCCCCAGACCCACGGGTTGCGGGTGATCTCGTTGTGGAAGAGCCTCGACCCGGGCGCGCGCAGGTTGAAGGTGAACCACAGCTTCCCGAAGGCGAGCGTCAGGAACGAGACGGTGACCGCCTCGAGCTCGCCCAGCCCGAGCCAGCGCTCCGCCGCGAGGAGGCCGCCCAGCACGCAGGCCGAGATGAGGACGGCCCACCCGGTGATCTCGATCCAGTGCCGGCGCGCGAGGACCTCCTCGTGCGGATCGCGGGGAGGTTGCTTCATCTCGAGGCCGCTGCCCGGTCCCACCCCCAGGGCGAGCGCCGGGAACACGTCCGTCAGGACGTTGAGGTAGAGGATCTGCAGCGGGCGGAGGGGCAAGGTCCAACCCGCCACGGTGGCGACCGTCACCGCCAGCACCTCGGCCACGTTGGTGCAGAGCATGAAGATCACCGACCGCCGGATGTTCCCGAAGATCACGCGTCCCTGCTCGACGGCCGCGACGATCGTCTCGAACGCGTCGTCCTGCAGGACCATGTCGGCGACCTGCTTGGCCGCCTCGGTGCCACGCTTGCCCATGGCCACGCCGATGTCGGCCTTCTTGAGCGCAGGCGCGTCGTTGACCCCGTCGCCGGTCATCGCGACGATCTCGCCGCGGTCCTGGTAGACGCGCACGAGGTCGAGCTTCTGCTCGGGGCTCACGCGGGCGAAGATGTTGGCGCGGTGGATCCGCTCGCGGTGCTCCTCGTCGAGCTCCTCCGGACCGCGCAGCTCGCTGCCGCGCATGACCACGGCCTCGGGGTCGTCGGGGTCGCCGACGATGCCCACCGCCTGGGCGATGGCCCTGGCGGTCTCCGGCTGATCGCCCGTGACCATCTCCACGCGGACGCCGGCGGCCTGGCACGCGTCGATCGCGGCCTTGACCCCTTCGCGGGGCGGATCGAGCAGGCCCACCAGCCCGAGGAAGCGCAGGCCCTCGTAGGGCTCGGCGTCCCTCGCGCTCACGTGCTTGTCGGCCATGGCCAGGATGCGCAGCCCCTCGCCCGCGAGCTCGTCGGCTCGATCGAGCCATTCGCGCCTGTGAGCGTCGTCGAGCGGTGGACCGCTCCCGTCGGCCCGTTCGGACGCGACGTGGGTGCTGACCTCGAGGACGGGCCCGGGCGCGCCCTTCACCGCGACGTAGAAGCCGCCGTCGTGCTCGTGGAACGTGGCCATCTTCTTCACGGCGGGGTCGAACTCCTCGACGCGGACCTCCGGCCATCGGTCGAGCCGCTCGTCGCGTTCGATGCCCACGGTGCGGCCGCCGGCGAGCAGCGCGACCTCGGTGGGATCGCCCCGGGGGTTGTCCTCGCCCTGCTCCTCCTCGAGCGACGCGGCGTTGCAGAGCACGCCCACCTCGACGACGCGGCGCGCCAGATCGGAGAGCTCCTGGCCCTCCTCGCCGAGCGACTGCTCGCCCGCGGGCGTCACGACCTTCCGGAGGCGCATCCGGTTCTGGGTCAAGGTCCCGGTCTTGTCGGTGAAGATCACGCGCGTCGCGCCGAGCGTCTCGACGGCCGTGAGGCGGTTGACCAGGGCGTGCCGCTTCGCCATCAAGTACATGCCGCGCGCGAGCGCGATGGTCGCGACGATGGGCAGGCCCTCCGGGATGGCGGCGATGCCGAGCGCCAGCGCCGTCTCGACGACGAGCGTGGTCTCCTCTCCGCGCACGAGCAGCCCGACGGCGGCGACCGCCACCGCGATCCCCACCGTGAGCCACGCGAGGCGCCGTCCGAGCCGGTCGAGCCGCCACCGGAGCGGCGTCACCGTGCCTTCGGCTCTCTCCGCCAGCTCCGAGATGCGCCCGAGCTCGGTCTCGACGCCGGTCGCCACGGCGACGCCGACGGCCTCTCCGTCGGCGACGCTCGTGCCCTTGTAGAGCATGTCCCGCCGCTCGGCGAGCTCCGTGCCCACTTCGACCGCCTCGGCGGTCTTGCCCGCCGGGACCGACTCACCCGTGAGCGGCGCCTCGTTGACCCGCAGCCGTCGTGCTTCGACCACGCGCAGGTCGGCGGGGACGAGATCCCCGGCCTCGAGGAGGACGACGTCCCCCGGTACGAGGTCCGGCGCGCGCACCTCTCGCGCCTGCCCGTCACGGCGGACGCGCGTCGTGTGCTCCCCCATCTCGCGGAGCGCGGCCATCGAGCGCACCGCTTTGAGCTCGCTGACGAACCCGATGGCGGTGTTGACGGCGATGACCGCGAGGACCGCGATCCCCTCGGGCCAGCGCTGGGTCGCGAACGCCAGGACGGCGGCTGCCCCGAGCAGGTACACCACGATGGTGCGGAGCTGGTCGAGGAGGATCCGCCACCAGGGCCGCGTCTCCGATCGTCGGAGCTCGTTCGGCCCGTGCTCCCGGAGCCGCCTCTCCGCTTCCTCAAACGTCAGGCCCCGGTCGGGCCGGACGCCGAACGCGTCGAGCGTGTCGTCGACGGCGCGTGCGTGCCAGGGGCTCATCCGACTGCCGGCGTCGTCCGGGGGCTCGCGGGGCTCATGCCTCGACCGCTGCAATGCACGATCGAAGCCACGGCCGCGCGGGGGCGCGGCGCGCGTGCCCCGCGCGGCGCCGACGAGAGCCGACCCGCGGCTGCCCGCCCCGACTGTGGCGTGGAACCACTTCCACCGGACGCATCGTCCGCTCCCGGATTCCGCGGCTCTGGACGCCGTAGTAGAATGCGCCCGTGAGCAAGGGGATCGCCCTCGCGTTCGTCGCGACGCTGTCGGTGTCGGGCGTCGCGCGCGCGCAGGCGCCGGACGAGCTGTCGCCGGCGGAGCAGGACGCACGAAGCGCGTTCGAGCAGGGGCGGCTGGCGTTCGAGCGTGGCGACTATGAATCGGCGCTCGCGCGCTTCGAGCGCGCCTTCGGCCTCAGTGGCCGGCCGGAGCTCCTGTTCAACATCGGGATCGCGCAAGAGCGCCTGCAGCAGGACGAGCAGGCGATCGATTCGTTCGAACGGTACCTCGCGCGCCTTCCCGACGCGGTCAACCGACAGGAGGTCGAGGCGCGCATCGCCCAGCTCCGCCGCGCCGTGAACGAGCGCGCGATCGAACGGCAGGAACCGTCCGGCGGCGGGAGCGTGTGGGTGTGGGTCGCCGTCGGCGCGGCCGTCGTCATGGGCGCCGTCGTCGCAGCGATCCTGCTGGCCGACCCCGGCCAGGAGGGCCCGCTGATCGGCAACACGGGCACCCACACCGAAGCCCTGGTGGTGCGATGGTAGGCCGGCGATGGGTGACGGCGATGCTCGTCACCTCGTTCGCGGCGTGCAGCCCCGATCCGCGCACGCAGACGATGGTCGTCGTGGACGCCGACCCCGGGGTCCGGATGGAGGCGCGCCTGATCCGCATCGAGGTCTGGGGAGGCCCGAGCGGAGAGCCGCCGACGTTCATCGAGCCGGCCCTCGAGCTTCCCGTCCCGGGGTGGCCCGTCACGCACGCCGTCATCCCGCGCGGTGACGACGCGAGCAGGCGCTTTCGCGTCGAGGTGACCGTGCTGGATCGGACCGGGGGCCGCTCCGTCGCCCACGCGCGGGCCGTCGCGGGCTTCGCCGAGGCTCAGACGCGTGCCATTCACATCCGGCTCTACGACGACTGCATCGACCGCGAGGCCTGCCCGGACGATCAGACCTGCGTCGCGAGCGGTGCGTGCGCGAGCGCGGAGCGCGATCTCGTCCCGTACGATCCGACGTCGGAGCCGGACGGAGGAGGCGGCGTCGGGGATGCCGGCGGCATGGATGGTGGCGCGAGCGACGACGGGGGCCCGAGCGACGCAGGCACGGACGCGCCGATCGGCGACGCCGGCTGCACGTCCGAGGCCGACTGCGACGACGGGATCGACTGCACCGAGGACCTGTGTCAGGTGGGCGGCACGTGCCGCAACCTCCCGGACCACACCCGGTGCGAGCCGTCGGGAGCGGACTGCCTCGCCGCGCCGCAGTGCGTCGCCGGCACCGGCTGCGTCGAGGACCTCGCGCCGAACGGCTCGGCGTGCCCCGGCGGCACCTGCTGGTGCGGCGGGTGTTGGCTGCACGACGCCTGCGGATCCTGCGGCGGTGGCTCCTGCGACTGCCTCGAGAACGACTGCCAGACGCCCGCCTGCATGTCGGCGGGGCTCTGCTCCTGACGTCGATGGACGGCTGCCGGTAGCGGAACGGTAGGCGCCACAGGATGGCGTCGAACAGAGCCGACCCGCGGCTCCCCGCCCCGCCTGTGGCGTTCCGGGCGCCGGCGCGGCGGAGCTACGCCGCCCGAGACCGGGTCGCGCGGTGGCCTCGTGCTTGCAGCGTCAGCACGCAGGAGCAATCGATGAAGATCGGCATCAACGGGTTCGGGCGCATCGGGCGGCAGGTGTTCCGCATCGCCCACGAGCAGGAGGGCGTGGAGATCGTCCACGTCAACGACGTCACCGAGCCGTCGACCCTCGCCTACCTGCTGTCGCGGGACTCGACGTACGGCCGGTGGAAGCACCACGTGAAGGCCGAGGGGCGCTGGCTGCACGTCGACGGAACGAGCGTGTCGGTCAGCGCCGAGAGGGACCCGTCCAAGCTCCGGTGGCGCGACGAGGGCGTGGACGTGGTCCTCGAGTCGACCGGCGTGTTCCGGAAGCGGGCGGACGCCGAGAGGCACCTCGCGGCGGGTGCGAAGAAGGTCCTGGTCTCTGCGCCGGGCAAGGACGAGCTCGACGGCGACTTCATCATCGGCGTCAACGACGACCGGTACGACCGCGAGCGCCACCACGTCATCTCCATCGGGAGCTGCACGACCAACTGCCTCGCTCCGGTGGCGAAGGTCATCCACGACGAGCTCCGGATCCAGCACGGGCTCATCAACACGGTGCACGCCTACACCTCGTCCCAGAGCCTCGTCGACGGCCCGAGCAAGAAGGTCCGGCGGGGCCGCGCCGCGGCCGAGAACCTCGTCCCGACCACCACGGGGGCCGCGGCGATGATCGGGAAGATCCTCCCGGACCTCGACGGCAGGCTGCACGGGCTCGCCGTGCGGGCTCCGGTGAAGGCTGGGTCGTTGCTCGACCTGACGTGCACGGTCGAGCGGGAGACGACCGCCGAGCAGGTCAACGACGCCCTGCGCGCGCAGGCCGAGGGTCCGATGAAGGGGATCCTCGCGGTCGAGGACGCTCCCATCGTGTCGAGCGACGTCATCGGGACCGCAGAGAGCGCCATCGTGAGCAGCCAGGACACGCAGGTGCTCGGGGGCCACCTCCTCAAGATCCTGGCCTGGTACGACAACGAGTGGGCTTTCTCGCGTCGGTGCGTAGATATGATGGCGAGGATGATCTGAGATGGGGGAAGACGCCTGGGTGCGCTGGCTCGAGGAGCTCGGCAACGACGATGTCCCGACCGTCGGCGGCAAGAACGCGTCGCTCGGCGAGATGATCCGCCACCTGAGGGAGGGGGGCGTGCGGGTGCCGGGCGGCTTCGCCACGACCGCGGACGCCTACCGGCGGTTCCTCGCGCACAACGATCTCGACGCCACCCTGCGTGAGCTGACCGAGGCCCTCGACCGGGGGGAGCGGTCGCTCGAGGACGTGGGAGACGCCATCCGGCGCGCCATCCGTCACGGGGAATTCCCCGAAGAGATCGCCCAGTCGATCCGCGATGCCTACCGGGAGCTCTGCCGCCGGAACGAGACGGACAACGTCTCGGTCGCCGTCCGGAGCAGCGCCACGGCCGAAGACCTGCCCGAGGCGAGCTTCGCGGGCCAGCAGGAGACCTACCTCAACGTGCGCGGCGAGCCGGACCTCCTCGAGGCATGCCGCAGGTGCTACGCGTCGCTGTTCACGAACCGGGCGATCAACTACCGCCAGGAGCGCGGGTTCGACCACCTCAAGGTGGCGCTCTCGGTCGGCGTGCAGAAGATGGTGCACGCCGACCGCGCGGGGGCGGGGGTGATGTTCTCGCTCGACACGGACACCGGCTTCCCGAACGTGGTCGTCATCAACGCCTCCTGGGGCCTCGGGGAGACCGTCGTCCAGGGCACGGTGGACCCGGACGAGTACCGGGTGTTCAAGCCGCGGCTCGGCGAGCCCGGGCTCGTGCCCATCCTCGCCAAGGTCGTCGGGAGCAAGCAGAAGAAGATGGTCTACGCCACCGACGGCAAGGGCACCACCAAGACCATCGACACGCCCGCCGCCGAGCGGCGACGCCTGGTGCTGTCGGACGACGACATCCTGACGCTCGCCCGGTGGGCGGTCGCCATCGAGGAGCACTACGGCAAGCCGATGGACATGGAGTGGGCCAAGGACGGAGACTCGGGCGACCTCTATTGCGTCCAGGCCCGACCGGAGACGGTCCACTCCCAGAAGGAGGCCAGGGCCCTCCGGACCTACCGGCTCGCGGGACGGAGCGAGGTGCTCGCGACCGGCCTCGCCATCGGGGAGGCCGTCGCCACCGGCCGCGTGAAGGTCCTCCACAGCCCGAGCGAGATGGACCGCTTCGAGGACGGCGACGTGCTCGTCACCGAGCGGACCGATCCCGACTGGGGCCCGATCATGAAGCGGGCGGCCGCGATCGTCACCGATCACGGCGGGCGCACGAGCCACGCCGCGATCGTCAGCCGCGAGCTCGGAGTCCCTGCGGTCGTCGGGACCAACTACGGCACCCGCGACCTCGCGGACGGCCAGGAGGTCACCATCTCCTGCGCGGAGGGGACCGAGGGGCGCGTCTACCGGGGAGCGCTCGAGTACGAGGAGCGCGAGATCGACCTCGGCGAGCTCCCCGAGCCTCCCGTGCGGCTCATGATCAACCTGGCGGCGCCCGACGCCGCGCTGCGTTGGTGGCGCCTCCCGGTCCGAGGAGTGGGTCTCGCCCGGATGGAGTTCATCATCAACGACGCGATCAAGATCCACCCGCTCGCGCTCTCCCGCTTCGACCAGGTGCAGGACGAGGAGGCGCGCAGGCACATCGAGGAGCTCACCGCCGGCTACGACGACAAGACCGAGTACTTCGTCGAGCACCTGGCCCGCGGCATCGCCACGATCGCCGCGTCGCAGTACCCCGACCCGGTCATCCTCCGGATGAGCGACTTCAAGACGAACGAGTACGCCCAGCTCATCGGCGGCCGGCAGTTCGAGCCTTCCGAGGAGAACCCCATGCTCGGGTTCCGGGGAGCGTCGCGGTACTACAGCGAGCGCTACCAGGACGGATTCGCCCTCGAGTGCCGCGCCGTCAAGCGCGCGCGCGAGGAGATCGGCCTCGACAACCTCGTCGTCATGATCCCCTTCGTCCGCACCCCGGAGGAGGCCGACCGCGTCATCGAGGTCATGGCGGCACACGGGCTCGAGCGCGGCAAGGACGGCCTGGAGCTCTACATGATGTGCGAGGTGCCCTCGAACGTCTTCCTGGCAGAGCAGTTCGCCGAGCGTTTCGACGGCTTCTCGATCGGCAGCAACGACCTCACCCAGCTCCTGCTCGGCGTGGACCGCGACTCGGCCGAGCTCAGCGCGCTGTTCGACGAGCGCAACGAGGCGGTCCTCATGGCCATCGCGCAGGTGATCGAGCGGGCGCACCGCTCGGGGATCAAGGTCGGGATCTGCGGGCAGGCCCCGAGCGACTACCCGGAGTTCGCCCGGTTCCTCGTCGAGCACGGCATCGACTCCATCTCGCTGAATCCCGACAGCGTGCTCCATGTCCTCCAAGAGCTCGCCGAGTGATCGCAGACAGGAGCGCACGCTCACCGCCTGGGAGCTGTGCTACCACGCTTGGGACCCCGCGGCCGTACCGCTCCGGGAGGCCCTCACGACGCTGGGCAACGGCCACTTCGCGACTCGCGGTGCCGCCGAGGAGGTCGGCCACGGCGGCCCCCACTACCCCGGCACCTATCTCGCCGGCGGCTACGACCGGCTCGAGAGCGAGGTCGCCGGCAAGATCATCGAGAACGAGGATCTGGTCAACTGGCCCAACTGGCTGCCGCTGACGTTCCGCTGCGAAGGTGGCGAGTGGTTCGACCTCGAGCGGGTGACCATCCTCGAGTACGAGCAGCGGCTCGACCTCTTGCGGGGGGTCCTGTGGAGACGCGTGCGCTTCCGCGACCGCGCCGACCACGAGCTCCTGCTCGAGAGCCGCCGCATCGTCCACATGGAAGACGCGCACGTCGCGGCCGTCGAGTGGACCCTCACCCCCGTCGACTGGTCGGGGCAGATCGAGATCCTCTCCGCGATCGACGGGCGCGTGACGAACTCCGGCGTGGCGCGGTACCGCGATCTCGAGGGCGATCACCTCGAGACCGTGGACCGCGGCGGGACCGGGGAGGACGCCGTCTTCCTGGTGACGAGGACGAAGCAGTCGCAGATCGTCATGGCGCAGGCCGTGCGCACTCGAGTATCCCTCGACGACACGCCCGCGGTGGTGGAACGGCGGACCGAGGCGGCCGACGACTGGGTGGGCCAGCACCTGACGCTGCGCTGCGAGCCGAAGAAGCCCATCCGGGTGGAGAAGGTGCTGTCGCTCTACAGCTCGCGGGACTTCGCCATCAGCGAGCCGTGCGCCAACGCCTGCAAGCACGTCCACCGCACGCCGGGCTTCGACGAGCTCTTCGAGCGGCACGAGCTCGCCTGGAAGCACATCTGGCACCGGGCGGACCTCGAGCTCGGGGGACGGGAGGACCCCTACGCCCAGCTCGTCCTGCGCCTGCACGTCTTTCACATGCTGCAGACGGCCTCGATGAACACGATCGGGCGCGACGTCGGCATCCCCGCGCGCGGCCTGCACGGAGAGGCGTACCGCGGCCACATCTTCTGGGACGAGGTCTTCACCTTCCCGTTCCTGAACCTGCGGATCCCCGAGCTGACCCGGTCGCTGCTCCTGTACCGGCATCGCCGGCTGCCCGAAGCCCGTCACGCGGCGGAGCAGGAAGGCTACGAGGGCGCGATGTTCCCC
This sequence comes from Candidatus Neutrinellum sp., assembly GCA_039794305.1. Lineage (GTDB taxonomy): Bacteria > Myxococcota_A > Polyangia > Polyangiales > JBDIVX01 > JBDIVX01. Next base: position 18,834 of record JBDIVX010000070.1, read on the forward strand.
TGGCAGAGCGGCAGCGACGGCCGGGAGGAGAGCCAGGTGCTGCACCTGAACCCGAGGTCCGGCCGCTGGATCCCGGACAACACCCACCGGCAGCGCCACGTGAACGCGGCCATCGCGTACAACGTGTGGCAGTACTATCAGGCCACGAACGACTCGGAGTTCCTGTCGTTCTACGGCGCCGAGCTGCTGCTCGACATCGCCCGGTTCTGGGCGAGCATCGCGCGGTACGACCCCGCCCGCGAGCGCTACGTGATCCGAGGAGTCGTCGGGCCGGACGAGTTCCACACCGAGTACCCGGGCAAGGACAGCCTCGGCCTCGACAACAACGCCTACACGAACGTGATGGCCGCGTGGGTCCTGCACACGGCCCGGTCGGCGCTCGACGCCCTCGCCGTCGATCGGCGCGCGGAGCTGCTCGAGACGCTGCGCATCTCCGCGGAGGACCTCCGCCAGTGGGACGAGATCGGCCGCCGGATGTACGTGCCCTTCCACGGCGACCAGATCATCAGCCAGTTCGAGGGCTGGGAAGAGCTCGAGGAGCTCGACTGGGACGGTCTGCGGGAACGACACGGTGACATCCAGCGGCTCGACCGGATCCTCGAGTCCGAGGGCGACGACCCGAACCGCTACAAGGCGACCAAGCAGGCCGACGTGCTGATGCTGTTCTTCCTCTTCTCCTCCGAGGAGCTGGTCGAGACCTTCGGCAGGCTCGGATACGGGTTCGACCCGCAGGCCATCCCGAGGAACGTCGAGTACTACCTCGCCCGCACGTCCCACGGGTCGACGCTGAGCCGAGTCGTGCACGCCTGGGTGCTGGCCCGGACCGACCGACGCGGCTCCTGGCACCTGTTCCAGGGCGCGCTGGCGAGCGACATCGAGGACGTCCAGGGAGGCACCACCGCGGAGGGCATTCACATGGGCGCCATGGGGGGCACGGTAGACCTGATGCAGCGCTGCTACACGGGGATCGAGATGCGCCACGAGGTCCTCTGGCTCAACCCCAGGCTTCCGGAGGGCCTGGACGAGCTGACACTCACCGTTCGCTACCGCGGACACTGGCTCGCGCTCGACGTGCGCCAGGACATGGTGACGGTCACCTTCGAGAAGGGCTGGGCGGATCCTGCGTGCGTCGGGTTCGAGGGCGAGGTCTACGAGATGAAGCCGGGCGACCAGCTCTGCTTCCGGACCGAGGCGGACACGCCATGAGCACGAGCGACCACGACGAAAGCACGGAGCGGCGCCGACCCTACGAGGCGGTGGTCTCGGACATGGACGGGGTCCTGACCCGCACGGCCACGCTCCACGAGCGCGCGTGGACGCGCGTGTTCGACGCGTTCTTGAGCGGCCGCGAAGGCCAGAGGCCGTTCTCGGACGGCGACTACCGAGCCCATGTCGACGGCAAGCCGCGGTACGACGGCGTGGCGGACTTCCTCTCGTCGCGCCACATCGACCTCCCCTGGGGCGAGCCTTCGGACGGCCCCGACGCCGAGACCGTCTACGGGCTCGGGAACCGCAAGAACGGCGTCTTCCTCGCGCTGCTCGACCGGGAGGGCGTGAAGGTGTTCGACGACGCGGTGGCCGCGTTCGAGCGCTGGCGCCGCGGAGGCCTGAAGGTCGCCGTCGTGTCGTCGAGCCGAAACTGCCGCCGAGTGCTCCGGGCCGCCGGGCTCGAGCGGCACCTCGACGCCGTGGTGGACGGAGAGCTCGGGGCCGAGCTCGGCCTCGGCGGCAAGCGCGAGATCATGCTCGAGGCGGCGCGCAGGCTCGGCGTGGCGCCGTCCGACGCGGTGGTCCTCGAGGACGCGACCGCCGGGGTCCGGGCCGGACGCCTCGGAGGGTTCGGCCGGGTGGTGGGCGTCTCGCGCGACGACAACGAGCGCGATCTGCGGGAGGCGGGCGCCGACGACGTCGTGAGGAGCGTCTACCGCGTGCGCTTCCTGCGGCGGGTCCCGCGCGTGCTCGACCGCCTCGCGGAGCTCGCGGCGTGGCGGGGCGATCGCGCGCTCGCCGTCTTCCTCGACTACGACGGAACGCTCGCGCCCATCGTCGACGATCCGCGAGACGCGACCATGTCGGACGCGATGCGCGCGGCGCTGACCAAGCTCACCGACCGCTGCCCGGTCGCGGTCGTGAGCGGACGGGACCGGCAGGACGTCGCGCAGCGGGTCGGCATCGACGGGCTCGCGTATGCGGGAAACCACGGCTTCGACATCGCGGGGCCGGGCTACTCGAGGACGCTCCCGGAGGCGGAGCAGGCGCTCGGCGACGTGGATCGCGCCGAAGAGGAGCTTCGACGCCACCTCGGGCGGCTCTCGGGCGTCATCATCGAGCGCAAGCGCTTCTCGGTCGCCGTCCACTACCGTCAGGTCGCCTCGGCCTCTGCGGTCGATCAGATCGACGGGGCCGTGGAGTCGGTCCACCGCGAGACGAGCCTCCGCAGGCGATGGGGGAAGAAGGTGTTCGAGCTCGAGCCCGCGGTCGACTGGGACAAGGGACGCGCCCTGCTCTGGCTCATGGACGCGCTTCCGCGCGTGGACCGCGAGCGGACGTTCGTGGTGTACGCCGGCGACGACGAGACGGACGAAGACGCGTTCGCGGCGATCGAGGGCAGGGGCGCCGGCGTGCGGGTCGGAAGCGAGCTGACCCGCTCACTCGCGGACTACCGGCTCGAAGGTCCGGCGGAGGTGCAGGAGCTCCTGGACGAGCTGGCGAGGAGCACGCGCTGAATCCAGATGTCGCGGTGCCGGCGACGGGTCCGCGTGATATCGTTCAGGTGTGCGAGCTGCGCCCGACAGTCGATCCGACCCGATCGGGCAGGAGGAGGTCCTGCTGGACGAGGTCCGACGCCTGGTCCGCGAGGTGCGCTCGACGTGTCTCTGGTACCTGAGCGAGGACTTCGAGCCGGCAGACGTCGAGCAGGCTCTGCGCACGTTGCGCTCGATCGAGCGTCACGGGGACCGTGCTACGTTCGTGCGGGCAAGACAACTGAGACAATGGCTATCACGGACTTCCAGCGCGACATCTGCCGCCTCATCGCAAGAAACCGGATAGAACGGAGCGAGAGCTACGTCGCCGGAGGCGTCGCGCTCAACACGCTGATCGACGCCCGTCGCATTTCGCGCGACATCGATCTCTTCCACGACACGCGGGAGGCGCTCAACGCGACGTGGGACGAAGACCGCGGTCCGGCCGATAAACGCAGGAGGAGCTGGCCGAGTTGGCGTTCGACGGGCCCGCGCCGGATGCCGCCGATCTCTCGAGACGCTGGGCAGGGATGTTGACCGAGGCCAACGAAGTCATCGACCGATTGCCGGTGTCTCACGTGGGCACCTGCGTGATGACGCGCGCGGGAGAGCTGTTCCGCGGCGCTCCGTCCGACATCGACGAAGCGCTCGCCCGTGACGATCTGCACTTCCACCGCGGCCGCATCCGTGGCGCTCTGCCGACCCTCGTCTGAACCGACCGGCTTGCGCCTCGGAGTCCCTGTCTCGGTCGGCTCCCTTTGCGATAGGATCGCGGGCTCGGGGGGACCGACCCACACGAGAGGGGGCTTTCGTATGAAGCGCATCATCGGAGCGGCGCTCGTGGCGCTGGTGGCGGTAGGTTGTGCGGACGACGGCGGCGGCGGCGGTGGTGGCGGCGACTGCGAGGCCGGCGAAGGACAGATGACGGGCGCGCCCAGCGCGAGCCCGACGACCGTCGGCGCGGGCGGCACGATGACGGTCACCGTCCCGGTCAACGCGAGCACCAGCCGCGTGCACGTGCAGATCCTCTCGTCCATGACCGGCGGCGTCGGAGACGGCTACGGCTACCCCACGGGCGACGGGCCCGTCGACGTGGACGTCACCATCGACTCGGGGGCGACGCCCGGCGAGTACCACCCCTTCATCCAGACCTATGACTGCGGAACGGATACCGACGCCACTCAATACGTGGAGGTCTCGGACAGCTACTACGCCAACCGCCCCCGGGACCCGGGCGACCCCGTGCCGACGGGCTTCGACGTCCCGACGATCACCGTCGAGTGAGAGGCCACTCCGCTCGAAGCGCACGGCGCGCGGACGTGCGCGCCGATCACACGGTCTCGAGGTACTTGTGGATGAGGCTGACGGCGACGGCGCCCTGCCCGACGGCGGAGGCGACGCGCCGGATGACGCCGTGGCGGATGTCGCCGGCGGCGAAGATGCCGGGGACGCTGGTCTCGAGGAGGAACGGGTCGCGCTTGGGGCGCCAGTTCTTGGGGCGGCGGCCCTCGCGGAGCAGGTCTTGGCCGGTCAGGATGAAGCCCTGGTCGTCCAGCGCCACGATGTCCCTGACGACGTCCGAGTGGGGCAGGGCACCGATGTATATGAAGACGGCGTCGGCCGGGAAGTTCTTCGTCTCGTCGGTCCTGTTGTTTCTCGTCGTGATGGACTCGAGGTGGTCTTCGCCCTCGACGGAGACGACCTCGGTGTTGGCGATCACCGAGATGTTCTCGGTCCGCTCGATCTGGGCGACGAGGTAGCTCGACATCGCCCTGCCCAGCGCGTCGTCGCGGATGAGCATCTTCACCTCGTTCGCGAACCGTGACAGGAACATCGCCCCCTGGCCAGCCGAGTTGGCGCCGCCGAGGACGAAGACGTTCTTGCCCCGGTAGTGCACCGCCTCCGAGGTCGCGGCGCCGTAGTAGATCGAGGCTCCCACCAGCGCCTCGACGCCCGGCACCTCGAGCTTGCGGACCTTGACGCCGGTCGCGACGAGGAGCGCCTTGCACGTCAGCTCGTCACCGTCGTCCAGGGTGACGATCCGGTACGGGTCCTCGACCCGCAGGCCGGTGACCTCCTGCGCCGTCAGGATCTCGGCGCCGAGGCGCCGCGCCTGCGTCGTCGCCCGGCGCGTGAGGTCCGCTCCGGTCACGCCCTGCGGAAAGCCGAGGTAGTTCTCGATCCGCGCGCTCGTGCCCGCCTGCCCGCCGGCGGCGTCCATCTCGATGCAGACGGTTCGCAGCCCTTCGGAGGCGCCGTAGACCGCAGCGGCGAGGCCGGCGGGCCCGGCGCCGACGATGATCAGGTCGTAGAACGGCTGCTGCGCCCGGGTCGTGAGGCCCACCTTGTCCGCGAGCGCCCGCAGGTCCGGATCGGCCAGCGTGCTGCCGTCCGGGAAGAACAGCATCGGCAGTCGCGGCGGCCCCTCCGAGGACGCCTCGACGAGCGCCTTGGCTTCGGCGTCCCGCTCGATGTCGAGCCACTGGTAGGGGATCTGGCCACGCGCCAGGAAGTCCTTGACCCGGTGGGAGTGCGCCGACCAAAGCGCCCCGGCCACCCGGATGCCGTCGTAGGGGATCGGCACGTTGGCGACCCAGTCGCCGAGCAGGTCGTCGAGCACCGGGTAGAGCCGCTCTTCCGGCGGGTCCCAGGGCTTCATGAGGTAGTAGTCGAGGTCGATGGTGTTGATGCTCGCGATGGCGGCGTCCGTGTCGGCGTAGGCCGTCAGGAGGACCTTCTTGGTCTGCGGATAGAGCTCGAGGGCCTTCTGCACCAGCTCGACCCCGCTCATGCCGGGCATCCGCTGGTCGACGAGCAACAGCGCGAGCGGGAGGTTGCGTCGCTTGAGCTCCTGCACGGCCTCGAGCGCCTCGGCCCCCGAGCTCGCCTTCACGATGCGGTAGTCTCTCTGGTAACGCGCCTGCAGGTCGCGCGCGATCGCGTTGAGGACGTGGGGCTCGTCGTCGATCGTCATCACAACTGGCTTGGCCATCGCTCTGCTCCCTCGTTCGCTCGAGGTCGTTCGGTGGGGCTCCAGTCGAGCGGCAACCTCACCGTGAAGACGGTGCGGTTCGCTTCGGAGGACACGGAGATGTCCCCTCCGTGCTTCTGCACGACGAGGTTTCGGCTGATGTTCAGGCCGAGCCCCGTCCCCTCGCCCGGTCCCTTCGTCGTGAAGAACGGATCGAAGATCTTCGACCGAATCTCCTCGGGGATGCCCGGGCCGTCGTCCTCGATCTCGACCACGACGCACGAATCGTCGTGGTACGCGCGGACGTTCAGGGTGCCTTCGCCCTTCATGGCATCGATGGCGTTGTCGATGATGTTCGTCCAGACCTGGTTCAGCTCGCTCGCGTAGGCCTCGATCACGGGAAGGTCGCCGGCGTACTCCCGGACGACGGTCACGCCTCTCTTGAGCTTGCTGTTGAGGACGATCAGGGTGTTGTCGAGGCCTTCGCGGACGTCCACGGACTGCACCGGAGCCTGGTCCATGTAGGTGTAGGTCTTGAGGGCACGGACGATCTCGGCGATGCGCCCAGCGCCCAGGGCGATCTCGCCGACGAGGCTGTGGACCCCGTACATCGCGCTCAGCCAGTCGATGACGAGCGGAAACTGCTCCTCGCTGAAGGTGTCGAGCAGCGCCGTGAGCTCCTTCTCGCCGAAGCCGAGGCTGACGAGGGACGGGACGAGGTCACCGCTGGCGTCGACGTTGCGGCTCGCGAGCCACTCCTCGAGGGCGACCTCGCGATCGCTGCGGGCGAGAGCGCTCGTCTCGCCGGGCTCGTGCGCGTGCTCGAGCGCGGTCCGGTACATCTGCATGAGCTTGCGCAGGTGCCCCTGCTCGAGGGGTTGCTCGGCGAGCCGGAGCTGCACGCGCTGGAGCTGCGAGAAGGTCCTCTCGAGCTGGGCGGCGCCGCGCTGAGCGGCGGCGGCCGGGTTGTTCAGCTCATGGGCCATCCCCGCGCTCAGGCGTCCGAGCGAGGCCATCTTCTCCTGCATGATGAGCTGGCTCTGCATCGTGTTGAGCTTGTCGAGGGTCTCCTGCAGGGCGGCGTTCTTGGTCTTGAGCTCCTCGCTCCGCTCGCGAAGGACCTGCTCGCTCTGGCGCAGCGCCTCCTCGGCGCGCTTGCGCTCCCCGATGTCGCGGATGATGCCCGTGTAGTAGCGCTCGTCGCGGACCGTCCACGTCGAGAGCGACAGCTCGATCGGCACCTCCTCGCCGCTCTTGGCTCGCGCGGCGAGCTCGACCGTCCTGCCGATGACGTGGGCCTCTCCCGTCGCGGTGAACCGCGCCATGCCCTCTCGGTGGGCCTGCTGGAAGCGCTCGGGGATCACCAGCTCGAGGCGCTGGCCGATGGCCTCCTCCTCGGTGTAGCCGAGGATGCGGCTCGCCGCCTTGTTCCAGCTCACGATCTCGCCCGTGTGATCGGCCGAGATGATGGCGTCGATGGCCGATTCGGTGACCGAGCGGAACTTCTGCTCGGCCTGCTTGCGCTCGCTGATGTCGCGGATGATGCCGGTGTAGTAGCGCTTCTCGTCGAGGAACCAGGTCGCGAGCGACAGCTCAACGGGGAATTCCGAGCCGTCCTTGCGGACGGCGGCGAGCTCCACCGTCTTGCCGATGACGTGGCTCGGGCCTCCGGAGCTGACGCGCCGTATGCCCTCGCGGTGCCTATCGCGGAAGCGCTCGGGGATGATCACCTCGATCGGTTTGCCGAGGACCTCGTCTTCGCTGAGCTCGAAGAGCGCGCTCGCCGCGCTGTTCCACGACCGGATGCGGCCCTCGGCGTCGCCCGAGATGATCGCGTCGATGGCCGACTCCATGACGGACCGGAACTGGGCCTCGGACTCGCGCAGCGCGGCGCGCACCTTCGAAACCGTCACCTGGCGCTCGATCCGAGCGAGCACCTCGCGCGCGTCGAAGGGCTCGAGGATCAGGTCGTCCCCCGACTCGAGGGCCTCGAGCCGAGCCTCCTCGTCGTCGAGCGTGGTCATGAAGATCACCGGGACGTCTCGGCTCTGCTGAGCCTGTTTGAGCGCACGGGCGATCTCGAAGGGGTCGGCGTCGGACAGGTGCGTGTTCAGCAGCACGACGTCGGGGCTCGTCGCGGCGATGACGTCGAGGGCCTGCTTGCCCCGCGTCTCCCGGCGGACGGCGTAGCCGTCGTTCCCGAGCAGGGCCTCGAGGGTGTCGCCGCTGGCGCCATCGTCGACCACGAAGACCAGCCCCCGCTCGGGCCCCGCTGGATTCGCTCGCTGCACGTTGCCTACCTACGGACTCGCTTGCCGTCCCCGGAGCGCAGGTCTGGGTCTCCTTGACGCGGACCGATGCCCGCTGCGCCTGGTCGGCGGTTTACCCTAGGCTCGGAAAGAACCTCGACAAGGCCCACCCGCGGTGGGCCCATCGGGCAGTCGCGCCCCGAAGACCGCGTAGAGCACCGGGAGCACCAGCAGCGTCGCGAGGGTCGAGGTGATCATCCCCCCGACCACGACGGTTGCCAGAGGTCGCTGGACCTCCGCGCCGACTCCCGTGTTGAACGCCATCGGAATGAACCCGAAGGCCGCAACCATGGCGGTCATGAGCACGGGTCGGAGGCGCGTCTCGGCCGCTTCTCGGATCGCAGCGAGCGGCGCCCGCCCCCGCTCGAGAAGCTGCACGACATACGAGACGAGCACCATGTCGCCGAGCACGGCCACGCCGGACAGGGCAATGAAGCCGACCCCCGCCGAGATGGAAAACGGCATGTCCCGAACCCAGAGCGCCACGATCCCGCCGACGGCCCCGAAGGGGACGCCGGTGAACACACGCAGGGCATCCGCTGCCCGCCCGTAGGTGAGGTAGAGCAGCGCGAAGATGAGAAGCAGCGCCACGGGAACCACGAACAACAGACGCGTCTGCGCGCGCTCGAGGTTCTCGAACTGTCCGCCGAGCGTCGGGTAGTAGCCTTCGGGCAGGTCGATGCCCTCGAGGACGCGCCGGACGTCTCCGACGAACGACCCGACGTCCCGGCCCCGCACGTTGGCCTGGACGACCACGCGACGCTTGGCCCACTCGCGCTGGATCGTCGACGGCCCTTCGACGACCTCGATGTCCGCGACCGACGACAGAGGAACCTGCGCGCCCCCTTCGGTGCGAATCAGGACCCGACCGATCCGTTCCGCGGAGCTCCGCGCGTCGTCTCCGAGGCGGAGCACCAGGTCGAAACGGCGCTGTCCGTCGATGACCTGCCCGACCTTCCGGGTCCCGAGCGAGTCGATGACCTCCAGGATCTCGCCCACCGGAACCCCGTAGCGTCCGGCCGCTCGACGGTCGACGTCGATGGTCAGCATCGCCTGGCCGGTGAGCTGCTCGACCGTGACGTCCGAGGCTCCGGGGATCTCTCGAACGGCGCGACGGATCTCGTCGGCTCTCTCCCGCAGCTCGTCGAAGTCATCGCCGAAGAGCTTGATGCCGACGTCCGAGCGAATGCCCGCGATCATCTCGTTGACTCGCATCTCGATCGGCTGCGTGAAGACGCTGCGCATGCCGGGCATCCCCTCGAGGGTCCTGCTCATGGCGACGACGAGGTCGTCCTGCGTGGCCGCCGCTCGCCACTCGTCCCGTGGCCGGAGCGTGATGAACACGTCCGAGACCTCCAGGCCCATCGGATCCGTCGCGACCTCCGCCGTCCCCGTTCGGGTCCAGACATGCTCGATCTCGTTCGGGTAGCGCTCCAGCAGGAGCTTCTCGATCTGCGTTCCGTAGCGCACGGACTCCTCCAGGGAGACGCCGGCGATGCGCACGGTGTTGATGACGATGGCCTGCTCGCGAAGCCGCGGCACGAACTCCGAGCCGAGCTGCGTCGCGAGGAAACCCGCGTTGAGCACCACGAGACCTGCGACCGCCAGCGCGAGCTTGCGGTGGCCGAGGGCCCAGCCGAGCAGGGGCCGATAGCGGTCCCTGAGCCACCGGACGACGCGATTGTCGCCGTGGCCCTTGCCCTTCCCCAGCGAGTAGCTGGCGAGCACCGGCATCAGCGTCATCGACAAGATCATCGAGCCCGCGAGGGCGAAGATGACCGTCAGGGCCATCGGGCGGAAGAGCTTCCCCTCGACACCTTCGAGCGCCAGGATCGGCAAGTACACGATGGCGATGATCAGCTCCCCGAAGAGGGTCGGCTTGCGCACTTCGACGGCCGCGTCGCGCACGATTTCGCGCACGCTGCGACCCGACGTGTCCTCGCTCAGCCGGCGCGTCGCGTTCTCCACCATGATGACGGAGCTGTCGACGACGAGGCCGAAGTCGATGGCGCCCAGGCTCATGAGGCTGCCGGCGATGCCGAAGCGCAGCATGGCGTCGAACGCGAACAGCATCGAGAGCGGAATGGCGAGCGCGACGATGAGGCCGGCGCGGAAGCTGCCGAGGAACACGAACAGCACCGCGATGACGAGGAGTGCTCCCTCGAGCAGATTGTCGCGGACGGTCTCGAGAACCTGGCTGACCAGATCGGTGCGGCTGTAGACCTCGGTGAGCTCGGCCCCGTCGGGGAGGCTCTTCTGCGCCTCTTCCAGACGTGCCTCGAGCTTCTGAGTGAGCTCGCGGCTGTTCTCGCCCATGAGCATGAAGCCGAGACCCAGCACGGCCTCGCCCTCGCCCTGATAGGTCACGGCGCCGCGCCGGATCTCGTGTCCTTCGCGCACCTCGGCCACGTCGCGCAGGTGAATCGGCGTGCCGCCGACCGTCGCGAGCACCATCGCGTCGAGATCGGCGGTGCCCGAGACGAGCCCCTGGCCCTGGATGAGCTGGGCTTCGCCCGCCTGGTCCAGGAGCCCGCCGCCCGAATTGCGGTTGCCGTGGCGTACGACGCGCGCCACGTCGTCCAAGGTGAGCTCGTGCTTGATGAGGCGCTGTGGGTCGACGACGACGTGGTACTGCTTCTCGTAGCCGCCCCACGTGTTGATCTCCGCGACCCCGGGGACCTGCACCATCTGCGGCCGGATGACCCAGTGATGGAGCGTGCGGAGCTCCCGAGCCGAGAGCGTCTCGCTGTGCAGCACGTACTGAAACACCTCGCCGAGCCCGGTGGCGACCGGGCCGAGCGCCGGTCGGCCGACGCCCTCGGGAAGCTCTGCGGCGGCGAGACGCTCACTGACGACCTGCCGCGCCAGGTAGATGTCCGTGTCGTCGTCGAAGATCGCCGTCACCTGGGAGAAGCCGAACTTCGAGATCGACCGCACCTCGGTGAGCCCGGGCAGTCCAGAGATGGCCTGCTCGACGGGGAAGGTGATCTGCCGCTCCACCTCGAGCGGCGACAGGGCCGGCGCGGTGGTGTTCACCTGCACCTGCACCGGCGTGGTGTCGGGAAAGGCGTCGAACGGCAGGCGCGCGAGGCTCGAGAGGCCGATGAGGGCGAGCACCGCCGTCGCGAGCAGGACGATGGGGCGATAGCGCAAGCAGAGGTCGATGACGCGCGTCAGCATCAATCGCCCCCCGGCGGCTCGACCTCGCAGCAGCCTGCCCCGATGCTGCCCGGCATGATCTCCGTCCGGAGCAGCACCGCTCCGGTCGTCACCACCTCATCGCCGGCCTGGACGCGACCCTCGACCAAGACGCGCTCGCCGTCGCCGTGTCGCTGGACGACGCGGGGCTCGTACACCCCTCGTGCCGCGCGGACGAAGACGACCTCCCGCTCACCGACGCGCTGGACCGCGGATCTCGGAACGGACACCGCGGTCCGCGGGGCGCCGGCTTCGATGCGCGCGCGTGCGAACTGATTGGCTCGGAGCCTTCCGTCGCCGTTCGGGATCTCGGCTCGCGCCGCCACGGTGCGGGTTCGCGGGTCCACCTCCGCGGCGATCCAGGTCAGCTCGCCTGCGAGCGGCGCGTCGTCGGTTCCCTCCACTCGCACGACGACTCGCTGACCCAGCGCGACTCGCGAGGCGTGAGACTCCGGCACGTCGCAGAGCGCCCACATCACCGAGGTGTCGGCGATGGTGGCGAGGGACTCGCTCTCGGTTGCGAGCAGGCCGACCACGGCGGGCCTGCGCACCACGGTGCCGGCGATGGGAGCCGACAGGGTGTAGCGCCCCGACGGCGTCGACCGGGCAGCGCCCGCCATGCGCAAGGTGGCCTCGGCCGTGCGAGCCTCCGCCTCCGCGCTCGCGAGCTCTTGCTCGGCGACCTCGACCTGCCTGACCGAGGCGATGTCGCTCGCCCTGAGCTCGCGCTGGCGTCCGAGGTTCGCCTGCGCCGTACGCACTCGCTGGCGCGCGGCCTGCAGGGCGCCTTGGATCTCTCCGACGCGCGTGCTCTCCAGGTCGAAGAGGGGAGCGCCGCGATCTACGCGCGCCCCGAGCTCCACCCGAACACGCCGCACGATTCCGGGCACGATGGCGCGGATGTCGGCGACCTCGTCGGCGTCGAACGCGATGCGCGCGGCGCACTCCACCGCCGCGGAGGCTCGTCCACGTTCGGCGGCGACGGTCTGTATGCCCGCCGAGCGTTCGATGTCCGGCGAGCGAAATCGCACCACGCGAGCCTCGATGGCCGCTCGCTCCGCGCCCGCCGGAGGTTCCTGCGGACTGCACACCGGGCAGGCCGATTCGGGGAAGCCGTGCTCTTCGCACCAGTCGCCCGCGGCCTGGAACTGCGGAACGAGCTCGGGATTGCACTTGGTGCACTTCGATTCGGGCAAGCCGTGGCCCGCGCACCAGTCGCCCCGGGCCTGAGACACCGCGGCGGGGGCTGGATTGCACTCGGTACAGAGCGCGGGCGGCAGCCCGTGTTCACAGCGCCCCGGCGCCTGTGCGGACGAGGTGCCCGGAGATGGAGTGGGAGCTTCGCTGCTCTCGCCGGGCTGGCTGCAGGCCGGCACGGCCAGGATTACGAGCAGACGAGCGACACGCCAGCCGCTCATGGACTCGCCTCGCCGGGGTGGCAGATCTCGCCGGTCACGGTTGGTGCGTGGCGCATGAAGGTCTTCCTTTCAGGATGGTCTTGGGACCGTCCGGGTTGTCGATGAACGTTCATCGGAGCGCTCCTGTGCTCGCGACGAGCTCGACGATCGGGTGCGGCGGCTCGTGCGCGCCTGCGGACGAGGTCCACGGCGACGCGCCGAGCAGAAGGCCGATCAGCCTCCTTCGGAACATCGGGCCGACCTGGACCCGTGCGTGCGTGTGGCTCAGGTCAGGGAGCGCGGAGGTCGAAAGACACCGGCCCGCGCGCCCGACGCTCGCACGTCGACCGGTGCGAGCATGCGCACAGAAGACCAGGTGGCTGCGCTCGACGTCACGGGCAGGGGAAGGACGGCCATCGCGATGCCCAGACAGCAACCGCAGCTCGGGCAGTCGTCGGGACACTCGTCCTCGCACGGATCGCCGTCGTCGTGCTCGGAGTCCGCTCCATCATCGTCGCACGGCTCGGCCTCGGCCTGCTCGTCGTCATCGCCCGCGTGGTCATCGTGGACCGCCTCATCGCAGGGACACGAGACGTCGCAGCTCTTCGAGGTGGCCGCGAACCCCGTCGGGCCACCGAGTCCGGCGGGGCCGAAGAACACGGACACCGTCAGCAGCCAGAAGGCCGCCACGCGCAAGGCGTCGACGATGTGCCGGGTTGTCGGCATGATCGTGCCTATCGTACCAGGAAGGCCTCCGTGAGGCAGCCTCTCGGGGGTTTCGGCGACTCGCGGTCCGAGTCGAGGTGGTCCGTACGCCATGACGTCCCGCGCCCACGAGGTCTTCTTCGAAGTATTCGAGCCGCTGCCGCGACAGGGGCCCGGCAACCTCGCGTGCACCCGCCAGGCCCTCTCGCTGTGCCGCGAGCTGCCGTCTTCGCCGCGCGTCCTGGACCTCGGCTGTGGAGCGGGGGCCCAGACCCTTCATCTCGCGTCGCTGATCGCGGAGGCGTCGATCCTCGCGATCGACAGTCACCCGCCGCTCGTCGAACGTCTCCGCGCCGCGCTCGAGGACCGGGGCCTGTCGGGGCGCGTCGAGGCAAGGGTCGCCGACATGTCGGCGTTGGACCTGCCGCCCGAGAGCTTCGACCTGGTCTGGTCGGAAGGCGCGCTCTACAACCTCGGGCTCGAGCGCGCGCTCCCTCTGTGCGCCGGCTTGCTCCGGCGTGGGGGCTACCTCGCCTTCACCGACGCGGTCTGGCGAAGTGAAGACGCACCCCCCGAGGTGCGCGAGGCCTTCGCCGACTACCCCACGATGGGGCGTGTCGAGGACGTCATCGCGTTCCTCGAGGCCAACGGTTGGTCGGTCGCCGGCCACTTCGACCTGCCCGACGAGGCGTGGTGGGACGACTTCTACGGCCCGATGGAGCAGCGGATCGAGGCGCTCCGAGCGACGTGCGCGCACGACGAAGAGGCGTTGGCGGCGCTCGATGAAGTCGCGAAGGAGCCGCAGATGCACCGCCGAAGCGGTCACCACTACGGCTACACGTTCTTCGTCGCGCGCCGACCGTGACCGGCTCGGCGCCGTGCGCCGACCGGGGCGTGCTCCCACGCGTCCTTTCGGTGCGCAGCCCGTCTAGGTCGCCGGGGCGCTCGTCGTGATGGCCGGGACCCAGATTGCGCCCTCCCACTCCTTCACGAGCCGCTCCTGCCACATCGGGTCGGGCGCGAGCGCCGGGCGACACCCGCCCTCGGCGTAGAGGATCGCCGTGCACAGGGCGACGAAGGCGTCGGCCACGTCGTAGTCGGGGGCCTTCGCGGAGCCCGAGCTGTAGCGGCACGCGAGGGCGACGAGCCGGAGGTCACCCGAGCGAGATCTGCGCTGGCGCGGCCCTGGTGGTGCACGATGACGACGGACCGGCAGTGCTCGTGATCCGAACGCGTGGCGACGGCTGGGAGCTGCCCAAGGGCGGCATCGAGTGGGACGAGCTCCCCGAGGAGGCCGCGATTCGTGAGCTCCGCGAGGAGTCCGGTGCCGCGGGCGAGCTCGCTGTGGCTACAGAGCTCGGGCGGATCGAGTACTCCTTCGGAGCAGGCCGTGAGCGACGGCTGAAGCAGGTCCGCTACTACGTGGCGACCTCTCTCGGCGAACCGACGCTTGGTGATCTCCCGAAGCGCCCTCGAGAGCGGCGATGGCTGCGCGGGGACGAAGTGGACGACGTACCGTTGGTCAGCGAGGACCTGCGCGCGCTGTTACGGGCAGCGCTCGACGGTGGTACGAGCTCGACCCCTGCCGCCGACTTCCTGGACGCCGGGCAGTGCGGCGAGTAGCGCCGTTCAGTCGTCACCCCAGCCCGAGATGAACGAGCTCGGCACCGCATCGGTCAACCAGACACCGTTCGGTGTCACGAAGAAGACGTGGCCGCCATCCCGCATCGCCCGAGCATCGATACGCAGGATCACGGGCTTGCCCCGCCGACCACCCACGGCCCGGGCGGTGGCTTCGTCTGGCGAGAGGTGGACGTGGTGGCGTTCCATCGGCTGCAGTCCCTTGTCTCGAATCGCGGGCAAGACGCGCGCGATGGTCCCGTGGAAGAGGACATCCGGTGGCTTGGCCGGCTCGTACCCGAGGTCCACCGCGGTCGAGTGCCCCTGGTTCGCGCGGATGCGCAGCCCGTCGTCCGAGAGGGCAAAGCGCTGCTTCGGGCTCGTCGCCACCACCTCGCCGAGCTCGGCGCGAGACAGCCGACGCCCGTGCTCGGAGCATGCGCGCAGCAGCACGTCGACGTCGACCCACCCACCGGCGTCGAGAGTGATCCCCACGGCCTTCGGCTCGTGCCTGAGGACGAAGCTCAAGAACTTGCTGGCGGCTGTTCGGCTCTTCTCGTCCATCGTGGTTTCCGGTTGGACCCGCCTCACGGCGCCTCCACGCCGTGCGGCCGTGGCGCCGCCCCACGGTCTAGGTGAAGTCGCTATAGCCACCGACCTCGCCACACCGAAGGCACTTGAAGAGGTACGCAGTCGGCTGGCCCTCCGCGTCGAGTGAACGCACGTAGGCGTCGAATCGCTCCCCGGGCTCCCACCCCAGATCGACTCGGAGATGCTCCAGGGTCACCGGGCCGTGTCGTGCTACGTCCGCCGCGCCGGCAGGCCCGATGAACTGGGCAGCGTCGCCGCAGTGCGTCCACCATCGCTCTTGCTGCCAACCGGTGAACCCGGGGGTTCGAAAGGCCACCTCGTGTACGACGCTCTCCGGCACCGCTTCCCACGAACCATGGCCACCAACGGCCGCCGGGTCGACGAACTCGGCGTCGAGTTTCTCACGCGCTGCACCGCTGGCGATGCACCAAGGACAGATGCAGCCCTCGAGCTCGTCCTCCGCGTATACCGGCCCCGCGTAGATGAAACCCCGCGTCTCGCCGCAGCACTCGCACGCGTTGTCGCTTCTCTCGATACTGCCGGTAGCCAGAGGGTCGGGGTGGTATCGGAAACTCGGTAGTTGCATGTGTCCATCCTCGTCTACGTCCGTCGCCCGGACTCGGTGAAGTGATCGCTCCTACTACGATCCTGCAATGAGCCGCGACTTCGCCTCGGGCCCGCGAAGGGCCAATCCATACCATCTTGAGATAGCGGCCCACGTAACGGCGCAGGATCGAGAATGCCACCGTTCACCCTCATGGGGCCGACCGATTTTCAGGGTCATGGGGCCGGGGAAGGTGTTGCGACCGGGTCGGATGATGGCCCGTCGCCGAGCCCGTGTCGAGCGTGATCGGAGGGCTCGCGTCA
>JBDIVX010000071.1:0-35151 GCA_039794305.1 Candidatus Neutrinellum sp.
CGACGCCGTCGACGCCCGTGCGGTCGAGCGTCGCCATGAGCACGGGGCACGGCCCCTCGAGGCCGAGCCCGTCTTCTGCGGGCGGCGCGGGGAGCGTGCTCCGCGACAGGCGCACCTGCGTGTCGTCGTCGTCCCGGCGGCGCAGGCGCACGTGGCTGCCGGCCATCTGGAGGATCGGATCGAGCCCGTCCACCACCGCGTCGGCGGCTTCGGCGCCCGCGGCCACGAGCACCGCGCGCCGCAGGGGCCCCTCCACGAAGTCGCGCGCGCGCTCTGCCTCCTCGGGCACCGTCTCCACGCCGGCGTCGGTGATCGCGTCTTCGAGGAGGCGGTCGCGGGCGTCCGCCGCGAAGACGCTGCCGAGCGCCTCGCGCACGCTGCGCGCCATCAATCCGTCGTGCTTGCGTGCGAGTGCCGACACCGCGTCGCCTCCCTCCCTCTCGTCGTGCGCCCGACCCGGCGTGCAATGCTAGTGTAGCCGATCGTCGCCGGCTCACAAACGTCAGCGGGAACGACCGGCCTCGTCCGGGTGTCCTTCCCCTCGGTCTACGCATGCGGTGCTCCCAGCTCTTCCTCGCGATCCTCACGGCGGCCTGCGACACCGGCCCCCACGGCGGCGCGACCGCTCCGGCGCGCGCGCAGGAGGTGCTCGAACACGCACCCCTGCCCACACCACCCGAGACGGTCGAGGCCCCGCCCGACGCGCCGCGGCTCCGCGCGCACGTGAAGCTCGTCGTGCTGGGCGAGCTCTCGCAGGACCTCGCCGCCGCGGTGGACCAGGGGCTCCGGGACGAGCTCGACGTGGAGGTCGAGCGCTTCGACGAGGTGCCGCTCCCGCGGGCGGCGTACTACCCGCCCCGGCGGCGCTACCGCGCCGACCGGCTCCTCGACTTCCTCCGCCGCCGCCTCGAGGGCGAGCCGGCGACGACGCGCGTCCTCGGGCTCACCTCGGTCGATGTCTCCACCACGAAGCCTCCACACCAGGACTGGGGGGTCTTCGGGCTCGGCGAGCTCGGCGGGCGCTCGTGCGTCATCTCCACCTTCCGGCTCCGCCGGCGGGCCCGCGACGACGACCACGTGCGGTTCCGGGTCGTGACGACGGCGGTCCACGAGGTGGGCCACACCCTCGGGCTCGAGCACTGCACCGAGCCCGGGTGTGTCATGCGAGACGCCGAGGGCAGCATCCAGACGGTCGACACGGGCACCGGTCACCTCGGGCCCGAGTGCCGGGCGGAGCTCGATCGGGAATCGCCCCGAGCGCTGCCGGCCCGCTGACTCGCGCCGGCGTCTGGTAGCATGGCGGCCCAGGACGCCATGACGCGAACGCTCCTTCCCTTCCTCCTCTCCTCGGCTCTCCTGTCGGCCGGATGCGGCGACGACGGTCCCGGCGGCGGTCCGGGCGACTCGGGCACGGCCGACGCCGGGCCGATCCTCGACGACTCGCGGCCCGAGTGCGAGAACGTCAACCCGCACCACTGCCTGCTGCCCTGGCCCTCGAGCCGCTACCTCGCCGAGGACTCGGCGACGGAGACGGGCTGGCGCATCGACGTCCCGATCGAGGCCATGCCGAGCAACATCGAGGACGTGACGGTGGACCCGAGCATGCTCTCGCGGTTCGACGGCTTCAGCCCCATCGCGACCGCGGTGACCCTCTTCCCGGGCCGGCTCGACACGAGCGTCCTGCCGGACGAGCACCACATCGCCGACAGCCTCGCCGACGACTCGCCGACGGTGCTGCTCGATGCCGAGACCGGCGAGCGGGTCGGTCACTTCTCGGAGGTGGACGCGTGGCCCCGCACCGACCGCGATCGGGCGCCGCTCTACGTCCGCCCGGCCATCCGCCTGAAGGAGAACCACCGCTACATCGTCGCGATCCGCGGCCTCAGGCTCGAGGACGGCTCGGCGGTGGAGCCCTCTCTGTACTTCCGCGCGCTCCGCGACGGCATCAGCGGCGAGAGCGCGGAGGTGGACGCGCGCAGGGCGCACTTCGAGGACATCTTCACCATCCTCGAGGGCGCGGGCGTCGAGCGGAGCACGCTCCTCGAGGCCTGGGACTTCCGGACCGCCTCTGGACAGAGCCTGTGGGGCGACCTGGTCTCGGCGCGTGATCAGGCGCTCGAGATCGTGGGCGAGCGCGGCCTCGGCTGCACCGTGGAGAGCGTCGAGGAGGACGTCGACGAGCACCTCTTCCGGCGCGTCGAGGGGACGGTCACCGTGCCGCTCTTCCTGGACTCGGCGGAGCCGGGCGGCCTCCTCGTCCGCAACGACGACGGCACGCCGAGGCCGAACGGGACCGCGGAGGTGCCGTTCAAGCTGCACATCCCGCGGAGCGTCGCGGAGGACGTGGCCGGCGGCGGCGAGCAGGGGCGCCTGCTCACGTACGGGCACGGCATGTTCGGGAGCCGGCACGAGATCGACACGGGCTGGCTCCGGAGCTGGCAGAACGAGGTCGGGCTGGTCACGCTCGCGACCGACTGGATCGGCATGTCGGACGCGGACATCGTGGTCGCCGGCGACATCCTCACCGAGATGAGCGGCTTCCCGAAGATCCCCGAGCGCCTCGTGCAGGCGATCGTCAACTTCATCGTGATGACGCGCTCGTTCGCGGGCGTGTGCTCCGAGCTGGCCGAGGTGCAGGTCGACGGCACGACCGCCTACGACACGGAGGAGCGCTACTTCCTCGGGATCAGCGAGGGCGGCATCTTCGGGCTCTCCCTCGCGGGCGTCTCGCCGGACATCGAGCGCTTCATCCTGTCGGTGGGCGGGGTCAGCTACCCGATCATGTGGAAGCGCTCGACGAACTCGGCCCCCTACCAGGTCATCCTCGACACCTGGTACCGCGACGAGGTGGACGCCGACGTGCTGCTCGCGATGTCCACGAACCTCTGGGACCTCGCCGACCCGGCCACGTACGCGCCGCACGTCGTCCACGACCCGCTCCCGGGCACGCCGGCCAAGCGGATCCTCTACCAGACCGGCTGGTACGACCCGCAGGTGCCGAACATCAGCTCGGACATCGGGGCGCGCACCATGCGGATCCCGCTCATGGTCCCGACGGTGCGCGACGTCTGGAACATCGAGGAGACCGAGGGCCCCGCCGACTCGGCGTACGTGCAGTACAAGATCGACGGAGTCGAGGGTTGGGAGCCGGGCAGCCGCTCGCCGCCCGGGAGCAACCCCTCCCACGAGGGCGTGCGCCGCAACCCCGCCGCGCAGCAGCAGATGGACGCGTTCATGCGCCCCGACGGCGTGGTCACCAACTACTGCGACGGCGCCTGCGACCCCGAGTGACGGGGCCGGGGGCGGAAGACGTAGCGGGGGGTCTCGCGCCAGCCGGTGACCGGAGGGGGCGGGCCCTCGATCTCGCCGGCGGGCTCGTAGAAGAGGTCGAGGGCGCCGGCCAGCCAGTCGCGCTGCGAGGCCACGATCACCGAGAACCGCTGCGCGCTGACGGCGTGAGCGAGCGACTCCTCGAGCATCCGGCGGCCGCGGTCGTCCGGGCGCGCGCGAAGGACGTCGCGCGCGGCCATGCCGAGGCCGTGGGAGCGCTTGCCGGCGCGCGTCTGCACGAAGCGCTGGTCGGGGACGAGCACCTCGCCGTCCTGCGCGCCGAGCCACGCGAGGAACCGCTCGCCGCGCGCCGTCGCGCCCGGCTCGGGCACCGCGGCCGACAGCGGCCACCACAGGAGCGCGATCTGGAGCGGCACGGCGAGCGCCAGGCCGTGGCGTAGGCTGCGCGGCCACGCGGGCGGGCGCACCTCGGCGACGGCGGTGGGGACGAGGATCGCGAACGCCGCGAAGGCCGGCAGGAGCACGTTGACGTAGCCGCCCGTGTGCGCGAACGCGAGCCACGACGAGCCGACGAAGCCGGCGAGGACGCCCGCGTCGACGAGCCCGGCCCGGCCGGCGCTCCGGAGCCGCAGCGCGACGGCCGCGACGGAGAGGATCACGGCGGGCAGGAGCGCAGGCAGCTCGCCGGCGAGCCACCGCGTCGCCTCCGCCGGCGCGAGGTCGTGCTGGGCGGGCAGCTCGAGCGCGTAGTAGAGGAACCAGCCGTCGGTGGCCGCGGTCAGCGCGACCGAGCCGAGGAGCAGCGCGCCGAGGAGCGTGCCGCCGGCGGCGACGGCCCGCCCCGGCCGGGACGCCGCGAGGCCGAGCACCACGGGCACGAGGGCGACGAGCGCCGTCTGCTTGGTGAGCGTCGCGGCGCACCCGAGCAGCCCGGCGGCCACGGCCGAGCGGGCGCGGCTGCCGTGGACGAGCACGTGGAGCGACGCGAGGAGGAGCGCGAGGCACAGGCTGTCGGCGCGCGCGACGTGGAACCAGAAGCCGCTCGCGCCGAACGTCGCGACCAGGAGGCCCGCCGCCGCCGCCCCGAGCCACCGCGCCCCGGTCCGCGCGCGCACGTAGTCGTACGCGAGCGCGCACGCGACGGCGAAGGAGACGAAGGAGACGCCGCGCGCGACCGCGAGGCTCGGCCCGACCGCGATCGAAACGGCGGCCGTGACGGCGTGGTACACGGGCGGGTAGACGTACCCGACCCAGTCGACCGAGGGCGGGCCGTAGATCGGCTGGCCAGAGAGGAGCCGCGACACGGTCTCCACCTGCCCGCCCTCCATCCACTCGAGGTGGAACGGGTAGCCGATCGTCTGCCACGTGACGACCAGGTACCTCGCCGCGGCGATCGCCCCCGCGCCGATGGCGAGCGCCCGCGCCGCGCGGCCGAAGGTGTCGCGGGAGCGCGCCACGGCCGGAGCATACGTCATGGCCGCGGCGCGCGCCGGGCGGCGGCGTCCGGGCGTCGCGGCCGGGAGAAGCGGTGTATCCTCCCGGGGTGGCCACCCCGACCCGTCCGGAACGTCGCGTCGGCACGGTGATCGACGGGAAGTACGAGCTGCGACGCCTGCTCGGGATGGGCGCCACCGGGTCGGTGTACGAGGCCTGGCACCGGTACACGGCGCGGAGCGTCGCGGTGAAGGTCCTCCACGACCACATGGTGACGAACCGCGAGGCGGTCGGCCGGTTCATGCGCGAGGTGCGAGCCGCCTCCGCGATCGGTCACCCCGTGATCGTGGCCGTGCTCGACGCCGGCGTGACCGAGGAGGGCGGCCCGCCCTACATGGTCCAGGAGCTGCTCGCGGGCCGCGAGATGGAGAAGGCCATGCTGCGGGGCGAGCTCGCGGTGGCCGACATCGTGGAGATCGGGCGGCAGCTCCTCGACGGCCTGGCCGCCGCGCACGCGCACCGGATCATCCACCGCGACGTCAAGCCCGAGAACGTCTTCCTCCTGCGGAACGACGTCGGCGCACTGCAGGTGAAGCTGGTCGACTTCGGCGTGGCGAAGGCGATCGACTCGAAGACCGTCACGGCCGCCCTCACGCTCCCGGGCAACACGGTCGGCACGCCTTACTACATGAGCCCCGAGCAGGCCCGCGCCGATCCGGTGGACGAGCGCACCGACATCTGGTCGGTCGGCGCGGTCCTGTTCCACGCCGCGACGGGCAGGCCTCCGTTCGACAGCAGGAAGGCCCTCGGCGACCTCCTCTACAAGATCGTGATGACGCGGGCGCCGCGGATCCGCTCGGTGGCCCCGAGCCTGCCCGACAACCTCGCCGAAGCCGTCGACCGCGCCCTCGAGCCGGATCCCGACGCCCGCTGGCCGAGCGCGCGGGCCATGTGCGAGTGCCTCCGGCGCACGAGCGCGTCCATCGCGGGCCTCGACTGGGACGACGACTGAGCTTCCGCCGTTCCGCCGTCCCAGCGTCAGTTCGGGGTGCTATCGTGCGTCCAGCCCGGCGGGAGGATGCGTTGAGGTTCGTCCATGCCGCAGATCTGCACCTGGACAGCCCGCTCCGCGGTCTCTCGCGGTACGAGGGGGCGCCCACCGACCGCATCCGCGGAGCGACCCGGGACGCCATGCGGAACCTGGTCGACCTGTGCCTCGAGGAGGCGGCGGACTTCCTGCTCGTGGCCGGGGACCTGTACGACGGCGACTGGCCCGACTACTCGACGGGCCTGTTCTTCTCGGCGCAGATGTCGCGCCTGCGCGAGGCGGACATCCCGGTCTACCTCGTCCGCGGCAACCACGACGCGCAGAACCGGATGACCCGCGGCCTCGACCTGCCCGACAACGTCCGGGAGCTGTCGTGGCGCAAGCCCGAGACGGTGCTCGACGAGCGGCTCGGCCTGGCGGTGCACGGCCAGGGCTTCGCCCGGCGCGAGGTGCGGGACGACCTGGCGGCGGCCTACCCGGATCCGGTGGCCGGCATGTTCAACGTCGGCCTGTTGCACACCTGCCTCGACGGCCGCGAGGGCCACGACCCCTACGCGCCGTGCAAGGTCGAGACGCTGATCGACAAGGGCTACGACTACTGGGCGCTCGGACACGTGCACGCCCGCGAGGTGGTGCACCGCGAGCCGTGGATCGTCTTTCCGGGAAACCTCCAGGGGCGTCACGCGCGCGAGACCGGAGACAAGGGCGCGACGCTCGTCACGGTGGAGGACGGGCGCGTGGCCGCGGCGGAGCACCGTGCGCTCGACGTCGTGCGGTGGCAGGTGATCGAGCTCGACGCCTCGGGAGCGGAGAGCGGCGACGACGTGGTCGACCTCACGCGAGGCGCCCTCGAAGCGGCGGTGGCCGAGGCCGACGGGCGGCTCGTCGCGGCGCGGATCGTCGTCGCCGGCGAGTGTTCGGCGCACCGGACGCTCCAGGGCGAGCCGGAGCGCTGGGAGAGTCAGCTCCGCGCGGCGGCCACCGACCTCGGGGCGGGCGCCGCGTGGATCGAGAAGGTGCGCTTCGCGACGACGGCTCCGGTGGACCTCGCGGAGCTGCGCGCGCGGGACGACGCCCTCGGGCAGCTCGCGCGCTCCCTCGCCGAGCTGCGCGCGGACGACGCGGCGCTCGCGAGCCTCGCCGCCGAGCTCGCCGACCTCGACAAGAAGCTCCCGCGGGAGGCGAAGGAGGGCCCGGACGGGATCCGGCTCGACGACCCGGCCCTCCTCGGGGAGCTGGTCGACGAGGTCGAGCGGATGCTGCTCCCGCGCCTCTTGTCGAAGGAGGATGCGTCGTGAGGGTGCTGCGGCTCGACCTCGACGCGTTCGGCCCGTTCACGGGGGCGAGGCTCGACTTCGGGTCGAAGCCGGCGCTCCACGTCGTGCACGGCCGGAACGAGGCCGGCAAGAGCACCGCCCTGCGCGCGCTCGGCGATCTGCTCTACGGGATCGACCACAGCACGCGGGACGCGCACCTGCATCCCTACGGCAAGCTGCGGATCGGCGCGGTGATCGAGCGCGGCGACGGCACGGTGATCGAGGTGGTGCGCCGCAAGGGTCGCAAGAACACGCTGCTCGGCCGCGACGGATCCCCGGTCGACGAGGCCGTGCTCCGGGTCGCCCTCGGCGGCGTCGGGCGCGAGCTGTTCGAGACGGTGTTCGGGCTGAGCCAGCAGTCGCTGCGGAGCGGCGGCCAGGCCCTGCTCGAGGGCCGGGGCGACGTGGGCGAGAGCCTGTTCGACGCGGGGCTCGGGGGGCGCGGGATCCACTCGGTGCTCGAGCGGCTCGAGCGGGAGGCGGACGCGCTGTTCACGAGCCGGGGCCAGGTGAAGGAGCTGAACAAGGCGATCACGGCGTACAAGGAGGCGAAGCGCGAGGTCGCAGACGAGGCGCTCTCCGGCAGCGCGTGGGAGACGAAGCTGGCGGACATCGCTCGATCGCGCGCCCGGAAGAAGGAGCTCGACGGGCGTCTCGGCGAGCTGCTCGAGGAGCAGCGGCGGGTGCAGCGGCACGTGCAGGTGATCCCGCGGCTCGAACAGTGGGAAGCGCTGCTCGCGCGCCGGACGAAGCTCGGCGAGGTGCCGCGGCTGCCGGAGGACGCCGCCGCGGAGCGCGTGGACGCGACGCGGAGGCTCGAGAGCTGCGACCGGCAGATCGCCGAGCACGAGCGCGACATCGCGAAGCTCGAGCAGCGCCGAGACGGCCTCGAGATCCCCGCGTCCCTTGTCGACCTGCCGGACTTCGCGGCGCGACAGCTCGCCGATCGGCTGGGCGCCTACCGCACGGCGGCGAGCGATCGGCCGAAGCGCGAGGCCGAGCTCGCCGCGCTCGAGGAGGACGCGCTCGCGATCCTGAGGCGCATGGGGCGGGAGCCGGCGCTCGAGGCCGCGGACGAGCTGCGCGTGGGCCCCGACCGCCTCGCGCGGATCCGCGCCCTCGCGAACGAGCACAGCGGCCTCGTGGCGGGGCTGCGCGCCGCGGAGGAGAGCGCCGACGAGCGGCGGGCGCGCCTCGCCGAGGTGCGCGCGCGGCTCGACGCGCTGCCGCCCGAGCCCGAGACGGGCCTGCTCGCGCGCGCGGTGGACCAGGCACGCCGGCTCGGTGACGTGGACGAGCGCGTCGCGACCGTCCGGCGCGCCCACGAACGTGCCCGGGCCGCGGCCGAGTCGGCGCTCGAGACGCTGCGCCCGTGGCGCGGGGGGCTCGCGGCGGTCATGAGCCTGGCGGTCCCGTCGCCCGATACCGTCGTGCGGTTCACGACGCGCTTCGACGCGATCGAGCGCGAGCGTGAGAAGCTCGCTGAGCGCTCGAGGGAGGTGGTGCGGCGGGCGGGCGATCGGGCGCGTGAGATCGACGCGCTCGAGGCCGCGGGCGAGCTGCCGACCGAGGAGCACCTCGGCGCCGCGCGCAGGGATCGGGACGGGCTGTGGGCGCGCATCGTCGGGGGCGCCGATCCGACCGGGCCCGACGGGCAGGCGTTCGACGGGGCGGTGCGCCGGGCGGACGAGCTCTCGGACCGGCTCCGCCGCGAGGCCGAGCGGGTGGCCAAGCACTGCCAGCTCCGCGCCGACCTGCGCGCCGCCGAGCGCGAGCGCGAGAAGATCGCCGAAGCGCTCGGGGGGCTCGACCGGCGCGAGCGCGAGCTCGGGGCGGAGTGGGAGGCGCTGCTTCGGGCGCTCGGGATGGAGGATCCGCTGCCGCCCGGCGAGATGCACGGCTGGCTGCGGCGGGTCGAAGAGGTGCGCCGGCTCGGCGGGGTGCGCGACGCGGCGGCGGTCGCGCGGGAGGAGCTCGAAGCGCGTGTCGAAGCGAGCCGCGGCGCGCTGCTCGACGGCCTGCGCGCCGCCGGCCACGAGCCACCGGCGGGCGACGGGGCGATCGGGGTGCTCGTGGATCGCGCGACGGCCGTGCTCGAGTCGGCACGGCGACTCGCCGAGGAGCGACGCGGCCTCGACGAACGGGCGAAGGCGCTCGCGCAGGAGCTCGCGGCTGCCGAGCCTCGCGCGGCCCGGTGCGCAGACGAGCTCGCAGCCTGGCGTGAGAGCTGGGCGGCGGCGGTCGAGGCGCTCGGCCTGTCCGAGGACGTGACGGTCGAGGAGGCCGGCGCGGTGCTCGAGGCGCTCTCGGAGCTGTTCCGGAAGGTGGACGCCGCGGCGGAGCTCCGGCGCCGGATCGACGGGATGCGCCGAGACGCCGATCTGCTCGACCGCGACTCCGCCGAGATCGCCGCGCGGCACCTGCCGGAGGTGGCGGGCCTCGCGGTCGAGGAGCGGGTCGAGGAGCTCGTGCGCCGCCACGAGCGCATGCGGAGCCACCTCGATCGGAGGGAGGCGATCGACGAGGACCTGGCGCAGCGCCGGGAGGCGCTCGAGGCGCGGCGACTCGAACGCGAGGACGCCGAGCGCCGGCTCGAAGAGCTGATGCGCCTCGCGGGCGCCGGCGATCTCGGCCGGCTGGTCGAGGTCGAGGAGCGCGCGGCCGAGGTGCGCGAGGTCGAGGCGCGGATCCGCGAGGTCGAGACGCAGCTCGTGGAGCTCGGCGACGGCCGGAGCGTGCCGAAGCTCGTCGAGGAGACGCGCGAGGTGGACCTGATCGACGCGAAGAAGCGCCGATCGCTGATCGAGGACGAGATCGAGGAGACCACGAAGGAGTACAGCGCGGTCAGCCAGGAGCTCGGGGGCGACGAGCACGGCCTCGAGATGCTGCGCCAGCGGTCGGCCGCCGACGCCGCCGACGAGGCGCAGGCGCACCTCGCGACCGTCCGCGACCTCGCCCGCCGCTACGCCCGCGTGCGCCTCGCCGCGGCGATTTTGCGCCGCGAGATCGAGCGCTACCGCGAGGACAACCAGGGGCCGATCCTGTCTCGCGCCGGCGAGCTGTTCCCGCGCCTGACCCTGGGGAGCTTCTCCGGGCTCCGGGCGGGCTTCGCCGGGGCCGAGCAGCCGGTGCTCGAGTGCGTGCGCGCCGACGGAACGGGCGTGGACGTCGAGGGCCTGAGCAACGGCACCCGCGACCAGCTCTATCTGGCCCTTCGCCTGGCGACCCTCGAGCACCACGCGGCGCACGCCGAGCCGATGCCCTTCGTGCTGGACGACGTGCTCGTGGACTTCGACGACGACCGCTCGCGCGCCGCGCTCGCCGTCCTCGGCGAGGTCACCGCCCGCACCCAGGTCATCCTGTTCACTCACCACGCCCGCGTGGTCGAGCTGGCGCGCGAGGCGGTCGGGGCGAGGCTGGTGGAGCACGACCTCGACGCCCTCCGCACCGCCGAACCCGACCAGCCGCGGGTGTGAGCCGCCAGCGGTGTGGTAGACATCGGGGGATGGCCGGCGAGCGACCGGTTCGGAGGCTGGGGGCGACCACCGCGACGCTGCTCGTCGTCGCGAGCATGGTGGGGACCGGGGTGTTCACGACAACCGGGTACCTGGTGCGGGACATCGGGAACCTGCCGGCCGTGCTCTTCGCCTGGCTGCTCGGCGGGGTGCTCGCGCTCTTCGGGGCGCTCGCCTACGGGGAGCTCGTCGCCGCGCTCCCCCACAACGGCGGCGAGTACCAGCTCCTGACGCGCATCTACCACCCCTCGTTCGGGTTCGTCGCCGCGTGGGTGTCCCTGGTGGTCGGGTTCTCGGCGCCCGTCGCCGCCTCGGCCATCGCCTTCGCCGACTACCTGAACGCGGCCACCGGCGTCGAGACGGTGAGCTCGAGCACGCAGGCGGTGGCGCTCATCGTCGCGCTCACCGCCGTGCACGCCGCGCGCGTCACCTGGGGCGGCGGCTTCCAGAACGTCTTCACCGCGGGCAAGGTGCTGCTCATCGCGGCCTTCATCGTCGGTGGGCTGATCGCCGGCGACCTCGGGCGCGTCGGACGCGAGTCCACCGGGAGCTTCGGGGACGCGATCCTGTCGTTCGAGCTCGCGGTCGGGCTCATCTTCGTCTCCTTCGCGTACACCGGCTGGAACGCCGCCACCTACGTGGCCGGGGAGCTCCGGCGGCCCGAGCGCACGCTGCCGCTCGCCCTGCTCGTCGGGACCACCCTGGTGACGGCGCTCTACGTCGGGCTGAACGTCGTCTTCCTCGCCGCCGCCCCCGCCGAGACGCTCGCCGCCGCCGAGGAGCGCGTGTCCCACGCGGCCGCAGTCGGGCTGTTCGGTGAGGGCGCCGCGAGCGTCCTGTCGGCCATCATCGCCGTCGGCCTCGTCTCGACGGTGGGCGCGCTGGTCATGACCGGCCCGCGCGTGTACGAAGCGGCGGGCCGCGACTACGCCGCGCTCCGGTTCCTCACCCTGCGGCGGGAGGGCGGCGGCCCGGTCGTCGCGATGCTCCTCCAGTCCGGCATCTCGGTGGTCATGGCGCTCACCGCGACCTTCGACGAGCTGCTCACCTACATCGGCGTGACCCTCTCGCTCGCCGCCGGGCTCACCGTCGCCGGGGTGTTCGTGCTCCGCCGGCGCGAGCCGGACCTCCCGCGCCCCTACCGGACCTGGGGCCACCCGGTGACCAGCGCCGTGTTCGTCCTGCTCATGGCGTGGATGGTCGGCGCGACGGTCGTCTCGCGCCCGACCGTGTCCCTCGTCAGCGCGGGCACGATCGCGGCGGGGTTCCTGCTGTACCTGTTCGCCCGCAAGGGCTACTCGGCCGCGGACACCACGGCCAGGAGCTGATCGGCGTCGACCTGCTCGCCCTCGGCGACGAGGAGCTCTCGGACGACGCCGTCCTCGGGCGCCTGCACGTTGTGCTCCATCTTCATCGCCTCCATGACGAGCAGCACCTGCCCCGCCTGGACGGTGTCGCCCTCGGCGACCTCGAGCTTGGTGACCTTGCCGGGCATGGGCGCGACGCAGCCGCCCGCGACCGCGGCCCTCGCGCGGTCGGGGAAGCGCGGCTTCTCGGTCAGCGCCACCGCGCCGTCGAGGCAGTGGACGAACGTGCGCGCGCCGTCCCACACCACGCGGAGCCGACGCCGGACGCCGTCGCCGTCCTCGAAGATCAGCTCGCGCCCGTCGAACGCGACGAGCCGAACGGTCCGATCCTCGCCGCCGACGCCCACGACGAAGCGCCCCCCGCCGTGGTGGCGGTACTCGACGCGCAGGTCGCCCGCGGGACCCTCGTACTCGACCCACTGACGCTGGAAGTGGCTCAGGCGAAACCCGCTGGACACGCGGGGCTCGGGCGCCTCGGCGCGGCGGCGCTCGTGGCCGGCGAGCGTCGCGGCGATCGCCGCGCGCTGCACGAGGACCTCGTCCACGGCGGCCGCACGCGCGTCGCCGAGGTGCGTCTCGATGAAGTGGGTGTCGAAGCGGCCCGCGCGAAACTCCGGGTGCTCGAGGACGTGCAGGAGGAAGTCGCGGTTGGTGGTGATGCCCTGGACCGACAGCGACCGGAGCGCCCGCACCATCCGGTCGACGGCCTCGTCGCGGGTCGGCGCGGAGGTGATGATCTTGGCGAGCATCGGGTCGTAGTGGACGCTCACCTCCGAGCCGCTCTCGACGCCTCCGTCGACGCGCAGCCCGGGCATGGGCGGCAGGTGCCACTCGACGACGCGGCCGGCCTGCGGGAGGAAGTCCTTCGCCGGGTCCTCGGCGTAGATCCGGACCTCGACGGCCGCCCCCTCGAAGCGCACGTCCTCCTGCGCGAACGGGAGCGGCGCGCCCTCGGCGACGCGGATCTGCTCGCGCACCAGATCGAGCCCGGTCACGCACTCCGTCACGGGGTGCTCGACCTGGAGCCGGGTGTTCACCTCGAGGAAGTAGAAGCTGCCGTCGGGGGCGAGGATGAATTCGACCGTGCCGGCGTTGCGGTAGCCGATCGCCCGGCCGACCTTCACCGCAGCCTCGCCCATCCGCGCGCGCAAGGCGGCGTCGAGCACGGGCGACGGCGTCTCCTCGACGATCTTCTGGTGGCGCCGCTGGATCGAGCACTCCCGCTCGTACAGGTGCACGAGGTTGCCGTGAGCGTCGCCGAGGATCTGGATCTCCACGTGCCGCGGCTGCTCGACGTACTTCTCGATGAGGAGCGTCCCGTCGCCGAAGGCGCTCTCGGCGACGCGCCGGGCCGACTCGATGGCGCCCGCGAGGTCCTTCTCGTCGCGCACCACCTGCATGCCCTTGCCGCCGCCGCCCGCGCTCGCCTTGAGCAGCACGGGGAAGCCGACGCGCTTCGCCTCGGCCGCGAGCGTGGCGGCGTCCTGCCTCTCGCCGTCGTAGCCGGGGACGACCGACACGCCCGCCTCGCGCGCGATGTGCTTGGCCTCCTTCTTCGAGCCCATGGCGCGGATGGCCTCGGGCGTCGGCCCGATGAAGGTCACGCCCGCGCTCTCGCAGGCCTCGGCGAAGGCGGCGTTCTCGGCGAGGAAGCCGTAGCCGGGGTGGACGGCGCCGGCGCCGGTCTTCTTGGCCGCGTCGACGATGCTGTCGATCACGAGGTAGCTCTCGGCGCTCGGCGCCGGGCCGATCCGCACGGCCTCGTCGGCCTCGCGCACGAACGGCATGTCGGCGTCCGCGTCGGAGAAGACGGCCACGGTGTCGATCCCCATCGCGCGGCACGTGCGCATCACGCGCCGCGCGATCTCGCCGCGGTTCGCCACCAGCACCTTTCGGATCCGCTCGGCCATGGTCCCCTCAGTGCCGGAAGACGCCCCAGCGGGTCGTCCCCTCGAAGTCGCGGTTGTAGGACACCGAGAGCGACAGCCCGACGACGGCGCGCGTGTCGCGCGGGTCGATGATGCCGTCGTCCCAGAGGCGGGCGGTGGCGAAGAAGGCGCTCGACTCGTTGTCGATCTGCCCTTCGATCATCTGCTTCATGACGCCGAGCCGCTCCTCGTCGACCGGGATGCCCTTCTTCTCCGCGCTCTGCCGCTGGATGATGTCGAGGACGCCCGCGAGCTGCTTGCCGCCCATGACGGCGATGCGGTGGTTCGGCCACGTGAAGAGGAACCGCGGCTCGTAGGCGCGGCCGCACATGGCGTAGTTGCCCGCGCCGTAGCTCGCGCCCGTCATGATCGTGATGGCGGGGACGGTGCTGTTCGAGACGGCGTTGATGAGCTTGGCGCCGTTCTTGATGATGCCCTCCTGCTCGTACTTCCGGCCGACCATGAACCCGGTGATGTTCTGCAGGAACAGGAGCGGGACGTTGCTCTGGTTGCAGAGCTGGATGAACTGCGCCCCCTTGTTCGCGGACTCGCTGAACAGGATGCCGTTGTTGGCCAGGATGCCGACGGGGTAGCCGTACACGTGCGCCCAGCCGCACACGAGCGTGCTCCCGTAGAGCGGCTTGAACTCGCTGAACCGCGAGCCGTCGACGACGCGGGCGATCACCTCGCGCTGGTCGAACGGCACCCGCACGTCCGCCGAGGCGATGCCGAGCAGCTCCTCCGAGTCGTGGATCGGCTCCTCGACGGGCATCGGGAGCGGGCGGCGCTTCTTCTCCCAGTTCAGGTGGGCGACGATCTCGCGGCAGAGCCGGAGCCCGTCAACCTCGTCCTCCGCGAGGTAGTCCGAGACGCCCGAGACCTTGGAGTGCACCGCCGCGCCGCCGAGCTCCTCGTGGTCGGTCTTCTCGCCGGTGGCCATCTTCACGAGCGGAGGGCCCGCGAGGTAGACCGCGGCCTGCTCCTTCACCATGACGACGTAGTCGCTCATGCCGGGGATGTAGGCGCCGCCCGCGGTGGAGCTCCCGAAGACGACGCAGATGGTCGGCAGCTTGTCGCACGACCGGCGCGTGAGATCGCGGAAGCCACGCCCGCCCGGCACGAAGATCTTGCTCTGGTTCGGCAGGTCGGCCCCGGCCGACTCGATCAGGCTGATGCCGACCAGGCCGTTCTGATCGGCGATGTCAGCGAGGCGCCCGCTCTTGCGCGCGCTCATCTCCGTCACCGCGCCGCCCTTCACGGTGGCCTCGCTCGCGGTGATCATGCACTCGACGCCGCTCACGAGCCCGACCCCGCCGACGACGCTCGTGCCGGTGTTCTCGCCGGGCATCCCGTGGCCCGCCAGCGACGCGATCTCGAGGAACCACCCGTCGCGATCGACGAGCATCTCGATCCGCTCGCGCGGGAGCAGCCGGCCGCGTGAGCGGTGGCGCTCGACGTACTTCGCGCCGCCCCCCTCGCGCGCCTTCTGGAGCGCCGCCTCCCGCTGCTCGAGGCTCGCGACGTTGCCCTCGTAGTTCTGGCGGTAGGCGGCCGACCGGAGGTCGACCTTGGTCTCGAGCGCGGGGTAGCGGCAGCGGTCCATCCGGGCCGAATCCTAGGGGGAGCGCCGCCCGAGTCAACAACAATATGAATGGCCATTCATTCGAGCCACGCCGATTTCCGGCGCCATTCCGGGCGGCGTATGCTGGTCGGCGGATGCGAGCACCGCTCCTCGCCCTCCTCCTCCTCACCGCCTGCGCCGACCGAGTTGCATCGGGACCAGGTCCCAACGCAACCGCGACGCCTCGAGTTGCATTGGGACCTGTCCCCGGTGCAGTTGCATTGGGACCTGTCCCCAGTGCAAGTCGGGTGGCGGTGGTTTCGGATCTGAACGGGGGGTATGGGTCGACGCGGTACGGGGGGGCGGTGCACGCGGCGGTGGAGCGGGTGGTGGGGTGGCGGCCGGACCTGGTGCTGTCGACGGGGGACATGGTGGCGGGGCAGCGGCCGGGGCTCGACTACCGCGGCATGTGGGCGGCGTTCCACGCCGCGGTGAGCGACCCGCTCGCGGCCGCCGGCATCCCGTTCGCCGTGACGCCCGGCAACCACGACGCGTCCGGCTACGCGCGCCACGCCGAGGAGCGCAGGGTGTTCGAGGCGGAGTGGAGCGCGCGCAAGCCCTCGCTCGAGTACGTGGACGACCGACACTACCCGCTGCGCTACTCCTTCACGCTGGCCGATGCGTTGTTCGTCTCGCTCGACGCGACGACCGCCGGCCCGCTCGACGGTGAGCAGATGCGCTGGCTCGAGGACCAGCTCGTCGCGGGCGCCGACCGACCCGTGAAGATCGTCTTCGGCCACCTGCCGCTCTATCCGTTCGCGCACGGCCGCGAGCGCGAGATCCTCGGCGACCCCGCGCTCGAGGAGCTCGCGAACGCGCACGGCGTGACGCTGCTCTTGAGCGGGCACCACCACGCCTACTACCCCGGCCGCCGCGGCCCGCTCCGGCTGGTCGGCACCGCCTGCCTCGGCGGCGGCCCCCGCGCGCTCCTCGGGACCGGCGAGCCGTCACCGAGGAGCGTCCTCCTGCTCGAGATCGCGGACGGCGAGCTCCGCTCGGTCGAGGCGTTCGCCGGGCGATCGCTCGACGAGCCCGTCGCGCGCAGCTCGCTCCCCGAGGCCGTCGGCCCCGAGCAGACGCGCATCGACAGGGACGATCTCTGACCCCGTTGCGCGCCCCGGCCTCACGCGTGGATCGGCGGGACGCGGTCGCGCCAGGGGCGAGCCTGCTCGAGCTGCGAGGCGACGCGCAGGAGCGTGGCCTCGTCGCCGAACCGGCCCGTGAGCATGGCACCGAGCGGGAGCCCCTCGTCGTTCCAGTAGAGGGGCACGCTCATGGAGGGCTGTCCCGTGACGTTCGCGAGCGGCGTCCAGGGGATGAAGTCGAAGACTTTCTGCGCCATGCGCTCGACGAGCCCGGGGAGCCGGAGCACGGGCTCGAGGTTGCCCGCGACGACCACCTCCTGGAGGAACGCCTCGATCCCCTTCGGGGCGAGCGCGGGTGGATCGGGGGCGGCGTCGCGACCGCCGGCGTGAGCAGGAGGTCGTGCTCCTCGAAGAACCGAGCCGTCCGCATGGCCAGCGCCTGCAGGCGGCGCTCGGCGAGGGCGAGGGCGAGGCCCGAGATCTGCCGGCCGAGCATCCCCGTGACCCAGGTGGTGCTCTCGAATTCGCGCCGCGTCGCCTTGCGCCCCACCACCTCCTCGAGCTCGGCGATCCCGGTGGCGGTCTCGACCGCGATCAACGTGAGGAAGTCCTTCGCGAACTGGCTCGTGTCGATCTTCGGGCTCGCCTCGCCGACGTCGTGGCCGAGCGCGCGGAGCAGCTTCGCCGCGTCCTCGACCGCACGGACGCTGTCGGCGGACGGCTGACTCGGAAGAAACGGGCGCGTCGTGAACGCGATCCGCAGCTTGCCGGGATCGCGGCCGACCTCCTCGAGGAACGGCCGCTCGCAGGGCGGCGCTTGGTGGCGGGCGCCGACCTCGGGGGCCGAGGTGGCGTCGAGCATGGCGGCGCTGTCGCGGACCGACAGCGTGAGCACGTGATCGATCGAGAACCCGCGCCAGTGCTCGCTCACGTTCGGCCCGGTCGGCGTCCGGCCCCGGGTCGGCTTGAGCCCGAAGATCCCGCAGCACGAGGCGGGAATGCGGATCGAGCCGCCGCCGTCCCCGCCGTGCGCCATCGGGACGGCGCGCGCCCCGACCATCGATCCCGAGCCGCCGCTCGACCCGCCGGAGCTCCGCCCCTGCCTCCACGGCGTGCTCGTCGGCCCGTGCAGCTCGGGCTCGGTCACCGGGAGGAGGCCGAGCTCGGGCGTGTTCGTCTTGCCGACGACGATCAGGCCCGCCCGACGGTACCGTCGCACGAGCTCGACGTCGTAGCGGGGCACGTAGCTGGCGCAGAACCGGCTCCCGCTCGTCAGCTCGACTCCCTCGTACGAAGCCGTCAGGTCCTTCAGGAGGAACGGCACGCCCCGGAACGGCCCGTCCGGAAGGTCGGCCCGCGCCACGCGCCGGGCCTCATCGACCATCGGCGTGACCACGGCGTTGAGCTTCGGGTTGACCGCTTCGATGCGATCGACGGCCGCCTCGACGAGCTCGAGCGGGCTGACCTCGCCCTTGCGCACCAGCTCCGCCAAGCCCAGCCCGTCGTACTTCCCGAAGTCGTCGAACGCCATGACCGAGCGTCCTAACCCCGCGGACCGCGCGGTGGCAAGGCCCCACGGCCCGCCCGGGCCGTCCAGCCGGGCCGGGCGGCTCAGGCGCGCACGGCAGCCATGACGGCCCGCAGGCCCTCGACGAGCGCGGGCGTCGGCGCGTCGCCCTCGACGCGGTAGCCACCCGTGGCGCGCCTGCCCTCCTCCCCGAGCCACACGACGGCCCGCTCGCCGGCGGGCCCGACGAGGTCCATCTCCAGAAGGCGCCCCCCGTCGCGCGACGTCACCCCTCGCCAGACCAGGTCGCCGAAGGGCGCCGCGCTGCGCAGGCGGCGCAGGCGCACCTCGATCGAGCGCGCCCCGAGACCGAGCGCGTCGTCGCCGAGCGGATGGATGACCCGCGCGCCCGAGGCCGCGAGCTGCTCGCCGAGGTCGCGCAGCGCGGCGAGGGCCCGGTCCCGGTCCGCGGGCGCCGAGAGCACGTGCACGCCGAACCCGTCGAAGAGGCCCACGGCCCCGGCCGCGTCGGATCGGCGAAGGGCGACCGCGAGGTCGGGCTCGTCCTCGCGCGTCAGGTGGATCTCCGCGTCGCCGCGCTCGTGGGCCGTCCAGCCTTCGAGCGCCGCGACGAGCGGTCGCGCGCGCAGCGCGACGAACCGCCGCTCCGGATCGATCCGGGCCAGCCGGCCGTGGCCGACGGGCACGAGCTCCGCCGTGCCGTGGAAGCGTTCGTAGGCCTCGAAGACGCCGTTGCACTGCGGCTCGAAGACGCACTCGCGGCAGCTCGGCGGCTTGAGCTTGTCACGACGCTTGACGAAGTACTTGTTCCAGGGACGGCTCAGCTCGTCCTTCTGACCGATGGCGATGGTGTCGGTGTACTGGCCGTCGTGGTGGATCCACCGCGCGAGCTCGGGGGCGACGCAGTACGGCAGGTTGCCGATGTTCACGTCGAAGCCGTCGGGGAAACCGGCGACCATGCGCGTGAGGGGGCCGACCATCTCCGAGTATGGCGGCATCATCTCGCGCAGCTCCGCGCCGGTGCGGACCCCCGCGTCGGCCGGCCGCATCATGTCGAGGTGGAGCTGTCGGACGCCGAAGCGTACGAGCAGCTCCGGGAAGCGATCGACCGACTCGAAGTTCGACGCGACCACGCACATGTTGACCGTGATGCGCTCGCCGCGGTCGCGGAGCGCCTCGAGGGTGCGAAGGACGCGGTCGAACGAGCCCGGCTTGCGCGTCGTGCGCTCGTGGCTCTCCTTCGTCCCTCCCTGCAGGGAGATGCGCCACGTGAAGCGCCCTCCGGTCGCGCGGACCTCGTCGATGAAACCGGGGCGAGCGGCCTTCACGCCGTTCGTGAACAGGACGATCTCCTCGAAGCCGAGGGAGACGCACTCGCGCACGACCGTGAAGAAGCCGGGCTGCAGCGTGGGCTCGCCGCCGAGGAGCGTGATCTTCCGGTGCCCGCCCGCGTACGCCTCCCGGATCCGCGCGACGAGGGGCTCGACGGCGAGCGGGAGGGCCTCGCCCATCGAGGTGCGCTGCCCGCTGACGCAGAACACGCAGCGGTTGTTGCACATGTGCCCGAGCTGGATCTCGACCTGACGGTCCGGCTCCACCGAGCCAGGGTATCACCGCCCGGCAGCCTGCTGCTCACCGGCTTCCTTCTTCGCCTCGAGCTCCTCCCAGCGGGCCATCAGGGCTTCGAGCGCGGCCCGCGCCTCGCCGAGCGCCGCCTCGAGCGCCGGGACCTCGTGCCCGCGCTTCGCGTAGAGATCCGGGTCCGACAGCGCCTGCTCGCGCTCCCCGACGGCGCGCTCCGCGGCGTCGATGCGGTCCATCAGGCCCTCGAGCTCGAGCCGCTCGGCGTAGGTGAGCCCCTTGCGCTCGGGCGCGGGCTTGCGGGTCGGTGGGCGCGCGGCCTCTTCGCGCCGCGACGCCTCGACCGCCGCGTCGCGTTCGGCGCGCTGGCGGAGCGCGCGGTACGTCGAGTAGTCGCCCGCGTACCGGACGACGCGCCCGTCACCCTCGAAAGAGAGGATGTCGGTGGCGACCCGGTCGAGGAAGTACCGATCGTGCGTCACGATCAGCGCGGTCCCCGAGAGCTCGAGCAGCATCTCCTCGAGCGCGCCGAGCGTCGTGACGTCGAGGTCGTTCGTGGGCTCGTCGAGCACGACGACGTTGGCCGGCTCGAGGAGCATCTTGGCGAGGGTCACGCGGGCGCGCTCGCCTCCCGAGAGCGCCCCGACCTTCTGCCGCTGCTTGGCCGCGTCGAAGAGGAACCCCTCGAGCCAGCCGCGGACGTCCACGTCCCGGCCGCCGATGGTCACCCTCCGCCGATCGCCGGCGACGTTCTCGAGGATGGACCGGTCGTCGTCGAGGCCGCTCCGCGTCTGGTCGAGGTACGCGAACCGCGTGTTCTTGCCGGCGACGACGCTCCCGGCGGCGGGGTCGAGGTCACCGAGGAGCGTGCGCAGCAGCGTCGTCTTGCCGGTGCCGTTCGGCCCGACGATCCCCACCCGCTCGCCCTTGCCGAGCGTGAGATCGAGCCCGTCGACGAGGCGCCTGCCGCCGATCTCGACGCGCAGCTCGCGGGCCTCGAGGACGGTGCGACCCGCGCGCGCCCCGTCCACCTCGAGCCTGGCCACGCGCTCGCGCCGGCCGGCGGGCGCGGCTGCGAGGGCCGCCTGCGCTCTGTGGATGCGCGCCTTCTGCTTGCCCGTCCGCGCCTTGGGCGAGCGGCGGAGCCAGTCGAGCTCGCTGCGCAGGAAGCTCTGTCGGTTCTTCTCGGTGCGGGCCTCGAG
This sequence comes from Candidatus Neutrinellum sp., assembly GCA_039794305.1. Classification (GTDB taxonomy): domain Bacteria; phylum Myxococcota_A; class Polyangia; order Polyangiales; family JBDIVX01; genus JBDIVX01. The sequence goes on from JBDIVX010000071.1 coordinate 20,917, forward strand.
CGAAAGCCGCTCGGCCTTCGCCTCGAGGTACTGCTCCCAGCCGCCCTCGTAGGAGAAGAGCGCCCCGCGGTCGAGCTCCACCGTCCGCGTCGCGACGCGGTCGAGCACGTAGCGGTCGTGCGTGATCAACAGGAGCGAGCCCGCGTGCTCGTCCACGAGGTAGCGCTCGAGCCGCTCGATGGTGTCGACGTCGAGGTGGTTGGTGGGCTCGTCGAGGATCGCGAGCGCCGGACGCGCGAGCAGGATGCGGGCGAGCGCCACGCGGCGCCGCTCTCCGCCGCTGAGCCGGCCGAAGGGCGCGTCCGGATCGGAGAGGCCGAGCCACCCGAGCATCGCGTCGACTCGGTGGTCCATCTCCCAGCCGCCCAGCCGCTCGACGTCGGCCGCCGCCTCGCCCTGCTCCGAGAGGAGCGCGCCGACGTCGCCGCCCCCGGCCGCGATCCGGGCGCTGATCGCCTCGTGGCAGGCCCGCGCGCGGGCCCAGTCGGCGAGGCCGCCGCGCGCCACCTCCCGCGCGGTCTCGTGCGGATCGAAGGACGGCTCCTGGGGGAGGTAGAGGACCGTCGCGTCCCTCCGCGTCGCCACCTCTCCCGAGTCCGCCGCCTCGACGCCCGCGAGGATCCGCGCGAGCGTGCTCTTGCCCGAGCCGTTGACGCCGACCAGGCCGACGCGCTCGCCGTCGTGGATGGAGAGGGAGGCGCCCGAGAGGATCGCCTGCGGGCCGTAGGCCTTGCAGAGCTCACGGGCGGTCAGCACGGGCGCCGTCATGCCGCCGCGACGTCCTCAACCGCCGAGCCCGACCGCTCGAGCCGCAGCGTTCCGTGCGCGTCGAGGTCGAGCGCCTCGGGCCCGAGCGGCGCGAGCCGCCGTTCGCAGGCGCGCAAGAGCTCGTCCATCGTCGGCTGCCGCACCGCCTCACGGAGGAACGCGCGGTCGTCGGGAACGGCGCGCGCGACGAACCGGACGAGCTCCTTCATCCGACCGAGCGGCCGCGGGAGCGCGCGCTCGTACCGGCGGCGGACGGCCTCGAGGTGAGCGAGCAGCTCCTCGCCGCTCGGCCGGTGGGGGTCGCGGCCCGCGCGCAGGTCGGCGATCTGCCTGAAGATCCAGGGGTTCCGGAGCGCGGGGCGGCCGATCATGACGGCCGCGCAGCCGGTCTCGCGCTCCATGCGGAGCGCGTCGGCCGCGTACCAGACGTCGCCGTTGCCGACGACCGGGATGCGCACGGCGCGCCGGAGCGTCCGGATGATGCGCCAGTCCGCCACCCCTTCGTAGAAGTCGGACCGGCGGCGCGGGTGCACGACGAGGAAGTCGCACCCCGCGTCCTGCACGAGCCCGGCGATCCGCACGACGTCGGACGCGTCGTCGAAGCCCGCGCGGATCTTCGCCGACAGGAGCGTGGGCGTCGCGCGACGCATCGCGGACAGCACGTGGAACAGGAGGTCGGGGTCCTTCAGCAGGGCGGCCCCCACGCCCTTGCGGACGACGCGAGGCATGGGGCAGCCGAGGTTGACGTCGACGATGTCGGCGCCCGCGTCGCACACCACCCCGGCGGCCTCGGCCATCTTGTCCGCGTCGTTGCCCATCACCTGGACCGACAGCGGCACCTGCAGGTGGCGGACGACGTGACGCCGCAGCGCGCGGGGGCACAGCGGCGCGCGGCTCACCCGCACGAACTCCGTGCACACGACGCCGACGCCCCCGCCCTCGGCCACGATGGCCCGGAGCTCGGGGTGCGTGACGCCCTCCATCGGCGCCAGCATCGTCGGGTGCGCGAACACGGCGCCCCTGTGTAGCACGTTCAACGGCTACGACGCGCCGGGCTCGGACCGGAGCTGGGCGCGGCGGACGAGCGAGGCGAGCGGGATGTAGACGAGCCGCTTGAGCCAGCGGGGCGAGAGCGCGCCGAGGCCCAACAGGAGCTTGATCGCGACCCCCGGGATGACGAGCGCCCGGCCTCGGGCGAAGCCGCGGAGGGCGGCGCGCGCGCACCGCTCGGGGGAGATCTCGACGAAGCTCGGGGGCTTGCGGCCCGTGAAGTTGCCGAGGTGGCTCTCGAACTCGGTCGCGACCGGACCGGGGCAGACCTGGCTCACGACCACGCCCTGGCTCCTCAGATCGAGGCGCAAGGACTCGGTGAGCGCCGTGACGTAGTGCTTGCACGCGATGTACGCCGCGAAGCCGGGCATGAACTCGAGGCCGAAGCCGGAGCTCACGTTGAGGACGCCGCCCCGCTTTCGCTCGACCATCGGGCCCACGAGCCGGTGCGTCAGGTACGTGAGCGACTCGACGTTCAGCCGGATCATGCACTGGGTCTTCTGCCAGTCGGCTCGATCGAAGACGCCCATGTCGCCGAAGCCTGCGTTGTTCACCAGGACGTCCACGGGGCCGACGTCGCGCTCGACGGCGTCGAGCATCCGGTCGGTCGCCGCGCGGTCGAGGAGATCGCACGCCTGGGTGCTCACGACGAGGTCGGGGCGGCGCGCGACGAGCTCGGCGCGCAGCTCCTCGAGGCGCTCGGCGCGGCGCGCGACCAGGACGAGCGCCCGCGCCCGCCCCGCCAGCTCGAGCGCCATCGCGCGGCCGATGCCGGACGAGGCGCCGGTGATGAGGACGGTTCCGTCGAGGGGCGGCTTCACGGGCACCCGGCGTACACCGAAGCGGAGGAGCGAGGCAAGGTGGGGGGTCCAGAGGCGACCGGACGCCGCGCGTCGTTCGGCGCCGTTGGTGCGAACCTCGACGTGGCCGACTGGTGCGTTGGGACAGCGGTCTACGACATCGACGGCGCGAGCTTGGGACGGGGAGCTTCCGCCGTACCCGACGTGAGCTGCTCGATCCTGCGCCCGAGTGCCCTCACCGGACCCATGGGCTCATGGCGCGGATGTCCGCTCGTGGCGCGCCGCCCCACTCCCCGGCCGAAGAGACGACACTAGTCGGCCGCGCACCGAGTGGCACGTGCGGTGCACCACGGGTGGGCGTGACCCAGCGCATTCTCATCGTAGACGACGAGCAGGATGTCCGGCACATGCTGGGGCGAATGGTCTCGCACCTCGGCCACGAGCCGGCCGAGTATGGCGAGCCTGCCGAAGCCCTCGAGGCCCTCGGATCGCAGGAGTTCGACCTCGTCATCACGGACCTCCGCATGCCGCACATGGACGGTCTCGAGCTGACACGGCGGATCTCCGAGGATCACCCCGACGTGCCGATCGTCGTGCTCACGGCCTATCCGTCGATGGACTCGGCGATCGACGCGATGCGCGTGGGCGCATCGGACTTCCTGTCGAAGCCGTTCTCCATCGAGACCGTGCAGCACGCCATCGAGCGGGCGAGCCACCAGCGGTCGCTCCGGAGCGAGATCCGCCGGCTCGAACGCACGATCCGGCCGCACCCGAGCCCGAACGGGATGGTCGCCGCGAGCGCCGCCATGGCGAACGTGCTCGACCTCCTGCGGCGGGCGGCGGAGAGCGAGGCCACCGTGCTGCTGACCGGCGAGACCGGGAGCGGAAAGGAGATCGCCGCGCGTGAGCTGCACGCCATGAGCAAGCGCGCCAACGGGCCGTTCGTCGCGCTCAACTGCGCCGCGATCCCGGAGCACCTGCTCGAGAGCGAGCTGTTCGGTCACGTCAAGGGCTCGTTCACCGGCGCGACGCGGGACCACACGGGGCTGATGGTCCAGGCCTCCGGCGGCACGCTGTTCCTCGACGAGATCGCGGAGATGCCGCTGCCGCTCCAGCCGAAGCTGCTGCGCGCCTTGCAGGAGCGCGCGGTCCGTCCGGTGGGCGGCGAGAAGCAGATCTCCTTCGACACGCGGATCGTGGCGGCGACGAACCGGGACCTCGACGCCGAGGTCGCGTCCGGGCGGTTCCGGGAGGACCTGTACTTCCGGATCAACGTCGTGCGCGTCGCCATGCCGCCGCTCCGGCGGCGCGGGCAGGACATCTTGATCCTGGCGCAGCAGTTCCTCGAGCGGCAGGCCAACAAGTCGGGCAAGAGCGTGGTCGGGCTGACCGCCGCGGCGGCCGAGAAGCTGATGCTCTACCCGTGGCCGGGCAACGTGCGCGAGCTCCAGAACTGCATGGAGCGCGCGGTGGCGCTGACGCAGCACGACCACATCAAGGTGAGCGACCTGCCGAAGGAGATCGCGGAGGCCGAGCCGGTCCTCGGCGAGCCCGAGCCCGAGCTGGCGAGGACGCCGGATCGCGTGCCGACGCTCGACGAGATCGAGCGCCGCCACATCGTGAGGGTCCTGAACCTGACCGAGGGCAACAAGACGCGCGCGGCCCGGATGCTCGGGCTCGACCGCAAGACGCTCTACCGGCGGCTCAAGCGCTACGGGCTCGACGGCGCGGCGTAGGACGGGACCGAAGCCCTACACCTCGCCGGCCTTCGCCTTCGCCACCCACTTCCGCACCTCCTCGTCGATGACCGACATGGCGAGCTTGCGGAAGGGCCGGAGCAGGAGCGGCACGTCGAGCTCCATGTCGATGGACGCCGGGCGGATGTCGAGCTCGCCGTTCAGGTGCATGCCCTTGGCGGAGAAGGACACCTCGGCCCGCTCGTCGGTCACCCAGCGGATCTGCGGGCGGTACTTCTCGAAGCGCCGGCTGTAGGACTCCCAGGCCTTGTCCGCGACGCGTCGCGCCGTGGCCGGGTCGAGGTCGTGGGGGACGGAGTGCTTCGCCATGCTCGGAGCTTAATCGGCTGCGGGCTCGTTTCCACCCTCGGCGTCGCCCGCGTCGCCTTCGCCGCCCTCGCCGCCACCCTCCTGCTGCTGCGCGGCGTCGCGGAGCGTCTCGCACGCGAGGCGCGAGCCCGCGCGGCACGATGCGACGTACAGCTCCTGCGCGCGCTCGACGTCCCGCTCGGTGCCGCGCCCTTCGAGGTACAGCCCGGCGAGGTTCGCGCAGCCGTCCGGATGCCCGCCCTGGCAGGCGCGGGTCCACAGCTCGAACGCGCGCTCGGCGCTCTCTTCGACGCCGCGGCCCTGCAGGTAGTGGCCGCCGAGGTTGATGCAGCTCCCGGCGTGGCCGGCCTCGCACGAGGTGCGGTAGATCTCCAGCGCGCGGTCGAGGTCGGCCTCGCGGCCGACGCCCTCGGCGTACATCGCGCCGACGTTGTAGCAGCCGTCGAGCTCGCCCGCGTCGCACACCTCGGTGTAGATCCGGAACGCCTCGTCCACGTCCTCGTCGACGCCGTGGCCGAGCCGGTACATGTGCCCCATGTACACGCAGCCCGCCTGGAGGCCTGCGTCGCACGCCGACGAGACGAGCTCGACCGCGCGCTCCCGGTTCTCCCGGATGGCGCGCCCCTCGTCCATCATGACGCCGAGCCCGAGGCAGCCCTCGGCCGAGCCGAGCTCGCAGGCGCGCGCGAAGCTGATCGCGACGTTGGCGCCCTGCTGCGGGGGCGCCTGCACGCCGCCGAGCATCTGGGCGAGCTCGAGGCAGGCGCGGACCTCGCCCTCCTCGCACGCGGCCGCGCGCCGGTGCAGCTCGAAGTAGACGAACGCGTCGCCCATCACCTCGTCGAACCGCTCGAGCAGCTCGCGGTCGGCCGACTCGAACGCCTCGCGGCAGCGCTCGTTGTGGCCCTCCGCCTCGACGCCCTCGATGCGCTTGAGGAAGCAGTCCTGCAGATCGTCCGGCAGCGACGCGCAGACCTCGAGGAACGCGTCCCGCTCGGGCAGCCAGTCGTCGGCGGCGGCGGGCTCTCCGGGAGCGCCGTCCTCGGTCGCCTCGCCGCCGGCGGTGGCCGCCGCGGAGTGCTCGGCGACCTCGGCCATCTGCTCGTAGCCGGCCACGCATGCCTCGGGGGTCGTGGACTCCGGTGTGGTCTCGCCGTCACGGACGCCGGGCGGCGGGGAGCAGGCGAGGAGGGCGGTCGAGAGGAGGGGGAGGACGAGGGCTCGCATGGGCGGGCGGAGCCTAGCCCCGATCGCCCGGGGGGGCCATCGAAGCGGACGGCGTCACGCGGTCGCCGCGCGCGCGGCGGCCAGGCGGGCAGCGCGCGCCTTTTCGGCGACCGAGAGCAGGACGCGGTCGCGCTGCCAGCGCTCGCGTGTGGAGGCGTCGGCGTGCGCCCACTGCGGCTCGATCGCCGCGAGCAGCTCCTCGCTCGCCGCGAGCAGGCCGGCGAGGGCGCGGTGGGTCGCGGCGGCGCGGGGATCGGCGATCGCGATGGTGCGGACCGCGGCGGCGAGCGCAAGCGCCCGCTCGATCGTCTCGGGCGGCCATGCGGAGCGGCGACCCACCTGGATGAGCCAGCCCAGCAGCGCGGCGTGGACGTGGGCGTCCTCGACGGTCCGAAAGGGCTTCACGTAGTCGTTCCATCCGTCGCCGGGGAGCACGTCTTCGCGCGCGACCGGCACGCCCTCGAAGCGCACCGCGGCGTGCGGCACCTCGGGCACGAAGGGCGCCGGGGGTCGGGGCTCGACGCGCACGCCCGGCCGCGTCGCGTCGACGCGCACGACGCGCAGGCGCTTGCGTCCCTGGTCGTCGTCGCCCTCGCCCGCGAGCACGAGCAGCCGCCGGGCGAACCCGCCGAGCGTCACGAACGTCTTGTCGCCGTCGAGCCGCAGGGTGCCGTCCGCATTCGGCGCGAGACGGGTCTCGATGGCGCGGGGGTGGGCGCCGCCGGTCTCGGTCGCGCACAGGGCGCCCGGTTGCTCCTCGCCGTCCGCGGGGAACAGGGCGCGGCCGGCGGCCTGGTAGCCGGACGCGAAGGCCCACCCGAGCCGGTCCGCGGCGAAGCCCCCGGCGAGGGCGGCGTCGACGGGGGCGTCGTGGCGGGCGGAGATCGCGCGGTGTCTCGACCACCAGTCGTCGATGGAGTCGATGGGATCGGGCGCGGGCGGGGCCGAGACGAGGAGGTCGAGGATGGGCACGTCGCGGATCGTAGCTTGCCGCGCGCGCACGTGCGGCCTAGGTTCCGTCTCGGATGACCTCGTCCGCCGCCCTCTGAGGCCGTTACCGGGTCGCACGTCGCGACCCGCGGGGACCGGTGTGCGCGCGGAAGGCGCGCTCGGAGGCGAGCGATGCGAATGGAGTCGTGGGGCTTCGGCCCGATATTCGAGGAGGCGTTCCGTCCGTTCGAGGTGGAGGGGCGCATCCCCGGCCGCGTGGTGCGGGCGGCGGGACGGCAGGTGTACCTGGTCACGCCGTGGGGCGAGATGGAGGGCGTCGGCAGCGGCGAAGCGGTGGTCGGCGACTGGGTGGCGCTCGATCCCGCCACCGGGCGCGTGGTGGCCGTCTTGCCGAGGCGCACGGTGCTGTCGCGGCGGCGGCCCGGCCGCGGCTCGGCCGAGCAGGTGCTCGCGGGGAACGTCGACGTGGCGTTCGTCGTGACGGCGCTCGACGGCGACTTCAGCGTGCGCCGGATCGAGCGGTACCTGACGCTCGCGGCGAGCGGCGGGGTGGACGCGGTGGTCGTGCTGAGCAAGGCCGACGTGGCAGAGGAGCGCGAGGCGCGGCGGAGCGAGGTCGAGCGCGTGGCGGGCGGGCGGCCGGTGATCGTCGTGAGCGCGGTGTCCGGGGAGGGCGTGGAGCGCGTGCGCGCCGAGCTCGGGGTCGGCCGGACCGCGGTGCTGCTCGGATCGTCCGGCGCGGGCAAGTCCACGCTGCTGAACGCGCTCGCGGGCGAGGAGCGCGCCCGGACCTCGGGCGTCGCGGGCGACGGGCGCGGCCGGCACACGACCACGCACCGGGAGCTCTTCGAGCTGCCGGACGGCGGCCTGGTCGTGGACGTCCCGGGCCTGCGCGAGGTGGGCGTGGTGGGCACCGAAGAGGACGTCGCATCGGCGTTCGCGGAGGTGGTGGCGGCAGGGGCGCGTTGTCGGTTCCGCGACTGCCGCCACGAAGGCGAGCCCGGCTGCGCCGTCGCCGAGGCCGTGGAGCGCGGCGAGGTGGACGAGGATCGCGTCGAGGCGTTCCACGCCTTGCGGCGCGAGGCGGCCGCGCACGCCCGCCGCGCCGACACGCACGCGCAGCGCGATCACGAGCGGCGGACGATAGGGCGGTGGCGGAAGGAGCATCGCGCGCAGCGGAAGGGGCGCAGTCGGTGAGGCGGGGGCGGCGGCTTGCGGTCGCGGATGCGGATGCGGTCGCGGTCCTCGGCCACGGCCTCGGACACGGACACGGACACGGACTCGGACACGGACACGGACACGGACACGGACTCGGACACGGACACGGACACGGACTCGGACTCGGACTCGGACACGGACACGGACACGGACACGGACTCGGACTCGGACACGGACACGGACTCGGACACGGAAACGATCGAACCCGCGGACAGGACGAGCTCGAAGAGCGGCTTTCGGATGAGCCCCGTCCGTCATCCGGACAGGACGCGGTCGAAGAGCGAGTTTCGGATGAGCCCCGTCCGTCATCCGGACAGGACGCGGTCGAAGAGCGAGCTTCGGCCGTGAGCTGTCCTCCGAGCGGCAGCGTCAACGGCCATGGCCATGGCCACGGCCACGGTCGTGGTCGCGGTCACGGGCGCGGAAACGGGCGCCCATGCGGGCGCGGGCGCGGAAACGGGCGCGGGCGCGGGGACCGCTCGACGGATCAACCGCCCTCGATCGCCCAAACGGTCCTCAGCCGAGTGCCTCGACTTGCATTGGGACCTGTCCCCAATGCAAGTGCGAGTTGCATTGGGGCGTGTCTCCAATGCAAGTCGGGCGCTACTCGTGGCGTTCGTCGTCGCGGCGGGGGCGGCGGTTGCAGGCGAGGATCTTCTTGCGGACGCGGATGGCGGTGGGGGTGACCTCGACGAGCTCGTCGCGGTCGATCCACTCGAGGGCGGTCTCGATGGTGAGGGCGCGGGGCGGGCTCAGGATGACGTTCTCGTCGCGGCCGGCGGCGCGGATGTTGGTGAGCTTCTTCTCGCGGGTGGCGTTGACGTCGAGGTCGCTCGCGCGGTTGTGCTCGCCGATGATCATGCCCTCGTAGACCTCGGTGCCCGGCTCGATGAACAGGACGCCGCGGGGCTGGAGGTGGAAAAGGGCGTAGGGCGTGGTCTTGCCCGCGCGATCGGCGACGATGGCGCCCGTCGGGCGGCGCAGCATGGGGCCGCCCCAGGGCTGCCAGCCGTCGAACACCGTGTTCAAGAGGCCGGTGCCGCGCGTCTCGGTGAGGAAGCGCGAGCGGAAGCCGATGAGGCCGCGGGACGGCACCCGGAACTCCATGCGGGCGCGGCCGAAGCCGAGGTTCGCCATCTTGACCATCTGGCCGCGGCGCTCGCCGAGGCTGGTGGTGACGGCGCCGACGTACTCCTCGGGCACGTCCACCACCACGAGCTCGACCGGCTCCATGCGCTTGCCGTCGATCTCGCGCGTCACGACCTGCGGCATGCCGAGCGCCAGCTCGTAGCCCTCGCGGCGCATGGTCTCGGCCAGGATGGAGAGCATGAGCTCACCCCGCCCGTACACGTCGAAGATCTCGGCGCTGTCGGTCTCCTCGACCCGCAGGGCGAGGTTGCGCTTGCTCTCCTTGAAGAGCCGCTCGCGCAGGTGCCGCGAGGTCACCCACTTGCCGGCCCGGCCCGCGAAGGGCGAGGTGCTCGTGACGAACTGGACCTTGATGGTCGGTTCCTCGACGCGGATGCGCGGGAGCGCCTCGGGCCGCTCGGGCGCCGCGAGCGTGTCGCCGATCTGCACGTCGTCCATGCCGGCGAGCGCGACGATGTCACCCGCCCGCGCCTCGTCGATCTTCACGCGCGACAGGCCCTGGAACCCGAAGAGGGTGCCCGCTTTCTCCTGCTTCTGGCCGTCCTCGTGGAGCCGCACGATCGGCTGGTTCGGGCGGATGGCGCCGGAGTAGATGCGGCCGATCGCGAGCCGGCCGACGTAGTCGTCGTGCTCCACGTTGTGGACCAGCATCCGGAACGGCGCCTCGGCGTCGCCCGAGGGCGCCGGCACGCGCTCGAGGATCGTCTCGAGGAGCGGCTCGAGCGTCTCGCCGGGCCGGGCGACGTCGCGGGTGGCGGTCCCCTTGGTCGCCACCGTGTAGAGCGTCGCGAAGTCGGCCTGGGCGTCGCTCGCCTCGAGGTCGCAGAACAGGTCGAACACCTCGGTGAGCACCTCGTCCGGCCGCGCGTCCTGGCGGTCGATCTTGTTGACGACCAGGATGATGGGCATCGCGAGCTCGAGGGCCCGCTTGAGGACGAAGCGCGTCTGCGGGAGCGGCCCCTCCGCCGCGTCGACGAGCAGGAGCGCCCCGTCGGCCATCTTGAGCGTCCGCTCGACCTCGCCGCCGAAGTCGGCGTGCCCGGGCGTGTCGATGATGTTGATCGTCACGTCACGGAACTGCACCGAGGCGTGCTTGGCCAGGATCGTGATGCCGCGCTCGCGCTCGAGGTCGTTCGAGTCGAGCACGCGATCCTGCACCACCTCGTTGGCGCGGAAGACGCCCGTCTGACGGAGCATGGCGTCCACCAGCGTGGTCTTGCCGTGGTCGACGTGGGCGATGATGGCGACGTTTCTAAGGTCGCCGCGGGTGGGGGAGGAGGGCATCGGGGCGGCGGTGTTTGCCACGCCGGACCGAGAACCGCAATGGGTGCCTTTCGGAGCGCGGCTGACAGGGTCCATACTGGGGCCATGCGCTTCTCTTCGATCGCCCTCGCCGTCGCCCTCCTCGCCCCGCTCGCCGCCTGTGACTGCGGAGACGAGCGACGCCCGACCGGCTGCCTCACCGCGGACGACTGCGACCCCGGCGAGGCGTGCCTCGACGGGATGTGTGTGCCGCCCGCCGGCGACGGCGGCACCGACGGCGGCCCGCCGCCGGTGGACGCGCCGATGACCGACGCCGGCTGCGACACGGGCCTCGTCTGCGGCGGCGAGTGCTGCGAGCCGGGCGACCGCTGCTTCGCGGACACGTGCGTGCCGGACCTCGGGACCTGCGAGGACGACGACGACTGCGCGTCCGACAGCTACTGCGCCGAGGACGGGACCTGCGTGCCCTACGGCGTGCCCCCCGACCACGTCCGCGACGAGGACTGCCAGCAGTCGATCGACATCGACGCGATCACCCCGGCGGTCCAGTGCTCGTGGACCGCGCCGCCCGCGGGTGACCCCTACGCCTCGAGCGTGCAGCTCCGCGGCACCACCATGGTCGGGGACTTCGACTTCGACGGCGATCCGGCGACGCTCCGCCCGTCCATCGTGTTCTCCACCGCCGGAGGGACCGGCGACGAGGTGCTGCGCATCATCGACGGCGCGACCTGCGCGCAGCAGTACAACGTCGCGACCGGCGTCCAGAACGCGAGCGCCGTCGCCCTCGGCGACCTGGACGGCGACGGCCGCCCGGAGATCGTCGCCAACGCCGGCGGGACGGCCGTGGCCTACCGGTACGACCCGGCGGCCGACGCCTTCGCCGAGCTGTGGCGGGCGGCGACGTGCAGCGGGACCACACGGACACCGCACGCGGGCGCCGGGTCGCAGGGGTTCTCGCCGTCTCTCCACGACCTCGACGACGACGGCGTGACGGAGGTCGTCGTCGGCGGCAGCGTCTACGACGCGAGCGGCTGCCTCCTCGCGAGCCTCGGCACCACGCAGTTCGACCGCTTCCCGGTGGTCGCCGACGTCGACGAGGACGGGGAGATGGAGATCGTCTCGTCGAGCGGCGTCTACCGCTTCGACGCCGCCGGCCCCTCGGTCGTCGCCGAGAGCTACTTCGCCGGGACGACGACGGGCGGAAGCTTCCCGTTCGCCGCGGTGGGCGACCTCGGCGACTACCCGCTCGCGGCCTTCGGGGGCGAGGACCGCGCCGAGATCGTCGTGGTGGGCGACGGGCAGGTGCGCGTCGAGACGCTCGAAGGGACGCGCCTGCTCACCGCCACGCTGCCGAGCGGACGAGGCGGCCCGCCCACCATCGCCGACTTCGACGGAGACGGCCGCGCCGAGTTCGCGGCGGCGGCGCGCACCGAGTACGTGGTGTTCGACCTCGACTGCACGGCCGGAGGCGACGCGGCGGGCTGCGGCGGCATGAGCCGCACCGACGGCCGGCTGTGGAGCAAGGCCGTGAACGAGGAGAGCTCGGGCGTGACGGGCTCGTCGGTCTTCGACTTCGACGCCAACGACCAGGCCGAGGTCGTCTACCACGACGAGTGCTTCCTCCGGATCTTCGACGGCGGGACCGGCGACGTGCTCTACAGCTACCCCCGGTACTCGCTCACCTGGTTCGAGATGCCCGTCATCGCGGACGTGGACGGCGACTTCCACACCGAGATCGTCGTCGGCGCCTACGACGCCTGGACCGGGAGCTGCCCGGCGACCGACCCCTACGTGCCCTCCGTCGCGTTCAGCCCGAACCACGGCGTGTACGTGCTCCGCGACGAGCGGGACCGCTGGGCCGCGTCGCGCCGCATCTGGAACCAGCACGCCTACTCCGTCACGCACGTGAACGAGGACGGGACCCTGCCCCGGACGAGCGACGTGGACGTGAACTGGCGCACGACCGACCTCAACAACTTCCGGCAGAACGTGCAGGGCGACCTCGAGGCGCTCGGCATCGCGGACCTGACCGCGAGCGTCCGCGACGTGACGCCGCTCGAGTGCCGCGACGGGATGGCGACGGTGCGCGCGAGGGTCTGCAACCGAGGCCGGCTGCCGCTCGGCGGCGGCATCGACGTCGCGCTCCGGGAGGGCTCGGTCGACGGCCCCGAGTTCTGCCGGACCCGGATCGAGGCCCCGATCGACGTCGGCACCTGCCAGGAGGTGACCTGCACGACGACGGCGCCCGAGATGGCCGTCGACATCTACGTCGTGCCCGACCCCGACGGCCTCATCGAGGACTGCCATCCCGAGAACGGCTGGGGCGTGCTGCGCAACGTCGAGTGCGTCATCTTGCACTGACCCCGCTCGACAGGGGACGGCTGGCCCCAGCGTTGACTCGGCGGCTACGGTCGGCTGGGGTCGGAGGGTCCCGGCGGCCCGAGATCGGCGGAATTCCTCGGTTGGCACCGGAATTGTAACCGAAACCGCCCATGGCATTCCGATGGGGACTGGGAGTCGGGTTGGCGGTGCTCGTGGGCTGCAGCCCGGACGGAGGCGGCGGGAGCCTCGGGAGCGGGCGCGAGCCGGGGCCGGTGGCCGAGCCCGACGCGGGGACGACCACGCCGGACCCGCGCTCGACGCGACCCGACGCGGGGCCGGCGCGCGACGCGGGGCTCGAGGAGTGCGCCTCGCTCGAGGTCGAGGCGGAGACGACGCTCCGGCCGGTGGACATCGTCTGGGTCGTCGACAGCTCCGGCAGCATGGAGAACGAGGCCGCGCGGGTGCAGGAGAACCTGAACCGCTTCGCGGCCGACATCCTGGCGGGCGGCATCGACCCGCACGTGGTCGTGATCACCGATCGGTCCTACGTGGCGGTGCCGCCGCCGCTCGGGACCGACCCCGCGCACTACCGCTTCGTCGACCGGCACGTCGGCTCGAACGCGCCGCTCGAGCGGCTGCTCAGCGAGTGGGAGCGCTACGCCGACTTCCTGCGGCCGGACGCGGTCACCCACTTCGTCGCGGTGACCGACGACGAGAGCGACCTGTCGTCCGCCGCGTTCGACTCGCTCATGTCCGCGCGGCTCGGGCACGGCTACACGTTCCACGCGATCGCGTCCGAGGACACGGGCGGCGGGCGCGAGTGCAGCGGAGCGGCCGACGTCGGCTCGCAGTACTACCACCTCGCGGGGGTCACCGGAGGGCTCACGGTCTCGATCTGCACGCGTGACTGGGCCGCCGTCTTCACGGCGCTGGCCGAGCACGTGACCGAGACGGCTCCGCTTCCGTGCGAGCTCGCGATCCCCGAGCCCCCGGAGGACGAGACGCTCGACTACGGGCGCGTCAACGTGGAGTACACGCCCTCGGGCGGCGCGCCGGCGCTGATCCCCCACGTCCGCTCCGAGGGTGTCTGCGGCGGGACCGGCGGGTGGTACTACGACGACCCGGACGCGCCGACCGAGATCCGGCTGTGCCCGAGCAGCTGCATGGTCGTCGGCGCCGATCCGGAGGGCCGCGTCACCGTGAAGCTCGGCTGCGAGACGGTGCTGTTGTAGGAGGGCGAGTTGCATTGGGACCTGTCCCCAATGCAAGTGCGCGCCGAAGGCGCGCCCGGCGGCGAGCGGAGCGAGGTGCCGAGGGGAGCGCGAGGGTCCTCCCTCGCGGGCCCCGCCGCCGAAGGCGGTGGGGTGCGCGGTTTCGGCGCGAAGGCGCCGAAACCGTGCAGACGACAAAGCCCAGTTGCA
>JBDIVX010000072.1:0-35012 GCA_039794305.1 Candidatus Neutrinellum sp.
TCGAGCCGCAACGTCCGGCCGAAGTCCGTCCGCTCCTTGCCGGCGAGGGTGGCCGAGGCCTCGACCGGCGGCTGGCCGTAGCCGGGCGTGCCCCGGAACGTGACGTGCCGCCGCGCGCCCACCGGCGTCTCCCACAGCTCGTCCACGAGGCCCGGATCGTGAAGAGTGACGAACGACACGAGCCCGCGGTCGTCCCGCGCCAGCGCCCGGAGGAAGTGGGTGTTGCCCCCGGGCGCGCCCGTCCCGACGACGTCGTCCACGTCGACCAGCGTCACCGGTCCGAGGTGCCGCCACCGTCCGGCGGCGACCTCGTCGAGCGCCTCGTCGACGCCGCGCATGGGCGGCAGCTCCATCGTGCGGACGGCCCAGGCGCGGTCGGCGAGCCGTTCGGCAAGCTCCTCCGCGAGGCCGGGCTCGCCGTCGGTGCACACGTGCGCCGCCCAGCCGAGGTCCTCGGCGCTCGTGTAGGGATGCACCATGAAGAGGCTCGTGGTGAGGACGCGCGGGTCGGCCTCCATGCGCTTCATGGCCCGGAAGACCTGCCGCATCGGGCTCAGGAAATCGATCGTCGTGCCGCCGCCGAGCACGATAGGGAGCTTGCGCCACGCGTGCACCGGCGCGCAGTCTCCCCGGAGCGCGCGGATGAGCCGGTTGCCTGCCCGGAAGCCGGTCGGCGCGAGGTCCCAGTGGGGGTTGGTCCGGAAGGCGACGAGCACGTCCAGGGGATCGACGATTCCCGACGACAGGTTGCCGTGCAGGTCGAAGCTCGCCGCGATCTTCGCTCGGTCTCCGACGACCTCGCGCACGCGGCGGAGGATCGCCGCCTCGGGCGCCTCGCCGAGCCCCACGACCTCCATCGAGCCGTGCAGGGCGAGGTACACGCCGTCGAGCGCGCCGGCCTCGCGGACGCGCGCGACCAGATCGTCGACCAGCCACTCGAACGCGTCTCTCGTCACGGGTCCGCTCGGCACGGCGAACGTGGACGCGAGCGGCACCGTCTCGACGCCCCCGGCGAGGCGCGCCGCCTGGGTGAAGCCGGTCAGCTCGGCGGCGGGGAGGTAGCCCTCGAGCTCGGAGCCGCCGAGGCTCGCGGCGCGCGCGAGCGCCTCTCCGGTCAGGTGATGGAAGGCGGTGAGCGCCTCGCGGTCGGTCACCAGCGGCGAGTAGGTGTTCGCCTCGTGGAAGATCCGTCCGTAGCCGATGCGCAAGGGGCGGCCTCCGCGGCCGAGCCGGAGCGGCTTCACGAGAACAGCTCCCCGATGAACAGGACGAGGAGCCGCTCGCGCGCGGCCGGTGAGGCGGCGTCGAGCAGGCGGTGGATGACCGCGCTGCGCGCCGGAAGCTGCCCGTCCACGATCCCGAGCTGCGCCATCAGCACGTCCGCGCCCACGCCGTCGTCGCCCGCGCCCATCCCGATCTGCTCGAGGAGCGCGACGACCGGCGCCGGCGCCTCCTGCCTCGGGGGCAGATCCGCCGCGCACTTCCCGAGGTCCGCGACGAATTCGTCGACGTGCTCGGCGTTCTGCGGCTCGACGGTCAGGTGGATGTGCGCAGGCGACGCGCCGTACCGATAGGTCGGCTGAACGAGCCAGCCGCGCTCGGTCAGCCGATCGGCGAGCTCGAAGAGGTCGCCCTCGGTCGTCTCGAAGGCCAAGAGGTGCGTGTCCGGGCGGGCGATCAGACGCAGCCCGTCGATCGCCTCGACGGCCGCCACGATCTTCTGGGTCGCATCCCACATCTTCCTCGCCATCGCCCGGTACCCTTCGCGCCCGAGGTGGCTCAACATGGCGAAGGCGCCGCCCAGGGCCGAGGCCGACTTGCTCCCGAGCGTCGTCGAGTTGATGACCGAGTAGCCGGTCCAGGTCGCGCAGGCGAAGTACTGCGCGTCGCGGAGGTCGCGCCTGCGCTGGAGCAGGACCGAGGTCCCCTTCGGCGCGAAGCCGTACTTGTGGAGGTCGGCCGAGATGCTCGTGACGCCCGGAACCGCGAAGTCGAAGGGGGCCACGTCCACGCCGTCGTCGCGCATGAACGGGAGCACGAAGCCGCCCACGCAGGCGTCCACGTGCATCAGCGTCCCGTGCTCGGCGGCGAGGGCCGCGAGGTCCTCGATGGGGTCGATGACCCCGTGGGCGTAGCTGGGCGCCGAGCCCACCACCAGGACGACGTCGTCGCTCATCTTCGCGCGCGCGTCGTCCACCGAAGCGCGCATGGTCTCCGGATCCACGTCGATCACCACCACCTCGACGCCCAGGTAATGGGCCGCCTTGTGGAACGAGGCGTGGGCGGTCTCCGGCAGGAGCATCTTCGGCGCCACGACCTCGGGGCGCGTCTTCTTCGCGTAGTCGCGGGCCGTCTTGACCGCGAGCATGATGCTCTCGGTGCCGCCCGCCGTCGCCGTCCCGCAGGCGCCCTCCGGCGCGTTCAGGAGATCGAGGCACGCATCCACCACGAAGCACTCGAGCTTCCGCGCCGACGGGTACACCGTCGGGTCGAGCCCGTTGATGCCCATGCACGCCGCGTAGGCCTCGCGGACGAGCTCGCGCGCCTCGGCGCCGGCGTCGTAGACGAACGCGAAGGCGCGGCCGTCGGACCGGAGATCGGCGGACTTCAGATCGGCGAGCGCGGCGAGGATCTCCTCGCGGCTCTTCTTCTGGGTGGGAAAGGCATTCCTGGTCATCGTTCGCTCCCCTCTCGCTTCAGCGGCTCGAGCAAGTGTTTCCAGACGAAGTCGTGCGCGGGCTCGAGCTCCGTGCCGAGCATGACGCGCTGGACCATCAAACCGTCGGTGAGCGCGCGGATCACCGAGACCAGCGCGTCCGGGTCGCACGGAGCGACGGTCCCGTCCTCGATGCCCGCGCGGACGAGCTCCTTGGCGGCATCGCGCTGCGCCCGGAAGACTCGGTCGCCGACGTCGAAGATCCGCGCCATGCGCGACCTCGCCGACGTCGCGATCGCCTGGCTCAGGAACACGACCCGATCGGCGCACTCGCGGTGGAACTCGTGCACCGCGCAGAGCTGGGCGTACAGCCGATCGATGGGGTGGGTGTGCGCGTTGACGCGCTCCATCACGAACACCATCTGCTCGGTGAGCAGCTCCTCGAGGGCCTGCTCGACGAGCCGGGCGCGCGCCGGGAAGTAGTAGAGGAGCGTCGGCCGCTTCACCCCGAGGGCGTCGGCGAGCCGGCTGTTCGAGATGTCGAGCCCCTCCTTCTGCAACACCTCGACGGCCCGCATCGCGAGATCCCGTCGCTTCTCGATGTCCACCGGGCGGGCCATGGTCTGACGAAGTGTCAGATAACATGACCTGACAATTCGTCAGCTCACCCGCGTGTGGCTCCTCACACCCCGGGTGCCCGCCAGGGCGCTCCTTCCCCGGTGAGCATCGAGAGCGGCGCCACCGGCGCGCCCGCGGCGACGGCCTCGAGCATGTCGACGACCTCGGCGCCGCGCAGGGGCAGGTGCCGGATCTGGTCGAGGGTCAGGAAGCGGGCGCCGAGGGTGTGCTCGTTCGCGGTCTCGCGCGGCATCGCCTGGGGATCGGCCGGCCGCGCGGCGAAGACGACGCGGACGCGGGTGCCGTCGGGCCGCGGCGTGTGCTCGACGCGGAGGATGCCGTCGATCGCGATCGCGAGCCCCGCCTCCTCGAGCGTCTCGCGACGCGCCGCCTCGACGAGCTCCTCGCCCGGCTCGACCCGACCCGCCGGCACGTACCAGCCCCCGCCGTGCCCGCGCTCCTCGACGAGGAGGAACGCATCACCACGGCGCACGACGCACAGGACGAAGAACGCCGCCCGAGCCGGCTCACGGGCCACGACGTCTCCCGTGACGAGGCACTACGGGCAGCGCGCGCCGAGGCATGCCTCGATCTCGGCCTCGCACTCGCGGCGGACGCAGTCGAAGTCGCCGCACTCACCGAAGTTCGAGATCG
Source organism: Candidatus Neutrinellum sp. (assembly GCA_039794305.1). Lineage (GTDB taxonomy): Bacteria > Myxococcota_A > Polyangia > Polyangiales > JBDIVX01 > JBDIVX01. The sequence goes on from JBDIVX010000072.1 coordinate 3,929, forward strand.
CGCAGGCGACGAACTGATCGATGAGGTACTGGACGTCGGGGCACGCCCGCGCGACGCAGCTCCCGAGGCACGCGATGCTGATCCGCGGCGGGTCGGCCATGAAGTCGAGGCACCCGAAGACGCAGGTCAGGACCTCGCCGCACGTGATCGTCGTGCAGGTCCCGCAATCCTCCGGACAGTTCGTGCACGACTCGAAGCCGTCGCGCTCGCACCGCATGTTCCCGCAGAACGAGCAGACGCCGCAGTCGCGCCGGCAGCTCGAGCACGTCTCGGTGCCCGTGCACCGGCCGTCGCCGCAGCCCTCGCACATCCCGCAGTCCTCGGCGCAGGTGAAGCAGCTCTCGGACGTCATGTTGCACATTCCGTCGCCGCACGTGTCGCAGACGCCGCAGTCCTCGGGGCACGTGACGCAGTCCTCGCCGCGCTCGGGCTGGCAGAAGCCGTTCTCGCACGTGTCGCAGATCCCGCAGTCGGCCGGGCAGCTCGAGCACGTCTCGGTCGAGTCGCACCGGCTGTCGCCGCAGCTCACGCACAGGCCGCAGTCGCGGGGGCAGGTCGAGCAGCTCTCGCTCCCGGCGCACTCGCCGTTGCCGCAGCGCTCGCACACGCCGCAGTCCTCCGGGCAGGTCGAGCAGCTTTCGCTGCCGCTGCACATGCCGTCGCCACAGGTGATGCAGCGGCCGCAGTCGCCCGGGCACGAGAAGCAGTCCTCGCCGGCGGCCATGCTGCAGGTGCCGTCCCCGCAGGTCTCGCACAGCCCGCAGTCGTCGGGACAGCTCGAGCACGTCTCGCCGCCGCCGCACGCGCCGTCTCCGCAGGTCTCGCACAGCCCGCAGTCGGCGGGGCAGCTCGAGCACGTCTCGCCGCCCCCGCACATGCCGTCGCCGCAGCCTCCGCACAGGCCGCAGTCGGCGGGGCAGCTCGAGCACGACTCGGCGCCGGCCGTGCAGATCATGTCGCCGCACGTCACGCCCGGCACGTCGGGCAGGGGGCCGTCCGGAAGCACGCCCGCGTCGCGCTCCGGGCCGAAGTCCAGATGGGAACGGCCGCACCCCGACGCCAGGATCAGCGCGCCGGTGGCCGCGAGAAGCGAGATGCGAAGTGTGCTGCTGTACGCCATGCGAAGCTCCGAACCCCCGTACGCCTACCCAACCCGGGCGCACGATACCAGAAATCGCGCTCCGTTGCCTCGGAGCGGGCCGGGGCCGCCGAAAGGCACGCAAATTGCCACCACGGGCGGACGGTGGTACAGCCAGGCCACCCCGGAGCCATGCCCGAACGCCGCCTCCCCCCCTTCTCTTCGCTCCTGAAGTCCCGCGAGGTCGAGGACCCGGTCAACCTGTACGTGCACCGGCCGCTCGCCTACGGCTTCGTCCGGCTCGTCCACCGGACGGCCATCACGCCGAATCAGGTGACGCTGCTGGCGATGCTGGTCGGCCTCGTCGCCGGGGCCATGTGGGTGTGGGGTACGCCGGCGGCGATGGTCGCCGGAGGGGTCCTGCTCTGGGCCTCGGCCATCCTCGACGGCGCCGACGGCATCCTCGCCCGCGCGAAGAACATGCAGTCGGAGTTCGGCAGGGCCCTCGACGGCTCGGCCGACATGATCGTGGCCATCGCCACCGTGTTCCCGGGCTTCTACCACCTGTGGGCGAAGGAGCAGGATCCGCTGGAGCTGCTCCTCATGGTGCCGGCCATCGGGCTGACCGTCCTGCACATCTACCTCTACGACTACTACAAGGAGTCGTACCTCCTCATGACCCGGCTCGACCGGCGCAACGAGGTCATGGACGTCGACGAGGTGGAGCAGCGTCTCGCGAAGCTCGAACGTGACCGCGCGCCCCTCGTCTGGCGCTGGGCGGTCAAGAACCTCCTCGACCTATCGCGGGGCCAGCGAACGGTCGTACGGCTGACCAACCCGGCCGCCAGCCGCGACGGCTACCGCTACGTGCGGAACGAGGAGACCGCCCGCATCTGGCGCGAGCACAACACCGGCCCGATGCGCCTGTGGGCCTTCGTCTCGCTGTGCCCGCACACGTACATCATGGCCATCTGCGGCATGGCCGACCGCCTGGACGTCTACCTCTGGCTCCGGCTGGTCCTCATGAACGCCGTCTTCGTCGTGGTCCTTCTGTGGCAGCGCCGGGCCAGCGAGAAGACGCTGCGCGAGCTCACCCAGATCGGAGCCGCGCCCGTCCCGGCCGCCCAGGCGGCGTGAGCCTCACACCACACCTGTGACTCCGGTTCACGGGTTTTCGAGCTTTTCGCCATGCGTTGGGACCGCCTCGCCCGCCTCCAATACCGCCGCCCGGGCTGGTTCCTGGCCGTGGGGCTCCTCCTCGCGGCCGGATCGGTTCCGCTCATCCAGAAGCTCGGGCTGAACAGCGACTTCACCGCGCTCCTGCCCGAGGACAAGCCCTCGGTCCAGGACCTCGAGCGAGTGCGCGGCCGGGTGGGCGGGCTCTCGACGCTGACCCTGGCCATCCAGTCGGGCGACGTCGAGGCCATGCAGCGCTTCGCGGCGGACCTCGTGCCGCGGCTCGAGGCGATCGACGACGAGGACCTCCGCAGCGTCGACTGGAACATCGCCGCCTACGAGCAGTTCGTCCGCGAGCACAAGCACCTGTACGCGAGCCTCGAGGACCTGACCGAGGTGCGGGACGCCCTCGAGGAGCGGCTCGAATTCGAGCGGGCGCGGGCCAACCCCTTCTACGTCCAGCTCGACGACGAGGAGCCGCCCGACCCGCGCGAGATCGTCGAGCGGCTCGAGAAGAAGGCGGAAGCAGGCGAGCGCCGGTTGGAGCGCTACCCCGGCGGGTACTACGTCCACCCGGACCGGGACCTCCTCGCCGTCTTCCTGCGCACCGACATCCGCGGCGGCGACGTCGAGTCGATCGAGCGGCTCATCGCCAAGGTCGAGCGCGAGGTCGAGGCGCTCGAGCCCCGAAGCTACGCCGCCGACCTGAAGGTCGAGTACGCGGGCGACGTCCTGCACCAGCGGGAGGAGCACGACGCCATCGCGCGGGAGCTCGTGCTCGCGACGACGATCACCGTCGCCGGTGTGCTCGCGGTCATCTTCTTCTTCTTCTGGCGGCTGCGGGCGATCCCTCTGGTCGGGCTGCCGCTCGCGGTCCCGGTGCTCTGCACGTTCGCGATCGCCGAGCTCGCGGTCGACTACCTCAACACCTCGACCGCGTTCCTCGGGAGCATCGTCATCGGCAACGGGATCAACCCGTTCATCATCTGGCTCGCGCGCTACTTCGAGCTGCGGCGCGGCGGCACGGACGTGGAAGCTTCGGTCGCCGAGACGCACCGGAGCACCTGGGCGGGGACGTTGACGGCGTCGCTCGCCGCGGCGATCGCCTACGGCTCGCTCGTCGTCACCGACTTCCGCGGGTTCCAGGACTTCGGGATCATCGGCGGCGTGGGCATGGTGCTGTGCTGGATCGCCACCTTCACGCTCACGGCGCCGCTCACGGTCGTCTCGGAGCGGATCCGGCCCCTGTTCACCGGCGCCTCCAAGCCGCGGCGCAACTTCTACGGCCTCCTCTTCTCGCGCGCCGTGTTCGGGGCCCCGCGCACGGTGCTCGTCCTCTCCTCGGTGCTCGCGGTCGTCGGGGTCGCGATCGTCGGCGTCGCCGTGGCGCGGGATCCGATCGAGTACAACTTCCGCAAGCTCCGGTCGGTCCGCGAGGAGTCGAGCCTCGCCAGCCGGCTGAACGGACGGATCAAGGACATCGTCGGTGGAGCCGGGGCAGGGCAGGGCATCGCGCTGCTCCTCGACGACCGCGACGAGGTGCTCCCCCTCGCGGCCGAGCTCGAGCGCATGCGCGAGGACGGGGACGCGAGCTTCGGCCGGGTCCGCACCGTCTACGACCTGCTCCCCGGGGAGCAGGAGGCGAAGATTCCGATCCTCGCGGACATCCGCGAGCTCATGGCCGACGCGCGCCGGTACGCCGACGAGGAAGAGCAGGCGGAGCTCGACGAGAACGCCATCCCCGAGGCGCTTCGCCCGCTCGAGCCGGAGGACCTGCCGCTCACGGTCGCCCGGCCGTTCCGCGAGCGCGACGGCACCGTCGGGCGGCTGGTCATCGTCGAGCAGGATCCCGACCACAGCCTGTGGGACGGCGAGTACCTGGTGGAGTGGGCGAAGGTCCTGCGGAAGGTGCGGACGGCGGACGGCGACCGGCCCCCGCTCGTGGGCCGCGCGCCCGTGTTCGCCGACATGATCGAGGTGATCTGGGTGGACGGGCCGAAGGCCGTTGCCGCCTCGTTCGTCGCCACCGTGCTCCTCGTGCTGGTGGCGTTCCGGCGCACCCGCGAACGCGTGCTCACGCTCGTGGCGCTGCTCCTCGGGATCGTGTGGATGGCGGGCACCATGGCGGCGTTCGGGATGAAGCTCAACTTCCTGAACTTCGTCGCGTTCCCCATCACGTTCGGCAACGGCGTCGACTACGGTGTGAACCTGATGCGGCGCTACGGAGTCGAGGTCGGCGGCGCCGGGGCGGACGGCGAGGGGGCGGTGCGGTCGGCCGTCGAGGAGACCGGCGGCGCCGTCCTGCTCAACTCGCTCACCACCATCATCGGCTACACGTCCCTCTACACCAGCGCGAACCTGGCGCTGAACTCGTTCGGCGCGGCGATGGCGATCAGCGAGGTCACCTGCGTCCTCGCCGCCTTGCTCACCATGCCCGCCATCCTGCTGCTCCTCGCGCGGCGGCGGGCGTCCTCACCGCCGGCCGCGCGCGAGGCGGCATGACATCTGCTAGATAGGGGCCGGGAGCTTGGGATGTTCTTGCCGAAGAAGCCGCTGAGCGCCGCCCGGAGGGGAGCCGTGGCCATGGCGCGCCCGGCGACGCCGCTCCTCGCGCAGCTCGTCGTCACCCGGCGGTGCAACCTCTCGTGCGGCTACTGCAACGAGTACGACGACCACTCGCCTCCGGTGCCGCTCGACGACCTCGTCGCCCGGGTGGACCACCTGGCCGGCCTCGGGACGGTCGTGCTCACGCTCACCGGCGGCGAGCCGCTCCTCCATCCCCGCCTCGACGACGTCGTCCGCCGCGCGACCTCGCGGGGCATGGTCTGCACCTCGATCAGCAACGCCTACCCGATCACTCGCCGGTGGATCGAGCGGCTCGACGACGCGGGGCTCACGCTGATCCAGATCAGCATCGACAACCTCGAGCCGAACGACGTCTCCCAGAAGTCGCTCTCCAAGATCCGGAAGAAGCTCGAGCTGTTGAGGGATCACGCGAAGTTCGGGGTCAACATCAACGCCGTCCTCGGGAGCTGCCCGCCCGAGCAGACGCGCGAGCTCGCGCGGCACGTACGACAGCTCGGGTTCTTCATGACGGTCGGGCTGATGCACGACCACCAGGGACAGCTCGATCCGGGGCTCGCCGGCGACGAGCTCGCGAGCCTCTACGAGGAGATGCGCGGGCAGTCGAACAAGAGCCTCTTCCACCACGCCGGCGAGGGGTGGGAGCACCGGATGATCCGGGACGGCGTGGCGCCGTTCAAGTGCCGCGCGGGCGGCCGCTACCTCTACGTCGACGAGGCCGGCGCGGTCAGCTACTGCAGCCAACGCCGAGGCGAGCCCGGCACGCCGCTCCTCGAGTACGGGCGCGAGGACCTCGTCCGCGCGTTCGACACCCGGAAGGGCTGCGAGGACGCGTGCACCATCGCCTGCGTCCGCCGCGCGAGCGCCCTCGACGAGTGGCGCCCGCAGCGCCGCACCGACCCCACGAGCGAAGCACGCCTGCCAGTCGTCCAGTGAGGATCGCGTATCTGTTCGACCGGCCGTTGCCGGCAACCGAGACCGACTCGGAGCAGGTGGTGAAGACCGTCGCCGCCCTCGGGAGGCGTGGTGTCGAGGTGACCCTGGTCTTGCCGCGCCATCCGCGGCGCGAGCCGCTCCGTGCCGACGCGATCCGTGCGCACTACCAGGTCACGGGCGACTTCGCCGTCGAGTACGTGCCCTCTCCGCTCGTGCGGTGGCAGGATCCGCGCAAGCTCGACCACGCGCGGCGCGCGCTCGCCGGGTCTCGGGCCGCGGCGCGGGCGGACGTCGTCTACACCCGCAACTTCCCCACGCTCTTCGGCGCCGCCCTCGGCTCGAAGCCCTTCGCGTACGAGACGTACCGCCCCTGGTTCGACCAGCTCCCGCCGCTCCGCTGGCCGTTCCGCGCTGCCATGGCCCGGCCGCGCTTCGTCGGGGCGGTGCTCCATTCGTCGTTCGCGCGCGACCGCTACGCGGCGCTCGGCGTGGACCCGGAGAGGCTGCTCGTCGCCCACAACGGCTACGATCCGCACGCCTTCGAGCCGCGGCTCGAGCCCGCCGAGGGGCGGGCGGCGCTCGGGCTGCCGGGCGACCGGCCGCTCGTCGTGTACACGGGGCACATCAACGCCACCAAGGGGCTCGACGTGGTCCTCTCGATGGCGCGCCGCACGCCCGAGGCGCGCTTCGTGCTCGTCGGCTCGGAGGGCGACGGCGTCATCGAGCGGCTCGCGCGCGGCCACGACAACGTGATGCTCGTCCCCTGGCAGCGGTTCGACGGCGTGGTGCGCCACCTCTTCGCCGCGGACGTGCTGCTCCTTCCGCCGAGCAGCGTGCCGCTGCGTCTGGTGGGCAACACGGTCCTGCCGATGAAGCTCTTCCTCTACCTCGCGGCGGGGCGGCCCATCCTGGCGCCGAACGGACCGGACCTCCGCGAGCTGCTGCGCGACGGCGACAACGCCGTGCTCGTGCCGCCCGGCGACGCCCGCGTGGCGTCCAGGGCGCTCGCGGGCCTGCTCGGCGACCGAGAGCGCCGTCAGCGGCTCGGGGCTGCGGCGCTCGACACGTCGCGGGGCCTCACCTGGGACGCGCGCGCCGAGAAGATCGAGCGCTTCCTCGAGCTGCGCCTGTCGGAGGTGGGCGCGTGAGCCGCCGGGTCGCGCTCTTCTGCACGAACTTCCTGCCGTACTCGCAGACGTTCGTCTACGAGCAGCTCAAGCACCACCGTCGCTACGAGGCCGACGTGTTCTGCTGGCGCCGCATGAACGCCGAGCGGTTCCCGTGGCCGCGCGTGCACCGGGCGAACCCGCTCTACGTGGCGACGCGCGTGAGCCCGGCGTTCGACGGGGCGTTCCGGCGGCGCCGCTACGACGTGGTCCACGCGCACTTCGGGCCCGGCGGGACGTACGCGCTCCCCTTCGCGCGCCGGCACCGGGTCCCGCTGCTGGTCACGTTCCACGGCTACGACGTGCCGCTCCTCAGCAGCATCGAGCGGTTCGAGCCGCTCAACCTGCCGTACGCGATCCGCGGCCCTGCGCTGCTCCGGCAGATGCGGCTCGGGCTGTGCTGCTCGAACGAGCTGCGCGACATGCTCCTCGACCTCGGGGTGCCGGACGAGCGGCTCATCGTGCACCGCCTCGGGATCGACCTCGACGCCTTCGGCCCGGGCTCGCGCGATCCCGACCGCCTGCGCGTCGTCATGGTGGGGCGCTTCGTCGAGAAGAAGGGGTTCGAGTACGGCATCCGCGCGTTCGCGCTCGCGACGAAGGAAGCCGCGCCCGCCGCGCACCTCACGATCGTCGGCGACGGCGAGCGCGAGCCGAAGCTGCGCGCGCTCGTCGCCGAGCTCGGCATCGGCGCGCGCGTGACCTTCACCGGGGCGCTGCCGGCGGACCGCGTCGCCGAGGAGCTCCGGCGCTCGGACGTCCTGCTGGCGCCGAGCGTGGTCGCGGCGGACGGAAACCGCGAGTCGGGCCTCATCGTCGTCAAGGAAGCGAGCGCGAGCCACGTCGTCCCCATCGGCACCATTCACGGCGGCATCCCCGAGATCATCGACGACGGCGAGACCGGCTTCCTCGTCCCCGAGCGCGACCCTGCCGCCATGGCCGAGCGCCTCACGCGCCTCGCCCGCGACCCCCACCTCCGCGCGCGCCTAGCCACCGCCGCCCGCGCCAAGATGGAACGCGAATACGACAACCGCGCCCGCGTCGCCGCCCTAGAGTCCCTCTACGACTCCCTCCCCTAAGGGACGGACCTCGGTTTCTCAGTTCCGGCCCAACCTGGCCCACTAGGGGACGGACCTCGGTTTCTCAGTTCCGGCCCAACCTGGCCCACTAGGGGACGGACCTCGGTTTCTCTGGCCCACTAGGGGACGGACCTCGGTTTCTCAGTTCCGGCCCAACTTGACTCACCCAGGCACAGTAGGATCCCGCTTCGTCCAAGGGACGATGCGTGTGCCACAACTGAGAAACGAGGGCCCGTCCCCCAGCGAATACGTGTGCCACAACCGAGAAACCGAGGTCCGTCCCCTAACGGACGTCCTCTAGGGACGTGTGCCACAACCGAGAAACCGAGGTCCGTCCCCTAGCGGATGAGCTTGGCTAGGAAGGTCGTGACGGCGCGGATGCGGGCGTTGGTCTTGACGTCGCGGTGGACCATCTGCCAGACGTCGCGGGGCTCGGGAGCGGACTCGGTCTCGATGAGCTGGAGGGACGGGTCCGCGTCGGCGACGGCGCGCGGCAGGAGCGCGATGCCGAGCCCGCCCACGGCCGCCGAGTAGAGCGAGCTGACGCTGTCGGAGCGCAGGGCCACCCGCCCGGCGCCCAGGCGGCCCTCGAGCCAACGGTTCTCGCGTGCGAAAGTCCGCGAGTCGGCGAAGAGCAGCACGTCGTGACCCGCGAGGTCGCGCTCCGGATCCTCGGGCACGCCGCGCACCTCGAGGTACCGAGGAGACGCGTACAGCGCGAGCTCGATGCGCGCGAGCCGCTTCGCCACCACCGACTGCTCGCGCGGCCGCGCGAGCCGGAGCGCCACGTCCACCTCACGCCGTGACAGGTCGAGCGGCACGTTCGTGCACACCAGATCCAGCGTCAGCTCAGGGTGCTCCCGCCGGAAGCGCCACAGGTGCGGTGCGATGAAACGCGTAGCGAGCATCTCGGTCGCCGTCACGCGCACGACGCCCGACAGGCGCTCGTCCGCGCCGACGAGCGACCGCTCGACGGCGAGCGCCTCTTCCTCCATGCGCTCGGCCCGCGCGACCAGCTCGCGTCCGGCCGGCGTGACGCGCCATCCGTCGGGCGTGCGCTCGAACAGCTTCGCGCCCATCGCTTCCTCGAGGGCCGCCACCCGCCGCCTGACGGTGGTGGGATCCACCCGGAGGTCCGCCCCCGCGCGCGCGAGCGTTCCGGCAACGTTGATGCCAGTCTAAAAGCGCAATGAGGTCCGCCCCCGCGCGCGCGAGCGTTCCGCCCCGGTAGACGGCCAGGAAGTGTCGGATGTGGTCCCAGTCGATCACGCGCCCTGCAAATCCGCAGCCCGCACCTGCGAACTCGCGGCGAGCCGACCTCGAGCCGTGACCGCACTGTGAAGGGAGAAGGAGGTCGCCATGTCCACCGACGCCCGCAACATAGCAAGAGACCGGACCGAAGGAACGGCCTTCGACCTCCCCGCCGCCGACGGCACGGCGCTCGGCGCCACGCTGTACGAGCCCCGGGGATCCGCGCGAGGCAACCTGGTGATCCACGCGGCGATGGCCGTCCCCCAGAGCTTCTACGCACGGTTCGCGCGGGACCTCGCCGATCACGACGTACGCGTGCTCACCTACGACTACCGCGGAGTGGGCGCCTCGCGCTGCGGCTCGCTCCGGGGCGACGAGACGCGGCTCCTCGACTGGGCGCTGCTCGACGCGCGCGGCGTCCTCGACTGGGCGAAGGAGCGCTACCCGGGCGAGCCTCTCGCCGTCCTCGGCCACAGCTTCGGCGGCCAGTTGATCGGCCTCCTCGACGACCTCGCTTCCGTCGACGCGGCCGTGCTGGTCGCCTCGCAGCTCGGCTGGTACGGCCACTGGCCGCTCGCCTACCGCTTCCCGCTCGCGGTCATGTGGCGGGCGTGGGTCCCGGCGGTCACCGCCGTCGCGGGCTACCTCCCCGGCGGCGTCGGCCTCTCGCGCGACCTCCCGGCGGGTGTCGCACGCGACTGGGCCCGGTGGTGCAGCCACCCCGAGTACCTGATCGGGTTCGAGCCCGGCGCCCGCGAACGCTTCGCCCGCTTCGCCCGCCCGACGCTCCTCTACAGCTTCACCGACGACTTCTACGCCCCCGGCCCCGCCGTCGACGCGCTCGAGCGGGCGCTCTCTGGCGCTCACCTCGTCCACCGCCGCTTCCGGCCCGCCGGCCTCGGCTGCGACGCGGTCGGCCACTTCGGCTTCTTCCGCCCCGGCCTCGAAGACACGCTCTGGGCCGAGACCCGCGACTTCCTCGAAGCCACACTCGCCGGCCACCCGCCGCCGCTCGCGCCCACCCGCCCGCGCTGGCTGGATGTCGACCTCACCCTGCCCGACCTGATGGCCGACCTCCAATCCGGCCGCTCCTAGAACGCCGATCGGTTTGGACGTTCCACGTTGCGTCGCAGTGACGATCGGTCACACTGCCGCCCGTCCGGCCCCGGCCGGGCTGCTTTCGCTTCGAGAGGATCGTCATGAATAGCCTTTCTTCCGCCGGGATCGGCGCGCTCTTGTTCCTGGTCGCCTGTGCCGGCGGCGGCGACGACACCCCGTCTCCCCGCACCGACAGCGGGCTGCCTCCCTCCGACGCCGGGCACGACGCCGGCGGCGGGGCTGACGCGGGCCGCGACGCGGGCTCGGCCTGCGGCAACGGAGCGATCGACGGCGCCGAGGAGTGCGACGGGACGAACCTCGACGGCCAGACCTGCGAGTCGCTCGGGTACGCGGGCGGCGACCTGAGCTGCCTCGCGGACTGCACATTCGACAAGTCGGCATGCGAGGAGGCCGCGTGCGGCAACGGAGCGATCGACGGCGCCGAGGCGTGCGACGGACCGGACCTCGGCAGCGCGACCTGCGACTCGTTGGGCTACGCCGGTGGGGGCACGCTGGGCTGCACGGGCGAGTGCGCGTACGACACGTCCGACTGCAGCTCCTGCGGCGACGGCACCATCGACGCGGGTGAGGAGTGCGACGGGGCCGCGCTCGGCAGCGCCGACTGCACGACGCGCGGCTTCACCGGAGGCACGCTCGCCTGTGACGCCACCTGCGGCTTCGACGAGAGCGGCTGCTTCGACGCCGTCTGCGGCGACGCGACGGCGGAGGGCAGCGAGGACTGCGACGGGTCGGACCTCCGCGGCAGCGACTGCACGGATGTCGGGTTCGTCGCCGGCTCCTTGAGCTGCAACGGCGACTGCACGCTGAACATCGCCGCCTGTCACAACTGCGGCAACGGCTCGGTCGAGGGCATCGAGCAGTGCGACGGCGCCGCGCTCGGCGGCGCGGACTGCACGACTCTCGGCTTCACCTCCGGCACGCTCGGCTGCACCTCGTCCTGCGACTACGACACCTCGTCCTGCGTGACGGCGGCCTGCGGCAACGGCTCGCTCGAGTCCGGCGAGGACTGCGACGACGGCAACGGTACGGACGGAGACGGCTGCAACTCCTGCACGGTCGAGGGAGGCTGGACGTGCGTCGGCACCCCGTCGACCTGCACGCCCATCTGCGGGAACGGCATGATCCACGGGGGCGAGGACTGCGACGGCAGCAACCTCGGCGGCGAGAGCTGCACCGGACTCGGCTTCACCGGAGGCACCCTCGCGTGCACGGGCTCCTGTGCCTTCGACACGTCGGGGTGCACCAGCACCACCTGCGGCAACGGCTCCATCGAGTCCGGCGAGGAGTGCGACGACGGCAACACGGTGCCCTTCGACGGGTGCGACTCGGGGTGCCAGGTCGACGCCGGCTTCCATCTCCCCGTGCGCCTGCGGAACGGCGACGGCAGCAACCACGGAATGGTCGAGGTGTACTTCGGCGGGGCGTGGCGTGACGTATGCGACGACACGTACGACGCGGCGGCCCGCGACGCCTTCGCCGACGTGGTGTGCACCCAGCTCGGGTTCACCGGCACGGGCCACGAGTTCCTCGTCGGCTTCGGCGGCGGCAGCGGCAGTCCGGTCATGGACGACGTGTACTGCACCGGAACCGAGAGCAACCTCTCCCAGTGTCCGTTCCTCGGCTGGGACCGCGAGAACTGCAGCGGCGCCGAGGCCGTGGGGGTCCGTTGCGTGCCCGGCGAGGGCGACATCCGCTTGGTCGGCGGGCCCCACGGCATGGAGGGCCGCCTCCAGATCTACCACTCGGGCGCCTGGGGAGAAGTCTGCGACGACTACTTCGACGGCTACTACTCCGCCTACTACGGCTACAGCACGACCACCGTCTGCCAGCAGCTCGGCTACGCCGGCGGCACGTTCCTGAGCACGTACGACGCTCCGACGGCGACCTTCGTCCTCGACGACGTCAACTGCACGGGCACCGAGCGTCGCATCGGCGACTGCCCGCACCAGCCCTGGGGCACGGAGAACTGCTTCACCAGCGAAGGAGCGGGCTTCCGCTGCGCGGTCCACGCCGAGGGCGACATCCGGCTCGTCGACGGCACGGCGCGCAACAGCGGCCGCGTCGAGGTGCTGCACTCGAACGTCTGGGGCACGGTGTGCGACGACGGGATCAGCTACTCCGGCACGGCCCAGACCAACTTCATCGCGGTCGGCTGCGAGCAGCTCGGCTTCTCGAGCGCCGGGACCGCGCTCGTGACGAGCTCGGTCGCGGACGGCATCGATCCGGTGTGGATGGACAACGTCGCCTGCGCCGGCACCGAGTCCACGCTCTCCTCGTGCCCGTTCAACGGGTGGGGCATCGAGAACTGCTCGCACTACGAGGACATCGGCCTGAGCTGCACGCCCTGACCTACGCGCTCGTCTCGAGCACGTGGCGGTCGAGGACGAACGCGGTCATCGTGCCTTCGAGCACCTTCTCGTCGCCCACCTCGGCGCGCACCAGAAGGACGTGCTTCTTTCCCGCGTGCTCGGTGCGCGTGGCCGTGGCGGTCACCGAGTCGCCCACTCTCACCGGCGCGACGAACCGCACCTCGGCGCTCCCGAGCACGACGTTCGGGTGGTTGACCGCGAGCATGGCCGCGTAGTCGACGAGACCGAACACGAACCCTCCGTGCACGAGCCCTTGCTCGTCGGCGGCCATCTCGGCAGTGGCGGTGAAGCGGGTCACGGCCGTCCCCTCGGACAGGCTCACGGGCTCGCCGCACAGGCGGCGGTCGATCTTCGGATGCGTCGCGGGCTCGGTCATGCGCGGGAGGATACAGGATGGCTACTCGAGAACGGGCGGGATCCAGCCATCTCCGCCGACATCGATGAACACCGGATTCGTGAACGCCAGCGGTAGCATCTCCTTCGCCGGCTGACCCCCAGGAACACCAAGCGGCGTGCTCCCCGTCACGATCACGACCACCCATGCGTCCTGGTCGATCTCGAGGTCGATCTCGGTCGTGTCGGAGCCGCCCGGCGCCAGGGGTGCGTCGAACGTCCGGGAGCCGTTCACCCACACCTCCAGTTGGTCGGCGGCTGCCCACTCGGGCCAGGCCGTCATGGCCCTCGCGGTGACCGCGCCGCCTCCGAGGACCGTCTCGCCCGGTCCTCCACCTCCGACCTCGACCGTCAACGACGGGCCGTTGGTCACGACCGCCCTTCGTTGGCGGACGCCCTCCAAGAACGCTTCTGTCGTCAGGTCCGCTCCGGCGATGCACGTCCGCGGCAGCCCGACCGGGGACCGCGTCAGCCGGTGAGTGTCGCTGCTCCCGGTCGCGGCTCCACGCCAGCCGTGGTTCAGCAAGACGAACCAATCGACGAGCACGTCGGTGACATCGCCCGGGCTTTCCTTGTCCAGCTCGTGTCCGTTGTAGACCTCGATCGCGTCGAACGGGAAGGCCTCGAGCAGCATCGTACTGGCCATCGCGGGGTCGAAGTCGATGGCCCACGCGTATCCTATCCACTCGTTGAACCGCGGGTGGTTCAACTGCAGGATGGTCGTCTCGTCTCGCAGGCCTCGGAGGAGGTCGACGAGATCACGCGGCGTGGCCGCGGTCGTCGGCAGCGTCACGTCGAAGTCCTCGTCGACCGGGTACAGGTTGAAGTGGCCGACCGCCATGGGCGGCGCCCACTGGTCCGGGGTCACCTCCACGCCGATCGCGACCTCGACGGAGTCCATACCAAGAGCCATGACGTGGCTCTCCCAGGCCCCGATCGTGTCGTGATCGGCCGGCACGATCACGTCCAGCCCTTCGGCGGCTGCGGAGATGAGACGCTGGTCGATCGGAACGTCGCTGTCGAAGCTCGGGGCGCTGTGCACGTGCAAGTCGCCACAGGTGACCGGTGGGGCGCTGACGGGGGTGAGTCGAAGCGCTAGCTCTTCCGTCGCCGGGACCTCTACTTCGGCGACCGCTGCCTCGAAGAGGACCCCTCGTGAGGCCGTTACGCGGTACCGCCCCGACGGGAGCGTGACTGCGGTCCCATCGCATCTCTGAGCGACGACGGTCCTGCCGACCGCCACCGCCCCCTCGTCGGTCCACGCCCCGATCTCGCCGGTCCCCCACTCTTCGAGAGGTTCCGTCAGCACGTCGAAGGTGAGCTTGCACGGGCCCGGAGCCCCGGTCTGGTCGGTGACCGTCACGTACAGCGTGGACGGAGGTCGCCCCTCCGACTCACCACACCCCACCGCCACCCCCGAAAGGAGGATCGACGTGAGCAGGCGGACGGCGGGGTAGCCTCTGGGCACGACCGGAGTGGACTTCGCCCGTCGAGCCCCGCGCGGACCGGGGTCCACCTCACACCGGCACCGGACGAACATCCGGTCACGGCACGGCACATGTGTACGGCCTGCCACGATGGGACCCGTCACCACGAGTATCGACGGATGGCGGCCCCTCTGCCAACTGCACGTGCCCGCTACTCGCCCATCCCGCTGCACGCGCGGTTCTCGGTCCCGGTCGGTGTCACCGACAGCGTGCGCGTCTCGGCGCCCCACGTCACGGTGTAGTCGCCGGGCTCGAGCGCCGGCAGGAGGCACTCGAAGGTCTTCGCCACGGGCTCCGGACAGGCGCCGCAGGTCGGGCAGGTGCAGTCGCGCGCGAACGGGTGAAGGACGAACCCGCCCTCGGTGCGCTCGACACGGCACCCCGCCGAGTACGTGTCGCAGCCCGCCTCCGCCACGACGCTCACGGTGATCGGAGAGCCCGTGCCCGCGTCGGAAGGCACGCACAGCGTCCCTCCCGCGACGTCGTACCCGGAGAGGCCTGGGCATTCGACGTGCGAGCCCGGATCGGGCGGCCGCGTCCAGCAGGTGTCGACCGCCAGGCGGTTCGTCGCCGTCGGCAGCGGGAAGCCCCCCACGTCGACCGCGAAGCTCTCCGTGAAGAGCCGGCTCGGCACGGCGCAGCTCCCCTCGAGCGCGAAGCACCCGTCGCACAGGGGCCCGCAGGCCTCCGCGCTCGTGCGCACGCGGGCGTAGTCGATCAGGCCGCCCGGATCCTCGCCGGTGATGTCGGTGTCGCAGACGAGCTCCTCTCCGCAGAAGCAGCCCTCGACGCGCAACGTGATCGGATCGGTTGCCGACGGGCCCGTGCAGATCAGGCTCGGGGCGACCGCGCTCCGCGGGCAGTCGCCCGCGTCGACCTCGCCGCCGGCGTCGCCGGGCGGCAGCGACGAGTCGGCGCCCGTCCCCGCGTCGGCGCCGCTCCGGTCGTGCGATCCGGAGCAGCCGGCGAGCGCGAGGCACGCGAGCGCTGGCACGATGTGGCGCATGGCTCGCCATGGTGCACGCAGCGTGCCGTTCCTACCAGCTCGGCCCGCCCTCCGCGTCGCCGAACATCATCGTCATGTACACCCGGCTTCCGTCCTCGTAGACGCCCACGCCCACGGTGTGGTTGTTGCAGAACATGCCGGCGCAGTGGTGGCTCGCGACGTAGCTCCCGTCGCTCCGGCAGTGGTCCTCGACGCCGGGCGTGTACTCGAGGATCCACTCCACCGCGCCCTCGACGCTGAATTCGTTCCCGACGTTCTCGACGTAGCCGTGGCTCGAGTGCCGGACGAACGGGCCGCTCTGGTGCTCGTGGGCGAGCCGGCCGAGGTTCGCGTCCCAGCGGAGCGGGTGGTTGCACTCGCCCTCCTGGACGTGGCGCGCGCGGTACTCGTTGATGAGCCGCGCCGCCAGGCACTCGCTCTCGGTGCCCGTGCATTCGCCGAGCGGATCGCCGCCGCCGCCGCTCCCGCCCGCGTCCACCGGCTCGACGCCTGGCGCGCCCGCATCCCGCGCGGCGCCCGCGTCGCGCGCCGGCGCCCGGCCTTCGCCTCCGCCGGGCGCGACCCGGTCGCCCGGCGTGCGCTCGTCCGAGCCGCTTCGCTCGGTCGGTCCCACCGCGCCCGGGTCGCACCCGAACAGGACGACGAGGCCCAACAGCCCTCCATGCAGCACGCGCACGCACCGCTGCGTCTACAAGCGCCGTGCCATGCGCGTACGGCGGGAAATCGCGGCGCGGCGGTACGCCCGGAACACCCCGTGCGCCGGCCGTGGTGCGTTCGAGGCGCCGCGACGCCGGCTACGCGCCGATGATCGCCCGCGCGATCGCCTTCGCCAGCTCCAGGTTCTGCGCGGGCTCGTCCTCGACCTTTACGACCAGGTGGAAGATCGTCGCCCCGTTCCGTACCGAGAGCTGCTGCATCCGGGGGCTCCAGTGCGCCTGGTCGCCGACGCCCGTGACCGGCTCGGTGCTGAACTGGAACGTGACCTTGGTCGTCTTGCCTCCGGCCTCGACCTCGTGCGACGCGCCCCGGTTGAGCCGCTCCATGGCGCCGTCGAACATGCGCCGGGCGCTCTCCTCGTCCTCCGCCGACGGTTCGTGCGTGATGCTCACCTCGCCGCCGGCCCGCGCGCCCGCCGCCGCCTCCAGGATGCCCTCGGCCGTGCCGCCCTTCCGCATCCGCTCGGCCATCCGCTTCATCAGTTCGCGCGTGTGCGCCTCCCGATCGAAGTCGGGGTCCTCCCAGGTGTACGTGCACAGCTTCGTGGCGTGGCCGCTCCCGCGCCGCTGCGTGATCTCCGCCCCCTCGGGCACCGTCACGTTCGCCCGGATCGTCGCCTCGGTGAGCACCTCGCACGGGTTCACCGAGGCCTCCGGCTGCTCCGCCCGCGCCTCGGCCACCGCCTCGCGCGCCTCGGCGAGCCGCTCCTCCACCGTCCCCGGAGCGGCCGTCGCCGCGTCCCCGTCGTCCCCACACCCCGCGAGCCCGAGCCCGACGGCCATCGTCGTCATCCATGTCCGCATGCGGTGGAGGGTACCGGCTGTCGTGCCGGATCGGCGCATGAAATCGCCTGCGTTCGTCACGGAGCCGAGAGGACGGGGAGGGCATCGCGATCTGGGCGCCCGTCGACTTCGTCCTCGCGGACGACCGCTCCCCAAGCGCGCGACCGCCCGAGTGTCAGCTCAGAGGATGCGGCGGTGGATCTCCTTCGTGGTCTTGGTCCTCGCGGGCGCGTGCGCGGGGACGCGGGCTCCGGTCGCGACGCCGGAGCCACGGCCGCCCGCCTCGCCGGAGCGACCGCCGCCTCGTTTGCTGCAGCTCCTTCCGCGGGACCTCGCGCTCGACGCTTCAAAGGAGCTGCGCGCCGCGCTGGCGATCGTCGAGGAGCTGCTCTTCCAGCCGTCCTACCGTTGGCCCGATCCCGAGAGCCTCGAGCGGGACCCTGCGGCCTGGGCACGCGCGCACGAGGGCCACGACGAGTGGGTCCGGCGAAGGCGCGTGAAGGCGAGCCGCCTGCTCGTGTTCCTCGCTCCGGAGATCGACGGCGCGCGGCATGTCATGCACAGGCGACCGGCCGCGCTCGCGCTCGTGGGCCTCGCTCTCGAGGACCTCCCCGCGCCCGCCCCGGACGCATGGCCCACGGCATCGGCGGAGGAGGCCTATCGGAGATGCGCCGAGGTCGCAGGAGCGCAGCGCCAGCTCGAGTGGGAGGCTTTCTGCCGCCGTGGGCTCGAGGCCGTGGCGCCGGCGCAGTGGCTGCTCTCGGACTGCGCGGCGCCCGGCGGGGTGTCGCCTCCGACCGGCGGCGCCGACGTGTTCGTCGAGCGTCCCGACCTCGAGCTGCTGTTCGAGGACGAGGAGGAGCGGCTCCGAGAGGCGGTGCACGCGCGGCTGGTCCGCCTGCTGTCGCGGTCCGTGGCGCCGCTCGGCGATCTGCGGACCGCACACCCGGGGGCGGCGACCGCGACGACCACCTGGTACTGCCCCGCCGAACGAGCCGAGGAGTGCCACCTGCACGTCCACATCGACGACGACTCCCGGCCGGTGATGTTCGCGGCCCGCGTGCCGGCGCCCACCGACCCCGACTCGTGGGTGCTCGCCGCGGGCGAGCTCGCCTGGACCGACGGGCCCGATCTCGTCGGTACCGCGTTCGAGCTCGCACATGGATGGGGCACCCAGGCCGGCGACGGCGTCCTGTCGGCGCTCGTGCAACAGCAGGTGGGCGCTCTCGGGGCGTGTCTCGACTGGAACGACCCACCGACGACGCTGCGGGGCCTCGTGGAGCTCGGCGAGCTCGGCACGGTCCACCGGCTCGAGCTGCGCGATCCGTGGGGTCGACCCGCCGATCCCTGCCTGGAAGAGCAGGTGCGGACCTGGACGTTCCCCGGCGAGCGCGCCGCGCGCGTCCCCTTCCTCGCGGACGTGGGCGACTTCTCCGCGTGGGACCTGAGCTGGCATGCGGGCCTTGTCCCCTACGTCTCGCGCACGAGCGATCCCGACGTCAGGCTGAACGAGCCCCACGACCCGGAGCAGGCCTGGCGCTGGGCGGAGGACGTGGACGCGTGCACGCATCGACACGTCGAAGTCCCGGAGGCCATCGCGTGCGTCGCCGTCGGCGAGCGCGGCCGGGTCGAGAGCGTCCGGGTCGAGCCCATCGCTCGGAGAAAGCGCCCACTCGAACGCCTGCGCGACCCGACGCGCGACGCGAACGACGCGCTCTCGTGCCTCGCCGACGCCATCGCACACCTGCGCTGGTCTACGCCCGAGCGCGCGACCCGCGCCGAGGTCCGGCTCCGCATAGGCTGGTCGGGGCACTGACTGCGCACGGGACGGCTCCGGCCGAGGCAACGGCTGACGGGCTCAGCCGAGCCACGCCCACGAGCCGTGCTTGGCGATCATCACCCAGACCGTGACGGTCGCGGCTCCGAAGGAGGGCACGCCGAGCGCCGCCCACGCCCGGGCATAGCGGTGGAACTCGGCCGGCAAGGGCTCGCCGTCGCGCGACGCGCGCGCGGCGAGGTCCCGCATCCGGAGCTGCAGCCACGCCGCCGGCAACCACAGCACGCCGGCGACGGCGTAGCCGCCCAGCCCCCACAGGATCCACCCCGCGCCGAAGTCCATCCCCCCGATCGCGGCCATCCACAGCCCCGTCACGGGAAGGAGCAGGCCTGCAGGCACCGTGAACACCCAGTCGGCGATCACGATCTGCCGGGCCGCCCAAGAGGCCACCCGGGCGTCCCCCGTCCGATCGGCGCGCCACTTGAACCAGGCCGAGCCGAGCCCCGTGCCGAGGAAGATCACCGCGCTCAGCACGTGGAGCGCCTTCAGGATGAGGTAGAGCATGATCGGGCGAGCACGATGGTCCCGGCGAGGATCGGTAGATTCTTGATCAGGGGCCCGAAGGGATGCACCAGCATCTCGGGGAGCGCGACCACGACGAGGATCGGCAGCGCCACGAGCGCCACGACCTGCGCCACGAGGAGCGGCACGAGCCGGTGCGCGGGCACGACGAGCATGGCCACGCCGGCGGCGACCTCGGCGGCACCCGCGAGCCGGACGAGGTCCGAGGCGGCCGCCGCCTCGACGCCGAGCGCGCCGACGACCTCGAGCTCGATCGGGCTCTGTAGCACCAGCTTGGGGAACAGCCCCTCGGCGATCCACACCGCGCCGAGGCTCGCGCGCAGGAGCCGCTGCACGCGCGGGCCGGTCCCCTCGGTCCGGAGGAGCCACGCCGCCCAGACGGCGCCGAGGAGCGGCACGTTCTTCGTGAGCACGCCGAAGGGGTGGGCGAGGAGCCGCGGCTCCTCGGCCGCGAGGACCGCCGTGAACGCGAGCACGGGCAGCGTCTGCGCCATGGCCTGCGCGCGATCGGTCCGGCGGACGAGGAGCACGACCGCGAGCAGCACCTCGGCGGCACAGGTCGCGAGCATGACGCCTTCTGGGAGCCCCAGCGCCGCGAGGTAGCGCGCACCCACCTCGCGGTAGTAGGGGTGCACCACCGATGCTCCGGTGCAGAGCCACACCGCCGCGACCGAGACGCGCAAGAGGCGCTCGTCGCGCAGGGCTCGCGCCGACCCGAGACGCGTCGCGTCGCGTTCGTCCGCGCCGATCGCCGCGGTCGGATCTCCCATCGCCGGGTCGGCATGATACCGCGAGCCGGCGTTGCCGGTGAGCGAACGTCCCCGCGCTCCCGCGTACCCGGGTCACCGTCCCCGACGAGCCGCCCGAGCGCCGTCTAACACACAGGTTCCCCACAGATCTGTGGAGTCGTTTCGCGCAGTGCGAACGCTGCGCTGCACCTTCTTCGAGCGCCGCGCAGGCATTGTCGCGCGCAGCCACGCGCTTATGGGACGCGCGGCATGGCAGATCTCCTACGTCGATGGGATCCGCACCACCAGCGGTGCGCGCAGCTGATCGTGGCTCTGGCCGTGGCGCTCGCTTTCGCGTTGCTGTGACGCGGCGCGCGGCGTAAGAGCGGCTCGCGCGAGCGAACGCCCCCGCCGATCACTCCGGCGTCGGCCCGACCTCCTCCTCGACCGGGGGCGGAGCCTCGGGCTCGGGCGGCGGGGCTTCTTCCTCCATCTCCACCCCGATCGGCTCCTCCTCGCCAACGGCGGCGAGCTCACGGCCCGGCTGAACTTCCTGCCGGGCATGTGGCAGCCCTACATCCTCGTCGGCGCCGGGCTCCGCCACTTCGTCGTGGCCAACGACGACTTCAACACGTCGAGCGTCCAGGAGTCGGAGGACGTGATCCACTTCCCGGTGGGTGCGGGGATCGCCATGCGCTACGAGGGGCTCGTCCTCGATCTCCGAGCGCTCCTCAGGGGCACCGGCGAGACCGAGCTCACCGGCCTCGACAACGCCAACCTCCACTCGGGCTCGATCGACCTCAAGGCCGGCTGGGAGCTCTGAGCCTCCCGCAGTCCGTCGCGGCGGTCGGCCGGGTCGCGAGCGCCTACCCGGCCGACTGCTGCGCGATGGCGTCGGCGAGGGCGACCAGGCGCCTGGCGTCCTCGACGTGGAGGTTCTCGACGAGCCGCCCGTCGACGACGACGACGCCCTTGCCCTCCTTCTGCGCCTCGTCCCAGGCGGCGATGATCTCGAGCGACCGCTCGACCGCCGCCGGGCTCGGCGCGAACACCTCGTTCGCCGGCGCGAGCTGCTTCGGGTGGATGAGCGTCTTGCCGTCGAAGCCGAGCTCGGCCCCCTGTACGCAGGAGGCCCGGAAGCCCTCCTCGTCCCCGAGGTCGAGGTGTACGCCGTCGAGGATCGCGATGCCGGCGGCGCGCGCGGCCAGGAGGCAGGTGCCGAGCGACACGAGCATCGGGAGACGCATCGCGGTGTGCGCGGCGTGCAGATCCTTCGCGAGGTCGCTCGTCCCCAACACGAAGCCGGCGAGGCGCGGGCTCGCGTCGGCGATCTCCTCGGCGTGCAGGATTCCGCGCGGCGTCTCCATCATGCACCACAGGGCGAGACCGTCGGGGGCGCCGGCCGCCACGAGCACCCGCTCGGCCCGACGGACCTCGTCGGCGCTCTCCACCTTCGGCAGGAGGACCGCGTGCGCGCCGCTCGCTGCCGCGGCGCAGAGGTCGGCGTGGCCCCACCGCGTGTCGAGACCGTTGACGCGGACGAAGAGCTCGCGGTGGCCGTAGCCCCCGCCCCGGACGGCGGCGACCACCTGCTCGCGCGCCTGCTCCTTCGCGTCCGGCGCGACCGCGTCCTCGAGGTCGAGGATGAGGCCGTCGGCCGGGAGGGTCTTGCCCTTGGCGAGGGCCCGGGCGTTCGAGCCCGGCATGTACAGGACGCTGCGACGCGGACGGGCGGTCGTGGTCATCGGCGGGTCCTCCTCGGTCAGAAGCCGTAGGCTTCCTTCAGCTCCGGGTCCTTGCCGGCGAGCATCTGCGCGAGCTCGACCATCACCTTGCACTGCTTGTAGGTGGCGTCGTCCTGCATCTTGCCGTCGATCATGACGGCGCCCGATCCGTCGCCCATCGCAGCGATCACCTTCTTGGCCCAGAGCACCTCGTCCACAGGCGGGCTGAAGACCTTCTTGGCGATGTCGATCTGCACCGGGTGGAGCGACCACGCGCCGACGCATCCCATCAGGAACGCGTTCCGGAACTGGTCCTCGCAGGCGACCGTGTCCCGGATGTCTCCGAAGGGTCCGTAGTACGGCAGGATGCCGTGCGCGACGCAGGCGTCGACCATCCGCGCGATCGTGTAGTGCCAGAGGTCCTGCTGGGCCGTCGGCCGGGGCGCGTCGGGCGAGCCCGGATCGGGGTCGGTGCGCACGACGTAGCCCGGGTGGCCGCCGCCGACGCGCGTCGTCTTCATGCGCCGGGACGCGGCGAGGTCGGCCGGGCCGAGGCTCATGCCCTGCATCCGCGGGCTCGCCCCGGCGATCGCCTCGACGTTCGCCACCCCGAGCGCCGTCTCGAGGATGGCGTGGATCAGGATGGGCCGGTCGAGCTTCGCCCTCGCCTCGAGCTGGGCGAGCAGCCGGTCGGCGTAGTGGATGTCCCACGGCCCCTCGATCTTCGGGAGCATGACGACGTCCACCTTGGCGCCCACCTCCGTCACGATCCGCTGGACGTCGTCGAGGAACCAGGGGCTGTCGAGGCTGTTCACGCGCGTCCAGAGCTGCGTCTCGCCGAAGTCGTTCTCCTTGGCGATCTGGACGAAGCCCTCGCGGGCCTCGACCTTGCGCTCGGTGGGGATCGCGTCCTCGAGGTTGCCGAGCAGGACGTCGACCTTCTGCGCGATGTCCGGCGCCTTGGCCGCCATCTTCGGGTTGCTCGGATCGAAGAAGTGGATCATCCGCGACGGCCGGAACGGGACCTCGCGCAGCGGCGCGGGGGCCCCGATCGCGAGCGGCTCGAAGAAGTCCTTGGCGCTTCGCATCTGCCTCCTCCAGTTTCGCGGGAGGCTACATAGCACGGCGCCGCCCAGGCGCCCGTTCCGCGGGGATCAGTCCCCGAGCAGCGCCCGCGAGAGGACGGCGAGCACGCGCGCGGTGGCCTGCGCGTCGGCCCGGTCGTCGTAGACCAGCCGGCGCACGCGAGCCCGCTCGCGCGCGAAGCTCCCCGGCCGCTCGAGGGCCTCGCGCAGGGCCTCGACGAAGCCACGCTGCGTCTCGGGGAGCTGCCCCGCCACGATGTCGTCGAAGGGCACGTAGAAGCCCGGCGCCTCCGCGTACTCGTCGAGGTCGTAGGGGAGGAAGACCGCCGGCCGATCGAGCAGCAGCCAGTCGTACCAGATGCTCGAGTAGTCGGTCACCAGCACGTCGAAGGCGCCGAGGACGTCGTTGATCTCCGGCGCGACGTCGCCCTGCATCGGGACGATGCGCTCGCTCCGCTTCTCGAGCCTCCCAGGGTCGTTCGGGTGCGTGCGCACGAACAGCACGGCGTCGAGCGCGGCGAGCTCGGCGCCCAGCGCCTGGACGTCGCGGTCGGGGAACGGGAAGAGGCGCACCGGCGTGTGCTCCCGCCACGTGGGGCAGTACAGGATGCGCCGCCCGTGCGGCGGCAGCGGCGGGTCGTACCGCCCGAGGAAGTCGAGCGACGGCTCGTCGAAGAGCACGTCGTTGCGCGGCTGCCCGGTCCGGTGCACCTGCTCGGGCCGGAGCAGGAACGTCTGCGCGAACACCTCGGCCATCCGCTCCGACGTGACGAACATCGCCTCGAAGCGCTTCATCTCGCGGAGGTCCGACCGGGCGTAAGAGCGCTCTTCGAAGCGCGGGTCGGCGCGCGAGATGCGCTTGATGGGCATGCCGTGCCACACGTTGAAGAGCTTGGTCCGCCGGCTCGGGAAGACCGCCGGGTGGAAGTCGCCGAGCGAGTGGGTGAGCACCACGCCGCGGGCGCGCGCGGCGGCCCACAGCCCGCGCCACGACCGCGCGTCGAGCACGTCGTCCCGCCCGAGCGCGAGCACGTCCTCGCGCGTCGTGAGCCACACCGGGTCGAGCCCGACCGCCCGGGCGCCCTCGAAGACGGGCGCCGTGTTCCCGCCGTAGTGACGGCCGCCGAAGACGACGCGACGCCGGTCCTTCGGGACCAGGCAGCCCATCAGCCAGCTCGCCGCGAAGCGCAGCGGATCGAGCGGCCGAAGCCTCACGCGGATCCTCCCGCGCGGTCCGCACCTACGCCGAATCGCGGCCTTGCCATCGCGTCCCTCAGTGCGTCTCGTCCCACCGCCGCGCGGCCGCGCGCAGGTCGGTGAGCACGTCCGGGCGCTCGGTGGCGAGGTTCGTGGTCTCGAGCGGATCGGCCTCCGAGTCGAACAGCTCCTCGACGCGGTTCACCGGGTCGTAGACGAGACGCCATCCCTCGGTCGTGTAGCCGACCGAGATGCGCTCGTCGGTCCGGATCTCCGTGACCGCCAGCTCGGGGCAGGTCCGTGGATCGCGGAGGCACGGGAGCAGGCTCGGCTCGGTGAAGCTCTCGGGGCGGTCGAGCCCGGCGAGATCGACGACCGTCGCCGCGAGCGACGCCGTCGAAACCGGCGCCTGCACGCGCTCGGCCGGCACGCCCGGCCCCGACAGCAGCATCACGACCCGCGCCTGCTCGGCGTACGCCGTCGTCGCGTGGTACCGCCCGCCGTGCTCGTGGAACTCCTCGCCGTGGTCGCCCAGGATCGCGACGACGGTCGGCCGCCCGCGCTCGGCGCGCCACGACTCGATCGCGCCGGCCACGATCGGATCGAGGTGCTCGACCGCGCGCCGGAGGCCCTCGATCGTCCCCGGCCCGTGGCGGTCGCCCCAGTGGTAGGGGTCGTGCGTCTCCATCAGGTGGATCCACGCGAGCACCGACCGCTCGGTCTCCCGGGCGCCCTCGGCGAGCCGCGCGAGCCCCGCCTCGGCACGGACGATCGGCCGCGGGCGACCGATGCCGTACGGCGCGTCGCGCACGAGCGCGAAGCCCTCCGGCTCGAGCACCTCGAAGCCCTGGAAGATGCCGAGCGGCGCGTCGAGGTAGCGGTGCGTCGGCACCATGATGGCGCGGTAGCCGGCGCCGGTCAGGAGCGACGCGAGGGTGGGGTGCGGGTCCTCGATCGGCAGGCGCTGCGACGACACGGGGCCCGGCGCGAGGTGCAGCCCCCGCACGGCGCGGCCCCGCAGGACGGCCGACAGGGCGTCGATCGTGCGCGAGCCCGGGCTCACCGCGCGCTCCATCCGCGCGTGCGGTCCGAGCGCCTCGCGGATGCGGGGGACGGCGTCGAGCAGGTCCCACCGGAGCGCGTCGATCGAGATGACGAGCACGTCGGCGTCGCGCGCCGTCCCGGCCGGCTCGCCCGGGACCGCGCCGCGCTCCCCGGCGCCGTCTCCCCCCTCGCAGTTCTGGTCGACGCCGTCGCCGGCCACCTCGCTCACCGCGGGCCCCACATCGCTCCGTGACTCGTCGCAGTCGTGCCCGCCGAGCACGTTGACCGCGCCGTCGCCGTCGAGGTCCGCGACGCCGAGGACGGGCGCGACCCAGCTTCGCGCGTGGGAGCTCCGGTGGTGGAGCAGCAGGCGCGTCCCGGAGGAGGCTCCGAGCAGGGGCTCCGTCGCGACGACGGCACATGCCGCGAGCGCGAGCGCTGCCCGCGCGGCCGCCCGGGACGAGACCGGCCGTGCCCGGAACAGCACGTACGCGAGCGCGCTCGCCGCCAGTAGGTCGAACCCGAGCCGCGTCTGGTACAGCCCCTTCCACGGCAACAGCTCACTCACGGCGAGCGCGCCGAGGAACGCGCACAGGCCAGCGGCGAGCGCCAGCCTGGGCCGGTTCGCGCAGAGCACGCGCGCGACCCCGAGCGCGAGCGCGCCCGCCGCCACGATCCCGAGGAGCTCCGACATGGCGATGCCCCGGCGCAGCTCCTTGTTCACCCAGAACACCCCGAGCACGGCCCCGTCGAGCACCCCCGCCGCGAACGCCAAGCGGCGGGCGCGTCCGGCGACGGCGCGGGCGATCTCGAAGCGCAGGAAGACGAGTGGCACGAGCACCAGGCTTCCGGCCCCGAACGCCACCACGGCCATCGCGGCGTGGTCGGCGACGGATGCCGAGGCGCTGCCTCGCTCGGTGATGCGCCACAGGTCCCAGAGCGCGAGGACGAGGACGCTGGGCACGGCAGCGACGACCGCCGCCCTTCGCCAGGTCGCACGGTCCGACGCGGTGGCGGCGGCGTCGAGCGGTCGCCGGGCCGTCTGCTCCCGAATGGCGCCGCGCGGCATGGTGCGGCACGATACATCGGCCCCCCCACGGGGACAACGCCCGGAGATCACGAGCTTTGCAGGATCCACCGAACGACTCGTCGCGCCGGTACCACCAGGCCCTGGTGCGCGGAGCGTTCGTGAACTTCCTCGGGCTCGTGGCGAAGCTCTCGCACCCGCTCCTGTTCCTGGTCCTGACCTGGCTGTTCGGCCCCGTGCTGATGGCGGGCTACTTCCTCGCCGTCTTCATCGGCGAGGTCGCCTCGAGCGTCGTCGCCTCGGGCTTCGTCGACGCGACCACCATCTTCGGCAGCCATCACGCCGACGAGGATGCGGAGGACGCGGCGGCGTCGGCCCGTCTCTACCAGGTCCTCGGCAACGCTTTCGTCTTCACGCTCGGAGCGAGCGCCGTCGTCGTCCTGCTCGCGCACCTCGGCGCCGAGCCGCTCGTGCGCGCTCTCTACCCCGAGCACGAGGGGCTCGCCCCGGCGCTCGTCCTGCTCGGCTGGTCGATGCCGCTCCTGTCGTTCGCGCAGATCGCCATCGCGGCGACCAAGGCGCGCATGCGCATGGAGTACGACGCCGTGATCCTGGGCTTCGTCCTTCCCGTGGCGCTCCTCGGGACGAGCGTGGTCGCCTGGTGGCTCGACGCGGGCCTCGTCGGCCTCCTGTGGGCCCACCTCGCGACGCAGGGGCTCGTCGCGCTGCTCGCGGCCTGGGCCCTCGGCCGCCACTTCGACATCGGCCGGATCGTGCGCGCGACCGTGCGTCCCTCGCTGAACGGCCGGATGCTCGGCTTCGCGCTGCCCCAGAGCCTCAACATGACGTTCAACCGGTACATCACGCGGCTCGACGTCATGATGCTCGCCGCGTTCGCGATCCCCGCCGTGGAGGTCGCGTACTACGCGACAGCGGCCCTCCTCATCAGCAACCTGCGCCAGATCAAGATCATCTTCAGCTCCTCGCTCGCGCCCGTTCTGGCGCGCCACCACGGCGCGGGTGAGCGCGAGGCCTTCGAGGCGGTCCTCGGCCGGGTGTCGCGCTGGACCACGACGCTGATCGTGCCGGCGCTCGTGCTCGTCGCCGTGCTCCGCGACGACATCATGGGCTTCGTCGATCCGCGCTACGCCGGCGACAGCCGGTTCATGCTCTTTCTGCTGGTGCCGCCGTTCCTGAGCTGCGCCTTCGGGCTCGCGGGCAACTGCATCACCTACTGCGGCCACAGCCGGTGGACGCTCCTGAACAGCACGCTCGTCGCGCTCCTGAACACCGGCTTCAACCTGCTGCTCATCCCGTCGTACGGCCTGTGGGGCGCGGCGGTCGCGACGGCGCTGTCGGCCGCGCTCGTCTGCGCCCTGCAGCTCGTAGAGCTCCGCATGCTCGAGCGGGTGAGCTTGCGGTGGCGCGACGTCTACAAGCCTCACGTCGGGCTCGTGGCGGCGGCGCTCGCGCTCCTCGCGGTGTGGGACCCCGCCGAGCTGCCCGGCCTCGGCGTGCGCGTCGCCTTCGCGGCGGCGCTCGTCCTGCTCTTCTTCACGCTGATGCTGGCGTTGCGCCACGACGAGTTGAGCGGTCTCGTCCGCAGGCGCGCCCGCGCCGCCGTCACGTCCTCGTCCGGTCCTGGCACACGACAGTGAGGGAGCGTCTCGAGCCTCGCTCGGCTCTGCAAGCCTTCCGGACCACCGCCTGCGCGCGGCCGTACCAACCGCAAGCCCGCGAAATGACGAGCGGCGTCTGCTCCGACCGTCCATCGATGGACACCCGGCCGGGCGCCGGTGAAGGTTGTTCCCACCCGCGGGCGCGCTATAGCTCCCGGCGGTGTTGTCCGAGAGCGAACCGGTCGAGCAGACGGCGACGCGCCGGCGGCTCGGGCTGGGATTCGGTCGGCGCGCGTGGGTGCCGTACGCGGTCCTCGGGCTGTCCCTGCTCGCCACGGCGCTCGTGGGCCGGTTCATCGCCGCGACCACCGCGGAGGTGCAGCGGCTCCACTTCGAGGACGCGGCCTCGGCCGTCGTCCGGTCCGTCGCCGAGCGCATGCAGACCTACGGCGTCGCCCTCGACGCGGGCGTCGGCCTGTTCGCGTCGTCGCGCACGCCGGTCGACGCGGACCGCTTCGAGCGGTTCGCACGCCAGTTCGGCGTCGGCGTGCGCCACCCGGGCATCCAGGGCTACGGCTACACCCACACCGTCCCCGCGGACGAGCGCGAGGCGTTCGAGGCGCGGCTCCACCGGGAGGGCTACCCGGGCTTCCGCGTCTGGCCCAACGGGCGGCGCGGCACCTACCAGCCCGTGACCTACCTGTTCCCGCAGGACGCCCGGAACCGGGCGGCGCTCGGCTACGACATGAGGAGCCAGGCCACGCGGGCCGAGACCATGGATCGCGCGCGCGACACCGGGCAGGCGGTCCTGAGCGAGCCGGTCGTCCTCGTGCAGGAGATCGACGAGGACGTGCAGCGGGGGATCCTCCTCTACGTACCGGTGTACCGTCCGGGCGCGCCGACCGAGACGGTCGAGGAGCGCCGGGCGGCGCTCGAGGGCTTCGTCTACGCGCCCTTCCGCGCCGAGGACCTCTTCGAGGGGATCTTCGAGCAGCAGCCGAGCAACGTCTCCTACAGCGTGTACGACGGCGAGCCCGGCTCCGGCGCGCTGCTCTACCAGTCGGGCCACGTCACCGGCGCGCCCGACGAGCTCGAGCTGAGCCTCGTCCGATCGCTCGACGTCGCGGGCCGGACGTGGACCCTCGTCTTCCGGCCGGAGCCGCAGTTCCTGAAGTCCTCGGCGGACATGCTGCTCGTGCCGCTGTCGGTGGGCATCGGCGTGATCGTGAGCTTCGCGCTCTTCTTCCTCGTCCTGCGCGAGACACGCGCGCGCGCCCGAGCGATCGACGTGGCCACCGAGCTGCAGCGCTCCGAGCAGCGCCTCCGCGACGCGAGCCGCGCGAAGGACGAGTTCCTCGCGATGCTCGGCCACGAGCTCCGAAACCCCCTCGCCGCCACGAGGTCCGCGCTCGAGGTCCTGCGCCTGAGCGGCGACCTCCACGACGACGACGCCGTGGCCGCCCTCGCGGCGGCCGAGCGCCAGATGCTCCGCCAGAAGCACCTCGTCGACGACCTGCTCGACGTGTCGCGGGTGAGCCGGGGCAAGATCGCGCTGCGCCGGGAGGACCTCGATCTGCGCGCCGTCTTCGCCGAGGCCGTCGAGACGGCCCGGGCCCCGGCGCGCGAGAAGAGCCAGCAGCTCGAGGTCGTCGCGCCGGCGCAGCCGATCCCGGTGAACGGCGATCCGACGCGCCTCGTGCAGGTCCTTCAGAACCTGCTCTCGAACGCGGTGAAGTACACGCCCGAGGGCGGCACCGTCACCGCGTCGCTGGCGCTCGAAGAGGGGCAGGCCGTCGCTCGCGTGCGCGACACCGGGATCGGCATCCCGTCCGAGGCCCTCGACCGGATCTTCGAGCTCTTCGCCCAGGTCGACACGAGCCTCGCCCGATCGACGGGCGGCCTCGGCATCGGGCTCACGCTGAGCCGGCGGCTCGTCGAGATGCACGGCGGAACGCTCGAGGCGCACAGCGACGGGCCGGGCCTCGGCTCGGAGTTCGTCGTCCGGCTGCCGGTGACCGACCGGGTCTCGAGCCCTGCGTCCCGCGAGCGCGCCGATTGGGAGACGAACGGACGGGACCAGTCCCTGCGCGTCCTCGTGGTGGAGGACAACGACGACGCGCGCTCTCTGTCCGAGCGGCTCCTGCGCAGGTGGGGGTACGACGTGATGAGCGCCGCGGACGGCGAGCGGGGCGTGCGCGTCGCGCTCGAGGAGCGCCCGGACGTCGCCCTGGTGGACATCGGTCTGCCGAACATGGACGGCTTCGAGGTCGCGCGGCGCATACGCTCCGAGGTGCCCCTCGACCAGATGGTCCTCGTCGCGGTCTCCGGCTACGGCCGCGAGGAGGACCGCAAGAGGAGCGCCGAAGCCGGCTTCGACCAGCACCTCACCAAGCCCGTCGAGCCCCCCGAGCTCCGCCGCATCCTGCGCGAAGCAACCGCCGCCCGCCGCCCCGCCCCCCCCGCCTAAGGGACCGCCTAAGGGACGGACCTTAGTTTCTTAGTTCCGTCGCGCGAGATCGCAGCGGATTCCGGACGGCGCGTCAGAGCCCGACGTCCTCGAAGAGGCGCGGCTGCCACCCCTCCGGACGCCCCGGCGTGCCCTGCTGCCGGCGCATCGCCGAGGCGCTCCCCCCCTCTCGCGGCGAGGAGCCCTCGGAGCCGCCCGCCGGAGCGTGCTCCCCCGGGCTCCGAACCGGCTCGGCCTCCTGCGCGATCTCGCCGCCGCCCTCCGCCGGCCGATCGGCGACGGCGGGCTCGCCGCGCTCTTGCCGGGGCCCGCTCATCGCGCTCGCCGCCGCGCGCTGCGCCATCCCCCGCCGACGGGCCCGGGCCTCGGGCGCCTCCGCGGGGTCCGGCGTCTGCTCCGCGTCCTGCGCCTGCGTCCGTGCGGGTGGAGGAGGGGGAGGAGGCGTGTCCGGCGGCGGCCTCGCCGCGGCCGGCGTCCGAGCGGTCTCCGGCTGTGCGGCGGTCGCTTCCTCCGGCTCGGCCGCGCTCGTCAGCAGCGCGAGCGCCGCGCCGGCGAGGGCCAGGACAGCCGCGAGCGCCGCGACGACGATCGGCCCCCTCGAGCTCCGCGGTCCCGCCGCCGCAGGCGGTACGGGCGTCGCTGTTGGTACGGCCGGCGCCGCCGTGATCGCCGTCAGAGCCAGGGCGACGCCC
>JBDIVX010000073.1:0-34835 GCA_039794305.1 Candidatus Neutrinellum sp.
AAGACCACCAGGCCGCAGAAGAGCGCCACGTTGGCTACGATCGCGACGATCACCGGCTTCTGGTGTGGTCGAAACGACCTGGCGGCGTTGGCGTCGAGCGGCTCGGCCATGACGTGGGGGGGTGGAACATTACCAAGCCTCGCGCGTCCCAACCCGAGAGACCGCCTCGACCGTGAAGCCGCGGCTACCTATACTCCCGGAGGGCAATCCCCCGCCCCCGATGACGAAAAAGCGGAGCTGATGCAGCGATTTGCGCCCCTCTGGAAGCCCGTCGTCGCGCTCGCGGCGGTCCTCGTGGCCTTCACCATCACGTTCGTCTGGCCACAGCGGAACGGGCTCGACATCGACATCGACGGCTCGTCCCGGGCCCAGGCCGCCCGCAACCGCGAGCCCTACGACCTCACCGCGCTCCAGGTCCTCAACCGGACCATCCTCGAGGTCAAGGACCACTACGTCGAGCCCGAGCGGGTGAGCCCGCAGCGCATGCTGCTGAGCGGGCTCAACTCCATCCAGCGCTCGGTCGCCCCCGTCCTGGTGCACTACCAGGACGGTGCAGACGAGCTCGAGGTGCAGGTCAACGACCAGCGCCGACGTTTCGCCGTCACGGACGTGAACAGCCCCTGGGCGCTCGCCAACCGGTTCAAGGAGATCTTCGCGTTCCTGCAGGACAACCTGCAGGGAGAGGACATCGAGCTGCAGGACGTGGAGTACGCCGCCGTCAACGGCATGCTCCGCACGCTCGATCCGCACACCATCCTGCTCACGCCGGACGTGTACGAGGAGATGCGGATGAGCACGCGGGGCGAGTTCGGCGGCCTCGGGATCGTGATCTCCATCCGCGAGGGGCACCTGACGATCATCCGGCCCATGGACAACACGCCCGCGTCGCGGGCCGGGCTCGAGCGGGGGGACCGGATCGTCAAGATCAACGACGAATCCACGCTGAACATGCCGCTCTCCGAGGCGGTCGACCGTCTGCGCGGAGCGCCCGGCTCGCAGGTGACGGTGTGGGTCGTCCGGCCGGGGCAGTGGACGCAGCCGCGGAGGTTCCAGCTCACGCGCGCCGTGATCCACATCGAGTCGGTCGAGTCGCGGATGCTCGGCGACAACGTCGGGTACATCTCGATCCAGAACTTCCAGGGCAACACCTACGAGGACATGCGCCGCTCGCTGGCGCAGCTCCACCGGCAGGGCATGCGCGGCCTGGTGCTCGATCTCCGGGACGATCCGGGCGGCCTGCTCGACCAGGCGGTCCGGGTGGCCGACGCCTTCCTGACGAGCGGCACGATCGTCACGACGTCCTCGAACGACCCGTCACAGCGCGACGAGAAGTTCGCCCGCGAGGACGGCACCGAGCCCAACTACCCGATGATCGTGCTGGTGAACGGCGGCAGCGCCTCGGCGAGCGAGATCGTCGCCGGTGCCCTCAAGGCGCACGACCGGGCGCTCGTCGTCGGCGAGCGGACCTTCGGCAAGGGCTCGGTCCAGGTCCTCTACGACTTCTCGGACGGCTCGGCGCTCAAGCTCACCATCGCGCAGTACCTCACCCCCGGCGACGTCTCGATCCAGGGCGTCGGCATCGTGCCGGACGTGGGCATCGACCCGATGACCGTGGACCGCGAGGACATGGACCTCACGGTCGACACGACCTACGTGCGCGAGAGCGATCTGCAGGCGGCGCTGACGAACGATCACGCGCGCCAGGCGGAGCGTCCGGAGATGGTCCTCCGCTACTACCTCCCGCGCGAGACGCGCCAGCGGCTGCGCGAGGCGGACCCGGAGGACCAGGAGGAGAACGAGCAGGAGGACGAGTTCCTGCTCCGGTTCGCCCGCGAGGTCCTGTCGACCGTCCGCACTCCGGGCCGCCGGGCCATGCTGCGCGAGGCGTCGCCGGTGATCGAGCGGCTGCGCGAGTCCGAGATGCAGCGCGCGGTCGCCGAGCTTCGCCGCCTCGGCGTCGACTGGTCGCTCGGCGCCGACCGAGGACCGAGCCAGGTGGACGTGCAGGTCAGCACCAACCGGCCGAACGACACGGGCAAGGCCGGAGAGCCGTTCGAGCTGCGGGTGCGGGCGACCAACCGAGGAGAGAACACGCTCTACCAGCTCCGCGCCCTCACGAAGTCCGACTACCGGCTCTTCGATCAGCGGGAGCTGGTGTTCGGCAAGCTCGCCCCCGGCGAATCACGCGAGTGGTCGACGACGCTCGGCGTCTGCGAGACGGAGAACGAGCGCCGGACGTGCAAGCTGCCGCTGGACCTGCCCGACCGTGCCGACGGCATCCGGATCGAGTTCGAGGAGGGCAACGGCAACGCGCCCCCCGCTGCCGAGATCCGCACGACCGTCGAGGCGCTCCCGAGGCCGCAGTTCGCCTACTCGGTGCAGGTCGCCGACGACGTCCAGGGCAACGGCGACGGGCGTCTGTCGCGCGGCGAGTCCGCCTCGATGTACGTGCGCATCCGCAACGTCGGCGAGGGGCAGACGTACGACACCCAGGCGAACCTCCGGAACCTCTCCGGGCGTGGTGTGCTCCTGCACGACGGGCGTTTCCACCTCGATCCGATGCAGCCCGGCGACGAGCGCGTCGTGCGGTTCACGTTCCAGGTGCTCGAGGACTTCGGCCGGGACGAGGCCAAGCTCGAGGTGTCCGTCGTGGCGCTCGACGTGCGCGAGGTGGTGACCGAGAACGTCCTGGTCCCGCTCACCGAGTCGGGAGCTGCGCCCGAGCCGCGTACCGGCAACGTGTCGGTCGCGGAGGGGACGGTCGTGCGCAGTGCGCCGAGCGACGACGCCGAGCCGGTGGGCCGCATCGAGCACGGCACGCTGAGCGCGCCCGCGCAGGCGGAGCTCGCCGGCTGGCTGCGCGTGGACCTGGGTGATGGTCGTCCCGGCTGGGTGCCGTCGGCGGCGGTCGGCGCGAGCGGCGGAGGCGGGCGCGTCGCGTGGCACACGAACCACATGCCGCCCGATCTCGAGGTCGACTACGGGAACACGCTGGTCACGCGTGAGCCCCGGCTGCGCGTCCGCGGCCGCGCCAGCGACGACCAGCAGGTGCGTGACCTGTACATCTTCGTGGGGTCCCAGAAGGTCTACTACCGCTCGAACAACGGCTCGGGCAACCGCGGCCGCATGGCCTTCGAGACCGAGGTGCCGCTCCACGGCGGAGTCAACTACGTGACCGTCTTCGCGCGCGAGTCGGACGAGGTGATCTCGCGTGAGACCTTCGTGGTGCGCCGAGACGGCCCGGAGGGAGCGCTCCTCGAGACTCCGCAGCACGAGGACGACGTCTTCGGGTTCGACGTGGTCGGCGAGACGCCGTAGAGCACGGCTCATGATCTCCGACCGAGGAGATCATGCGCTGTGCTCTACCAGGCTCAGCCGAGGAGCCGGGACGCGAGCTCGCCGGGGCCGAGCGCCTCGATCGCCTCGAGGCGATCGAGGAAGCGCCGGTAGTCCTTGGTGACGCGGTCGCCGATCCCCTCCCGCAGATGGAAGTCGGTGATGCGGGTCGTCGCGAACCGCGTCGCGGCGGCGAGCCCGGCCAGGCGAAGGGCGCCGAGCTCTGCTTCCGAGAGCGGCCGCACGGCCTGGTAGCCGCCCGCGAGGGCGCGCGCGAGGTCCCAGTCGAGCGAGTCGCCCCAGCACCACGCGAGCAGCGTCACGGCCAGGTCGTACACGAGGGCCCCGTCGCTCGCGCTCTCCCAGTCGATCACCGCGACGATCCGGTCGCCGTCGAAGTGCACGTTGTCCCGGAAGAGGTCTCCGTGCACCACTCCGCCCGGCAGATCGGGCGGCCAGCCGCGCTCGACCTCCGCCAGCGTGTCGGCCAGCCGGCGGACGGGCGCGGCGAGCTCGGGCCTGCCGGCCCGCGAGATGTCCGCGAGCCGTCTTCGGACGTCCGCGAGGGTGAACCGGCCCTCGCGGCGGAGCCCGAAGTCCGCCGTGGCGCGGTGGGCTCGCGCGAGGATGCGGCCCACGGCCTCGGCCCGGGACGGCGTCACGGCCCGCTGACAGCTCATCCGCCCCCCGACCACCTCGAAGACGGCCACCGGCTTGCCCGCGACCCGCATCGCCCCCGGGTCCGGTCCCCGAACGCGGCGGGGCACCGGCAGGCCGGCCGCGCCGAGGTGGTCGAGCAGGGCCCACTCGTAGGCGACCCCCTCCGCCTCCTGCTCCTCGTAGATCCGGACGAACCAGCGATCGGCCCCGGCCTCGACGAAGAAGTTGGAATTCACGCTGCCGGCGGGGACCGGTACGACCCGCGAGGGAGGCGGCAGGCCGTGGGCGCGGGCCACCGCCTGCGCGTCGGCCATGGAAAGTTGCGTGAAGACGGCCATTCGACGTGTGAGCCGTGGGATGCTTTACACCCACATGGGACAGTGGTATGCGCAGAGCATATCTTGGCAGGGCGACCCTGCAGGGGGCGGAAGTGGCCAGCAAGAAAAAGAAAAAGGCCGCCACGAAGACGGCGGCCCCGAAGCGCGGTCCGAAGGCGACCCGCGCGAAAGGCGGCCCGAAGAAGACCGTGTCGAAGTCCAGCAAGCGCCCGTCCGCCGGCGCGAAGAAGGCGAAGACCAAGAAGACCCCCGCCAGGCCGAAGCCCCAGAAGGCCGCCGGCAAGGGTTCGGCCAAGAAGAGTGCGCCCAAGGCGTCGGCGAGCAAGGGCGCCGAGAAGGCATCGGCCAAGAAGAAGCCCGCGCCCCCGAAGCCGCAGCCGCAGCCGCAGGCCAAGAAGGACAAGGCGACGGGCCGGACGCAGAAGGCGGCGAAGGCGCCGGCGGCGGCAGCGGCGCCCAAGACCGCGAAGGTGAAGTTCGCCCCACCGCGGGCCCCGAAGACCACCATCCGGACGCCCGAGGGGGCCGAGGAGCTCAAGCAGAAGCTCGGGGCGCTCGCCAGCGCGGTCAACCAGATCCGCTCGCTCAAGCGGACCTTGAACAAGAGCTTCTATGATATCGGGCAGATCCTGCGCGAAATTCGAGACGAGCGACTCTACGAGGTCAAGGGCTACGGGTCCTTCGAGGCGTTCGTCGACCGGGAGATCGATCTCGGCAAGCAGATGAGCCTGAAGATCGTCCAGATCGTCCAGACCTTTCTGAAAGAGGCGGCCCTCACGGCGGGCCTCGAGCGGGTGAGCGCGGCGCTCGAAGCGCTCGAGGGCGACGACGAGGAGTCGCACCCCCAGAGCTCGGGCACGACGGCCACGGGGATGCGCAGCCCCATCCCGCTGCACAAGCAGTAGCCCCCACCACGCGGTGATGTCCGGACCAGAACCAGGGAGCCGCCCGTGATCGCGCTGTTGCTCGCGGCGGCGTGCGTCGCGGCCAACGCCTTCTTCGTCGCGGCCGAGTTCGCTTTCGCCAAGGTGCGGCCCTCCTCCCTCGAGGCCCTGGCGCGCGCCGGCGACGCCCGCGCCGAGAGGGCCCTCCACATGACGGCGCGGCTCGACGCCTACCTGTCCGCGACCCAGCTCGGGATCACCCTGGCGTCGCTCGGCCTCGGCTGGCTCGGGGAACCGGCCGTGGCGGACCTCCTGGCCCCCGTGCTCGAGCGGATGGGGGCCTCCGAGAACGTGATCCACGGGGTGGCGTACACGATCGCGTTCGCGACCATCTCGCTCCTGCATATCGTGGTGGGCGAGCTCGTCCCGAAGTCTCTCGCCATCCAGCGACCGGAGACCGTGAGCCGGGTGACGGCCTGGTCGCTGCGGGGCTTCTTCCTGCTCACCTACCCGGCCATGATCGTGCTGAACGGCCTGTCCAACCTGATCTTGCGCGCCCTGCGGCTGCCCCCTCCGCAGCACGGCAGCGCGAAGCTGAGCGCCGACGAGATCCGCGTGATCATCCGTGCTTCCTTCGGCGACCTGCAGGATCGAAAGCGGGACCTGATGGAGCGGGTGCTCCGGGGCACCGACCGCCCGATCCGCGCCGTGATGGTGCCGCGCGTCGACATGGTCACGGTCTCGCCCGACGACGACATCGACAGGTGCCTCGCGCTCGTCCGGCGCCACGGTTACAGCCGATACCCGCTCTGCGAGCAAGGGGATCCGGACAAGGTGATCGGCTACGTCCACGTGAAGGACGTGCTCACGGCCGTGGCCCAGCCCGGTCACCGGCTCGAGTCGATGAAGCGGGACGTGCTCTTCACGCCCGAGTCGACCACCGTCGGCGAGGTGCTCAGCGAGTTCCAGCTCACGGCCATCCCCTTCGCCATCGTCGTCGACGAGTACGGGGGCACGAGCGGCCTGGTGACGGTCGAGGACGTCGTCGAGGAGATGGTCGGCGAGATCCAGGACGAGCACGACCTCGAGCGGCCGCGCGTCGTGACTCGGAACGACGGCACGGTCGCGGTGGACGGGTCGGTGGGCGCCGGGGAGATCCGACTCGACGGCTTCGAGGTGGACGACCTCGAGGGCGCCGACACGCTCGGAGGCTACGTCGTGGCGGCCCTCGGCAGGCTCGCGCGTCCCGGCGACCGGGTGCGGGCGGGCCGCTGGGACCTGGTGGTGGAGGACGTGCGCAAGCGGCGGGTCGCGCGGATCGCGGTCGTGCCCCGCCCCGAGAGCGCACACCCGCCCTCCGACGAGGTCGCGCTAGAGTAGATCCGCGAAGCGCTCTGCGCCGGCAGGGAGCGCGCCGTGGCGGCGAAGGTGCGACCAGATCACGTGGGCGACGCGCTCCACCGCGCGGGAGAACGGGGCCTCGGTGAGCTCGGAAGCACGGAGGGAGGCGGCGACGGTCCGATCGACCCGCTCGCGCTCGATCAGCGGCTCCACGACCGCGCTCGTCACTACGGAGTGTTCCCAGGACAAGGCGAAGACCTCGACGAATGTGCCGTACAGCGGCCGGACGAGGACGGCCGCACCCGTCTCGGCGTCACCGCGAAGGCGCGCCCGCGCGTCCTCGTCGGACCGGAGGCCCTCTCCGCCCGCGGCGTGCATCGCCTCGAAGATGCTCGCGGCGATGGCCGGGTCCACCTCGGCCGGCAGGAGCGCCGCGAGCGCGACCGAGGCGGACACGCCTTCGCGGCGGGCGTCGTCGGCGACCGCGGCCACCAGGCGCCTACGGCCGTCCACGTCGAGCGCGGCGTAGGCCGCCGCGAGCCCCTCGGCCGCCCCCGCGTCCGAGCACGCCGCCGCGACGAGGGCGCCGAAGGGCGTGCGCCCCTCGCGGATCGGGATCGGCTCACCCTCGGGTCGATCGCCCACGGTGCCCTCTATACCACGACTGCTCGGGGGTTGTGGGCAGCGTCCTCGCGGTGTGTAATCGCCCCGCTCGGGTGCCTGGGGGAATGCCGGACGACGACGCATACATCGAGGAGCTGCGCCCCTTCGTGCGCAGCATCGCGCACAGAATCCGCGCGCAGCTCGACCTCACTTGCGATCTGGAGGAGCTCATCGCGTTCGGGCTCGGCGGTCTCGTGGAGGCACGCGCGCGGTTCGATCCGTCGCGCGGCGTGCAGCTCAACACGTTCGCCTACTACCGTATCCGTGGCGCCATCCTCGACGGCGTCCGCGACATGGCCTACCTGCCGCGCCGGATGCACGCGATCCGCCGCGCGGCCGAGGCGGGAGACGTGGTCCTCGAGGACGCTGGCGCCGCGCGCGCCCAGGCGCCTGCGGGATCCCGCGTCACCAAGGACGACGCCGTGCAGGCCGTGGACGACATGCTCGGCAAGCTCACCGCGAGCTTCGTGCTCGCCTCGGTCGGCCAGGGTGACGAGGCGCGGCCTGCGACCCCCGAGGAGGAGCTGATGGAAGCCTCGGAGGCCGATCGGGTGCGCGCCGCGCTCGATGTCCTGCCCGATCGCGAGCGGGCGCTCGTCGAGGGCTTCTACTTCGAGGGGCGCCAGTTCGAGGAGGTAGCGCGGGAGCTCGGGATCTCGAAGTCCTGGGCGAGCCGGCTGCACACCAAGGCCCTCGGCCTGCTCCGCGAGGCCCTCGAGAGCGACGCCGCCTGATCGAGGCTCCCGGGCCGCGCAACTCGTGCCGGCGGCCGGCGATAAGGGGGCATCGAGGAGGTCGAATGAGCCACACCATCCGTCCGACCGGCGGGCCCGCGCCCGCCGGCACCGCCGACATCGAGCCCGCCGCCCGGACGCGCGGAGGAGCCGGGTTCGCCGCCGCCCTGCGCGAGGCCGCCGAGGCCGACGCGGGCGAGCGCGCCGGCGAATCGGCCGCCAAGGGAGCCCTGCGCGAGGCCGCCCGAAGCATCACCCGGGGACAGCGGGCGATCGACTCGGTCATCCGCGCCGCCAGGAACGGCCGCGTCTTCAGCCAGGAGGAGCTCATCGCGGTCCAGGCGGGCGTGTACCGCTACACCCAGGAGCTCGAGCTCGCCAGCAAGCTGGTGGACAAGGCGACCGGCGCCGTCCGCACGACCCTGCAAAGCCAGCAGTAGCGCCGCTGCCGGGTTATGCTCTCGGCATGTCCGAGGCCGTCGAGCGACAGGTCCCCGTCGAGGGCGAGGTGCGCCGATCGCTCGAGGGCGTCTCGTTCCGGGCCCCCGGCGCGCGCCGGCTCCGGTTCGTCAAGGCCTACTGGACGACCTTCGTGGTCATCGCCAGCTACCTCCGGCTCGCCCTGTGGAGCCGGATCCTCGGTCGGAGCTACTACGAGGCCCACCTGTCCGAGACGCACATGCGCAACGCTCGGCGCATCGAGAGGACCATCGTCCAGCTCCAGGGCCTGTTCATCAAGGTCGGGCAGCTCATCAGCATCATGACCAACTTCCTGCCCGAGGAGTTCCGCAAGCCCCTCGAGTCGCTGCAGGACCAGGTCCCTCCCCGGCCCATCGACGAGATCCGCGCGCGCATCGAGGTGGAGCTGGGCGCGCCGCCCGAGCGCTTGTTCGCCTCGTTCGACGACGTCCCGCTGGCGAGCGCCTCGCTCGGTCAGGTCCACCGCGCGACGCTCGAGGGCGGCGCCGAGGTCGCGGTCAAGGTCCAGCACGCGGACATCGACGAGATCGTCCGGATGGACCTCAAGACGATCTGGCGGATCATGGTCATCGTCAACTGGTTCGTGCCCGTCCGCGGCATGGACGTCATCTACCGCCAGGTCCGGGAGATGATCGAGGCCGAGCTCGACTTCGTGCGCGAGGCCGCCTTCATGGATCGCATCCGCGCGAACCTGCCGTCGGACCAGGGCGTGACCGTTCCGCATCTGCACTCGGACTACTGCACGGCTCGGGTGCTCACGACGACCTTCCATCCCGGAACGAAGGTCAGCGACCTCGAGCGGCTCGACGCCTGGGGCGTCGATCGCACCGAGCTCGCCCGGCGGCTCGTGCGCGCCTACTGCCGGATGATCTTCGTCGACGGCCTGTATCACGCCGATCCTCACCCCGGGAACATCCTCGTAGAGAGCGACGGGACCATCGTGCTGCTCGACTTCGGCGCCGTCGCCGAGCTGAGCCCGGTGATGCGGCAGGGCATCCCCGACATGCTCGAGGCCGTGATCAAGCGCGACACCGCCGGGATCTTCCGGGCCCTGCGCACCATGGGGTTCATCGCCAGGGGACACGAGGCGGAGGCGGCGAGCGAGCGCATCGTCGAGTACTTCCACCGCCGGTTCCAGGACGAGGTCCAGCTCGAGAGCCTGAACCTCAAGGACATCAAGATCGATCCCCAGAAGGGGCTCGAGAACATCCTCGACCTCCGCCGCCAGGACATCAGCATCCGCGAGCTCACGAGCGCGTTCCAGGTGCCGAAGGACTGGGTCCTGCTCGAGCGCACGGTGCTCCTCATGAGCGGGGTGTGCACGCACCTCGATCCCGAGATGAACCCGATGGGTGTCATCCGTCCCTACCTCGAGGAGTTCGTGCTCGGCGAGGACCGCGACTTCGCCACCATGATGATGAACGCGGTCAAGGACACCGCCATGAGCGCCCTGGCGGTCCCGGACGACTTTCGCAAGTACCTCGGCAAGAGCATGCGTGGCGAGCTCGAGATGCGTTTCCGCGGCATGCACGAGAGCGCCAACCTGATGTACGCGCTCGGGCACCAGCTCATCTACACGCTCTTCGCGCTGACCGGCGGCGTCCTCGCCGTCCTGTTCCACACGCGCGGCGAGCTCGTCCCGACCTACGTCGCCACCGGGGTCGGCGGCTTCTTCCTGCTCTGCCTCCTCGGCTCGATGGTGCGCGCCCGCCGCTGGCGAAAACGTTAGGGGGGCTCGCAGGCGAGGGCGTGGCGGACGGGGGATCCGTCTTCGCAGCTCGCGCTGCGGACGGGGTCCACTCCGCGGGTCAGCACCGCGAGGGCGCGCACGTACCTTCGCGCGTCCTCGAGGGCGACGTCCTCGACGTCCACGCCTGCCGCCGCGAGGTCCACGACGCGGCGGTACGCCGAGAGCGCCTCGGACCAGGCCCCCCGGCGGCGCGCCAGGTCGGCGCGCGCGAGGTGCGCCGCCGGGTCCGACGGCGCGCGGTCCGCCCACGCCCGGAGCGCCTCGGCCGCCTCGGAGAGCGCCCCCCGCCGCTCGAGCGCCGTCGCCAGCCCGCGCCACAGGGGGGCATGATCCGGCCGCCGGCGCAGGCCCGCCGAGAACGCCTCGAGGGCGTCCGGGATCGCTCCCCGGTCGAGGTAGATGCGCCCGAGCGCCGCGTAGGCCTCGCCGTCGTCCGGGTTCACCCGGATCGCGTCGCGGAAGTATCCGCTCGCGCTGCCCGGATCGCCCGCCGCGAGGAAGGCCTGCCCCATCGCGCGCAGGCGCGCCGAGCGCGCGTCCCGCCCCGAGCCCTGCCCAAGGGCCGGCACCGCCGTGGCGGTGAGCCACGTAGAGAGCGCGATTCCGAGGGCGAGCCGGGCCACCGATTCGAGCGTAGCAGCCGGTGGTCCTCTGGGTAGCCCCCGCCTATACTCCG
This sequence comes from Candidatus Neutrinellum sp., assembly GCA_039794305.1. GTDB lineage: Bacteria > Myxococcota_A > Polyangia > Polyangiales > JBDIVX01 > JBDIVX01. The sequence continues at coordinate 10,863 of JBDIVX010000073.1, forward strand.
CCGGTTTTCGGATCGGGAGTGTCCACCTTGCGATTTCGCTCGGCCGCCTACGTCGCCTTCTTCCTGAGCGGCGCCTCCAGCCTGATCTTCCAGAACATCTGGTCGCGGATGCTCCACCACGTGTTCGGCGCGACGAGCGTCGCCGTGAGCTCCGTGGTCACGATCTTCATGGCCGGGCTCGGGCTCGGCGCCTGGATCGGCGGCCGGTACGCGGACCGCATCAAGCACCCCATCATCACGTACGCCATCGCCGAGCTCGGCGTCGGGCTCTGGGCCCTGTTGGTCCCGCTCCTGGTCGACTCCGAGGGCTGGCTCGCCTCGGTGAACAGCACCCTCCGGACGTCTCTCGGCGCCGAGAGCCTCGGGTTCATGCTGGCCCGCTTCGGGTGCGTGCTCCCCATCCTCCTGGTGCCGACCACCCTCATGGGCACCACCCTGCCCTTGCTCTCGCGCCACTTCGTGCAGGCCGAGCAGAAGGCGGGTGTGGTCGCGTCGAAGGTCGGGGCGCTCTACGCGATCAACACGTTCGGCGCGGTCGGTGGCGTCCTCTTGAGCGGGTTCGTGCTGCTGCCGAGCATCGGCCTCGCCTACACGAACTTCGTCGCGCTCTCGATGAACTTCTTCTTGGCGGCGTTCATCTTCGCCATGCGGCGCCAGCTCCTCGAGGGGACGTGGGAGCCCGGCCAGAGGCTCGGCTTTCTCCCGCGCAGGGCCTCGGAGCAGCCGGCCGCCGAGGCCGAGCCCGAACCGGCCCGAGCGCCCGAGCCCGACGACTCGGTGGAGCCCGAGCCTCCGAAGCGGAAGAGGCACCGGAAGAAGGGCGCCCCGGCCGAGGCGCTCCTCGACGAGCCGGCGGTGGCTCCGGCCTTCGATCCGAACGAGCCCGCGATGCCCATCCCGCGGATCGCGAAGATCGCCGCATTCGTCGTGTTCGGGGCCTCGGGCGCGGCGGCGCTCTGCTACGAGGTCGTCTGGACGCGCGCGCTCATCGCGGGCGCGATCGGGTCGTCCATCTACTCCTTCACGCTCATCCTCGCGACGTTCCTCATCGGGATCGCGGGCGGCAGCGCCGCCTACTCGGCCCTCATCGGGCGCGGCAAGACCCGGCTGACGATCACGCTCGTCGCGTGCCTGTTCTTCAACCTGCTCGCGAACGCGATCTGGTGGGTCGAGCACGACGTCCTGACCTTCCTCTTGATGGTCGGCGTGTGCTCGGTGCCGGTCGTCGTCGTCTGGGGCGCCGTCACGGCCCGCGCCCGCGCGATCGGCGCCGCGGCGCTCTCCCAGGGAGAGAGCGGCCCCGTGCTCGCCATGCTCGTCGTGCCGGTCCTCGCCGGGATCATCTACGCCTTCACCTTCGACGGGTGGGTGCCGAAGATCGTCGCCGCGGTCGTCGGCGTGCTGTCGCTCTACCTCGCTGCGATGGTGACGCTGCGGCGCTACCCCGTGCTGATGGTCGCCGTCGTGCAGCTCCTCATCGCCGGCGCGACCTTCGCCAACTACTGGTTCCTCGACGAGATCCCCTACGCATTCGCGCAGCTCGTGACGCACCTGACGGACCTGCCCCAGCAGGTCGGCACCGTTCAGTTCCTCGTCTCCTTCACCGCCGGCCTGTGCACGCTGCCGGCCGCCGTGGGCATGGGGGCGATGTTCCCGCTGACGATCCGCGTCTGGACCGCCGGGGGCGCGCGCATCGGGCGCGACGTCGGCGTCGTGTACACGGGCAACACGGTCGGCTCCATCATCGGCGCGTGGCTGCCCGGGTTCGTGCTCTTCCCGCTGATCGGCATGGAGTGGACGCTCCACGTCGGCATCTTCCTGAACCTGGTCCTGGCGCTCGTCATGCTGATCGCGAGCGCCGCCGAGCCGGACGGGGCGGCGAAAAAGCCGTCGGAGGGCCCGTACCGCGAGGCGGACCCGAAGCGAGGCCGCGAGGCGCCGCTCTGGCACGCGGTGACCGTGTACATCCTGGCGCCGCTCATCCCCGCCCTCATCGCCCTCCTGGTGCTGCACATGCGGACCGCCAGGCCGGGGGAGTACCTGCGGTGGAACCCCTCGCACATGACCCTCGGCGTGTTCCGGCTCTCGCTCGCGGCCGACGTGCTCGACCCGGAGACCTGGGGCGAGCCCGACCTCGTCTACTACCGCGACGGGCTCACGACGACCGTGTCCGTCGAGCGCTGGGGACGTCACTACGCGCTCAAGAACAACGGCAAGGTCGACGCCTCGAACGGCGACGACATGCCGACGCAGATCATGGTGGCCGGCTTCCCGCTGCTCATGCACCCGAACGGCCCCGAGGACCTGGATGTGGCGATCGTGGGGTTCGGCTCCGGGGTGACGGTCGGGACGACCCTTCAGTTCCCGGTGCGCTCGGTGGACGTGGTGGAGCTCGAGCGGAGCATCCCCGAGGCCAGCCAGTTCTTCAGCGACGTGAACCACCTCGACTATTCGCTCGACGAGTGGCCCTACGTGCAGATGGACCGGCTGACCATCATCAACGACGACGGCCGCAACTACCTCGCGTCGACCGACAAGAAGTACGACATCATCATGAGCGAGCCGTCGAACCCGTGGATCACGGGCGTGAGCGACCTCTTCACGACGGACCACTTCCGCATCACCAAGGAGTCGCTGAAGGAAGGCGGCATCTACTGCCAGTGGGTCCAGCTCTACGAGCTCAGCCCGGAGAACATCAAGACCATCTACCGCACCTTCGCGTCGCAGTTCCGCCACGTGGTCGTGTTCACCGCGGAGGACCTCTCGAGCGACACGGTCATGCTGGGCTCGGACTCGCCGCTGCCGCTCGACCTCGAGCGGATCCGCCGTCCGTTCGCCCTGCCGGGCGTGAGGGACGAGCTCGAGCGCGCCTACGTGCACTCACCCTTCGACGTGATGGCGCGCACCATCCTGGCCGATCGGGACGAGGTCCTGCAGTACACGCAGATCGAGCACCGGTTGCGAGGCGGCGAGTGGGAGGCGGTGCCGGAATCCTCGAACGGGGGCGAGTGCGAGTTGCCGTCGTGCCGGCGCGAGCGGGCGCCGCTCAACACGGACGACAACGCCCTCATCGAGTTCCGGGCGCCGCGGGACCTGATCGGCTTCCAGCGCTACGAGGGCTACCTCGCCAACATCTACTCGCCCGACTGGCCCTACGCGAAGCTGATGGAGCGCCTGCGCGGCTTCGGCGACGGCGACGACGCCGCGCGCAACTACGCGGAGCTGGCCATGGCCCTGGTCGCGCACGGGCGCAAGGGCGAGGCGGCCGAGTTCATCCGCCGCGCCTTCGAGGAGGGCCGCGTGCGAGAGGCGCAGATCGCCACCGAGGTGCTGACCCTGCTCCTCAGCGGCGAGCACGAGCCTCGCGTCGCCATCGAGCCGCCGGTGCCCGGGCCGCAGATGGACGCGCGCACGGCGCGCAGGCTGTCGGAGGGGTTCGAGGCGGTGCGCCAGTCGGTGGACCTGGGCACGTGGAACACGGCGCTCACGGCGATGGAGGAGATCCCGGCGCCGCTGCGGCTTCACAGCGGCCCCGGCATGCGCTTCCTCTACGCCTACCTGCTCTACAAGGCGGCCGAGGGCAGCCCCTCGCGCTACCGCGCCGCGATCGACCAGTTCGAGGACCTCGTGCGATCCGACGAGGAGTACGTTCGGCGGCACCCGGAGCTCTACTACTTCCTCGCCCGCGCGCACGACGCCGAGTTCAACTTCGACAAGGCGCTCCGCAACATGCGGACGTACGTGGAGTCGGCGATCGTCCCGCGCGAGGACGCGCTCGAGATTCCGGAGCCGCCCCCGGGCGAGGCGCCCGTCACCGACGAGCCCGGCGAGGCGCCGAAGGACGTCCATCCGGACCGAACTTGATCGGCGATCCGGAGGAATACGGCGGCGCGGGGCGCGTTTGTCGGGTGACAGTGCGTAGGTGGCTACGCACCTACTCGGCCGTACATCGCGTAAAGAGGTTCGCACTTCGAGGCACCTGAATTTCCGGCCAGGGAGTCGGTTGTGCCAGAAACTCGCGGAACGGCCGCGGATTTGAGAGAAGCGCCCGAGGCGGTCCCCAATTGGCACGAGGGGTGCCTGCCGAGGAGGCGCAGGAGACATGTCGATGAGCGAAATGACCACGACGTCACGAAATGCAGCAGGGCACCAGCGCGCGCTCAAGATCCTCGCCAAGAGCGTCTACCGCGAGCTGAAGTCGAGCGGGTACAGCCGGTCGGACATCGTGGGCTTCACCAACGAGCTGCTCGACCTCGTCACCTCCGAGATCCGCGAGAGCTGCGAGTCCGACCCGGACATGTCCTGAACCGACCCGTTGCTCTTCTGTCGCACGCTCTGTCGGCCGCCTTCGGGCGGCCGTTTTCGTTCGTGATGGTGCGCGCTCACCTTGACCTACACGGGGCCGGCAACTAGGTTTCGCGTCCGCTCAGGAGGGCTTCATCGATGGGCACCAAGGTCGCAATCAACGGGTTCGGACGCATCGGGCGCTGCGTGGCGCGCATCCTCTTCGGCTCGGGAGAGCACGACCTCGAGCTGGTCGCGATCAACGACCTCACGAGCCCGGACGTTCTCGCCCACCTGCTCAAGTACGACTCGGTCCACCGGACGTTTCCGGGAGACGTCTCGATCGACGGCGAGCACCTGGCGATCGCGGGAAACCGCGTCCGGGTGCTGGCCGAGAGGGACCCGAGCGAGCTGCCCTGGAAGGACCTCGGCGTCGACGTCGTGATGGAGTGCACGGGCGTCTTCCGCGACCGTGAGGGTGCGGCCAAGCACCTCGCGGCCGGGGCAGACCGCGTCATCATCAGCGCTCCGGGTGGCAAGGACATCGACGGCACCTTCTGCGTCGGCATCAACACCGACCAGTACCGTCCGGACGAGCACCGGATCGTCAGCAACGCGTCGTGCACGACCAACTGTCTGGCGCCGATCGTCAAGGTCCTCCACGAGAGCCTCGGGATCGTGAAGGGGCACATGGTCACCGTGCACTCCTACACGAACGACCAGCGCCTGCTCGACCTGCCCCACAAGGACCTGCGCCGGTCCCGAGCGGCGGCCGTGAGCATGATCCCCACGAGCACCGGCGCCGCGAAGGCGATCGGCCTGGTCATGCCGGAGCTCAAGGGGCGCCTCGACGGCACCGCGATCCGCGTGCCCACCGCCGACGTTTCCATCACCTGCCTGACCGTGCACGTGTCGAAGAAGACGACCGCGGAGGCCGTGAACGACGCGATGCGCAAGGCCGCCGCCGGCCCGCTGCGGGGCGTCCTCGCCGTCGAGGACACGCCCCTCGTGTCGAGCGACTTCATCGGCAACCCCCACTCGTCGATCCTCGACAGCGCCCAGACGGCCGTCATCGGCGACGACCTGGTCGAGGTGCAGAGCTGGTACGACAACGAGTGGGGCTTCTCGCACCGCATGATCGACCTGGCCCGCATCGTCGCGACCAGGAAGTGAGGCTCCGGCCATGAGCCCGACCGGCATCCGCTCCATCGAGGACCTGGACCTCGCGGGCCGACGCGTCTTCCTCCGCGTCGACTTCAACGTGCCCCTCTCCGGCGGAGAGGTGAGCGACGACACGCGCATCCGCGCCGCGCTGCCGACCATCGCGCTCGCCGTCGAGCGCGGGGGGCACGTGGTGCTCGCTTCGCACCTCGGCCGGCCGAAGGGCGAGCGCAAGCCCGAGCTGTCGCTCGAGCCTGCGGCGCGCCGGCTGGCAGAGCTGCTCCCGTCCGGCGAGGTCACCCTCGCGGACGACTGCATCGGGGACGGCGCGCGCAAGGTCGTGAACGACCTGCGCGACGGCCAGGTCGCGCTCCTCGAGAACCTCCGCTTCCACGCCGGAGAGGAGGCCAACGACGAGGGCTTCGCCCGCGAGCTCGCCAAGCTCTGCGACGTCTACGTGAACGACGCGTTCGGAGCGGCGCACCGCGCGCACGCATCGGTCCAGGCGCTCCCCCGGCTCGTCCGCGAGCGCGCCGCGGGGCTCTTGATGCTGAAGGAGCTCGACACGTTGAGCCGCCTCCGCGACAGCCCGCCCCACCCGTACGTGGCGGTGCTCGGCGGCGCGAAGGTGAGCGACAAGATCGCCGTCCTCGAGGCGTTGCTCACGAAGGTGGACGCGCTCCTCGTCGGCGGCGCGATGGCCAACACGTTCCTCGCGGCGCGAGGCGTCTCGGTGGGTAAGAGCCGGATCGAGGAGGACAAGCTGGCCCTCGCGCGCAGCATCCTCCAGAAGGCCGAGGAGCGGAGCGTCGACGTCGTCCTCCCCGAGGACGTCGTGGTCGCGCCCTCGGTCGAGGCCGAGGAGGGGCGGCCGGTCGACGTGGGGTCCATCGGCGAGACGGACATGGCGCTCGATATCGGCCCCAAGACCGTCGCGGCCTTCCGGGATCGGCTCGCCACCGCGGAGGCGGTCTTCTGGAACGGTCCGATGGGCCTCTTCGAGAACGCTCCGTTCGCCGAGGGCACCTTCGGCGTCGCTCGTGCCATCGCGAGCGCGCCGGGCTTCACGGTGGTCGGCGGCGGCGACAGCGTGGCCGCGGTGCAGCAGGCGGATCTGGCCGGTTCGTTCGACCACGTCTCGACGGGCGGCGGCGCCTCGCTCGAGTACATGGAGGGTCGCAAGCTGCCGGGCGTGGAGGCGCTGAAGTGAGCGCGCCGCGTCGCAAGCTCGTCGCGGGCAACTGGAAGCTCCACAAGACGGTGGCCGAGTCGGTCGCGTTCACGCGCGAGCTCGTGGGCATGCTCGCCGGAGCGCGTGACACCGAGGTGGCCGTGGCGCCGGTGTTCACGGCGCTCCGGGCCGTGAGCGACGCGCTCGAGGCGAGCAACATCCGCCTCGCCGGCCAGAACGTGCACTGGGAGGATCAGGGAGCGTTCACGGGCGAGGTCAGCGCGCCGCTGCTCCGCGACGTGGGATGCTCGATGTGCATCGTCGGCCACTCGGAGCGCCGCCAGTATTTCGGCGAGACCGATGTCGGGGTGAGCAGGAAGGTTCGCGCCCTCCTGTCGCACGGGCTCGTACCGATCGTGTGCGTCGGCGAGACGCTCGAGGAGCGCGAAGCGAACCGGACCACGGACGTGGTGCTGGGGCAGCTCGACGCCGGCCTCGAGGGGTTGTCCGACGCCGACGCGGCCAAGCTCGTGATCGCCTACGAGCCCGTCTGGGCCATCGGCACCGGACGGACGGCCAGCCCGGGCGACGCCCAGGAGGTCCACGCGGCCATCCGGGGCCGCGTCGCCGAGCGCTTCGGGGCCGCCGTGGCCAATGGGGCGCGCATCCTCTACGGCGGCAGCGTGAAGCCCGAAAATGCGCACGATCTCATGGCCCAGCCGGACATCGACGGGGCCCTCGTCGGCGGGGCCTCGCTCAAGGCCGACTCCTTCGTGGCAATCGTCGCGGCAGCAGGGTAAGGTACGCCGCCGTTTTCCGAGGCCGGCCCATGTTCACGTTTCTCGCGATCATCTACGTCATCGTCTGCGCCTTCCTGATCCTCGTGGTCCTGCTCCAGTCGGGCAAGGGAGGCGGGATGGGCGCGCTCGGCGGTGGAGCCGCCGGCAGCACGACCGTGTTCGGAGGCGCCGGCGCCGGCAACTTCCTGACCCGGCTCACCGCCATCTGCGCCGCCCTGTTCATGATCCTGTCGGCGACGCTGGCGTACCTCTCGACGAGCGGGGAGCAGTCGCTCGACCGGGCCGCCGAGGAGGCCGCCGCCCGCGAGGAGGCGACCCGCGCCGCGGCCACCGAGGGAGGCGCAGAGGAGCCGGAGCCCGCCGGCATGAGCGAAGGCGGCGAGGAAGCGGCTCCCGCCGAGGAGGCCGCGCCGGCCGAGGAGCAGGAGGCCCCCGCCGAGGAGGAGCCGGCCGCCGAGGAGCCGGCCGCCGAGGAGCCGGCCGAGCCCGAGCAGCCGGCGGCCCAGCCCGCCGCGCGTCCGGCGCCCGCGCAGCCCGCGGCCGAGCCGGCCGAGGCTGCGCAGCCCGCCGCCCCCGAAGCGCCCGCCGCCCCCGAAGGCGAGTAGGCGCGAGTCACTGCGGGAGGGGGATCGGCTCGCCGGCGTCGAGCGCGCGGAGCGCCTGCTGCGCGTCCTCGTGGTAGCGCGCATCGCCGTGCTCCGCGGTCATCCGGAGGACCTCGCGGAGGCTCTTGCGCGCCTCGTCGTGGTCGCCGAGCACGTGATCGGCGAGCGCGAGCATGTACATCGACTGGACCATGTCCCAGATGTAGTTGTTCTTCCGCGCGTAGTCGACCGCCTCCATGATACGGCGCCGCCCCTCGGCGCTCTTGAACCGGACGGCGTCGATGAACCCGAGGACGCGCAGGTTGTTGTACTCCTGCTTCGTGTAACCGTTCTCCTTCGCCAGCTCGTAGGCGTAGCGAAGCGACGCGAACGCTCGCTTGTAGTCGCCGACCCGCAGGTACGACTCGCCGAGGTTGTGCGCGTTGACGGTGGCTTCGTACGTGAAGCCGTACTCCTTGGCGAGCTCGAGCGCGCGGGCGGAGGCGTCGACCGTGCCGGTCCAGTCTCGGCCGTAGTACCGGATGAGCCCCTCCGTCTTGAGCAGCTCGCAGTCCGTGTACCGGTCGGGGTGCATCCCGGCGAGGCGGCGCGCCTCCTCGAGCGTCTTCATCGCGACGTCGTGGCCGCCGGTGGCCGCGTGGGCCAGCGAGAGCGGGATCAGGCACCGGATCTGTGCCTGGAGGTCGCCCGTGTCGCGTGACAGGGTCAGCGCCTCCTTGAGCAGGCCGATGGCGCCCGCATACTCGCCGTTCTTGGTCGCCGCCTCCGCGGTGGCCAGCGCGACGTCCCGGAGCAGCTCACGGTTTCCGAGCCGCCGGGCCACCGCCCTCGCGTCTTCGAGCCACTGTCGGCCTTCCTCGAACCGGTTGGCGTTCCCGAGCAGACGGCCGCGCATCATCGCGAACCGCGCGACGAACTCGTCGCGCCCGAGGTCGTCGGCGAGCTCGCGCGCCTGCGCCATGCGCTCGGCGCCGTTCTCGAGATCCCGGCTCCGGAAGGACAGCTCGCCGATGCGGCGGTACAGGTTCAACACCCGGTCGCGGTCCGGCGTCTGCATCTGCGAGAGCATGTCGATCGCGCGGGTCAGGTTCGTGATGGCCCCGTCGAGCGATTGCTCGGACTCGAGGCGGTCGGCCGCCCGCACCAGGTAGTCGACGGCCTTCGCGCGATCTCCTGCCTGTCTCCAGTGCTCCGCGAGGCGCTCGGCCATCTCGTCGATGCGCTGCGGGTGCAGCTCCTCGAGCGCCGCCGCCACGGCACCGTGCATCTCCTTGCGGGCGTCGATCGTGAGGCCGCTCCGCAGCACCTCGCCCACCAGATCGTGGGCGAAGGCGTACTCGCTCGCCCCCTGACGCACGACGACGCCCCGCCGCTCGAGCACCGACAGGGCACGGGCGACCGTGGAGGCGTCCTCATCGGCCACCTTGGCCAGCACGTCCGAGCCGAACCGCGAGCCCACCACCGCTGCGATCTGCAGCATGTGCCTCTGCGTGGGGCCGAGTCGCGCGACGCGGGCGGCGACGATCCCGCGAAGGGTCTTCGGGACCTCCACCTCGGCCACCTCGGGCCGGTAGACGACCTGCCCGCCGCTCACCTCCACCGCACCGGCGTCCACGAGGGCTTTGAGGTACTCCTCCACGTAGAGCGGGTTCCCGCCGCTCTTGGCCGTCACGTCCCGGAGCAGGTCCATCGGGACCTCGTCGCCGCCGAGCCGGACGCCCGTGAGCCGCACCACGTCCTCGTCGTCGAGGGGCCCGAGGCCGATCTCCTCGTAGCCCGGCACGTCGGTCCAGGGGTGGACGAACCCCGGGCGGTAGGCGAGCACGACCGCGATGCGGCTGTCCCGCACGTCGCGCAACAGGCCGTCGAGGAGCGCCTGCGACTCGTCGTCCATGCTCTCCACGCCATCGAACGCGAAGACCGTGAGCCGGTCCTCGGCGAGGCGGGTCGCGATCCGAGCGAGAGCCGCACGGAGCGGGCGGCCGACTGGCTGCCCCGCTTGCTCCTCCTCGATCGGCAGGCCGAGCGCGACCTCGACCGCGCGCATCTCGGGCGTGGTGAGCCCGAGCTCGCGCAGGCGCAGCACCTTGTCCCGGATGAGCGGCTCGGGATCGAGCTCGTCGATGCCGAGGACCACCCGGAGCATCTCCTGGAACGCCGACAGCGGGACGTCCCGGTTCTGTCGGCTGACGGTGGCGAGGTGCATCCCGACCTCGTGCCCCCCGAGCCGGAGGCGGCGCACCGTCTCGACCAGGAGCCGCGTCTTGCCCGTCCCCGCGTCTCCGACGACGGCCACCACCTTGCGGCGGCCCTTGTTGGCGACCGCGAGCAGCTCGCCGATGCGCCTGAGCTCGTGGCGCCGCCCGACGAACTTGCCGTAGGCCTCGGCGACGCTGCGCTCCCCGGTCACGCGGAAGGCGTTGCCCGCACCGTTCGCGTCCGGCGTGAAGTGGAACAGGCTCCTGCAGATCTTCTCGACGGCGCTCGTCGCGAGCACCTGCCCGGCGCGCCCCTGGCCGGCGAGCTCCGTGGCCGCGCCAACCAGCTTCGTGTACCGGTCGTCGCGGACGACCTCGCCCGCGAGGTCCACCAGGACGCGGGCGGAGTGGACCGCGATGCGGGGCCCCGCCTCCCCCATCGTCTCGCTCGCATTCGCGGCGGCTCGCGCGATCCGGAGCGCGCACCGGACGGCGGCCTCCGTGTCGCGCCCGTCGGGATCGACGGCGCCGAAGAGCACGATGAGCCGCCTGCCCTCGGCCGTGCTCTCCCGGTCGGCCACGAGCCCGCCGAAGCGCCGCAGGAGCGAGTGCACGATGCTCTCCGGCGTCGAGTCGTTCGGCGGAGACAGCAGCGTCATCACCGACACGTCGCGCCGCTCGGCGCGCGGGCGTGCGACGCCGGTCCCCGTCTTCTGCTTGCCGCCGGAGCCCGTGGTGCCGAGCGCCCTGCGGGCGCCGGTCGCGGGAGACGACGGGACCTCCACCGGGGTCGCTCCCCCGCCCTCGTACGACACCGCCCCCCCCTCGGCGTCGAAGGCGGCCTCGAGCCGCCCGTCGTCCTCGGGCCGGCCGGCCTCGCTCGCCTCTCGCAGCTCGTCGAGGAAGCGCGACAGGTCGTGGGCGCCGACCCTGCGCCCGCTCGAGTACAGGAACTGGATCAGATCCTCGTAGAGGCGCCCCGCGTTCGGGTGCCGCTCGGCGGAGCTCGGGGCCATGGCCCGCGCCACGATGTCCGACAGCTCCTTGGGCACGTCGGGGACCACCTCGATGAGCGGTCTGCTCGCGCCGGAGCGCACGTTCTGGAGCGTGTCGTACGTGGACCGAGCCACGAACGGGTTTTCCCCGCTGAGCGCCTCGTAGAGCACGGTGCCGAGCGCGAACAGATCGGTGCGCGCATCGACCTCCCGGCTGTTCGCCTGCTCCGGCGACATGTACGCGTACTTGCCCTTGAGCACGCCGATCTCGGTGTCGCCCTCCACTGTCGTGCGCGCCTTCGCGATGCCGAAGTCGGTGAGCTTGACCTCGCCCTCGTAGCTCAGGAGCACGTTCTGGGGCGACACGTCGCGGTGCACGATGTTGAGCGACCGCATGCGGCTGTCGCGCCGCCGGTGCGCGTAGTCGAGGCCCTTGGCGACCTCGCTCACGATGTAGACCGCGAGCTCCTGTGGCAACGGCTTCTTGTACTTCTTGCTGCGCCTGAGCACCGTCGCGAGGTCGTAGCCCGCCACGTACTCCATCGCGATGAAGTAGCTCTCGTCGGCGCGCCCGAGATCGAACACCTGCACGATGTTGGCGTGCGACAGCGTGACCGCGATCTTCGCCTCGTTGATGAACATCTCCACGAACTGCGGGTTCTCGCTCAGCTCGGGGAGGATGCGCTTGATGACGAGGATCTTCTCGAACCCCTCGACGCCGTGCGACTTCGCCTTGAACACCTCGGCCATCCCGCCGCGGGCGAGCAGGTCGAGGAGCTGATACTTGCCGTAGACGACGGGAGCGTGATCGGCCATGGGGTCGGGAGGCAGGGTTCTCCCTCGAAAGCGTTATGCTATCGGACGGTTACAGCCTGACGGAAGGATACGCGTTTCGCGCACCCCTGGCCAGGGTCAGCTAGGGGCGGCCGGGGCCTCGGGGCCGTCGAATTGCAGGTGGTACAGGCGGGCGTAGATGCCGCCGGCGCGCAGGAGCTCGTCGTGGGTGCCCTGCTCGGCGACGCGGCCGTGGTGCATCACGAGGATCCGGTCGGCGTGCCGGATCGTGCTGAGCCGGTGGGCGATGACCAGCGAGGTCCGGCCGCGCACGAGCGACAGCACCGCGCTCTGGAGCCGTGCCTCCGTCTCGCTGTCCACGTTCGCCGTGGCCTCGTCCAGGATGAGGACCCGGGGATCTCGGTACAGCGCCCGTGCGAAGGCGAGGAGCTGCCGCTCTCCGGCGCTGAAGTTGCTCCCGCGCTCCTCCACGCGCGCCCGAAGGCCGCCCTGCCGCTGCATCACCAGGTCGAGCGCGCCGACCCCCTCGAGGGCCGCCCGCGCCCGCTCCTCGTCGGGCGTGGGATCCCCCAGCGTGAGGTTCTCGAGCACCGTACCGGTGAAGAGGAACACATCCTGCGGGACGACCGCGAAGCGCCGCCGGAGACCGGTCCGGTCCAGTTGGCGCACGTCGGTGCCGTCGAGGAGCACCCATCCCCGGTCGAAGTCGTAGAGCCGGAGGAGGAGCGCGGTCAGCGTGGTCTTGCCCGATCCGGTGGCGCCCACGATGGCCACGGTCTCGCCGCGCCGGACGTCGAAGTCGACCTCGTGGAGGACCGGGTGGTCCTTCCGATAGGCGAAGGTGACGTCCCGGAACGCGACGGCGACGTCGGGCGGCACGTCGGGGGACGTAGCCACTTCGCGCGGCGGCGCGTCGGCCTCGTCGGTGTCGAGCAAGCCGAAGATGCGCTCGGCGGAGGCGAGGGAGGACTGGATGATGGTGTACTTCGTCGACAGGTCCCGGATGGGAACGAAGAAGCGCTGGATGTACTCGTAGAACGCCACGACCGTCCCCACGTACCCCGCCGCGGCCAGCGGATCGTCCACCAGTCCCACCTCGGTGCTCGCGTACCAGAGGATGATCGCGACCGAGGCGGTGGCGACCGACTCGACGACCGAGTAGAGGAGCGCGTCGTACCGGATCGACCGGTAGTGCGCGTCGCGGTAGGCCGCGTTGAGCTGCCGGTACTCGGCCTGGGTGCGTGCCTCCCGGCCGAACGCCTGGACGACGGCGACCCCCTGCACCTGCTCGGCCAGGTAGGCGTTCAACTGCGCGACCCGCGAGCGGATGTCGCGGTACGCCTGCCGCGCGTAGCGCCGGAAGAGGTTCACCAGGAGCGCGAGCGGCGGCAGCGCCACGAACGTGACCAGGCTCAGCTCCCAGTCGAGGTAGAGCATGAACCCGACGATTCCGACGAGCATGATGACGTCGGCCACGGCCGTCACGGCGCCCGAGGCGAAGAACTCGCTCAGGCTGTCGACGTCGTTCGTCACGCGCGTCACGACGCGGCCGACGGGCGTGTTGTCGAAGTACCCGATGCGGAGCCTCTGGATGTGCCGGAACACGGTGCGCCGGAGGTCGGCCATCGCGCGCTGCCCTGCGAGCTGCATCATGTAGATCTGGCCGAAGCGGGCGAGGAACTCCCCGAGCAGCGTCGCCGCGAAGAGGCCCACCACGGTCAGGAGCGCGTCGGCGCTCCGCTCGACGAGGGCGGCGTCGATGGCGAGCTTGAGGAGGTACGGCTGCAGGAGGCTCGCCAGCGAGGTGAGCGGCATCATGAGCAGCGCCGCGATCAGCAGCTTGGCGTGCGGCCGGGCGAAGGGCGCCATCCGCTGGAGCAGCCGCCAGTCGTGGGCGCGCCCGAGCTCCTTCTCCTCGTGGAAGGTGCGGACCGACAGGGCTCCCTTGACGGGCGCTTGCTCGTTCTTGGCGCTCCTCATAGCGTCCAGAGCTCCTGCTCGAGCCGCTGGCGCGCCGCGAGCTGCGCGTAGATGCCGCCCGACCCGACCAGCTCCTCGTGCGTGCCGCGCTCGACCACGCGACCCTGCTCGAGCACCACGATGGCGTCCGTGCGTGACGCCGCCGCCACGCGATGGGTGACGAGGACGACCGTGCGGCCCTCGCCGGCGCGGTCGAGCGCCTTCAGGATCTGCGCCTCGGTCCGAGCATCGACCGCGGAGAGCGGATCGTCGAGCACCAGGACGCAGGGCTCGTTCAAGAGCGCCCGCGCGAGCGCGATGCGCTGCTTCTGGCCGCCCGAGAGCTGCACGCCCCGCTCGCCCACGACCGTGTCGAATCCGTCCGGGAGCGACTCGATCTCCTCGAGCACTGCGGCCTCCCGCGCGGCGTCCCGAATGCGACGCATGGCGTCCGGCGCCTCGGGATCGTCGAGCGCGAAGCCGATGTTCCTCGCGATGGTGGTCGAGAACAGGAAGGGCTCCTGCTGCGCGTAGCCCACCGCCCTGCGCAGGCCGTGCAGCTCGAGATCGGTGACGTCGTCGCCGTCGAGGTACACCGTCTCCTCGGGCGTCGGGAGCAGGCGCGGGAGGAGCGCGGCGAGCGTGCTCTTGCCGGACCCCGTGCGCCCGACCACGGCCACCGAGCCGCCCGCCGGGACGTCGAGGGACACGTCCTCGAGCGCCGCCCGGCCGTCGTAGGCGTAGCTGAGGTCGCGGACGGCGAGCGCGCCCTCACCCGCCGGGCGACGCGCGCCCTCCGCCTCCACCACGTCGGGCTCGGCGTCGAGGACCCGCCGGACGCGCTCGTAGGACGCCCTGCCCCGCTGCACGACCGACAGCAGGAAGCCGAAGGCCATGGTCGGCCACACGAGCTGTCCGAGGTAGGCGTTGAACGCGGCGAACTGGCCGATGGTGAGCTCGCCCGAGATCACCATCGAGCCGCCCATCCAGATCACGACCAGCGTGCCGACGCTGCTCAGCACCATCAGCACGGGCCACATGAGACCCCGCAACAGGACGAGGTCCATGTTCCGCCGCAGCGCGGTCTGGTTCGCGTCGTCGAACCGCTCTTCGGCGTGGTCCTCGACCGCGAAGGCCCGCACGAGCCGGATGCCCGCGAGCGTCTCCTGGGCGCGGTCGGCGAGCGTCGCCAGGGCCTCCTGCGAGGCCCGGCTCCGGCGGAACAGCGCCCGGCTGAAGTACCGGGTCGCGAGGACGAACAGGGGAACGGGGATGAGCGCGAAGAGCGTGAGCCTCGGGGAGATGGCGAGCATCAGCGCGAGCGCGCCCACGTAGGCGAACACCGAGTTGACCACGTGGAGCACGCCGAACCCCACGAGCAGACGCACCTGCCCGAGGTCGTTGGTCGCGCGGCTCATGATGTCGCCGGTCCCCATGCGCTGGAAGAACGAAGGGCCGAGCAGGTGCAGCCGCGCGAGGAGCTCGTTGCGGAGCTCGTACTCGACGTCGCGCCCCACGTTGAACACGACGATGCGCGAGAACGTCCGGATCGCCCACATCACGGCGGCGATCGCGATGGTGACGAGGGCGAAGTCCCGGACCGCGTGGAGCGCGCCGTCCTTCAGCGAGTCGATCGCGTGCTGGAGGAGCCAGGGGATCGCCTTGTCGAGCGCGTTGGTGGCCAACAGGAGGCCGACCCCGAGCAGGAGCACCCTCTGGTGAGGCCGCAGGTAGGCGAGGAGACTCCGGCCCTCGCGCCGAGCTGCATCCGGGGCGTCCACGTGCACCGGGGTATGGACCCACAGGGGTGAGTTGTCACCCCCGAACGGCACGTGCGGTCCCGGGTCCGTGCGGGGCCCGGGACCCCGGTCAGCGTCGCCGCACCCTGCGCAGGATCGGAACGAGCGCGGGGAGCAGGAGGAGCCACGCGAGCGGGCCGGGCTGGTCACCGGCGCCGGCCGCCACGCAGCCGCATCCTCCGCGCGTCCCTCCGCCACCCCCCGCGCCTCCCGCCGGGGGTACGCAGACGCTGACGTCGCCCGCGGACTCGCACGTGTAGGAGGAGTCGGGGCAGGTGCTCGCGTCGGTGCACAGCTCCGTGCAGAACGTCCGATCGCCGTCCCGCGCACACCTGCGCGAGACGCAGTCCTCGTTCAGCTCGCAGGGCTCGCCGACGGCCGCCGCGACCTTGCAGGCGCCGCAGCCCGGCAGCGTGCCCACCTGGCAGCGGTAGCCGTCGGGGCAGCCGGCCGTGCCGTCCGGGATGCAGGGCTCGGCGCAGACGCCGAGGCTGCACATCAGGCTCGCGCAGTCCGTGTCGGCCGCGCACGCATCCCCGAGCTCGCCGACGCCGGCCGCGCCCGCGAGGCACGCGCCCTCGCCGCAGCTCCCGGTCGCGTCGCCGTCGCAGTAGAACCCGGCAGGGCAGCTCGTCGTGTCCAGCCAGTCGCAGCTCTGGGTGCAGACGCCCCCGGTCGGCGTGGTCAGGCACACGCCCGAGTTGCAGTCGTCGCCCGTCGTGCAGGGCTCGCCGAGCGCCGCGCGATCGGTCGGCCGCGCTTCGCACTCGCCGGTCGACGTGTTGCAGCGCTCGGTGGCGGCGCAGTCCGAGTCGGTTCGACAATCGGGCACCGTCGCCGCCGAGCAGTTGGGCCGCCCCGAGGAGTCGATGCGGACACATTGGTTGCCCCCCGACGTGCCGACGCACCGGTCGCTCCCGTCGCAGTCCCCGTCCCCGCCGCAGCTCTTGCCGCAGTAGCCGCCGCCGTCCGGGTAGGCGAGGCAGTAGTCGGACGAGCCGCCGCACTGGCTGGACATCGAGCACGGCGAGCAGACCGTCCCGTCTCCCGTGATCGTCCGGCAGCTCCCGTCCACGCACTCCTCCCCGGCGGGGCACCCGGTGGTGGTGCAGTCGGTGGGACCGTCGCCCGGATAGAGCGCGCAGATGCCCGCCTCGTCGTCCGAGCCGAGGCTCGAGATGCCCCCGCTGTACGCGTAGTACATCGTCGCGCCGCGGTCGGACGAGTGGCCGAGCCCGTAGTAGTGGCCGCCCTCGTGGAGGATGATCGAGTACGCGTTGACCCGGCCGCCGGAGCCCGAGCCGGTGATCCACGTGTAGTTGTACCCGTTGAGCTCCATGTCCGCTTCCCGGATGCACGAGCCGGACCAGCTCGGGCCGGTCACGCCGATGGCGCCGCTGCCGTGCCGCCAGCCGGACTCGATCCACCCGATGGTGCTCGTCCCCTCGTATGACCCGGGCGTGCGCGACGTTCGCCCGTTGTAGGTCGTGTTCAGGCTCGTGCAGCTCACCCGCGTCCAGTCGTCCATCCCCTGGCGGACGAGCATCTCGCTCGTGGCCACGTCGAGGTCCGCCGAGCCCGCGCTGTTCATGGAATATGGCGCCGCGCTGCACCACACCGGGCGACTCGACGCGATGGGAGTCCACGCACGCGCGCCCGGCAGGCCTGCCGAGAGCACCGTCACGAGGGCCGCGAGCGCGGCGATCCGCGGACCGCTCATCGCGCCCACCTCGCGATCAGATCGAGGAAGCCCTCGAGCTCCATGGCCGGGCCGCTCTGGGCGGCCTCGACCGTCATCTGCCCCCCGGCCCAGCGTGCGAAGGCGATCGAGTCGAGGTCCCGGCGCACCATCGACGGGACGCCCGGAACGCCGTGCAGCACGATGAACTTGCCCTGGACCATGCCGTAGGTGCGGAAGTGGCTCGGGTCCTCGGGGCTCCGCTCGAGGAAGACGATGACCTCCTCGCCCGGCTCGTAGCGGGGGGTGCCGTCGATCCGCATCCCGCCGCCTTGCCACTCGCCGCCGAGCTCCCGGAGCGTCACCCGGTCGCCGCCCTCCCCCTTGAGCCACCGGCGCACCCGGAGCGTCGACAGGGTATGGGGCTCCATCGCCCCTTCACGCATGACCATCTGCGTGCCGGTGCGCACGACGACTCCGTGCACGATGGCGTCGGCGTCACGGACCATGTCCTCGAGCGGAAGCTCGACCATGACGGTCGCGCCGGCTCCGGACGACCAGAGCAGCGCGGCGACGGCCGCGGCCCAGACTGCGAACGGCGGTCTGCGAGACATCGCCACCTCCCAAATTCCCCGCGAGGCGAGACGGTAGCACCGGGCCCCGCCCTCCTCAACCGCGCCAACCACCCCCCGCGCGCCGCTGCGTCAGCCGACCCCGGCCTCCACCGCGGCTCCGGGCGGCGGGTGGGGCCAGTCGGTCGCGGGCGGCAGCCGCAGGTAGCGCACGAGCAAGCCGACGCCCAGGTAGAACGGCAGCGTGTCGAGCAGCGCGGCGACGAGCTTGAAGACCTACCCGGCCGCGATGAACACGAGGAGCTGCGGCAGGAGCGGGGACGAAGCGTCCACCGGCAGGCCCGCGAGCGCGTGAGTGACCAGGATCACCGCGACCGTGTCCACGAGCTGGCTGATCAGGGTCGAGCCGTTGTTGCGCAGCCACAGGTGCTTGCCGCGGGTGAGGCTCTTCCAGAAGTGGAACAACTGAACGTCCACGAGCTGGGCGACGAGGTAGGCGACCATCGAGGCGGTCACCGCGCCGAACGTCAGCTCCCGGACGCGCATGAACACGTCGTCCGTGCCGCCGGCCGAGGGCAGGACCCCGCCGAGCCACAGGACGAAGACCACCCAGAGGTTGAGCACGAGCCCCATGAGCACGACCTGGTTCGCGCGCCGCCGGCCGTAGAGCTCGGAGATGAAGTCGGTGCACAGGAACGTGACGGGATACGGCAGGATCCCCACCGCGAGCGGCACCGGGACCTCCCAGCCGAGGCCGGGCACCGTGAAGGACGGGTCGATGAAGCGGCTGATCCCGAGGACGTTGAGCATCGCGAGCGTCCCGAGGAACAGTCCGGCGAAGAAGAGGAACACGCGCTCGCGGCGCGCGTGCAGGACCTCGGGAGACAGGGGCGGCAGCCCCTCGTGCGCGTGCTGCTCGGTGGGCAGGAGCTCCCGCTCCCTCACGCGAGCCCCTTGCGGATCGCGACTCGCTCGATGCCTCGCCAGGCCTCGCGCTCCTGGCCGGCGCGCTTCGCGTCTCCGAGCAGCTCGTACAGCGCGGGGACGGCGAGCTGGAACGTGCCCCGCGCGCGCATCTGCTCTGCGATCACGTCCCGCACGCGGGCGAGGGGGACGTCCGCCGGCGCGACGATCTTGCCGTAGACGATGCGGTGCGCCTCGGGCGCGGTGTGCTCGTGCCTGGTCAGCACTTCGCCGCTCGCGCAACGAACGCAGGCGTGCTCCACCCGCTCCGACTGCACGAACACGAGGCAGCCCGCGGGCAAGGCCTGCTCGAGCCGGTCCACCTCTGCGGAGGCCTGCTGCAGGCCCACGAAGCGCATGCGGCGCTCGTCGCCGCGGCGGAGGATCTCGAGCAGCGGGAAGCGTGGCACCACCTTGCCGTCGATCTCGGCGACCGACGCCGGCGCCCCGTCCCAGAGGATCACGTCACCGTAGTCGGTGGGCGCCTCTCCGAACGTCGGGCTCTCTACCACGCCGTGCACCGGGCTGAGCGGGGCGACCCATACGAGCTCGAAGGTCCCGCCGCGGTCGGGCACCGGCCCACCGTGCTCGTCCCCCGTGCCGCGCGAGGGCACGCGCACCTGCGCGGGCTCGAGGCCCTCGACGACGGGCATGCCGGCGTCGTTGACTCGGGCGGGCATCCCGAGCGCGCGCCAGCACTCGGCCGCGACGCCGCCACGTCCGAGGGCGGTGGCGGCGATGGCCAGATTCCACAGGACGGGCTTGGTGTCGCCGCCCGCGGTGCGCGCGCGGAGGTTCGCGTCGAACGCCTCCTGCCAGCGCCCGCGCCACTTGTGGAGCAGCGCGTAGTCGTACCAGAAGCCGGCCCGGTCGGGCGCGAGCGCGAGGGCCGCCTCGAAGCTCGCGCGGGCCTCGGCGTCGTGCTCGTGACCCGCGAGCCGGAGCGCGTTGGCGCGCCGGAGGTGGAGCACGCCCTCGACGTCCGGATCGCCCCGCTCGTCGTCGGAGAGGGCCCCGAGCGCCCGCGCGGCCTCGTCCGCCGCCCGGAGCGCCGGCCCGCGGCGGCGCAGCGGCTCGTCCGGCGGGATCCGCTCCGCCTCCGCGATGAGCGCGGCGGAGGTCTCGATCGCGGCTCGCGGCTCCATGGGGCCGGAGCATAGATCCAATTGTCTGCAGACGTCGCGAGCGCGGCCCGCCTGCTGCAGACGCGGCTACGGGCGCAGTTGCTGGGGGGGCGCCTGGAGCTGCACGACCGTCTCTCCGCTCACCACGCCCGGGCCGACCGTGAGCGTGAGGGTCGCGCGATCGCCCGGAGCGCGGCCCGACAAAAGCCGCTGAAGCTCGGCCATGCTCCGCACCGGGTGCCCGTCCACGGCGAGGATGATGTGGCCCGTCCACTGCACGCCGAGCCGCCGAACGAAGCCCGGGGCCGGATCGGCCGCGCCGAGCAGACCCGCGCGTGCGGCCGGCCCGCCGCGGACGACCTGGCGGACGCGCACGCCGGTGAACCCGCCCGCGCGGAAGTCGTCGCCGTAGATGCCCAGCCACACCGGCGTGCGCACGCGCTGCGTCTGGGCCGGCTCCGAGGTCCCTCGATCCGGAGCGGCCTCGGCCGGCTCCCGCTGCGCGACCCGCTGGCGCTCGGCGAGCTGCCTCCGTACGTCGGCGAGCATCTGCCGGACGTAGCTCGCGGGTACGGCGAAGCCGATGCCCTGGCTTCCGCCCGTCCGGGAGAGGATCGCGGTGTTGACTCCGATCACCTCGCCGCTCGCGTTGACCAGAGGGCCGCCCGAGTTGCCGGGGTTGATCTCGGCGTCGGTCTGGATGAGCCCGCGGACCGCGCCGCCCCCGATGCCCGGCAGGTCGCGCCTCGCGCTCACGATGCCTTGGGTGAGCGTGCCGGCCAGCCCGTAGGGGCTCCCGAAGGCGAGCACCGTCTGGCCCACTTGCACCGCGTCGGAGTCGCCGAGCGCGAGCGGCCGGACGTCGACCTCGCCCATCGGCTGCACGATCGCCAGGTCGTGGCGCGGATCGTACGCGATGACTCGCCCGGGCACCGTGCTCCCGTCGCCGAGCTGGACCTGGACGGGCCGGTTGCGATGGCCGGCGACGACGTGGGCGTTGGTGACGATCCACTTCTCGTCGCCCACGACGAAACCCGAGCCGCCGGCCCGGCCGACCGAGATCGAGACCGTGGCCTCCTGCAGCCGGCGGGCCACCTCGATCCGGCGCGCGTCCGTGAGGTCCTGCGCCAAGCCCGAGGAGGCCCAGCCGAGCCCCGTGAGGAACAGGGCAATCGGTAGCCCCACCCGATTCCATCGTGATCGCGCCGTTCCCATCACCCTCCGTATAGATTGGCGTCGACCGGGATCGATTCAACCCCTGCGACACCCGGCGCCCCGGGTTCATTCCCCGCGGCGCGCATGGGACTTGCCGAGAGCCGGGGATTCGGACTAGCTTTGTGCCCGAATTTACTCGGATCCCGGCGGGGTCGAGGGGCGATTGGTGCGCAGGCACAGCGCGGGGCTCACGGACGTTGGCAGGCGGCGAATCGCCAACGAGGATGCGTTCTTCGTGGACGACGGGCTCGGTCTGTACGTCGTCGCCGACGGAATGGGCGGGCACGCGGCCGGTGAGGTCGCGAGCCACGAGGCCGTCGACACGGTGCACGGGATGGTCAAGCGCGGCAGGGACGCGCTCGACGCGATCGCGGCCGGCGACCTGTCGGAGCCGGCGGTGTATCGGGCGGTCCGGCTCCTCGAGAGCTCGGTCCAGGCGGCGACATACATGGTGTTCGCGATCGCCCAGAACGAGCCCGAACAGCAGGGCATGGGCACGACGCTGAGCGCGCTGGTGCTGGCGGGCAAGCACGGGATCACGGCCCAGGTCGGAGACAGCCGCATCTACCTCGTCCGCGACGGGAGCGCGACGCCGCTCACCGAGGACCACACCCTCGTCGCCTGGCAGCTCAAGCAGGGGATCATCTCGGAGGAAGAGGCGCTCGTCTCGCCGCACAAGAACGTGATCACGCGGGCCGTCGGGAGCCGGGACTACGTGCAGGTGGACACGGGCTTCTTCGAGGTGCAGCCGGGCGACTCGTTCCTCTTGTGCTCCGATGGCCTGCATGGGTACCTCGACGACGACGAGATCCCGCAGATCGTCGACCTCGGCGCGACGGTGGCCGTCCGCCGCTTCATCGAGCTCGCCAACGAGCGGGGCGGGCGCGACAACATCACGGCCGCGGTCGTCGAGGTGAGCTGAACCGATGGTACGCCACGTGCAACGGTTGCCGTCGATGTCCCCGATCCGGCACGCAATGGCACTCGCCGGCCTGCTCTCGCTCGCGCTCGGTGCGGGCTGCGGGTCGAAGTCTGCGCTCGACTACGGGCCGGCGCGCGACGGGGGCGCGGACGTGCCGACCATCGACGGGGGAGCCGAGATCGAGGCGATCTGCGGGCGGCGCGATCGGTACACGTCTCCCCGCCGCCCGATCATGGTCGAGGCCGAGGCGCGGAGCACCGCGAGCATCGCGAGCGAGGGCTGGGCCCTTCTGAGCGCGCCCGCGGGCTCGGTCGCGGCGCCGGTGCCCACGGTCGGGCGCGTCACGGTCCTCACGCCGGAGCTCGAGGGCGACTACCACCTGCGGTTCACGGTCCGGGACGTGGACGGCCGGGCCGCGAGCTGCGACGTCGTGGTGCACTCGGTGGTCGGGCCGCCGGTCGCCATCTGTCCGGAGGAAGAGGAGCTCAGGGTGCCGGTGGGCCGGCCGTTGCGCGTGGTGGGGGATGGATACGACGACGAGGCCGTCGTGTCGTACCTGTGGCGCGTCACCGAGGCGCCGCCCTCGAGCACGCCCCTGCTCGTCCCCGCCAACGCACCGGTGACCGACTTCACGAGCGACGTCCCCGGACGCTACGTGCTCGAGCTCACCGTGACGGACGCCGACGGGGCGACCGGGGCCTGCCGGCAGGTGGTCCTCGTGACCGCGCCGCCCACCGTCGAGTGCCCGGGCGAGGAGATCGTGGCTCCGACCCGGCGGGAGACGGTGATCCGCGCCGCCGCGCGCGACGACGGCCGGATCGCCTCGGTGCAGTGGGAAGTCCTCGAACGGCCGCCCGGGAGCACCGCCGAGCCGACGCCGCGGGACGCCGAGGTGACCCGCTTCACGCCGGACCGGCAGGGCATGTACGTGCTCGTCTTCACGGCCACCGACACCGACGGGCTCTCGTCGAGCTGCGAGGTCATCGTGCTCGCCACGCCCACGCCTCCGGACGCGATCTGTCCGCCCGAGGTCGTGACCACGCCTCTGACGACGGTCGAGCTGACGGGCGACGGGGTGGACGACGGGGGCGTCGTCGCCTGGCGGTGGGAGCTCACGGCGCGGCCGGCGGCGTCGTCGGCCGATCCGCCCTCCCCGGCGGACGCGGCCGTCACCCGGTTCACGCCGGACGTCGCGGGCGAGTACGTCCTGCGGCTCACGGTGACCGACGACGACGGTGAGGTCGGGACCTGCGACGTGCTCATCCGCGCGGTCCCCGAGGAGGGGCTGCGGGTCGAGGTCTTCTGGAACCCGCCCGACCGCTCCTGCGACACGTCCCCGGGCGGGCGCTGCGACGACACGGACGTGGACACGCACCTGCTGCGCCCGGGCACCGACGCCTGGTTCCACGCG
Source organism: Candidatus Neutrinellum sp. (assembly GCA_039794305.1). Taxonomy (GTDB): domain Bacteria; phylum Myxococcota_A; class Polyangia; order Polyangiales; family JBDIVX01; genus JBDIVX01. Next base: position 34,515 of record JBDIVX010000073.1, read on the forward strand.
ACGAGCGACTGCTACTACGCCAACTGCATCTCCTCGGCGCCCGAGTGGGGGAGCCCCGGCCCCGAGGACAATCCCCACCTCGACCTCGACGACGTGGAGGGGTTCGGCCCCGAGAACATCAACGTCGATCGCCCCGCCGCCGGGACCTACCGCGTGGGCGTCCACCTCTACGACGGGGCGTCCTTCGGCGAGGCCTACGTCACCGTCAACATCTACTGCGGGATGCGGACGGTCCCGGACGTGACGTTCGGGCCGGTCCTGTTGCGGGGCGCCGCCGGCTCTGCCGACACGAACCCCTTCTGGCGGGTCGCCGACGTCGAC
>JBDIVX010000074.1:0-34634 GCA_039794305.1 Candidatus Neutrinellum sp.
TCGCGCTCGCCAAGGACATGCCTCGCACCTACGCCGAGCTCATCCGCATCCAGGGCCAGTACGCCGCGGTGCAGGAGGCCGAGCTCGTGGCGTGGCGCTCCCGGCGAAACTAGGGTATGCCGCGGCGCGATGCCGCGGCGGCGCAAGATCGGGATCTTCCTCGCGATCACCTTCGTCGCGAGCTGGAGCATCGCCGCGACCTTCATCGCGCTCGGCTACGCGTGGGATGGGCCCATGGCCCAGGCGGTCGGGATGCTCTTCATGATGCCGCCGGCCTTCGCGGCCCTGATCGTCAAGGGACCGCTCGCGAAGGAGCCGGTCGCGGGCGACCTCGGGCTGAGCCTCCGGCCGAACCGCTGGTGGCTCGTCGCGTGGTTGATCCCGCCGGCGCTCGTGGGCCTGACGCTCACGGTGAGCGCGGCGCTCCCCGGGGTCGACGTGGCGCTCGGCGTCGACTCGTTCCTCGAGTTCTGGCGCGAGCGCGTGCCGCCCGAGCACATGGAGCAGTTCGAGCGCGAGGTGCGCGGGAGTGGAGGCATGGACCCGCTCCTGCGCATGCTGCTCCAGGCGATGGTCGCGGGCGTGACCATCAACGCGATCGTCGCGCTCGGCGAGGAGCTCGGCTGGCGGGGCCTGCTCCACCACGAGATCGCGCTCGGCTTCTGGAAGAAGTCGCTCGTGATCGGCGTGATCTGGGGGGTGTGGCACGCGCCCGTCATCGCGCTCGGCCACAACTACCCGGATCACCCGGCGGCCGGCGTCGGCCTGATGGTGCTCTGGACGGTGCTCTTCTCGCCCGTCTTCACCTACGTGCGCGAGCGCTCGGGCTCGGTGGCGTCCGCGGCCATCCTGCACGGCACGCTCAACGCGGTCGCCGGCCTGCCGCTGATCGCCACGCGCGGCGGGAGCGACCTGTCGACCGGCCTGAACGGCTTCGCGGGCTTCGTCGCCATCGCGGCCGTGCTCGGCCTGCTCTTCCTCTACGACCGGTTCGTCTCGGCCGAGCCGTTGATGACGCGGCGCCCCGTCAGAAGCGATCTTTCCCTTCCCGAAGGGACGTGAAGGTCTCGACGGGGTCCCGGCCGCGCGCGACCTCCGGCACGTCGAAGCGGAAGAAGGGGTTGATGCGGCGCTCCCGGCCGATCGCGCCCGGCACCGTGGCGCGGCCCTCGGCGCGCGCGCGCTTCGCCTCCTCGAGCGCCGCGGCCACCTCGGCGCTGTCCGGCTCGACGGTCCGCGCGTACCCGAGGTTCTGCACCGTGTACTCGTGACCGCACCAGACGCGGGTGTCGTCGGGGAGGGCGCGCAGCTTGGCGAGCGAGTCCTTCATCATCGGCATGGTGCCCTCGAAGACGCGGCCGCATCCGGCGACGAACAGCGTGTCGCCGCTGAAGAGCTCGCCGTCGATCAGGTATGCGACGGCGCCGAGCGTGTGGCCCGGGATCTCGAGCACCGCGACGTCGCGGCCGGCGAAGCGCAGCGGGTCACCTTCGCGAACGCCGCGCGTCTGCCGTGGGATCCGGCCGTGCTCCATGTCGTAGGCGCTGCCGACGACCTCGGCCGGCGAGAGCTCGTCGCACAGCGCCTCGACGCCGCCGACGTGGTCCCAGTGGTGGTGCGTGAGCCAGATCTCCGCGAGCGCGAGGCCGTGCTCGTCGAGGGCCTGTCGCACCGGAGCGTCCTCCGCTGGATCGACGACCGCGCCGCGCCGCCCCTCCTCGTCCACGACGAGGTAGGCGTAGTTGTCGTTCAGGCAGGGGACGGGGATCACGCGCATGGGGCGAAGGATGCCACAGGTTCTCCGGCGCGCCGGACGGTGCTATCCATCGCGCGATGGCGCGGACGCGCGGCAAGGGGACGCTGGTCGCGATGACCGCCGTCGCGGCGCCCGCGGCGCTCGGCTTCGAGACGCTGCTCCGTCACCTGCTCTTGCCGGCCGCCTTCGAGCTCGTGCGTGAAGCGCTCCGGCCCGTCTTGACGCCGGTCGCGTGGGCCCTGTGCGGGGTCTGCGCGCTGGCCGGCGTCGCCGGCCTCGTGCTCCAGAAGCGCATCGCGTCGCGTAGCGTCGAGAGGCTCCCCCCCGAGCGCCGGACGCCGGACCAGGTCGAGCGCGCGCGCGTCGGCGCCTTCATGCTCGCCGCGAGCATCCCGCAGATCCCCGCCATCCTCGCCACCTTCAGCTTCATGTTCGGCGCCTCGCTGGTGCCGGTGCTGGTGGCCATCGCCCTGGTGACGGCCGCCGTCCTCACACAAGCGCGGCGGACCTGAAGCCGCGCGCCGTATCGGCGCGCAGTTGCAACGGGGACAGGTCCCAATGCAACCCCCACTTGCATTGGGACCTGTCCCCAATGCAAGTGGCTAGAGGAGGGAGCCGCTCGTCCAGGGTTCGGGGGTGACGGGCTCCGGGTCGGGGTCGGGGTCGGGGTCGGGCTCGGGCGCGGGGGTGGAGGTCGGTGGGGGGGCCGGGTCGCGCCGTTCGTCGGGCAGGCGCCAGTCGATGCCGTCGCCGCTCGTCGACTCCATCGTCACCGCCGGCTCGGCGCGGGGGCGCGGGGCGCCGCCCTGGGTGGTGGCGGGGGGATCGTCCCGCCGGCGCGCCGAGCGGGCCGGGGCCACGGTGAGGGGCCGGCGCAGCCGCACCTCCTCGCCCGTCATGAACACGAGATCGAAGGTGCCATGCCCCCGGAACCGATACGTGCCGACGTATCGGCCTGCGTCGTCCAGCTCGGCGGCGATCGGCCGCGTCAGCCGGCGGCCCCGGCGCTCGACGTGGAAGTAGGCCTCCGCGTCCGCGGCGACCTCCTCGTCCGCCCCGAGCACCGCGACGAGCGTGAGAGGCTCGCCGGCCGCCGGCTCCTCGGGCGAGACGCGGATGCCCGCCACGTCGGTGCGCGCGGGCGCCGAGCTCGCCGCCTCGATCTCCGCGAGCGCCGCCACCGCGCGGGGCTCGTCGGGGACGAGCGCGAGCGACCGCCGGTAGCGCGCGCGCGCCTCGTCGAGGAAGCCCTGCGCGCGGGCGGTCGCCGCCTCCTCGCGAAGCCGCCGGGCGGCCTCGGCGCGGAGCGCGAGCGCGCCGCCGTGATCGGGGTCGCGCTCGAGGATGCGGGCGGTGAGGTCCGCGACGTTGTCCCCGGGCGGCGTGTCGATGTCGCCGCGGGCCAAGGCCGCTCGCGCGCGGCTCTCGAGCTCCTCGACCGCCACCGCCCCCGAGCCGCCGGCGTCGCCGAGCAGCACGGCCCCGCCCACGACCGCCGCCGCGCCGAGCACGAAGGCGACGAGCACCGTGGCCGCGGCGCCGAGACCACGCCGCGCCCCCGGGACGCCCTTCACCTGCACCGAGACGCTCGGGTCACCGAACGGGCTCGGCGCGGCCCCGAGCGTCGGCGAGGCCGGCCCCATGGGCACGGTCCGCGGCGTCGGCGTTCCGTGCCGGACCGGCGCCGGGCTCGGCGACGGCGTCGCCACCGGTCCCGGACGAACCGAGGCCGGGGCGGCGCTGTACCGCGGCGACGCCACGTCGACGTCCGCCGCGCAGGCCGCGGCGCGCAGGGCGGCGCCGAGCTCGTTCGCGTCGGCGGGCCGCGTGTCCGGGTTCTTGCCGAGGGCGCGCATGACCACGTCCGCCACCTCGCCGGGCACGTGCCGCCCGAGGGGCTTGCGCCGCAGATCGGGCGGCGCGTCGTGGATGTGCTTCATGAGGAGCCCGACGGGCGAGGCCGCGTCGAACGGGGTCTCCCCGCACAGGAGCTGGTAGCACAGGACGGCGATGGAGTAGACGTCGCTGCGCGCGTCGGTGGGCTCGCCGGAGGCGCCCTCGGGCGAGATGTACCGGGCCGTCCCGAAGATCAGCCCCGACTGTGTCGCCACCGTCTGCTCACCGCGGAGGAACCGCGCGATCCCGAAGTCGAGGACCTTGACGAAGTCGGGGTCCTGCCCGCGCGGCACGAGCAGCACGTTCTCGGGCTTGACGTCGCGGTGCACGACGCCCTGCCGATGCGCCTCTCCGACACCGTCGCAGATCTGGGTGACCACGTGCAGGGCGCGGGCCGGGTCGAGTACGCCGTCCATCCGCAGCACGTCGAGGAGCGACCGGCCGCGGAGGTACTCCATGACGAGGTAGAGGCTGTCGTCCGGGAGCTGACCGAAGAGGAAGACCCGGACGACGTTCGGGTGGTCGAGGGAGGCCGACACCCGAGCCTCGCGCTGGAAGCGGCGCACCGCGTCCGGGTTCTGGACCAGCTCCGGGTGCAGGATCTTGATGGCCACGTCCCGCCCGATCGTCGGCTGTCGGGCGCGGTAGACGGTCCCCATGCCCCCGGCGCCCACCACCTCCTGGATCTCGAACTGGTCCAGCAGCGTGCGTCCGATGTACGGATCGGGCTCGTCGGCCGCACCGATCAGGGCCGAGCCGTCCCGCTGGCAGAACGTGGCGGCGACGTCGTAGCGCGTGCCGCAGGCGGGACAGACCTTGCCTTCCCGATCCTCCATCGCCTCGAGACCCGATCTACCGGTAGCACCGACACCCCTGTGCCTCAAGCTCGCCACCTGGGTCTAGACGGATGGAATCGCCAGAAGATTCGCCGTCCTTGCCCGTCCAGCCGGCGACGGGATATCGTGGTGGCCGCGCCCGGACCGCTCCGGGTCAGGGCCCCGCCCACGACCGGGCGGGCAGACGAGGATGGGACCGAATGAAGCGAGTCTTTGCAGGCCTGGGGGTCGCCGCGTTTTTGCTGTCGATTCCGGTGACGGCATCGGCGGACACGGACGCCATGGTGCTGGGCGTCCGCTCGATCGAAGGGGACGACGACTTCGCGCTCAGCCTGACCGGGGCGCTGCGACACGCCGCCTCCCAGGTTCGAGGATGGCGGGTCAGCGACCGCGAGGTCTCGCTCGCGCAGATGTCCCTCGCCCACGGCTGTGACGAGCCGGACGCAGCCTGCATGCAGCAGATCGCCGAGACGCTCGGCATGCAGCGCGTCATCTACGGCACGGTGCGGCGGACGAGCGCGGGCGACAACTACGACTATGCGATCACGCTGTACATGTTCAACGCCGAGAGCGGGCAGATCGAAGGGTCGTTGACCGACACCGTCCCGCGCGTCCGGAGCGAGATCGACTTCCTGCGGGAGCGCGTCGACGGCTACATCACCCGGCTCTCGGGCGGCGAGGAAGGCGGCACGCTTCGGGTGGTGGGCAACGTGCCCGGCGCCGAGATCTTCGTCGATGGAGAGCGCGTCGGCGCCGCCGACGCCGAGGGCGGCTTCGTGACCGAGGTCGCGGCCGGACGCCGCCGGGTCGAAGTGCGCTCGGAGGGGTACTCGAGCTTCCGGGGAAGCGTCACCGTCGCTCCCGGGTCGGAGGCGGAGATCGAGGTCACGCTGACCGAGGGCGGCGGCGGCGGCGGTGGCGGCGGCACGACGCCCGACGAGGGGGGGAGCTTCAACTGGGCCGGCTGGGGCCTGGTCGGCGTGGGCGCCCTCGCCGCGGGAGCGACGATCTACAGCTGGCTCCGGCTCGCGTCCCTCAACAACGGCAACGACATCGATCGCAACCAGTGCGATTCCATCAGGATGGACGATCCGACCAGCTTCGCGGCGTTCCGCTGCGCCGTGCCGGCCCCGGAGGAGCCGAACGGCTACGACGACGTGTGCGACGCCGTCGACAAGGGCGAGTACGGCCACTCGCCGGCGTTCGACACCGCGCGCGACGTCTGCGGCGAGGCGAACGCCCTCGAGGTCCTCCAGTACGTGTTCCTCGGAGTGGCGCTGGCCGCGGGCGGCGCCGGGGCGTTCCTCCTCGCCACCGACAGCGGCGAGGAGGAGCCGTCCACGCTCAGCCTGACGCCCTCGGTGAGCCCCGAGGGCGGCCGGCTCGACGCGACGCTGCGGTTCTGAGTACGTGCGCGTCGTAGGCGGCAGGCTGGGCGGCCGTCGCTTCGCCGGGCCGCCCGGAGCCGGCACGCGGCCCATGGCCGAGCGCGTCCGGGAGGCGCTGGCCTCGGCCCTCGAGGCGCGCGGCGCGATCGCCGGTGCGAGCGTGCTCGATCTCTTCGCGGGGACCGGAGCGCTCTCCTTCGAGGCCATCTCGAGGGGCGCCGAGCGCGCCCTGCTCGTCGAGCTCGACCGCCGGACCGGCCGAACCATCGAGAAGAGCGCCGCGGCGCTCGGGATCGGCTCCCAGGCCCGCGTGCTGCCGCTGGATCTCTGGGGCGACCCGGCCACCGTGGCAGCCCGTCTAGCCGCGGCGCCCGAGGCGCCGTTCTCGCTCGTGTTCGTGGCGCCGCCCTACAAGGACGTCTCCCGAATACCGTCTCTGGTCGGTGCGGTGGTCCGAGCGGGCGCGCTCACCGAAGAGGCCTTCGTCGTGCTAGAGCACCCGACGCGAACGCCGCTCGACCCACCCGTCGGGCTCGCCACGGTGGCACGCTATCGCTATGGTGACACGTCCCTGATCCTGGCACAGGTATCCGCCCCATGAGCACCGCCATCTATCCCGGCTCCTTCGACCCGATCACCAACGGGCACGTCAGCATCATCAAGAGCGGCCTGGTGGTCTTCGACAAGCTCGTCGTCGCGGTGCTCTCGAATCCGAAGAAGCAGCCGCTGTTCAGCGTGGAGGAGCGCGTCGAGATCATCCAGGAGACGGTCGGTCATCACGCGAACGTGGAGGTCGACTGGTTCGAGGGCTTGCTCGTCGACTACTGCGACCGCAAGGGCGCGCGCGTCGTGCTGCGCGGCCTGCGCGCGGTCGCGGACTTCGAGTACGAGCTGCAGATGGCCAACATGAACCGCCACCTCAACACGAAGGTGGAGACGGTCTTCCTGATGGCGAACGACGCCTACTTCTACGTGAGCTCGAACCTGGTGAAAGAAGCGGCCACGCTGGGCGGCGACGTGAGCAAGCTCGTCCCGCCGTCGGTCGCGAGCAGGCTGTACGCCAAGCTCGGCCGGTAGGCGGCCCGCCGGCAGAGCCCCGTGCGCTCGAGCGCCCGGAGGGTGGGCATGTCGGCGAGCCCGACCCGCCCGCGGCGCAGCTCGTCGAGCTCGACCTCCCCCGACGCGATGGCGCAGCGGACGCGCAGCCAGCCGCTCAGGTACCCGACGTCCCGGGCCACGCCACCGCCGCGCCAGGCGCGCTCCGCGATGGCGACGGCGTCGGCCGCCGAGAAGCCGTGGTCACGGACGAGGTCGCGCGTCGTGTCGCCGAAGTGCGCGCCGGCGTGCATGCGGTCGGTCGCGTACACGCGGGCCGCGAGGGTCTTCAGGCGAAGCCCGTCCATCACGCCGGCCTGCTCCTCGAGCCAGAGCGCGACGCCCTCCTGATCCCCGAACGAGCCGGCGGTGCCGAGCTCGAGGATCCGGAGGGGTTGAGCCCTTCCGTTCGCAGCCGCCACGAGGTGGCCGAGCACCTCGTGCACGGTCAGGCGGAGCGCCTCGCGCGCTCCGAACCAGCGGTCGGCGATGAACACCACGCGCTCGCCGGTCGCCGCCGACGCGACCAGGCGTGGCTCGACGCGCACCTCGACCTCGAGGCCCGCCCGCGCGGCGACGCGGCGGATGAGCTCGGCCAGGGAGGGCTCGCCCCGAAGCCCCGAGGCGGGCAGGACGTGCGGCTCGTAGGAGAGCTCGACGGAGTCGAGCAGGTGCCTCGCGACGCGCGCCACGGGCACCTCACGGCCGCCCAGGGGGACCGGTCGCGACCCGGTCCCGAACCGGCGAGCCGCGAGCGGACGCACCCGCCGCGGCTCTCCCAGCGACTCGATCATCATCAGGTCGAGCTCGAGCTCCTCGAGCCGCTCGTCGTACAGCGACGGCGCCGGGCTCGACGGAGCGAGCCGACGCGCCTCGTCGAGCCAGCGCCAGGTCTCGGCCGGGAGCTTGCGCTTGCTCGGCTCCCAGCGCGGCTCGGCGACCTCGCCCCGCTCGACGCACGCGACCAGGCGCCGGCGCTCCTCGTGGCCGTTCTGCGCGGTCAGCGCGGGGAGCAGACGCGCCACCTCCGAGATCCTCGCGACGAGGCGATCGAGCTCGATCTGTGCGCCTTGCCGGAGGGTCATCTCACAAGAGCGTGGTCGCGCGTTCCGCGAGCTCGCTCCGCTCGCCCTTGACGAGGGTGACGTGCCCGGAGATCGCTTCTTGCTTGAACCGCTCGGCGACGATGGACAGACCGTTGCTGGCAGCGTCCACGTAGGGGTTGTCGATCTGGTAGGGATCGCCGGTCAGCACGATCTTCGTGTCCGCGCCACAGCGGGTGATGATGGTCTTGACCTCGTGTGGCGTGAGGTTCTGCGCCTCGTCGACGACCAGGAACTGGTTCGGCAGCGACCGGCCGCGGATGTAGGTGAGCGGCTCGACCTCGATGGTGCCCGAAGCGACCAGCTCGCTCCACGAGCGGCTTTGGCCCATCCGGCGGCCCGTGGAGAAGATGTACTCGAGGTTGTCGAAGATCGGCTGCATCCAGGGATTGAGCTTCTCCTCGATGGTGCCGGGCAGGAAACCCACGTCGCGCCCCAACGGGAAGATGGGCCGGGAGACGAGGAGCCGCGCGTGCGTGCCCTCGTCGACGACTGAACGTAGCCCCGCCGCGATCGTCAACAAGGTCTTGCCGGTCCCGGCCTTGCCCACCAAGGTGACGAGGTGGACCTGCGGATCGAGGAGCAGGTCGAGCGCGAAGTGCTGCTCCATGTTTCGCGGCCTCACGCCCCACGTGCCCTCGCGGCCGCCGCGCAGAGGCTGGACGTTCTCGAGCTGCGGAGACAGGCGGCCGAGGGCGGTGTGCCGTTCCTGGTCGCGGTCGCGCAGCACGATGCCGGCGTTGGGGTAGGCGTCCGCGAGCTCGAGCTCGGACGAGGGGATCGGCTCGCGACGCGCGAGACGGTCGACGAGGCTCGCCGGCGCGCGCACGTCGAGCACGCCGTTGTAGAGGTGGTCGATCGAGATGCGGCCGCCCTCGTAGTTCTCCGCGAGGAGGCCGAGCGCGTCGGCCCGAATGCGGAGGTTCGAGTCCATCGTGACGAAGACCACGCGCCGGTCGGGCTGGGCGTCGCGGATCCCGAGGGCGGTCCCGAGGATCGCGTGGTCCATCGCAGCGTTGTCGAGGCGGCGGAGCTGCATCGCGTCCTCGGGCACGGCGACCCGCAGCGTCCCGCCGTCCTCGAGCGCGACGCCCGCCTGGAGCGAGCCGCCGCTCTTCTCCCGCATCGCGTCGAGGAAGCGAGAGAGCGCCCGGGCGTTGCGGCCGCGCTCGCTCATCTCCTTCTTGAACTGGTCCACCTCCTCGATCACGTGGATGGGGATGACCACGTCGTTGTCCTCGAACTTCCGGACGGCTCCAGGATCGTGGAGAACGACGTTGGTATCGAGGACGTAGACCTTCTGCACGGGGGGGCCCTTTTAGCAGGGGCCGACGCGGAAACAAGGGCCCTCGTGGGTTAGAGTGGGCTCGTTGACCGTCCTCCGACTCACCTTCCTCGGGACGTCTGCGGCGGCCCCCACGATCCGCCGAGGCCTGTCGGCCATCGCCGTCCGGGCGTGCTCGGATCGGCTGCTGGTGGACTGCGGGGAGGGGACGCAGCGGCAGATGCTCCGGTTCGGGACCGGGCTCCGGCTCGACCGCATCCTGTTCACGCACTTCCACGCCGACCACTACCTCGGCGTCGTGGGTCTCCTCCGGACGCTCGCCATGCACGAGAACACGACGCCCGTCACGATGCACGGTCCCGCGCCGGGCATCCGGAGCCTGCTCCCGAAGATCGTCCATCTCGGCTACGAGGGCGTGCCCTTTCCGCTCGGCTTCGAAGAGGCCTCGGACGGGACGGTGATCGACCGCGGCGACTACCGCATCCGCGCGGTGGCGGTCGACCACCGGACCCCGGCGCTCGGCTGGGCGCTCGAAGAGCCGCCGCGGCCCGGCCGGTTCGACGTCGACCGAGCGCGGGCGCTGGGCGTCCCGGAGGGACCGCTCTTCGGACGGTTGCAGCACGGTGAGCCCGTCACCACGCCGGACGGACGCACCGTGCGCCCCGACGAGGTCGTCGGTCCTTCGCGCCGCGGCCGCAAGGTCGTGTTCTCCGGGGACACGCGGCCGTGCGAGCGCCTGACGGAGGCCGCGCGCGGGGCCGACCTGCTCGTCCACGAGGCGACGTTCTCGGAGGAGGAGCGCGAGCGGGCGCTCGAGACGATGCACTCGACCGCGCTCGAGGCGGGGCGGATCGCCGCGGATGCGAAGGTGCGCCGGCTCGTGCTCACGCACGTGTCGAGCCGGTGGGACGCGCGCCCCGAGGTCCTCGCCGAGGAGGCGCGGAGGGCGTTCGACGGCGAGGTGCTCGTCGCCGAGGACGGGCTCGAGATCGAGGTACCGTTCAGCGAGTGAGGATCTCGCTGAGGGACAGGCGCGACTCGTCGCCCCGGACCTCGGCGACGACCTCGGTCAGCGCGAGCGCGCGCATCGTGATGACCTCGGTGGCGGCGGGGTCCTCGTCTTGTGGGAAAAGGCCCCGGTCCACGATGGTGGCGACGGCGCCGGCCTCGAGGTAGCTCGGGGCGTTCTCGACGTCGACGCCGCCCGACGCGACGAGCGGCACGGACGGGAGCTGCTCGAAGAGGAGCCGCAGGTACGCGGGCCCGCCGAGGGCCGCGGCGGGGAAGATGGAGACCAGGTCGGCCCCCGCCTCGACGCAGCGCAGGACCTCGCTCGGGGTTGCAGCGCCCGCGATCACGGTTAGGCCACGCCCACGGGCCCCGGCCACGAGGTCCGGATCGCAGATCGGAGAGATGACGAACTCGGCCCCCGCCGCGAGCGCGATGGACACGTGCTCCTGGCTCACGACACCAGAGACGCCCACCGTCAGGCTCGCCTCGTCCGCCAGGTCGGAGGTGATCTCGGTGACCCGCGGAAACGTGACCGGGATGCCGAGGAACCGAATGCCCCCTTTGGCCACGGCGATCGCCCAGTCGAAGAGGCGCTTCTCGACCGGCGCGTTCACGACGGCGATGAGCCCCTCTTCGGCGATGAGCTGGGCGGCGATGAGCTGGGCGGTGTCTCCCAACATCGTGGGGCGAGTAGAGCCCCCCGCCGCGGGCCTAGTCAAGCACGCATCCGTGCTACGATTCCCACCACGCTGACGGAGGATCAATGGCGAACATGGACATGATTTCGCGCATCGCCGCGCTGCAGGACTACGATGAGTACCGCGACCTTCACTGGGAGGGGACTTTCGAGGAGTACCTGCAGATCGTGCGCGAAAGGCCGCGGGTGACGCGCAACGCGTTCCAGCGGCTGTACGACATGATCGTCAGCTACGGCGAAGAGGAGTACATCGACAACAAGAAGCGCCTCGTCCGCTACCCCTTCTTCAAGGACCCGCTCGAGTCCGGCAAGGACGCGGTCTATGGGCTCGACATCCCCCTCATGCGGCTCGTCCACGTGCTCCGGGCAGCGGCGCAGAACTACGGCCCCGAGAAGCGCATCATCCTCCTCCACGGCCCCGTCGGCTCGTCCAAGAGCACCATCGCCCGCCTCCTCAAGAAGGGTGTCGAGAGCTACTCGCGCACCGCCGATGGCGCGCTCTACACGTACAAGTGGGTGAACCTCCGCGAGACGGGGCTGGCGAACGACGACGACGAGGTCCTGTCGCCGATGAACGAGGAGCCGCTCCGGCTCATCCCGCTCGAATGGCGGGACAAGGTGGTCCGCGAGCTGACGCTCGGGAACGACCGGCACCGGGTGGTGATCGAGGCAGACCTCAACCCGTCCTGCCGGTTCATCTTCACGAAGCTGATGGAGCGCTACGGCGGCGACTGGGGCAAGGTCATCAGGAACCACGTCCGGGTGAAGCGGCTCGTGCTGAGCGAGAAGGACCGCATCGGCATCGGCACGTTCCAGCCGAAGGACGAGAAGAACCAGGACTCGACCGAGCTGACCGGCGACATCAACTACCGGAAGATCGCCGAGTACGGCTCCGACTCGGACCCGCGCGCCTTCAACTTCGACGGCGAGTTCAACATCGCGAACCGCGGGATCATCGAGTTCGTCGAGGTGCTCAAGCTCGACGTGGCGTTCCTCTACGACCTGCTCGGCGCCACCCAGGAGCACAAGATCAAGCCGAAGAAGTTCGCGCAGACGGACATCGACGAGGTCATCATCGGCCACACGAACGAGGCCGAGTACAAGAAGCTCCTGAACAACGAGTTCATGGAGGCGCTCCGCGACCGCACGATCAAGATCGACATCCCCTACATCACCAAGCTGAGCGAAGAGATCAAGATCTACCAGAAGGACTTCTCGACCGAGAAGCTGCGCGGCAAGCACGTGGCCCCGCACACGCTCGAGGTGGCGGCCATGTGGGGCGTCATGACGCGCCTCGAGGAGCCGAAGAAGCACAACATCTCTGCGCTGCAGAAGATGAAGCTGTACGACGGGAAGATTCTCCCGGGCTTCACGCAGGACAACGTCAAGGAGCTCCGAAAGGAGACGCGGCGCGAGGGGCTCGACGGGATCTCGCCGCGCTACGTGCAGGACAAGATCTCGAACGCCCTCGTCCGCGACGGACAGGAAGGTTACATCAACCCCTTCATGATCCTGAACGAGCTCGAGAAGGGGCTCGACCACCACTCGCTCATCAGCAGCGAGGATCAGCGCAAGCGGTACAAAGAGCTGATCGGCGTGGTGAAGAACGAGTACGAGGAGATGGTGAAGAACGAGGTGCAGCGCGCCATCAGCGCCGACGAGGAGGCCATCGCGCGGCTCGCGTCGAACTACATCGACAACATCCGGGCCTACACCCTCAAGGAGAAGGTGAAGAACCCGTACACCGGGCGCGACGAGGAGCCGGACGAGCGGCTCATGCGGTCGATCGAGGAGAAGATCGACATCCCGGAGAGCCGCAAGGACGACTTCCGACGCGAGATCATGAACTACATCGGCGCCCTCGCGATCGAGGGCCGGAAGTTCGAGTACGACACGAACGACCGGCTGCGCCGGGCGCTCGAGATGAAGCTCTTCGAGGACCAGAAGGACTCGATCAAGCTGTCGAGCTTCGTCTCCAACGTCATCGACAAGGAGACCCAGGACAAGATCGACGTCATCAAGAACCGCCTCATCAAGTACTACGGCTACAACGAGGCGAGCGCGACCGACGTCCTGTCCTTCGTGGCCAGCATCTTCGCCCGCGGAGACGTGAAGGAGTAGCCGGCGCCGGCCCGGCCTCCTCTCCCGAAACGGGAGGTAGTGAGCGTGGCGGCGTCCTGGTGTAGGATGCGGCCCATGCGCGTTCTGGGGATTGTTTCGTCGGTGGTGGTGGGGGCCGCGCTCCTGTGCGGCGTGCGGCCGGCCGAGGCCCAACGGCTTCGTGCGCAGGTCTTCCTGACTCAACAGGAGGTCCCTCGGAACCTGAGCGAGCGCCAGCTCCTCGGGTGGGCGAGGCGGAGCCAGTCGATGCGGCTCCACGAGACACGGGAGGCCGAGCTCGACGACCGCGAGTGGCGCGCCAACCTGGTCATCAGCTTCAACCGCCCGCCGGGAGACCTCGAGTTCCACGTTCTCTTCTACGACACGGAGGACGGTCCTCGGCGCTTCCTGCGAGACATGTCCACGTACGTGAACGATCCGCAGCAGAAGACGTACGTGCAGCGCATTCGGCTCGAGCGTCCGGAGTTCGAGCCCAACCGGCGGACGGAGATGGTCGTGACCGTTCGGCGCGCCGAGGTCGCGCGCAAGAGCTTCCACCTGCTCGGCGAGGAGCGGCGCCGCTCGGGCGAGGTGAGCTTCTCCGAGGAGGAGACGCCCGAGGGTCAGGCGGCGGCGCGACGTCAGCAGCAAGAGCAGCAAGAGCAGGCGCAGCCGGACCCGGTGGACGACGTGCCGGCGTACGAGGAGCCGACGACCGAGTCGTCGAACGTGGATCCGACCGAGATGGATCTCATCGGCCCGGCGGACGCACCGCCGGCGGCCGAGCCGAGCGAGGCAGGCAGGAGCGGCGGGCTGTGCGCGGCGTCCGGGTCGTCGAGCCACACGCCGGCGTGGATGCTCCTGTCCTCGCTGCTCCTGCTCGTGCGTCGCAGACGCCGTTGAGGAGCCCCGAGCCGGGCTCAGGCTCCCCGGCGAGGCCGTTCTCCGCTCGGCGCGCCGGACCGGCGCGCTGGCTAAGCCCGCTAGCGCCCGCTATTCTCCTCACGTGTCCCTGAAGATCGATCAGGACCATTCCCGGTTCCGGAAGATCGTCCGCGGCAAGATCCGGCAGAACCTTCGAAAGTACATCTCGCAGGGCGAGCTGATCGGGAAGCAGGGCAAGGACGTCGTCTCGATCCCCATCCCGCAGATCGACATCCCCCGCTTCCGCTTCGCCGACCGCCAGCAGGGGGGCGTGGGGCAGGGAGACGGCGAGCCCGGCGATCCGCTCTCCGGCTCGGATCAGCAGGGCGACGGGACGGGCCAGGCCGGGAGCGATCCCGGAGAGCACCTGCTCGAGGTGGACGTCACGCTCGACGAGCTGGCGGAGATCCTGGGCGAGGAGCTCGAGCTGCCGAACATCGAGGACCGCGGCAAGAGCAGCATCGTCGACCGCAAGGACCGCTACGTCGGGATCCGCACCGTGGGCCCGGCCTCGCTCCGGCACTGGAAGCGCACCTTCCGGAACACGATCAAGCGGCAGATCGCCATGGGCACCTACGACCAGAAGCGCCCGGTGATCATCCCCACGCGCGAGGACATGCGCTACCGCTCGTGGAAGACCGAGGAGGAGCCGGTCGCGAACGCGGTCATCGTCTACATGATGGACGTGTCGGGCTCGATGGGCGACGAGCAGAAGGAGATCGTCCGGATCGAGTCCTTCTGGATCGATGCCTGGCTGCAGAAGCAGTACAAGGGGCTCGACACCCGCTTCGTCATCCACGACGCGGTCGCGCGCGAGGTGGACCGCGACACGTTCTTCCGGACGCGCGAGTCCGGCGGCACGATGATCTCGAGCGCGTACAAGCTGTGCTCCCAGATCATCGAGGCGGACTACCCCGCGAGCGAGTGGAACATCTACCCGTTCCACTTCTCGGACGGTGACAACTGGAGCGTCGACGACACGCTGCTCTGCGTCGACATCCTCCGTAACAAGCTCCTGCCCGTCTCGAACGTGTTCTGCTACGGCCAGGTCGAGAGCCCCTACGGATCCGGCCAGTTCATCAAGGACCTGAAGGAGCACCTGAAGGAGGACGACCGCCTGATCACGAGCGAGATCCGGGATCGGGACGCGATCGTCGGGTCGATCCGGGACTTCCTCGGGAAGGGCAGGTGACCCCATGGCGACCTACGCGCTGAAGACGCACCTCCCGCCGTACCTGCGAGACGAGCAGCGGCGCATCGAGGCGTTCGCTCGGGAGATGGGGCTCGACTTCTTCCCGACGGTCTTCGAGATGCTCACCTACGACCAGATGAACGAGGTCGCGAGCTATGGAGGCTTCCCCACCCGCTATCCGCACTGGCGCTTCGGCATGGAGTACGAGCGCATGTCGAAGAGCGCGGAGTACGGGCTCCATCGCATCTACGAGATGGTCATCAACAACAACCCCTCGATCGCGTATCTGCTCGAGGGGAACAGCCTGGTCGACCAGAAGCTCGTGATGGCGCACGTCTTCGCGCACGTCGACTTCTTCAAGAACAACTACACGTTCGCGACGACGAACCAGGGAGTCGACTCGCGCACGGGCGAGCCGATCCGGAAGTGGATCGACACGATGGCCAACCACGGCGCGATCGTGCGCCGTTGGGCGAACCGCATCGGGATCGACAAGATCGAGTCGTTCATCGATCACTGCCTGAGCCTCGAGAACCTGATCGACCCGAACAAGCCCTACCAGCCGACGCGCAAGAAGAAGACGCGTGGCGAGGAGGAGGACGAGCGGGCGAAGGAGAAGCCCGAGGAGCCACAGCTCTTGCGTGTCGACCGCGACTACATGGAGAGCTTCATCAACCCGGAGGAGTTCGTCGAGAAGCAGCGTCGCCGGATCGAGAAGGAGAAGGAAAAGGAGAAGCGGTTCCCCGAACGCCCCGACCGCGACGTGCTCGGCTTCCTGATCGACCACGCGCCGCTCGAGCGCTGGGAGCGCGACGTGCTCACGATCGTCCGCCGGGAGGCCTACTACTTCTACCCGCAGATGCAGACCAAGGTCATGAACGAAGGCTGGGCCAGCTACTGGCACTCCAGGATCATGACGACGCGAGTGTGTGACGCCTCGGAGATCATCGAGTACGCGGACCGGAACGCGGGCGTGATGTCGACGGCGAGCGGGCAGCTCAACCCCTACAAGCTCGGCGTCGAGCTCTACCGGCACATCGAGGAGCGGTGGAACCGCGGGCAGTTCGGCAAGGAGTGGGAGGAGTGCGACGACCTCGAGGCACGCCGGCACTGGGACCGGCGGACCGGGCTCGGGCGCGAGAAGATCTTCCAGGTGCGCAAGCTCTACAACGACGTGATGTTCATCGACGAGTACCTCACGCCGGAGTTCGTGGCGGACCAGAAGCTCTACGCATTCGGCTACAACAACCGGAACGACCGCTGGGAGATCGAGACCCGCAAGTTCGAGGCGGTGAAGAGCCGGCTGCTCTTCCAGCTCACGAACGCGGGCCAGCCGTTCGTCTGCGTCGAGGACGCCAACTACGGCAACCGCGGTGAGCTGCTGCTACGCCACGATCACCAGGGCATCGACCTGCGGCTCGACTGGGCCCGCGAGGTGCTGTGCTCGCTCGAGCGCGTCTGGAAGCGTCCCGCCGAGATCCACACGATCCTCGACGGGAAGCCGACGCTCCTGCGCTTCGACGGCAACGAGCACGTCCAGCGCCCGATGAAGTGATCTCGCAGAGAGCTCTACAGCCCGCTGCAGTTGACCATGCGCCAGCGGACGGGCTCTGTCTCGGGGAGCACGCGGCACATGTCCATCGAGGTGTCGATGGGCGAGTTGGGGGCGCTGACCTCGCGGCGCCGGGTGCTGTCGCTCGTCGCCGGCAGCTCGAGGCAGAGGAGCTTGCCGCTGATCTGCGGGTTGCCGTCCTCGTCCTCGTCGATGACGACGTCGTACACGCGGCAGGGCTGGGCCTCGCTGGGCTGGCTCGACCCGCACACGCCTTCGTAGGTGTTGCCGCCCTCCTCGACGCGGACCCGGCAGCCGGCACCGGCGACGCTACCGCCGCTCGTGAGCTGGGCGCCGCGGACCTCGATGCTGTACTCGGTCCCCTTGGACGCGGTGAACGTGAGGACGTCGTTCCCGCCGCTCTCGTACACCGAGCAGCTGATGTCGTGGCCGTCCTCGCCGTCGATGTTGTTGATGTCGTGGGGGTCGATGCCGCTGCACATCCCGTAGCATTTGCACTGCACGTGCCAGACGATGTCCGCGAACAGCGGCGGCGGATCTTCGCCGCAGCCGAGGAGCAGGCCGGGAAGGACGAGGACCAGGCTGAGCAGGGATCGACGCATGGAAGCCTCCGAGGCCGGGAGGGTAGCAGGGTCCGGCTGCGCCGGTCGAGGTTCTAGCTGGAGGCGCGGAGCGCCGCGCCGAGGTCGGCCCGGAGGTCCTCGAGGCCTTCGAGGCCGACCGAGATTCGGATGAGGCCGTCGGCGATCCCGAGACGCTCGCGGTTCTCCTTCGGGACCGAGGCGTGGGTCATGATGGCCGGGTGCTCGATGAGGGACTCGACGCCCCCGAGGCTCTCCGCGCACACGAAGATGCGGACGGTCCGCAGCAGGCGCTCGGCCGCCTCGAGGCCGCCCCGGACGACGAAGCTGATCATCCCTCCGGGCGCGCGCATCTGCCGCTTCGCGAGGGCGTGCTGTGGGTGGGACTCGAGGCCGGGGTAATAGACCCTCTCCACCTCGGGACGCCCCTCGAGCCACTGCGCGAGGGCGGCGGCGCTCTGGCAGTGCCGCTCCATCCGCACCGGCAGGGTCTTGACGCCCCGGAGCACGAGGAAGCAGTCGAAGGGCGACGGGACGGCGCCGATCGAGTTCTGGAGGAACTTGAGCTCCCGGGCCAGCTCGTCGTCGTTCGTGACGAGGACGCCGCCGACGACGTCGCTGTGGCCGTTCAGGTACTTGGTCATGCTGTGGACGACCACGTCGGCGCCGAGCTCGAGCGGGCGCTGCAGGCACGGGGTCGCGAACGTGTTGTCGACGCAGACACGGATGCCCCGCTTCTTCGCGATGGCGGCGACCGCCGCGATGTCCACCAGCTTCAGCATGGGGTTCGTGGGCGTCTCGACGAAGACGAGCCGCGTCGTGTCACGGAACGCGGGCTCGAGACTCTCGAGCTTCGTCATGTCGACGAAGGTCGTCTCGATGCCCATGGGCTTCATGACCTTGTCGAGGATCCGGAACGTCCCACCGTACACGTCGTCGGTCGCGACGATGTGATCGCCCGGGCGCAGGGTGTGGAAGAGCACGGTCGACGCCGCGCAGCCGGAGCCGAAGGCCGAGGCGTGTGCGCCGCCCTCGAGCGCGGCGAGACAGGCCTCGAGCGTCCTGCGCGTGGGGTTGTCGGTGCGCGCGTACTCGAAGCCCTTGTGCCGGCCCGGCCCGTCCTGCGCGAAGGTCGTGCTCAGGAAGATGGGCGGCATGACGGCGCCGGTCGTCGGCTCGGGCTCCTGCCCGGCGTGGATGGCGAGGGTCTCGAGGGAGTGCTCGGGCTTGTCCATGCGGGGCGCTCTACCGCGGGCCGTGCCCGCAAACAAGTGGCGGAAACCGGGGCGAGGTGGCACCGTCGGGCCGTGAGGAGAGGGATCGCCTTCGCGGGGGCGGTGCTGGCGGTGGCCGGCTGCGCCACGGCGCCCACCACGCTCCAGACCGCGCGGACCACCGAAGAGGGGGAGCTCCGGTTCCACGCGGGCGGCTCGATCGCGATTTCGTCGCGCTTCGTCTCCGAAGTCGCCGATCTGGTCGACGGCGCGACCGACCGCGCGGAGATGGCCGAGGAGGCAGGACGGCCCCTCACGCCGGAGGAGGAGCGCGAGCTCGAGGAGGGCGCGCTCGGGCTCATCCTCTTCGCGTCGGCGCCCGTGTTCGAGCTGGGCGCGCGCTACGGCGTGGTCGAGGACTTCGACGTCGGCTTCCGCTGGGCCGGCCCCATGCTCCGAGCCGACGGCAAGGTTCGCTTCCTGGAGCAACCCGACCTCCAGCTCTCCGGGATGCTCGGCTACACGTACCACACGTCGACGGCGCCCTCGATCATGGAGGAGCTGCAGGACCTGTTCGACTTCGTCGCCGTGATCGACTACTCGCGGCACGACCTGGATCTGACGCTGCTCGCGAGCGGCGATCCGGAGTCGGCGGTGAGCTGGTACGCGTCGCTCCGGTACCTCGCCGGGTTCGTGTCGGTCGAGACGACGGTCGGGTATGGCACGATGATCTCAAGCTACGAGTCGGACGAGGTCATGCACGTCATCGCCGGCACCGGCGGCATGCGCATCGGCAGCGAGAAGGTCCAGCTCCTGCTCGAGCTGATGCTCGGCTACGTGCTCTTCTCGCCCGCGATCGACGGCGAGGAATTCGATCTCTCCGGCGTGCTCATCATGCCGGCGATCGGGCTCGCCTTCGAGACGGGCTGAGCCCGGCTCAGTTCGTCTCGAGCTGGTGGAAGAGGTCGTCGAGCTCGCGGCGGGGGCGCAGGGGCTCGCAGAAGCGAGTGGCGAGCTGCAGGAGGTCCTGCTCGAGGCGCTCCGCTTCCTTGCCCTTGCCCTGCAGGAGCTGCTCGGTGCTCGCGCGCTCCTCGTCGTAGCTCGACTCGAGCCGCTCGAGCTGGGAACGGAGCGCCTGCACCTGGAACTCGAGGTCCCTGACCTCGGCCTCCTTGGCTTCGACCCAGCGCCGCGCCTTGTCGGCCGCGCCGCGCGTCAGCACCCAGCGGTCGAGCGCGTCGACCGCCTCGCGCATGGGCGGGACGAGCTCGTGGCGCGGCGCCGCCAGCTCCGCGAGCCCGCCGGCGGCCGAGAGCTTCGACCAGGCCTGCCGGTAGGCAGCCTCGGCCTGGCGGTCCGCGACGAAGTACGGATCGACCTCGTGACGTGCGGCTCGCGACGCTTCCCGCGCGTTCGACAGGTCCTCGGCGAGCGTGTGCACCGCGTGGCCGAGGCGGCCGCGTCCCTCGCGCGCGTTCGCCTCCATCGCCTCGAGCTTGCGTTGCTCCTTCAACCCCTCGCTGCGGAGCTGGTGGATGCGCTCGAGCGCGGTGCGGATCTCGGACAGGGCCCGCTGGACCTCGGCGGGGGCGCCACCGGAAGGGAACGCACGCCGCATCATCTCCTCGAAGAGCACGGTCCGCTTCGCCCACCGCTCGAGCGTCGTCGGAGGGAGCGTCGGCGCGACCTGGCGGCCCGCGCTCGAAGGTATGGGCGGCACGTGGCTCTCGCGGCCTTCGGTGGGAACGAGCGCCGACAGCTCCTTGATGACCTGATGCGCATCGACCGGGCGCTCGTCCGGGCTCTTCGCGAGGAGGCGCAAGATGAGCTCCTCGAGCCGGCGCGGGCACTCGGGGACTAGCTCCGAGGGCCGCGGCGGGGCCTCCTGCATGTGCTTGATGAAGAACCCGGGGATGTCGCTCGACTCGAAGGGCAGACGTCCGGTGAGCATCTCGAAGAGCATCACCCCGAGCGCGTACAGATCGGCGGAAGGACCGGCGTCGATCGACGTGATGCGCTCGGGAGCCATGTACTGAGGGGTCCCGAACACCTCACCCGTGCTCGTGAGGCGGCTGTCGGCCATGGAGCGCGCGATGCCGAAGTCGAGCAGCTTCACGAGCGACCGCTCGCCGGGCAAGCTGCAGACGAAGACGTTGTCCGGCTTGAGATCGCGGTGAATGACGCCGAAATCGTGGGCGCGAGCCAGTCCCTGTGAGATCTGGAGGCCGAGCGCGGCGACCTGCGCGGGCGACATGGGCCCCTGCTCGACGAGGTCGCTCAGCGGCGCGCCCTCGAGAAGCTCCATCGCGAGGAAGGCCGTCCCGTCCTCCGTGTCACCGTAGTCGTAGATCTCGATGATGTTCGGGTGGGCCAGCGCGGCGGCGTTCTTCGCCTCGCGCCGGAACCTCTCGCGCAGCGAAGGGTCGGCCGCCAGCCGCGTGTTCATGATCTTCACGGCCATCGGCCGGTCCACCAGCGTGTTGCGGGCGCGGTAGACGGTGGCCATGCCGCCCTCGCCGAGCATGGATTCGATGAGGTAGCGCCCCTGGATGATCGACCCGAGCCGCTCGTCGGGCGCCTCCTCGAGCGTGGCGCCGTCCACGAAGCAACGGTCGTTCTCGTCGGGGTACTTGAGGTTGCACTTCGGGCAGACGCGCATGATCCAGGGCCGCGAGGATACATCGTCGCTGTCAAGGCTTGAACTGCCAGAGGCCCCGCGGTACCTCGGCCTCTCCATGGCGAAGTTGAACGCCGCGCAGGCGGCGGCGGTCGAGCACGATCAGGGGCCGCTCTTGGTGCTGGCCGGCGCAGGGAGCGGGAAGACCCGCGTGATCACGCACAGGATCGCCCGCCTGATGCAGAAGGGCATGCGCCCGGAGGCGATCCTGGCGGTGAGCTTCACGAACAAGGCCGCCGCGGAGATGGCGGAGCGGATGGCGGCGCTCGTGGGGCGCGACGCGGCCGCGAGGCTCTGGCTCTCGACGTTCCACAGCTTCGGCGTCAGGTTCCTGCAGGAGGAGTCGAAGGCGCTCGGCCGGTCGGGCAAGTTCGTCATCTTCGATCAGGGGGACAGCCTCGGGCTCGTCCGCGACATCCTGCGACGCGAGCGCATCGGCGACCGGAAGCTCGACGCCGCCTCCATATTGACGCGCATCTCGCTGTGGAAGAACGCGTTCCTCACGCCCGAGGAGGTCCCCGAGAGCGACTTCGAGTACGACGCCGTGGCCCGCGAGGCCTACCCGCGCTACGAGGCGGCGCTGCGCAGCATGCGCGCGGTGGACTTCGACGACCTGGTCGTCGTGCCGGCCCGGATGCTCCGGGATCGCCCGCAGATCCGGCAGAAGTGGCGCGACCGGTTCCGGCACCTCCTGATCGACGAGTTCCAGGACACCAACCGGTCGCAGCTCGAGCTCGTGCGGCTGCTCGCGAACGACCTCGGCAACGTGTGCGTCGTCGGTGACGACGACCAGAGCATCTACGGGTGGCGCGGTGCCGACGTGGGGAACATCCTCGACTTCGAGCGACACTTCCCCGGCACCGTCGTCGTGAAGCTCGAGGACAACTACCGCTCCCACGCGCCGATCCTCGAGATCGCCAACGCCGCCATCGCCCATAGCACTCAGCGCCGGCACACGAAGACCTTGCGTGCCGCGCGCGGGCCGGGCGAACCGGTCCGGACGTGCGTGATCGAGGATCCCGCGGCCGAGGCCAAGCTCGTGGCACGCGAGATCCGCGACCTCGTGAGGTCCGGTCGGCGGTTCGGGGACGTGGCCGTCCTGTACCGGTCGAACCTGCAGGCGCGGCTCGTGGAGGAGGAGCTCCGGGCGGCCGATGTCCCCTACCGGATGTACGGAGGCACGCAGTTCTTCGACCGCAAGGAGGTGAAGGACGCCGCGGCCTATCTGCGCGTGGTCGTGAATCCGTGGGACGAGCTGTCGCTCCGGCGGATCGTGAACTACCCGCCCCGCGGGATCGGCGAGACGAGCCTCGAGCGGCTCGCGGCGCAGGCCACGCTCCGGAACGTGCCGCTCTCGCGCGTGCTCGGCGAGGTGGAGCGGATCGACGGGCTGCCTTCGGCGGCACGCCACGGCGCGCTCGGTCTGCACCGGCTGCTGGAGGAGGCGCGGCGGCGGTTCCGGGCCGGCGGCTCGCTCGCGCGTGCGGCGCTCGAGCTGCTCGAGGGCGTGGGCCTCCGGGACGACCTGGCGAGCGAGCCCGGACCGGCCGGCGTGCGCCGATGGGAGAACGTGCTGCACCTGGTGCGGTCCATCGAGCGCTACGAGCAGAACGAGAGCGCCGACAAGCCCTCGCTCGCGGCCTTCCTCCAGCGCATCACCATGCGCATCGAGCAGACCGAGGAGGAGGCGCAGAACCGGGTCACGCTCTCGACGCTCCACGCGTCGAAGGGCCTCGAGTTCCCGGTGGTCTTCCTCATCGGGTGCGTGGAGGGTCAGCTTCCCCACAGCCGCACCACCGACCCGAAGGTCACCGAGGCCGCGCCGACCGACGTGGAGGAGGAGCGGCGGCTGTTCTACGTGGGCGTCACGCGCGCCCGCGATCGGCTCTACCTCACGCGGCCGCGGCGCCGGTCGGTGCGCGGGAAGTCCGTCCCGGTCACCCCCAGCCGGTTCCTCGACGGCCTGCCCGAAGCGAGCATGGAGGAGTACTCGCGCACCGACGAGGTCGCCCTCGCCCCCGACGAGGCCGCCGCCATGGCAGACGCCATCCTCGCCCAACTCCGGGAAGGCTGAGTTGCATTGGGGACAGGTCCCAATGCAAGTTCGACTTGCATTGGGACCTGTCCCCAATGCAACTTCGTGCGAGACTTGGGGGGTGGGTCGGTTTCGGAAGCTGAAGACGCTGCCGTCGTGGAGGCGGATCTCGCTGCACGCGTGGAAGCCGCCGCGCGATCCGACGGTGTACGGCACGCTCGAGGTGGACGTGTCGAAGGCGCTCGAGTGGCTCGAGCGCACGCGCGAAGAGTCCGGCGTCAAGGTCACGCTCACGCACCTCGTAGGCAAGGCGCTGGCGATGGCGATCGCGGAACGGCCGGACGTGAACGCCGTGGTCCGGCGCCGGCGCCACATCTACGTCCGCGACACGATCGACATCTTCTTCCAGGTGGCGTTCGAGGGCGGCGAGGACCTGTCGGGCGCGAAGGTGTCCCAGGCCGACACGAAGAGCGTCGTCGAGATCGCCCGCGAGCTCGGCGAGCGCGCCGAGCGCGTGCGCGCCAAGAAGGAGCGGGAGATCGCCAAGGGGCGCACGATGATCGAGAAGATGCCCGCGGTGATGCGCCGCCCGACGCTCGACCTCGCGAGCTGGCTCACCTACGACCTCGGGCTCGATCTGCGGCGCGCCGGCATCCCGTACGACAGCTTCGGGAGCGCGATGGTGACGAACGTGGGCACGTTCGGGCTGCCCTCGGGCTTCGCGCCGCTCGTGCCCTTCGCGCGAACCCCGATCCTGCTGACGGTCGGCGCGGTGCAGCCGCGCCCGGTGGCGGTCGGGGACCGGGTGGAGGTGCGCCCGATGCTGACCATCGGCGGCACCTTCGACCACCGCGTGCTCGACGGGTACCAGGCAGGCAAGCTCGCCGCGCGCTTCCGCGCCATCATGGAGAGCCCGGACGAGCACCTCCCGGGAGGCTGACGTTATCCGCCACCGGGGCGGGTCGCGCGGGGCGTCTCCCCCCTGTGGTGCCGGAGCCGGGTTGGTGGTAAGCCCCGCCCATGCCGGACGACGTCTATCCGCGGGTGGACGATCTGCAGGCCTCGTTCGAGCCTCCGCCGCCCGAGCGCGGCATCTACTGCAACCGCACGCTCAACCTCCGGTCGATCCGCGCCATGGGCTTCGACATGGACTACACGCTCGTCCACTACCGCGTGGAGGACTGGGAGCGGCGCGCCTACTACCACTGCCGGCAGCGTCTCGTGGAGGCGGGGTGGCCGGTCAGCGGGCTCGAGTTCGATCCCAAGGTCGTGTCGCTGGGGCTCATCCTCGACCTCGAGCTCGGCAACGTCGTGAAGGCGAACCGCTTCGGCTACGTGAAGAGGGCCGCCCACGGCACGCGCATGCTCGGCTACGAGGAACAGCGAGAGGTGTACTCGCGGGTGCTCGTCGACCTCGCGGAGCCCCGGTGGGTGTTCATGAACACGCTCTTCGGTCTGTCCGAGGGCTGCATGTACGCGCAGGTCGTGGACCTGCTCGACGCCGGCATGATGCCGAAGGCCATCGGCTACCCGGAGCTGTACAAGGCCGTCCGATCGAGCATCGACGAGACGCACATGGAGGGGACCCTCAAGGCCGAGATCATCGGGGACCCCGAGCGCTACCTGCTGCCGGACCCGGAGCTCCCGCTCGCGTTGCTCGACCTGAAGCACGCCGGAAAGAAGCTGATCGTCATCACCAACTCGGAGTGGAGCTACACGAAGGAGATGATGAGCTTCGCCTTCGATCCGCACCTGCCGGACGGGATGACGTGGCGGGACGTCTTCGACGTGGTCGTCGTCTCGGCCGGCAAACCCGGGTTCTTCAACCAGCGTCGGTCGCTGTTCGAGGTCGTGGACGAGGCGAAGGGCCTCCTCCACCCCGCGCGCGCGATCCAGGACGGCGGCGTCTACTTCGGCGGCGACGCCAGCTACGTCGAGGACTACCTGGGCGTGCCCGGGGAGGACATCCTGTACGTGGGCGATCACATCTTCGCCGACGTACACGTCTCGAAGAGCATGCTCCGCTGGCGCACGGCGCTGGTCGTGCGCGAGCTCGAGGACGAGCTTCGGGCGCTCGAGGAGTTCAAGCCGAAGCAGCGGGATCTCACCGAGCTCATGGCCGAGAAGGAACGCCTCGAGCACCGCTACTCGCAGATCCGTCTCCGCATCCAGCGCAAGGAGCGCGGCTACGGGCCGCAGCCCGAGGAGGAGGTGGGCGAGCTTCGCAAGATGATGCAGCAGACTCGGGCCCAGGTCCTCGACCTCGACGCGCGCATCGCGCCGCTGGCCAAGGAAGCCGGTGAGCTCGCGAACCCGAGGTGGGGGCTCTTGATGCGGACCGGGAACGACAAGAGCCACCTGGCGCGGCAGATCGAGCGGTACGCCGACGTCTACATGTCACGGGTCTCGAACCTGCTCGCGCTGACACCTTTCGTGTACGTGCGCTCGCCGCGCGGCAGCATGCCGCACGACAGCGGCCCATCCGGAGGAGCCTGACGTGCCCGACTTCGGCATCTTCGCGACCCCGGAGAGCTGGGTCGCCCTCGCGACCCTGACGGCGCTCGAGATCGTCCTCGGCATCGACAACATCGTCTTCATCGCCATCCTGACGGGGCGCCTGCCCGACGAGCAGCGCCGGCTCGCCTACCGGATCGGACTGAGCGGGGCGATGTTCATGCGCATCGGCCTCTTGCTCGCGATCAGCTGGGTGATGAGCCTCTCGGTGGACCTCTTCAGCGTCCTCGGTCAGGGCATCTCGGGCCGGGACCTGATCCTGCTGAGCGGCGGCCTGTTCCTCATCGGCAAGAGCACCCACGAGATCTACGGGAAGGTGGAGCTGAAGGAGGCCGAGCGGCTCGAGGAGAAGCGGCAGAGCCTGGGCCTGACGGGGGTCGTCGCGCAGATCATGCTGCTCGACATCGTGTTCTCGCTGGACTCGGTGATCACAGCGGTGGGGATGGTCGACGAGATCCTCATCATGGTCGTGGCCGTGGTGATCGCCGTGGGGATCATGCTCGTGTTCGCGCGCCCCGTCGGCGACTTCGTGAACAAGAACCCGTCGATGAAGATCCTCGCCCTCGCGTTCCTGCTGCTCATCGGAGTGCTCTTGACCGCCGAAGGGCTCGAGCAGCACGTCGACAAGGGGTACATCTACTTCGCGATGGGCTTCTCGCTCCTGGTGGAGCTGTTGAACTTGCGGTTCCGTAAGAAGGCTGCGCACCTGAAGGTCCAGACCTAGACAGCCATGGCGGATCCGGAGAGCCCCTGGAGACGCTTTCGCGACCTGGGCCTCTCGAGCGGACAACGGGCGCTGCTCGAGACGTGGCGCACACTCGACCTGCGGCGGCTCTGGAGGGTCTTGCTCCACTCTCTGCTGGTCGGCGCGTTGGCGGGCCTCGCCGCGTGCGTCTTCTTCGCGGCCCTCGAGTGGGCGCAGCGCCTCTTCCTGGGCGCCGTCGCCCGCGTCGACATGCCGGCACCGGGCGGTGAGACCAGCGGCCTCGCCGATCCGGCGGCGGATGGTCCCATCGCCTGGCTGGTCGTGGCGGTGCCCACCCTCGGCGGCCTGCTGGTCGGCCTCATCGTCCACTTCCTGGTCCCCGAGGCGAAGGGGCCCGGCGGCGACGCGGTCATCGACGCCTTCCACAACAAGGGCGGCCTCGTGCGCAAGCGGGTCCCGCTGCTCAAGGGGATCGCGTCGCTCCTGACGCTGGGAACCGGTGGATCGGCGGGGCGCGAGGGCCCGACGATGCAGTTGAGCGCGGGCATCGGCTCGACGCTCGCGCAGGCGCTCGGGCTCGGACCTCGGGAGCGCCGGATGCTGATGGTCGCAGGCGCCGCCGCAGGCATGGGCGCCATCTTCCGCACCCCCCTCGGCGCCGCCCTCCTCGCGGTCGAGGTTCTCTACCGCGACGACTTCGAGAGCGACGCCATCATCCCCGCCGTCCTCGCGTCGGTGACGAGCTACTCGATCTTCACGACCGTCTTCGGCGTGGGACATCTCTTCACGACTGCGGATTTCTACCCGTTCATCCCCGCGGCGCTCCCGCTCTACGCGGTCATGGCCCTCGGCCTGTCGCTGTTCGGAGCCGTGTTCGTCCGCATGCGGCACCTGTCGGAGGACCGCCTCTTCGGCCCGCTGGCGGTCCCCGGCTGGGTGAAGCCCGCCATCGGAGGCGCGCTGCTCGGCATGCTCGCCCTCGTCGTCCCACAGGCGCTCGGCACGGGCTACGGATGGGTGCAGGGCGCCATCTCCACGCACGAGTGGGTCCCTGTCGCGTGGGACGGCGTGTGGATGTTGCTCGGCCTGGCCGCCGTGAAGATGATCGCGACGTCGTTGAGCGTCGGATCGGGCGGATCGGGTGGGGACTTCGGCCCTTCCCTCGTGATCGGGGGCCTGTGCGGCGGAGGGTTCGGCCTGCTCTTCCACCTCGTCGCCCCCGACCTCGTCCCCGATCCCGGCGCCTTCGCGCTGGTCGGCATGGGCGCGTTCGTCGGCGGCATCGGGCACGTGCCGGTCAGCTCCCTGATCATCGTCTGCGAGATGACCGGCAGCTACGACCTGCTCGTCCCGCTCATGCTGGCCGAGGGGATCACGTTCGTGCTCCTGCGCCGGGTCGCCATCTACCGCCGGCAGGTCCGCTCCAGGCTCGACTCGCCCGCCCACCGAGACGAGGTGACCGTGGACATCCTCGAGTCGATCTGCGTGCAGGACGTGTTCGAGAAGGGCGCGCAGCTCTCGGAGGTCCAGGCACGCGCCCCGCTCCGGGAGGTGCTGCGCGTGCTCTCCGGCTCGAGGTACCCTGCGGTCCTCGTGCGGGACGCGGAGGGACGGCTCGTCGGCGAGATCTCGCTCGACGCCATCCAGGGCGCCCTCCTCGAGGAGGGGCTCGAGGGAGTCCTGCTCGCCGCCGACGTGATGGGCAAGCTGCCGAGGCTCGCTCCGAGCGACGACCTCCACACGGCGCTGCACCACTTCCTGGTCTCGGGCGCGACCGTCCTGCCGGTGGTCGACCCGGAGCTTCACGGCCAGCCCATCGTCGGCGTGCTGACCCAGGTGCAGGTGACCCAGGCGTACGACGACGCGATCGAGCGGCGTCTCGTGGGAGCAGGCCCCACCGATTGATATCCCCGGATCCCCGCCTAAATGGTCACGCATGCCCGTGACCTCCATCGCGCGCGGGGCCACCCTACGCCGGTTGGCCGTCCAGCAGGCGGCGACCCGCGCCCTGTCCGAGGCCGCGAGCCTGCCGGAGGCGCTCTCCGGCATCCTCGAGAGCGTCTGCCTGGCCCTCGAGTGGCAGGTGGGCGAGGCGTGGACCATCGACCCGCACACCGGCGCGCTGCGGATCGCCGCGGAGTGGCCGGCGGGTGGGTGCCGGGGCGAGGGGGCGAGCGCCGGCCGCAGCAGGAGCCTGCCCTCGCAGGTCTGGGCGAACGGCAGACCCGTCTTCGTCCCCGACCTCGGGGCCGACGGCCCCCTCGGGCGCGAGGCCGAGTCGGGCACGCAGGCCGCGATCGGCGTCCCGCTCGACGTGGACGGCGAAGCGGTCGGGGTCCTCGTCTTCCGGACGCGCGGTGGCGCGGGACCCGACGCCGCGCTCCTCGCGATGCTCGGGAGCATCGGGCAGCAGATCGGGAACGTGATCCGCCGCCGGCAGGCCGAGGCGGCGCTGCGGGCGAGCGAGGCGCGCACGAGGGCCGTGCTCGAGGCCTCCCTCGACGCGATCGTCAGCGTGGACGCCGAGGGCACGATCACCGGGCTCAACCCGGCGGCGGAGCGGACCTTCGGCTACTCGGCCGCGCAGGCCGTCGGGCAACCCATGGTCGCGCTGCTCATCCCGCCGCACCTCCGGGGCCTCGAGATCGCCAAGCTCACGGAGAACCGCGACGGCGCGGGCTCGGGGATCTTCGGCCGCCGCGTCGAGCTCGAGGCGATGCGCAAGGACGGCAGCGTCTTCCCGGCCGAGATCGCGATCACGAGCGTGATCGTGGGCGGAGAGCCCTGCATCACCGCCTACGTGCGCGACATCAGCGACCGGCGGCAGGCGGACGAGCGGCTGCGCGAGGAGATCCGAATCAACGACACGCTCCAGCGCCTGGCGCTCTCGTTCGCGACGGAGAGAGACCGCGAGACCCTCATCCAGCTCATCACCGACACGGCCACCGTTCTCATCGAGGCACGGCACGGTGCGTTCTTCTCGGACATCGAGCGTCTCCCCGTGCCGCGCGACACACCGCTGCGCGCACCCGTGCTCGGAGGCGCCGTCGTGCGCCGCGCGGACGTGCGGGGGGACCCGACGTTGGGCGCCGTGGAACCTCCGGTGGCCGGAGACGCCCCCGTGGCGAGCTACCTGGCGGTCCCCGTGAAGGCTCCGTCCGGTGACACGATGGGCGAGCTGGTGTTCGGGCATCCGGAGCCGGATCGGTTCACGCTGCAGCACGAGAGGATCGTCGCCGGAATCGCGGCACACGCGGCGGTCGCGCTCGAGAACCTCGGCCTGTACGACCGGCTCAAGAAGAGCGAGGAGACCGCCCACGCGGCGTATCGGATGCTGGCGGACGCTGCGCGGCGCAAGGACGAGTTCATCGCCATGCTGAGCCACGAGCTGCGCAACCCGCTCGCGCCCATCATGACCGCCATCGAGCTCATGAGGATGGACTCCGACCCCGCGACGCTGGAGAGCTCGCGGATCGTCATCGAGCGCCAGGCCCAGCACCTGTTGCGGCTGGTCGACGACCTCCTCGACGTCTCTCGGATCACGCGCGGCAAGATCTCGTTGGACCGGCGGACGCTCGCCGTCCGCGAGGTCCTCGACTCGGCGATCGAGATGGCGAGCCCCCTCTTCGAGCGGAAGGCGCACCGGCTGCACGTCGAGGCCGATGACGATCTGTGGGTTCGGGGCGACCGCAGCCGGCTCGCCCAGGTCGTGACGAACCTCCTGACCAACGCTGCCCGGTACACGGAGCCGGGCGGCAACGTCTGGCTCTCGGCGACCGGTGAGGGAGACGAGATCACGATCAGCGTTCGGGACGACGGCATGGGGATGGACCCGGACCTGCTCGACCGAGCGTTCGAGCCCTTCTCGCAGGGGAAGCAGGCGATCGATCGCTCGCAGGGCGGCCTCGGCCTGGGCCTCGCGCTGGTCAAGAGCCTCGTCGAGATGCACGGCGGGACGGTGGAGGGCCGGAGCGAGGGCCCGGGTCGGGGCAGCCGGTTCACGGTGCGGCTCCCCGCCGCGGACGGGCGTGGGGCTCGGCGTCCGAGCAGCCCGTCGGGGAGCGTTCCGGCCCACCGCGCGCACGCGAGCCGCGTGCTCGTCGTCGACGACAACGCGGATGCAGCGGAGATCATGGGGCGAGGCCTGCGCCGCCTCGGCTACACGGTGCGCGTCGCGCACGACGGTCCGAGCGCCCTCGCCGTCGCCCGGAAGCTGCGGCCGGACGTCGCCGTGCTCGACATCGGGCTCCCGGTGATGGACGGCTACGAGCTCGCCCTCCGGCTCCGCAAGGAGGAGGGGCTCTCCGGTGTCAGGCTGGTCGCCGTCACGGGGTACGGCCAGATCTCCGACCGGATGCGCTCCCGCGCGGCCGGATTCGACGAGCACTTGATCAAGCCGGTCGCGATCGGCGAGCTGGCCCGGGTGATCGACGCCTGACACTCGACCGCCACGCCCGGAGCGCCCACAATACGCGCGCCATGCGCCTCGCGAACCTCCTCGGGCCGGACCTCCGGGCCACACTCGCGACCGAGCCGGAGGCCCTCCGCGAGGCCCTCGAGGAGTTCCACGCGGAGGACATCGCCGAGATCCTCGACGACGTCCCGATCGAGGACGCGGTGGCGCTCATGCGCATCTTGCCCGACGAGGCCGCGGCGGAGGTCCTCGAGCGCCTGCGGCCCGAGCGTCAGGTGGAGGTGCTCCACAGGCTCGGAGCCGAGGACGCGGTCCCGCTGCTCGGCGAGATGTCCCCCGACGACCGCGTGGACCTGGTCCAGGAGCTTCCGGACGAGCTCGCGGCCGAGCTGCTCGAGCGGCTCGAGGCGGAGGAGCCCGAAGCCTTCGAAGAGGTGGTCGAGCTGCGCGGCTACGAAGAGGACTCGGCCGGCGGTCTGATGACCACGGACTTCGTCTCCCTTCCTCCGGAGACGAAGGTCTGGGAGGCGATCGAGGAGCTCCGGCGTCTGAGCCGCGAGGAGGAGGTCGAGACCATCTACGTCATCTACGTCCTGGCCTACGGCGACAAGCTGGTCGGGGTGGTGTCGCTCCGCGACCTGATCCTGGCCGACCCGGGCCAGACGCTCGAGGACGTGATGACGGAGAACGTCGTCCGGGCGCACCCCGACGACGACCAGGAGATGGTCGCCGAGACGATGGCCCGGTACGACCTGTCGACCCTCCCGGTCGTGGACGAGCAGGGCCGGATGCTCGGCGTCGTGACGGTGGACGACGTGTTCGACGTGGTGATCGAGGAAGCGACCGAGGACGCACAGCTCATGGGCGGCGTCGTCCCGCTCGAGGACAGCTACTTCCAGACGGGCTTCTTCACGTTCATCCGGAAGAGGGCCGCGTGGCTCGTCGTGCTCTTCCTCGGCCAGCTCCTGACCGCGACCGTGATGGAGGAGCACGCGGGGACGCTGGGCGCGATGGCCGGGCTCGTCCTGTTCATCCCGCTGATCATCGCGACGGGCGGGAACTCGGGCGCCCAGAGCTCGACGCTGATCATCCGCGCGCTCGCCGTCGGCGAGCTGACCCCGGGCGACTGGTGGAGGGTCATGATGCGCGAGCTCGGGATCGGGGTCGCGCTCGGGGTCGTGCTCGGGCTCATCGGCTTCCTCCGCGCCTTCTTCGTCGGCGACGCCACGGCGCGGCTCCTCGCGATCACGGTCGCGGCGAGCATCGTCGCGATCGTGACCATGGGGACGCTCATGGGCTCGCTGCTCCCGCTGGGCATCAAGCGCCTGGGGCTCGATCCGGCCGTGTCGTCGACGCCCTTCATCGCGTCGCTCGTGGACGTGCTCGGGCTGCTGCTCTACTTCGGCATGGCAAACCTCGTGCTCGCGCTCGCGCTCTGACGTCGCGTCAGCGGGCGCGTCGCGCGAGCCCGCCGGCGAGCTCCTCGAGCAGCTCGGCCATCCCTTCGGGGCCCGCGACCGCCGCCGTCGCGCCCCGAGGCGCGCGGGGTCGCTCCTCCGAGCGCACGAACACGCCGATCCCCCCGAGGCGGACCGCGCGGCGGATCGCAGGCCGGTCGGTCACGTCGTCGCCCGCGTAGAACACCCCCTGCGCGCGCGTGGCGAACCGGATGGCGTCGAGCGCCTCGCCCTTGTCGCCCGGGGCCGCCTCGGCCTCGAGGACGGCGCGGCCCGGGCGCGGGGAGAGCCCGATCTTCCTCGCGCGGATCGCCGCGGCGCGGAGCAGGCGCGCGGCCTCGTCCGGGTCCCGGGCCGCGAGGCTCCGCACGTGTACGGCGCGCGAGGCGCGCTTCGTCTCGAGCCGTCCGCCGTGCGGCACGACGTGCTCCCGCGCCCAGCGCTCGAACGACGCGAGCCGCTCGCGGGCCGCCGGGTCGAGGTCGTCTCTCGGCACCGACCTGCCCGGCGGGACGATGACCCGGCCGTGCTCGACCGCTCGCCACGCCTCGATGCTCCCTACCACCTTGCGAAGGGAGCTCGCCGAGCGCCCCGTCACGAGGGCCACGTGCACCCGCCTCGCCGACGACAGGCGCCGGAGGAGCGCGCGGGTGTGTCTCGGGACGCGAGCCGCCTCCGGATCCTCGACGATCGGCGCGAGCGTGCCGTCCACGTCGAGGGCGATCAGCAGGGGCCGCGGCAGCCCGAGGACGCGAGCGACCAGCGTCGCGTAGCGCGAGGTCACGCCCCGTGCTCCAGGATCTGGAGGTAGGAGTCTGCCCAGCGGTGAACGTCGAGCCGCAGGACCTCCGCCCGCATCGCGCGCATCCGCCGCTTCATCGTGCGACGGTCGAGGGCGAGCGCGGTGTCGAGGGACTCCGCGATGGCGCCGATGTCGTAGGGGTTCACCTGGATCGCCTCCTTCAGGTACTCGGCCGCGCCCGCGAACTCGCTGAGCACGAGCACGCCGTCCTCGTCGATCCGCGACGCCACGTACTCCTGGGCGACCAGGTTCATCCCGTCGCGGAGCGGCGTGACCAGCGCCACGTCGGCGGCGCGGTAGTGGGCGAACAGCGTGCGCTGGTCGAGGTTCCGGTAGAGGTAGTGGATCGGCACCTTGCCGGTCGCGGCGTAGCGTCCGTTCACGTTCCCGACCAACCGGTCGATCTCCGCCTTGAGGGTCGCGTATGCGTCGACGGCCGTGCGGCTCGGCACCATCACCTGGACGAGCACGATCTCGTTCCGCGCGCTCTTGCGGCTCCGGAGGAGCTGCTCGTAGGCGAGGATGCGCTCGGGGATCCCCTTGGTGTAGTCGAGGCGATCGACGCCGAGCACGATCCGCCGGCCGCCGACCCTCTCGCGGAGCGCCTGGGCCTCGCGGTTCACCTCGGGGTCGGCGGCGATCTCCTGGAGCTCTCGCACCGGGATGCCGATCGGCGCGGCGACGATCCGTGTGGTCCGATCGGTCTGCCGCACGATGCGCCGGGCGTGGTCCACGCCGAGGTCGGTGAGCCGTTCGACGCACTCGAGGAAGTTCTGCGCGTACACCTCGGTGTGGAACCCGAGGACGTCGGCGCCGAGCAGCCCCTCGAGGATCTCCTGACGCCAGGGCAGGATCTCGAAGAGGTCCGGGCTCGGCCACGGGACGTGGCAGAACCACCCGATCCGGGTCTTGCGGCGCTTACGACGGAGCATCCCGGGCATGAGCATGAGGTGGTAGTCGTGGATCCAGACGAGGTCGCGGGCCGCGCTCGCCGCGAGCACCTCGTCGACGAACGCGCGGTTCCCCCGCTGGTAGTCGTCCCACGGCGCCTCGCCGACCCGCGCGGTGGGCGGGAAGCTGTGCAAGAGCGGCCACAGGACGGCGTTCGAGACGCCGAGGTAGAAGCCCTGCTGGCGCGCGCGCGGGAGCCGCACCTCCCGCGTGTCGTAGTCGAGATCCGGCCCCTCCACCGGGACCTCGCTGTGGGTCTCGGCCTCCTGCGCGCTGACCCACACGCCGCCGCGCGCCCGCAGCACGGGATCGAGCGCGGCCACGAGGCCGCCCGCCGAGCGCACCCACCGGCGGCGGCCGCCCGCGACCTCGGACCGGAGCGGACCGCGGTTGGCCACGACGACGAGCCGTCGTTTCCTCCCCATGG
>JBDIVX010000075.1:0-34629 GCA_039794305.1 Candidatus Neutrinellum sp.
GCCTCGCGCTCGTCCTTGGCCTCGAGCTGCACGGGCCGTGGGTCCTTCGTCTTCCTTGCCATGCCTTCCGTTAACACGGGGCCAACGAGATTAACAGGCCCAAACGCTCAGCCCGTGATCTGCACCCAATCCAGTCGAGAGGCCTCAGTCGAGTTTAAGCAGCCGGGCCCATCGCCGTGGCGCTACGCGCAAGAATGGGCGCAGACGGCTGTGGACCGCCCCGAAGGCGCGCCGCTTCCTCCGTACGAGCCCGAGTACGACCCCGAGCCGCCCACTGACCACATGAGCTTCGCCGTCGGCGTGGCGCTTGGGCGCTTCGGGGCGAACGGCGAGGGGATTCTCGATCCGGAGAAGGACGACCTGTCAGACGCGCTCCCCGCCGGAACCCTCTTCCTCGACGGGACGCTCGATACGGAGGACCGGCGGGATGGGCTCGGGAAGGCCGGAGCCGCGCCACTCCGCGAGGCATGGAAGACGTACGGGCCCGAGATCGATGCGAAGAGCGATCTGCGTACGTGGCTTCGCCTGCGGTTCTTCGCCGATGTGCACAAGGGGATGTACGAGAACCGGCCGATTCACTGGCCGCTGTCGAGCGCGGGCAAGACGTTCGTCGCCTGGATCAACATCCATCGGTGGGATGCGCAGACGCTGCGGGTGCTGCTCGCCGAGGACCTGCACCAGGCGCAGGCGCGGCTCGATGGGGAGCTGACCGACCTCCGCGCCGCGCGGGATGGGGCGGACACGAAGGCGGCGCGGGCGGCGGAGAAGCGGTACGACAAGGTACTCGAGTGGCGCGAGGAGCTCGCGGCCTTCGTCGAGCTGGTCACGCAGTGCGCCGAGAAGGGAGCGCCGGCGACCGATCCGAAGTGTCCCGCGCGGGAGGTCGACGCGCGGTACGTGCCGGACCTGGATGACGGGGTGATGATCAACAGCGCCGGGCTCTGGCCGCTCCTCGAGCCGCAGTGGAAGGACCCGAAGAAGTGGTGGAAGGAGCTCGCCACCGCCAAGGGCAAGAAGGACTACGACTGGTCCCACCTCGCCATGCGCTACTGGCCGACGCGCGTCGACGCGAAGTGCCAGGAGGACCCGTCCCTCGGCGTAGCCCACGGATGCTTCTGGCGCTACCACCCCGCGAAGGCCTGGGCCTGGGAGCTCCGGCTCCAGGACGAGATCGGGCCCGACGTCCGGATCGAGGAGAAGCCCTACGACCCGCCGGGGCTCGCCTCGGGTCCCACGGGGGACCAGGGCGACGGACCGCACCGCGCAGCGTACCTACGCGATCACCCGCGCGAGGCTCTTGCGGCCGTCGAGAAGGAGGCGCTCCGGCGGCGTGGGCGAGGCAAGGACGCCAAGGTGGTCCCCGCGATGCGCCTCCTCGAGCCCGGCCTCTGGTCGGCGCTGCCTGACGAGTGCTGGGATCTCGAGCTGCGGATGAGCGAAAAGCAGGGCGCCGAGTTCCGCCTGCTCGCTCCGGACGAGCCCGAGGCCCGCGCCGCCTTCGAGGCCGCCCACCCCGACAAGGTCAAGGCGCGCGAGCACCTCCTCGCCGACCTGCGCCCCCCGCCCGAGCTCGACCTCGATGACAGGAACCACGGGGACGACGAGGACACGGCTGTAGGAGACGACGGCGACGTCCTCGATGTGGAGACGGCGACGTGAGGCGGGGGATAGAAGAGCCTCGGCTCGAGCCGGAGGAGCGCGACGGAGCCCCGAGCCGCTCCGACGTCACGCGGCGCGGAGCCAGTCCTGACCGGGATCGGCGGTGCTCAACGCTGCCCTTAAGACGTCCTGGGGCTTCTGGCGCGAAGTCGTGGCGATCACCAGATCGCCGAGCCCGGCCTGATAGAGCAGATCCATCGTCGGCTTCTCTCCGGCGAGGAGAGCCACGAGCAAGAGGCGCGTCGCCTCGAGATACTGGTGGAGCCGCGCGACCTCCTGGTCCTGCGGCTTCGACAGCCCCGCATGGACCGCCTTCAGCCCGGCACGCCAGTGCTCGTGCGCTGCGGCGCGGCGACGGCCTGCGAGCTCGAGCTCACCGAGTGCCACGAACAGGCTCACGGCCGACGGAAGCCTGTCCAGTTGCTCGAAGGTCCCGGCGAGGAAGCGCCGCGCCTCCTCCACCGGGCGCCTGCGTGCCGCAAGCAGCACGGCGAACTCGAGGTAGCGGTGGTTGTCGGGCTGAAGCTGTCGCGCCCGTTCGATGGCCTCCCAGGCGGCCTTCCAATCCCCGATCGCCTCGTAGTGACGATGCACTCCCCACCACAGCTCGGCCGTTCCCGGAAAGCGGTCGGCCAGCCCTTCGATCTCGGCCCCCACGGCGTCGCGGGCCTCGGGATCCGAGGGAACCAGGACCCGGTGGGCGAGTAGGCTCCGAGAACCACGGATCGCGGACGCCCAGCGCCTCGCGAGCTGATCGTATGCCGGCTTCAGCCGCCCGGACATCCGCTCGAAGGTCGTACGGTCCACCCGATCGCGATACTCGAGGATCTGTCCCCGGAGCCGAGCCGCACCGAGTGGATCGCAGCCCTCGACGAAACACATGCATTGCTCGACCAGGGACCCGAGGCGCTCCTGGTCGCTCGGGGCGGCGACGGCCCGCATGGCCCGCGCCTCGGCCCGGGCCGCGTCGTGCAGGAGAACTGCAGCGCGGAACCTCGACTCCAGGTCGTCGCCCTCGGCGAGGATCGCCGTGGCACGGAGCTTCAGCTTCCCTGCCTCGCCGAGCGCATGTCGATGGGCTTCCAGCGTCACGGCTTCACTTTCAGGAACAGGGTCACCCGCGGGGAACCACACCAGAGCGAAAGGTGCGCCTCCGCCACGTCGTCTCGAGCTGCCAGACCCACTGTCTTGTCCTCTGCCACGCCGGCCAGCGCGCGCAAGCCCCCGCGGCTCCGACCTGCAACCTCGACCCCACGCACCCTGCCAGGGCTCACATCGAAGAGGATATCGGGTGGAAGCCCCTTCCGGAAGCTCGCCACCCGGTGCCCAGGGAGCAACTTCGAAATCACGACCAGTGCCAGCCCATAGGCAGCGAGCTCGGTCACGTGCTCGCGCTGGGCCGTGCGACCCGAGGACATGCGCTGGGCTCGCGCGCGCACATCGGCGTCGTGTACCGAAAGCGCCTCGAGGTCCCACTCGAGGTGCAGCTCCAGGCGCTCGATCGACGAGCGACGCGACTTTCGGCGCTCCAGGTGGAACTGGAACGGCTGCCTGCGACGGCCGCGGCTGCGGCCCGGCACCCAGGCGAGCACGGCGGGAACGGTATCCACGACGAAGTCGTGCTCCTGGTCGGCGTAGAGTTGCTCGAGGGCGTAGTGGATCACCCTTGCCATCGCGTTTGGACGATACCCATCGACGCTGCGGCGAGCCAGCGCCGCGCACCATCCTCGGATGTTCCGTCACGCTACCGGGGCAGCCCATCATGAGCGATCGCAGCAGGACTCGGGGCAGCCTCGGCCTCGGACCGGTCTCGGATGCCCTCGAGCGGGAGGTGCGGGACCACGTGCGGAAGAACCGCGTCTCGATGTGGCTCGACTCCGAGGGCCGGTACACGGGGTTCGTCGAGCGGCTCGTCGCGGCGCGCGCGGTCGAGGCGCTGCCCTACGAGGTGCGGGCCTTTCGGGGGAGCTTCCTCGAGCTGATGATGGAGCTCGCGCCGCTCTCGAGCGGCGTCGACCCGTCGCACGTGATCGTGCACCTGCCGGGGTTCACCGAGGAGAGCATCAAGGACACGCCGCTCCTCGAGCTCTACCGGCTGGGCAAGCGGTTCCGGAAGGGGCTCGACACGCTCGTCACCGAGGCGGCCGCGCGGCGCGTGCCGCCCGAGCGCATCGCCGAGCTCGTCGCGGCGCCCGACCTGACGCTCGAGGCCGCCGATACGTGGCTCGCCCGCGAGCTCGACGGCTCGAAGGCGGGGCTCGGGCCGATCCTCGCCGCGACGAGCCCCCTCGCGCTCGTCGACGACCTCCTTCGCAACCAGGGGATCGCGCAGAAGCTGGACGGCTGCTACGACGAGCTGTTCGCCCACTTCGAGGCCGCCCTCGGGCTGCCCACCGCCTGGCGGGAGCGCACCTTTCCCGGCGAAGGGACCCTGCGCTCGGACGCGGCGTACGCCGCCGCGAGCTGGGCTCTCGGCGTCGAGTACGTCCACGACCTCGGCCATCCCCCGCGGACCGAGCGGCTCGCGGCGGCGACCGGCTTGCCGGCGGCGGTCGTCGAGGCCTGCCGGCAGCTCGCACAGCATCTGCGCGCGGTCCACGGGGACTTCTACGAGCAGACCGCGCGACACACGCAGCAGGCACTCCTCGAAGCCGAGTGGTTGGCGGCGCGCGCGGCGGACCTCGGCAAGATCGACACCTTCCCGTTCGAGGACGAGGTCGTCCTCGACGAAGCGCTCGAGGCGCTCCGTGAGGGCCGCTGGGCCGAAGCCGACGGCTGGGCTCGCCAGCGGATCGAGGGGCGGTCGTTCTGGCTCGAGCGGCGGCCCTCGCGCAAGAGCGAGTGGCAGCT
Source organism: Candidatus Neutrinellum sp. (assembly GCA_039794305.1). Taxonomy (GTDB): domain Bacteria; phylum Myxococcota_A; class Polyangia; order Polyangiales; family JBDIVX01; genus JBDIVX01. The sequence continues at coordinate 4,510 of JBDIVX010000075.1, forward strand.
CGTGGGGGCGGCGGCCGCGCTCGGGCTCGCCATCGAGCGGGCGGGCAAGACGCTCGGGGCGAAGACCGTGGACGGCGCGGCGGAGCGGTACGTGGAGCTCGGTGCCGCCGTCGACCGGGCCCACCGCCACCTCGAGCAGCTCCGGCACGCGCTCCTCTACGCGCAGCTCGATCGGTTCGAGGAGCTCCGGGCGATCCTCGACGCGATGCGCGAGCACTGGCGCGCGTGGGCCGACGCATGGGCCCGGGGCTTCAGCGCGCTCTGCCAGAGCGAGGGGTTCCTCCCGAGCCCGGCGCTCCGGCAGCGGACGCTCTTCGAGGAGGTCGTCCAGCCCCTCACTGCGCAGGGCCCGACGGCACTCTTCATGGTTGATGCCCTGCGGTTCGAGATGGGGCAGGAGCTCTTCGAGGCCATGGCCGGCGCGCGGGCGACCGAGGCCCGCCTCGGCCATCGTCTGGCCGAGCTGCCCTCGAACACCGAGGTCGGGATGAACGTCCTCGCGCCGGTGGCCCAGAACGGCCGGCTGGTGCCCGCCGTCCGCGACGGGCGCTTCGTCGGGTTCTCGGCCGGTGAGTTCCGGGTGTCGACCCCCGACACCCGCAAGCGAGCCATGCAGGACCGGATCGGCGGGATGACGCTGCCGTGGCTCACGCTCGAGGAGGTGCTCGGCCGGGGCGCCGCGAGCTTGAAGTCGACCGTCAGCAAGGCGCGGCTCGTGGTCGTGCACAGCGAGGAGATCGACAAGGCCGGCGAGCGGGACTTGGGGCCCAAGGTCTTCGACCAGGTCCTCGGCCAGCTCCGGACGGCCTGGCGGCTGCTCCACGACGCCGGGGTGAAGCACTTCGTGATCACCGCCGATCACGGCTTCTTGCTGCTGCACCATCGGGCGACCCACGCCCAGCCGCACGGCCGGAAGATCGATCCGGCGCGCCGGCACGTGCTGTCCCCCGTGGCGGCCGACCACGCGGGGGAAGTGCGCGTGCCGTTGGCCGACCTCGGGTACGACGGCGTCGAGGACCTCCAGCTCATATTCCCGGAGACGACGGCCGCGTTCGACGTCGGAGAGCGCGGGAGCGGCTTCGTCCACGGCGGCAACAGCCTCGAGGAGCGGGTCATCCCGGTCTTGACGGTGGTCCACCGTTCGGCCGCCGGCGGAAGCTCCCTGCGCTACCGCGTCGACGCGCGACGCGAGCCGGGCAGCGACGGGATGCACTGCCTGCGCCTCGCCGTGGAGGTCGCGTCTCAGGAGGCGCTCCCGTTCGCGCGGGAGAGCGAGGTCGAGCTGGCGCTGCGGGTGAAGGACGAGCTTCCCGTCGACGTGGATCTCCTCCAGGCGCGAGGGGGCGCGCGCATCACGGGCAGCACGGTCTGCGTGCCCGTGGGGCGGGAGGCCTACGTCTTCTTCCGGCTGCACGGACCCACCGACGCCCGCGTGCAAGTCGAGGTCTTCCATCCGGCAGCCGCCGTGGAGCTCGAGAGCTGCACGGTCATGAGTCGGTTCGAGGTCGCGGCGGACGGGCAGAAGAAGGTGGAAGAGACCACCAAGCGCTCGCCCGGCTGGCTCGTGGACCTGCCCGAGCCCGTGCGGGATCTGTTCGCCCACCTGGCCGATCACGGCACGGTCTCCGAGGCCGAGGCGACGCGCATGCTCGGCGGCCCGCGCCAGCTTCGCCGCTTCAGCGCCCGGTTCGAGGAGTACGCGGCGCGCGCGCCGTTCAGGGTGCGCATCGAGATGGTCGGGGGGGTGAGGACGTACGTGAGGGAGGGAACGAGCCGATGAGCACGCCGACGCGACGCGACGTCGAGCACGTCTTCGAGCAGCTCCGGAAGGGCCTGGTGCCGGAGCGCGGCATCGAGGCCTTTGCGGTCGGGATCGATGCGCCGCGGGCCGAGCTGCACCGGCAGCTCGACCTCGCCGCAGCGTCGGAGGGCAGCATCAAGTTCCTGCGGGGCGGGTACGGCTGCGGCAAGACGTTCATGTCGCGCCTCGCCATCCTGGACGCCCAGGCACGGAGCTTCGCCACGAGCTTCGTGGTGGTGTCGGACAACGACCTGAAGTTCCACCGGTTCGACGAGGTGTACCGGAAGGTCCTGGCCGAGCTCGGCACGGCGTCCTGTCCTCGGGGAGCGCTCGGCGACATCCTGGACCGCTGGATCGGGCGCGTGGAGGACGCCTTGATCGAAGCGGGCGAGGACGAGGAGGCCCCCGACTTCGACGACAAGGTCCGGCCGCGGCTCGAGCAAGACCTGATGGCCCGTACCCGCGGGCAGGCACCGCAAGACTTCGTGCGGGTCATTCAGACCATCTTCGACCTCAAGCAGCAGCGCGACGTGGCCGAGGCGGGGTCGCTCATCTCCTGGCTCAGCGGGAGCGAGAAGGTCGCCGCGTCGGCGAAGAAGGTGGCGGACATCAAGGGCGACATCGGGAGCGGCGATGCCCTCCAGTACCTCCGAGGCGTGCTCGAGATCGTGAAGGCGGCCGGGTACGCGGGGATGGTCATCGTCATCGACGAGGCCGAAACCATCCTGCGCATGCGCAAGGACTCGAGGCACAAGTCGCTGAATGGGATCCGGCAGATCGCGGACGCGGCCGGGACGTATCCCGGGCTCCTGTGGATCTTCACCGGGACGCCCGAGTTCTTCGACGAGCGCCGCGGCGTCGCCGGTCTCGCGCCGCTCCACGACCGGATCCAGTTCATGAAGCGGGGCGATCGGGCGAGCTTGCGCCAGCCCCAGCTCGATCTTCAGCCCTTCGACAAGAAGCGCCTGCGGGCCGTGGCGCTGCGGCTCCGGGAGCTGTACCCGACGAGCGATCGCCCGCTGCTCGAAGAGCGCATCTCCGATGAGTTCATCGATCGGCTGGTGGAGGAGGTCACCGCAGGCTTCAAGAACGACGTGGGCGTCGTGCCGCGGCAGTTCCTCCGACAGTTCGTGGAGCAGCTCGACCTCTTGGACGAGGACCCGACGCACGACCCGATGGCGAGCTACGGGTTCGAGCCGAAGGACTTGAGCTTCGAGGAGCAGCGGATCCTGTCGGAGCAGCCGCCGCCCGGCATGGAGGCGGAGGAGGACGAGGTCCCGTACGAGGACGCCTGGTGAGCGGACCGAGCGCATTCGCCCGGTTTCCCCCGCGCCTCCAGCAAGCGATCGCCTCCCGGCTCGGCTGGAGCTCGCTGCGGGAAGTCCAGGACCTGGCGGGGAACGCGATCCTCGACGGGAACAACGCCGTCGTGCTCGCGCCGACCGCGGGAGGGAAGACCGAGGCGGCCATGTTTCCGGTGCTCGCGAACCTGCTCGAGCACCCGGGCACGGGCGAGTCGGTGCGGGCGCTCTACGTCGCTCCCATCAAGGCGCTGCTCAACAACCAGGCGGAGCGGCTCGGCCTCTACACCGAGATGGTGGGACGCGACCGGTTCCTCTGGCACGGCGACGTCACCCCGAACGAGCGCAAGCAGTTCCTCCGCGAGCCCGTCGATCTCCTGATGACCACCCCGGAGTCGTTGGAGGTGATGCTCGTCTCGGCGAGGGTGCCGACGGCGAAGCTCTTCGCCGACCTTCGGTTCGTGGTCATCGACGAGGTCCACGCCATGGCGGGGCAGGACCGGGGCGCACACCTGATGAGCGTCATCGAGCGGGTCGCTCGCTTCACGTCCAACGACGTCCAGCGGATCGGGCTGAGCGCCACCGTGGGCAATCCCGAAGCGATTCTACAGTGGCTTCAGGGCACCTCGAAGCGGGAGGGGGTGGTCATCGACCCGCCGAAGCCCCCGGCCAAGCGTGTGCTGAAGGTCTTTCTGGACACGTCGATCACGAGCCTCGCGGATAGGGCGGCCACGAAGGCAAAGGGGCACAAGAGTCTCGTGTTCTGCGAGAGCCGGGCGCTGACCGAGACCATCGCCGAGCGCCTGCACGACCGTGGAACCGAGGTGTTCGTCCACCACAGCTCCGTGTCTCTCGAAGAGCGGGAGCTCGCCGAGGAGCGATTCCAGCGAGGCGGGGACGCGGCCATCGTGTGCACGTCCACGCTGGAGCTCGGGATCGATGTTGGGGATCTCGACTTCGTCTTCCAGACGAATGCGCCGAGCACCGTGAGCTCGTTCCTGCAGCGGATGGGCCGGACGGGACGTCGCGAAGCCCCGGCGAACACGACCTTCTTCTGCGACGACCCGGAGAGCGTGCTGCAGGCGACTGCACTCATCGAGCTCGCGCGCGAGGGGTGGGTCGAGTCGGTGCCTCCGCAGACGCGGTGCTGGCCGGCGCTCGTCCATCAGCTCCTCGCCATGACCCTCCAGTTCGGCGGCGTGAGCCGGGAGAACCTCTGGGATCAGCTCTCGCGAGTCCCCGATCTACGGGACGTGACGCGCGATGAATTCCAGGAGGTGGTGGCCTACATGCTGCGGCGCGACTTCCTCTACGAGACCGGCGGGCTCCTGTCGATGGGCGACCGGGCCGAGCGCGTGTATGGCAAGAAGAACTTCCTCGAGCTCTACGCCGTCTTCAGCAGCCCCCAGTACTACAGCGTCTTCACCCAGGGCGGGAAGGCGATCGGCTACCTCGAGCAGCAGTTCGTCGACAGCCTCGTCGAGCAGATGACGAGCTTCCTGCTCGGCGGCCGCGCCTGGCTGGTTCACGAGATCAGCCACGAGCAGCGCACGGTCACCGTCGTCGCGGCCCCCCGGGGCAAAAAGCCCACCTGGGGAGGCTTCGCCCCGAAGCTCCTGGGCTTCGAGCTGTGCCAACGGATCCGTCGGCTGCTCGTCGAGGACACCGATCACCCGTACCTGTCCGACGACGCCCGAAACGCGCTCGCCGGCTACCGGGAGGACTTCGCCGAGCTCCTCAGGCGCGGCGGCCACGCCCTCCAGCACGACGACGGCAACGCCCGGTGGTGGACCTTCGCCGGCGGCCGCATCAATCACACCCTGAAGTACGCACTGGCCGAGACGCGCGGGTGGAAGATCGTCGCCGACAATTGGCACCTCCGCATCGAAGGCGACGGCGTCACCCACGGCACGGTCGAAGAGGCCATCCTGGACATCAGCGTCCCAGCCTTCTGGGAAGACGTGGACGTTTGGCAGCGCATCATCGCCAAGGTCCCCCCCTACCGCCTGAGCAAGTTCCAGCCCGCCCTGCCCCCTCGCTTCCAGCAGGAGATGCTGGGCCGGTACCTCCTCGACATCGAGGGCACCCGACGATTCCTCCTGGGCGACGAAACCCGCCAGCTCGAGGGCGTCGTGGACATGCTCCGGGCCGCCCTGGCACGCGATGTCGCCTGGGCCGAGCCCGAACCCGAGCCCGTCCTCGAAGCAGCGCGCCCCGAGAACGAGATCCGGTTCATCGACACCCAGGAAGCCGTCGTGGGCCTCTGCCAAGAGCTCCTCACCCACGACCACGTAGCCCTGGACGTCGAGACCACCCTCATCGACCGCGACCTGTGCCTCATCCAGTTCGGCACCCCAACCTACAACGCCCTCATCGATGCCCGCGCCATCGACGACCTCACCCCCATCGCGGAGGTCCTCGAGTCGCCCCGCGTCCTCAAGATCATCCACAACGCCCACTTCGAGCGCTCCGTCTTCCAGAAGCTCAGCATCGGCCTCTCGAACGTCTTCGACACCCTGGCCGCCTCTCGTCGCCTACGAGGCCGCAAGATCGACGGCGGCCATTCCCTGCGCGCAGTCTGCGAACGAGAGCTCGGCAAGCGCCTCGACAAAACCGAGCAGAGCTCCGACTGGACCCGCCGCCCCCTGACTCAGCGGCAGATGCTCTACGCCGCCATGGACGTCGAGTGCCTGCTCGCTGTGCATGAGCGATTCGAAGGGGAGATGTTGCCGACATGACGGATCAACGGACCCGTCCGTTCCCGTTCCTCGAGAAGGCCGCGACGGACAACGGCTTCGACCAGCTCTTGCCGCCCGTGGAGGGATGGCTGGCGTACGGGAGCGCTCGCTTCTCCCTCCGCATCTGGCTGTCCGCGCCGCGCGACGGCCTCTACCTCGTCGCGCTCTCGCAGGCCCAGGTCGCCGAGGCCCTCGACCCGCACGGGACGCCCATGGCCTCGCCCCTGCCCGAGGGCGCCGCCGCAGGACGGACCGTCCCCGACCTCACCGCCCTCCACCGCCTCCTCCGCCGAGCCTTCCAGGTCGCGCGCACCTTGCCCGACGAGCTGCTGCGCACCTTCGAGGAGGAGACGGCCGAGCTTCCGCGGAGGACCGAGGCCCAACGACGCCTCGTCCAGGGCATTGGCCAGGACCTCCTCCACGTAGCACTCCTCGACTACTGGGACGGCCGGTGCGCCATCACGGGCCTCGCCACCACCGAGCTCCTGCGGGCCAACCACATCAAGCCCTGGACCGTCTGCGACACCGACGCCGAACGCCTCGACGTCTTCAACGGCCTCGTGCTCGCCCCCCACCTGGACGCCGCCTTCGACCATGGCCTCATCACCATCGCCGACGACCGAACCATCGTCGTCTCGCCCCTGATCGCGCCCGCCGACCGCGAGATCCTCGGCCTTCACGAGCCGGTCCGCATCCTGAGGCTCGACGACCGCCACCGCCACTACCTCCGCTGGCACCACGAGTACGTCTTCGACCCCGGTGATGCGGCGGATGCATGAAACTCTCGCTCGCGAGGGCCGCGGCGCTCGCGATCCCGTTCCCTGAGTGGCCGGGCGACCGTGCGCACGAGGAAGTTGCCGGAGGTCCGCGGAGGGTGGTTTCATCTCGGCCGTGGCGGCCGGTTTGCACTCCCTGACGGTCGAGAACTTCCGCATCCTCGGCGACGTCGAGGAGGTGCAGCTCGGGCGCGTCAACGTGCTGGTCGGTCCGAACGGCTCCGGGAAGTCCACGCTGCTCCGCGTGATCCAGTTCCTGGGGGACGCGGCGCGGGCGAACCTCGGCGACGCGATAGGCCAGCATGGGGGTATCGAACGCCTGTTCACCCGACGCAAGAAGACACGCGGGTCCTCGAAGATCAGGATCCACGTGAAGGCCGTCGTCACCTCGCACGCCCACGTCGGTGCGCTCGACGAGTACACGCTGGCGTTCCACCCGGTCCGAATCGCGCATGCGCGTGCCTCCGCCGGCGTCTTCCACACGGAGAGCTTCAAGTTCAAGCGAACGGCTCGGCAGGGGCGCAGGATCACGCTGGAGAACGGGCACCTCAGCCTGTTCGACGAAGGAAGGAAGCAGGGGCAACGTCAGCTCACGCTCGACCAGGCGGCGTTCGGCTTGGCCGTGCTGCCGCAGCTCGGCCCGGACGAGGGAGGCAACGAGATCCGCAAGTTCCAGGAGCTCTTCACCAGGTTCCGGGTGTTCGACGTCGACGCCGAAGCGGCGCGCCGGCCCTGGGACGTGCGCGACGCCTCCCACCTCCGTCCGAATGCGTCGAACCTGGCGTCGTTCTTGAAGTTCTTGCACGAGAAGCACGCCCGCGTGTTCGAGGCGCTGCTGTCCGACGCGCGCGAGATCGTCCCGGGCCTGAAGGACGTGGAGTTCCGCGCCGTCGGTGGTGCGACGGCAGCGGTCGCAGTCGACATCGTGGACGAGCGACTGCCCGGAGCCACTCCGCTCGCGGATGCATCGTTCGGGACGGTCCGGGCGCTCGCGATGCTGGCGATGCTGCACGATCCACACCCGCCGCTCGTCACGTGCGTCGAGGAGATCGACCATGGTTTTCACCCGCACGTCTTCGATCGCCTCGTGGAGCTGCTCCGGGTCGCGTCCGCGCGCACGCAGTTCCTGATCGCCACCCACTCGCCGGCCCTCGTGAACCGACTGGATCCCTCGGAGCTCATCGTCTGTGAGCGGGATCCGGAGACGGGCCTCGCGAGGATTCCCGCGGTCGACCCGGACGCCGTCGCGCGGATCCACGACGCCTCGGCCTATGGCCTCGGTGAGCTCTGGTTCTCCGGGACCCTCGGGGGAGTACCGAGGTGAAGCGAGCCAGGCCGCGAGGCAGAGCCTCGAAGACGCGGAGGCCGCTCGTGCTGGTGTTCGGCGAGAGCGAGCACGATCGCCGTGCGATCAAGCGCCTGGTGGAGGGGCTCCGTCCCGACCTCGACGGCAAGGTCGAGGAACGCAGGAGGCCGCTCGTCCTGATCAAGGGCACGCTCCCCGGGACGGCTCGGTCCAACGCCGCGGAGATCGCGCAGCTCGCCCGCGCGGCTTGTACGTCGAGCGACGTGCTTGCAGTCCTGGCGCATCAGGACTGCGACGCGCTGGAGCCCGCGCACGAGGAGGCGGCCGAGAGGATCGAACGGGAGCTCGCAGCCGCGAAGTGTCCCGCGATGGCCATCGGCGTCACGCCGGCGTGGGAGATCGAGGCGTGGTGGATGCTCTTCCCGGAGGCCGTCGGGAGAGTCGTACGCGGTTGGCGGAACCCCGACGACTGGATCGGCAAGGACGTCGGCAAGGTGCGCGACGCCAAGGAGAAGCTGGCGAAGGCCGTCCAGCCTCGACCCCGTCCACCATCGCCCCCGCGGGACTACCACGAGCGCGACTCGATTCAGATCGCAGGCAACATCGCGACCAACGGCCTCCTCGCGTCGTTCGAGGCGGGCAGGCGCCGCACACGCGGTGTTGGGGGCAGTTGCCGCGAGACACGGTCGGCGTCGTTCGAGAGGTTCCGCCAGCGAGTGCTCGCCATCGGCCGCAAGAAGCCGTCCGACGCGAGCGCGCCGAGGAGCCGCAGCAAGACCCCGGGATAGCGAGAAGTCACGGCGAGAAGGCGTATTCACCGGCGGGGCCGTGTCGGAATCCTGGCCGCGGAATAGAATGGCGACCCATCCTGCCGTGCGGACGGCTGCACGGCCCCACGGTCGCATCCGGAGAACAACCATGGCTCTTGGGGAATTGCTGAAGCGTGCCATCGTGACGGTGACCGAGGAGGGCGCCGAGGAGATCGCGATGCTCGTCCGGACTGCTGGCCTACCGGACGAAGCGGCCGATCACGTGCAGCAGACTCTGCACGCCTTCCCCGGCCTGCTCATCGGCATGGAGCGGTCGCCCGCCGACGAGGGCGTCCCGCCGTACGCCCAGGCGCTGTTCGCCCAGGTGATGGCCTATCTCCTCGAGGACGACAACCTCATCCCCAGCCACGCCGGAAAGCCGATCCTCGGTCTGCTCGACGACGACTACCTCCTCCACCGAGCCGCCCTGGAGATCGGTGACGCACTGGGTCGCGTCGACCTCCGAAGTGTCGCCGGGGGTTGCGACCTACTCTCGAAGCTCCTCCCCCGGGATGTCGTCACCCAGCTCGAGCACCACGTCACCGCCGCGAAGGAACATGCCGCGAGCCGAGGAGCGACATGAACCGCCGCGAGCGTAGGCCGGTCGGCGGGCGGCGACGCGACGTGCCGTCATCCGTTCGTCTTCGCCGTACCCCGAGCGGCCGAGGCGCCGCCAGTCCGCCTCACCCCCCCGCCACCTTCACCTCCTGATACAACCCCGCCGGCATCGCGTGCTCGAGCTCCCACTCGATCTGCATCGGCCGACCGCCGCGGTGGGTCGCGTAGTACGCGGGCCCGAGATGGACGTACGCCATCGTCTCCCCCCGCGCGTCGTGGCGGCGCTGGCGGACGAAGAGCAACACGCGCTGCTCGCTGCCGCGCACGGCCGTGAGGTACCGGCGGCCGGTGGGGGTGGCCTCGTGGCAGTTGCTCTGGGTTTCCCAGTGGAAGCGGCGGTCGCTCAGGGGGTAGTCGTTGTAGAGGGTGGTGGGGGAGTAGTCGGACTCGCTCTTCTCGAGGGTGACGAAGAGGAGGTCGGTGCGGAGGCGCTTCACGTGGTAGACGCCGGTCTGGATGCGTTTGACGCCGCCGTGCTTGTTGCGCTCGTCCACGCCCGCGAGGATCTCGTCGAGGGTGTAGGTGGCGTGGACGCGTAGCGGGATGCCCGACAACGGGGGCGGGTGCGTGACGGCGCGGGTGCGGTCGTCCAGGAGGCGCAGGAGCTCGCGGAGCTCGAGGCGTAACGGGCTCCGCCACAGCGCGGCCCACGCGTGCGGCATGTCGGCGTACGGGCGCCGGACGTAGCCGAGCAAGACGAAGAGCGCGCGCTGGAGCGGGTCGGTCGGGTCGGCGGCGGGCGGCGCGTCGGCGGCCAAGAGCCGGCCGAATCCCTCCAACCGCTCGGGGTCGTCGAGGTGGAGCATGCGGGCGAGGGCGCGCTCGAGCTGGGGGTCGTCGGGGGCCGGGTCGGGGACGGGGAGGCCGGCTTCGCGCTTGAGGGCGGTCCAGGTGCGGCCGCTCTTGGCGTAGATGTCTTCGAGGTCGAGGTCGGTCTCGCGGAGGAAGGTGGCGAGGTCGACGGCGGGGCCGCGGTCGGCGATGAGGGCGCGGAGGTCCTCGGCGAGGGCGCGGTAGCCGAGGCCGAGGGAGGCGCGGAGGTTCTGCAGGATGGCTTCGCGGGCGACCTTGTCGAGCTGGATGGCGCAGCCGCTCGGGAGGTGAGGGAAGCCGCGCTCGACCTGGCGCTCGATGCTCCGGCGGGTGCCGCCCAGGATGGCGCGGAAGCGGGCGTCGAAACGAAAGCGGCGGTGCGCGCCGCCGATGAAGTCGAGGACGGTGCAGCAGTCCTTGTCGTCGCGGCGGCGGAGGCCGCGGCCGAGCTGTTGCAGGAACAGGAGGGCGCTCTCGGTGGGGCGGAGGAACAGCAGGGTGTCGACGTCGGGGAGGTCGACGCCCTCGTTGAAGACCTCGACGCCGAAGAGGACGCGCAGGCGGCCGTCGCGCAGGGCGGCGAAGGCGGCGTCGCGCTCGGCGGGCGGGGTCTCGCCGGTGACGCAGGCGGCGGCGATGCCGGCGCGCTCGAAGCGGTCGGTCATGAAGCGCGCGTGGGCGACGTCGACGCAGAAGCCGAGGGCGCGCATGCGGCCGAGGTCTGCGACCTTGTCGCGGAGCTCGCGAAGGACGTGGCCGACGAACCAGTCGTCGGCGGTGTAGACGTTGCGGAGCTCGGTGACGTCGTAGCGGCCGCGCGTCCAGGGGACGGCGCGGAGGTCGGGGCCGGCGACGCCGAAGTACTGGAAGGGGCTCAGCAGGCCCTGGTCGAGCGCCTTCCACAGGCGGAGCTCGGAGGCGATGCGGCCGTCGAACCAGCCGAGGACGCTCTTGCCGTCGGTGCGCTCGGGCGTGGCGGTGAGGCCGAGGAGCACGCGCGGGCGGAGGTGCTCGAGCAGGCGACTGTAGGTGTCCGCCGCGGCGTGGTGGAACTCGTCGACGATGACGACGTCGTAGGCGTCGGGCGCGAGGGTCTCGAGGCGGCCTTTGTGCAGGGACTGGATGGAGGCGAAGACGTGCTCGCCGGCGCGCGGGGTCTCGCCCGCGTGGAGGAGCTCGCCGAAGCCCGGCTCGCCGAGGACGCCGCGGAAGGTGGCGAGGCTCTGGGCGAGGATCTCGCGGCGGTGGGCGACGAAGAGGAGGCTTCCGCGCAGGCGCTTGTAGTCGAGCGCGGCGACGACCGTCTTGCCGGTGCCGGTGGCGGCGACGACGAGGTTTCGGTGGTGGCCGCGGGCGCGCTCGGCGGCGAGGTCGTCGAGGGTCTCCTGCTGGTGGGGGCGCGGGCGGATGTCGAAGAGGGCGAAGAGCGGCGCCGACGTGGGCTCGGCGCGCTGGCGGCGGACGGCCTCGTCGTAGGTGTCGCCGTCGTAGTCGCGGAACTCGGGGTCGTCCCAGTACTGCTCGAAGGCGGCGCGGAACTTGGCGAGGATGGGGGCGTTGTCGATCTCGGAGAGGCGGACGTTCCACTCGAGGCCGTCGAGGAGGGCCGCGACCGAGAGGTTCGAGCTGCCGATGCACGCGGTGGAGTAGCCGGTCTCGCGGTGGAAGAGCCAGGCCTTGGCGTGCAGGCGCGTCCGGCCGGTGTCGTAGCTGACCTTGACGCGCGCCCCCATGCGGACGAGCTCGTCGAGGGCCTTGCGCTCGGTGCCGGCGAGGTACGCGGTGGTGAGGACGCGGAGGGAACCCGGGCGGCGCGCCAGCAGGGCCTCGAGGTGCGGGCGGACGAGGCGAAGGCCGCTCCACTTGAGGAACGCGCACAGGAGGTCGACGCGGTCGGCGCTCGCGAGCTCCTTCTGGATCTCGGGGCCGATGCTGAGGTCGTGGCGGCCGTTGACGAGGAGGTCGCTCTCGGAGAGCGGGATCGCGGGGCGCTCGGGGGGCGCGCCCGTGCCGAGGCGCGTCTCCGCGGAGTCGACGACGGCGAGGAGGCGGCGCGCGGGCGGGGCGAAGGCGTCGTCGGGCTCGGCGCCGCCGCGCGCGGCCTCTCTGCGGAGAAGCTCGAGGACGCGGTTCGCGAGGTGGAGCTGGGCGAGGAGCTTGTCGTCGGGCTTCTTGCCGCCGAGCGACGCGAGCGCGTGGACCATGCGGTGGTGGATCGCGCGCGCGAGGGTCGCCGGGGCCTCGTGCGGGTCGAGGGCGGCGAGGTGCGCCCGGAGCGGCGGGTCGTGCGCGGCGAGCTCGCCCATCGCGCGCTCGAGGGCGACGGTGAGGGGGGCGTCGTAGAGGCCGGGCGGGAGCGGGCGACGGGGCACGGGCTCGGGCGATGGTAGCGGGGCGGAGCGCGTAGCTCGAGGGGGGGGCAGTGGCGCCTGGGCTGCCGTCCTTCGACTGGCGCCGATGATGAGCGCTGGTGGCGCCTTCTACCGGAGGACGTGACCCAGGGAGCTCCGGGTCTCGATGACGCTGCCAACAGGAGACGGTCCGTTCATGGCTCAATCCGCATCGGTGGCTGCCCGGTACGCCTGCTGCGGATGAGCGGGGGTCTCCGGATAGCGGCGGGTGAGTCTCCCTGCCTCGGTCAATGGCCTCAGATGCTTACGGACGAGGTGGTTCACGTTCTTCCGGCCGAGGAGGGCTGCGAGCTCGCCGGGCGTGAAGGCTCGGACGCGGCACATGTCGATGATGAGGGCCTGCAGCTCCGCGGGCCTGGGACGTCGGCCGAGGGTATCGATCCTCGCCAGGAGCTCGTCCGGGAGCGCGTTGCGGAGGTCTCCCTCGGTCGGGGGCGACCCCTGTGTTTCGGGCTCGAGCCCCTGTGTCTTGGGCTCGAGCCCCTGTGTTTTGGGCTCGAGCCCCTGTGTTTCGGGCTCGACGCCCCGGCTGCCCCATGGCAGCACCCCCTGTCCGGATTCCGCTGCCTCCCCGGGCGGGGTCTGAGGATTTCGGGCGGCGGGACCGAGGGAGTAGTACGAGGCGACACTCGACCCGTGGAGCTCCAGCAGACCCAGGTCGCGCAGCTTCCTGAGCTGCATGCTCGCCGCGAGGGTGTCCAGCCCGGTCAGGTCGCGCAGGGTCGAGTTGCGAACCTCCTTGTTGTCACGCGCGTACACGAGGGCGATGGCTTGATGGTCGCTCAAATCGTAGGCGCTGAAGCGAGCGAGCCACTCCCGGTCGGCGTCGTCGAGCAGGTGGTGAAACAGGAACACCCCTCTGAAGATGTCGTTCCGTCGGTCCGACTCGAACACGGGCGGAGAAAGGTGCGCCGCCTTCATTTCGCGCCGCATTACCGCGATGCCCGTGCCCTTGTTTTCCGCCAGTCCCATCTCCCGAAAGACATCCGCTATCCGGGGATTACGGGTCTGCGAACCGGGCTGGCCGAGCTGGTCCTCTTCGACCAGCGAGTGGCCGGGGTTGCGGATCTCGATCCGATTTCGGTACCGGATGACCTGGATGGGCTGATGGACTCGGTAGTTTCGATGCGTCAGCGCGTTGACTAGCGCCTCGCGAAGAACCCGTGACGGCACCGTGGGCTGATCCTGCCGACGTGGATCATCCGCTGTCACCGTTGCCACGCTCGGGAGGTCATCCAGTATCGACTGGTAGACTCGACGGAAGGCCTCGAGCAGGGGCGCCCGAACCTCGATGCTGCTGAAGGGCCGCTCGGAGCTCGGCACCCACTCCGTTCCTTCGACGCGCAGGTAGTCCACGCGCACCGATGGCATCAGCCGTCTCAGTGAGGCCCGGCGCCCAAACAGAAGGAGCCCCGCAATGGTCGGACGTACCGTTCCCTCGTCGTCACGACGGCACCCACCCAGGGCCTCTATGAGCTGGTCGGCGGTGTAGTCCCGGAGCTCAGTGGCTGGGTTCGCGTCGATGAGTGACTGGCGGTAGCCACGGAGCACCTCCGCATCGAGATCGTCCAGCGTTGCGTCGGCAACAATCGTGTCCTCATAGGGCCTGTTCTGCTTTGCTTCCTGATACCGGTCCAGATCGTCGGCGGTGCCCTGCTGATCACTGCTTCCGATGCGGCGATATGCTCCCCTCGGCAACCCCATGCGTCTGAGATAGATCGGCTTCGCACCCGGCATCGCTTCCGGCACGAATACCGCTACGACGCAACGCCCATGGATCTCCTGGGTCCATATCTCCGGTCGGATGACCTGGCTGAACGTGTCGTCCGAACAGGCGGAGCCGATCATCGTGCTCACGCTGTCGGGATCGCACGCCAACAACCTCATACCGCGCGCCGTGCCGGGCAACTCCCAACAGGAGGTATCCACCGCCGAGACCGGGCTCGTTCGCTAAGGCGCACACCGTTCGTAGCACCTCCTTGCCGAAGCCTCGCTTCGCCTCGATGCGCTCGTGCTCGTCGATACGGCGCAACTCCTCGATCAGATCCGTCACGGGACGCTTCATGACAGCGCGAGCCTAGCCGAAGACGAGACGGTGCCACAGGTAGAGAGATCTCGGAGAGGCGGACGTTCCACTCGAAGCCGTCGAGGAGGCATGAGTCGCCACGCCCCGGGGAACGCTCGTGGTCGGCGGGCGAAGGCATGGAAGAGCGCGGCCGGCTCGGCGGCATGGTCGTCCTGCGCCAGGACAGAGGCATCTTTCACGGCGGCAGCGACGACTTGCTCGTTCGGAGTGCCGGTCAGGTTCCAACGCCTGGCGGCGAAGCGGTAGCCGCTGATGATCTCCGCCGGCTGCGGGATCACGTCCGCGGGTCCGGCTCGTCCGCCACGAAAGCCGGCGGGCCCTGGTCCCGATCCAGCTCCGCCAGGTCGTCGAGGAGCTTCGCCTCCGCTGGGTCCATGGTCTCGATGAACCGTGCGAGGAAAGACTCCGGGTCCTTCGTTCCGCGCAGGGACTCGAGGAACCTCTTCGCCGTCTCCACCCGCTCCTCGGGCAGATCGTCTACCAGGATGTGGAGGTCAGCCTTCGTTGCGGACTGTCGGCTCACGAAGGGCCGGGCCGGTCGCCATTCACGCCGCATGGCAGCGCTCGTCGAGGGCTTCGTTCGGTGCCGGCAAGCTACGCGCTGGTCAGGACGGGGATGTACGCACGAAGGTCGAAGCGGGTGTGGCCCGTCAGTCCACGCGTGCGTCCCGCGTCGTCATGAGCGGGACCTCATGCCGACCCATCACCCCACTCCGAGGGAGCTCCTCGCCGCCACCTGCCGCCACGTCGGGCTCGCCCGGCCGCGGCCCCGGCGTCGCCGGGACACGTGGATCCGCGAGGCCATCGGCGCGTACCGCGAGGAGCACCTGGACCTGCTGTGGCTCGAGCGCGCGCAGGCGTACTTCGCCGCGGCGTGGGCGGCCTCGCGCCGGAGGGACGCGGAGACGTGCGAGCGCATGCTGCACGGCGGGCTCGCGATGCTGCGCCTCGGGGACGAGTGGGCGTACTACGAGACCTACCCGGTCAGCGAGAACGATCCGGATCTGCGCGGGCTCGGGCTGATCTTCCGGGCCATCCCCGACCGGCTGAAGCTCGAGCAGGCCGGGGCGGAGGGGAGCCTGGTCGTCTATCAGGTGGACGAGACGGGTCCGGTCATCGGGAACGATAGCTGGATGGAAGGGTTCGGCCTCGACTGCGACGGCTACATGCTCGACGACGGCCGGTACCGGGAGGCGTTCGTGGAGCCGCGGGACGCGGCCGAGGCGGCACGGAGCTGGGAGACGCGGCCGCGGAGGGGCCGAGGGCTGCCGTACCTCGACACGGCCGAGCGGATGGAGCGGCGGATGGACGAGGCCCGCTCTCCGGAGACGCCGCCGGAGCGGCTGGTCGAGCTGGCGACCGATCCGCGGGACGAGATCTTGATGGCCCTCGTGGAGAACGAGGCCGCGCCGACCGAGGCCCTGCTGGCGGTCGCCGAGAGTGGGTTCGAGGTTC
This sequence comes from Candidatus Neutrinellum sp., assembly GCA_039794305.1. Lineage (GTDB taxonomy): Bacteria > Myxococcota_A > Polyangia > Polyangiales > JBDIVX01 > JBDIVX01. Next base: position 20,624 of record JBDIVX010000075.1, read on the forward strand.
GGTTGGAGCTGGCAGAGCGCAGGGGCCTGCCGCGCGAGGTCGTGGCCACGATCCTGGAGGCCGGCGACCAGGCGGTGTCCGGGATAGTGGTGGCGAACGGCCACTTCACGCCCGAGGTGGCGGAGGCGCTCGGATCCGACGAGGAGCTCGTGCAGTGGCTGGACTACCAGGGTGAGCTCGAGCGCCTCTCGCCCGAGGCGCTCAGGATCATCGCGCGATGGCCGCGGTGGCGCGAGGAGGTGATGGCGCTCCCCAGCTACCCGCAGGGCTCCGGCGAGGAGCGAGCGCCCTCCAGCATTCTGCGGCGCAGCTACACGATCCGCCGCTGGGTGCGCTGGGACGACGAGCTGCACGGCTTCGCCACGGAGTTCCAGGAGGTGCTCGGCGTGTTCCCGAACATCCTGCTCGCGAACGAGGTGACCTACGCGCGCATCGACATGGCCGCGCGCAAGCAGCACATCCGCGACGACGACGGGACGACCCCGCAGGACGGGGAGCACACGCCGCTCGGTTCCTTCGTCGGGCCCGACTACGTCCTCGAGTTCGCCATCGACCCTCGCCTCGGGGACGCGCGAGTCTCGCTGATCTACGACTGCGATCCAGACGGCGGCGGCGAGCCCGTGCCCGACGAGGACACGGTGGTCGAGGCGGTCGCGCCACTCAGCCGGACGCTGGGAAACGGCTCGTAGCAGCAAAACGTCGTTACCGTCAGAAGCTCCGACCCGCTGCCTCAGAAAGGGCTCGTGCTAGGATCTTGTCGTGGAGCTCGAGGTCGAACGAGAAGAGGACGGTCGCTGGATCGCCGAGGTGCCTGCGCTCCCCGGCGTGATGGCCTATGGGGACAGCCGCGAGGCGGCCATTCGCGCGGCGCAGGCTCTCGCACTCCGCGTCCTCGCCGACCGTATCGAGCACGGCGAGCCGATTCCCGAGCAGATGGCGCACCTGCTGCCCGCTGCGTGAACCGACGGTGACGGGGGGCGTCAGGAGGCCGGGCGGGAGCAAGCCGCCGCGCAACGATCCCGTCGCAGCTAGCCGGTCTTCTTCCGCCGCCTCTTCGTGGCCTTCTTGGCGGTCCTCCGCGACGCACGCTTCGTGACGGTCCGCTTCGCCCGCGATGGCGAGCGCGGAACCGCCTGCAGGGTCAGGTCCATGTCGATGGCGGCCACGTACTTCTCGAGGGTGGAGATCCAACGATGTACGCACGAAGGTCGAAGCGGGTGTGGCCCGTCAGTCCACGCCGCCCTCCTGCCTGCCGCGGACGCACCTCGCCGTGGGCCGTGGCCGCACACCCCGAATGGACCCGGATTCCGGCTGTTGGCATGATACGGACTGGCACATGGGCTGGCAGCTCCCCAGATACGAGCGGCGGACGTATCCCCGGAATCCACTGGAGGCGGTCATCGTCCAGCTCCGCTTCGACCCGATCTTGAAGATCCGAGATCAGGTAGCCGAGTTCCAGGACGGGGTACGCCACCGGTTCCCCAAGTTCGAGGAGCAGATCACGCAGTCCTTCGAGATCAACCCCATCGCCGGGGTGCGGACCCGTCAGGAGCCCGAGCTCCGGTTCCGCACGACGGACGCGAGCGGCACCGTGTTTCTGAGCACGCACGCCGTTGCCATGGAGAGCCGAGCCCACATCGAGCGCGACGCACTGCTCGAGGACTTCGGCATCGTCCTGAAGGCGCTGCGCGCCACCTACGATCCGATCAGCCCGCTGCGGTTGGGCCTCCGGTATCTGAACATCCTGGACCGGCGCAGGATTCAGGAGGACCTCGGGATCGAGGTGAGCTGGAGCGACCTGGTCGCGGAGGACTTCATCCGGGTTCCCTGCGGGCTGGCCGAGCTGACCGGCATGGCCTTCGGGGCGGAGCTCACCGGTGAGATCGACGGTGGCAGGATGACGCTGCGGTACGGGATGGTGCAGGAGGAGCACGGGGATCGTTTTCGCCTGGACATCGACCGCTTCGACGAGGCGGAGATCGAGATGGACGCCGTCCCGGACCTTCTCGCGGCCTACGCGGGGGACATCTACAGCGTGTTCAGGAGCGCCGCACGTCCGCGGCTGCTCGAATGGATGGAAAGGGGGGACAGCGATGGCTGAGAAGCTCATGGCCTCCGGCTACGCCGGCCTTACAGTTGGCGAGACGCGGATGCCTCAACGCATTGGATACTCCATCACGGGATCCGCGGGCACTCCGCTTCCCTCGGATGTCCGGCCGGCGCCCGTGTTCGAGACCGGGACGGGTCGCCTCGAGCCGATCCCCGGTCCGGCCGAGGTCGTCCGCACCGCCGGGACGCTGATCCGGGAGGCCGCCGTCTTGCCCACGACGGAGGAGGGCAACGAGTTGGTCGACGAGCTGCTGTCGAAGCACACCCAGGGGCTCGTCGTTCGCCCCCTGGAGCGGCGGCTGAAGAAGTAGCTCGATGGCGGACGAAGGCCGGTGGCCCCCTGTCTACGACTTCGGGGAGCTCGCCGAGTACATCCAGATCCTCGCCCGCGCCGACGACCTCGCCGCCACCTTCTGGAGCCTCGCCGAGCTTCGGGACGAGCGGCTGCCGGCCATGTGCCAGGGGGACGTGGTCGAGCTGGTCGCGGGGGCGCCCGTTCTCGGGGAAGACGGGCAGCCGGGCGTCCTCGAGGACGTCGAGCACTGGCTCGTGATCGGAAACACCTGCGACCTCGACCGCCCGATCGACAAGGTCCCGTGGACTCAGCTCGTCCCGCTCGTCGACCTTGGATCCGCAGAGGAGCTCGACGCGAGCCGCCTCTCACAGCTCATGCGCTACGACGCGTACCGAGGATTCTACGTCCCCCCCTGGCCAGGCGGAGACGACCACCACCGGCTCGCGGATTTCCTTCGTCCGGTCGCGCTCCACAGGGGCGCGGTTGGCACGCTCGCCAAGAGCGTGGCACGTATGCGCGAGCATTCCTGGGTCCTGTTGCACTCGTGCCTCGTTCGGTTCCTCGCTCAAGACGACGGTCGTCACGATTGAGCACGGCTCGCCCCGGTCACGGCCTCCCGATGGGGGATCGTAGAGGCCGGGGGGAGCAAGCCGCCGCGCAACGATCGCGTCGCAGCTAGCCGGTCTTCTTCCGCCGCCTCTTCATGGCCTTCTTGGCGGTCCTCCGCGAGGGACGCTTCGTGACGGTCCGCTTCGCCCGCGATGGCGAGCGAGGAACCGCCTGCAGGGTCAGGTCCATGTCGATGGCGGCCACGTACTTCTCGAGGGTGGAGATCCGGACGTCGGAGCCGGATTCGAGGCGGCTGACGATGGACGGCGACGTGTGCATGAGGGCCGCAACCTGCGTCTGCGTCTTTCCGCTGGAGCGACGCCGCGCCGCGAGCTCTCGGGCGAAGGCCTGGCGGGACTCCGCGTCGAACACGAGCCGCTCGAAGCCGGGCTCCCTGCTTTCACGTGCTGCAACGTACTCGTCGAGGTCGTCCATGCGCTGCGTTCCCGGTGCTTGGGTAGATAGCACCTAAAGCCAATGGGGCTCCACGCACCCCTACGCGATGCCTCCCAAGACCGGGTCCGCCTCCAAACTCCCCCCCGGCGCCACCACCCTCACCGCCCCCAACGCCCGCGTCATCGCCACATACATCCGCACCTCCCGCCGGTCCTCCACGAGCCGCAAGTCGGTCACGACGATCGCCGCCCGCTCGAGCCCCTTGAACCGCAGGAACGTATCCGCCACCACCTGCTCCCCCGCCTCCTCCGAGTCCGCCCGCACCAGCCGATGCCGCCCGACCTGGTCGAGCCGCGCGACCGCCCCCGGCGCGGTCTGGCCGCGCAGCGACACCACCGCGATGTCGCCCGGGCGCAGGCCTTCGCCGAGGAGCTTGTCGATCTCCACCGCCACCTTGTCCGGCACCGAGCTCTCGCTGGGGCAGGCGACGACGGCGAGCTGGCCCTTCGCCACGGCCGCGTCCAGCGCGTCGCGGTCGAGCGGGCGGCCGGCGTAGGCCTCCGCCACCAGGCGCAGCTCGGGCGGGCAGCGGTAGCCGTCCTTCAGGGAGAAGTGCGCCTGGAAGAGGTCGCGCGGGATCTCGCGGTCCGGCCAGAAGGCCTGGTGCGGGTCGTGGTAGGCCCACAGCGCGCGGCCGCCGGCGCACTTCTCGACGAGCGCCCAGTCGCCCAGGGTGAAGTCCTGCGCCTCGTCGACGACCACCGCGTCCCAGCGGCGGCCGAGGAGCTCGACCGCCTCGGCGGCGCGCCAGGGGAGGTCCTCCCAGAAGTCGTCCGCGGTCTCGTCGAGGGGCTGGCCCGCGGCGCGCGCGAGCTCGTGCGCCAGCTTGCGGACGCTCGTGACGTCGACGGCCCGGTCGTCGACGTGCGCGCGGATCCAGCGCGACAGCGGGTCGGTGAAGCACAGGAGCAGGACGCGGCGGCCGCCGCGCGCGAAGCGGCGCGCGGACTCGCAGGCGAGGAGGGTCTTGCCGGTGCCGGCGCCGCCCTCGATGAGCATGCGCTCGTTGTCGGCGACGAGGTCGAGGAGCTCGAGCTGGCGGGCGTCGAGCTGGGTGCGGCGCTCCTCGTCGAGGCGCACGCGCGCGCCGAGGCGCATGGTCGGCGTCCAGGACTCGCCCCACAGGCGGTGCAGGGCGTCGATCCAGCGACCCTGCTCGCGGCCGGCGGGCGGGAGCGCGCGCTCGAGGAGCTCGGGCAGGGCGCGCTCGAGCCAGCGCAGGTCGTCCGCGCCGAGGACCAGGCCCGCGAGGTCGCCGGCGCCCGGGCCGCGATCGAAGGCGAGGTCCGGGAAGCAGGTGGCGACGCCGTAGGCCGGGGGCGCGCAGCCGTCGTCGCGCAGGCGGGCGACGAGCTTGCGGACGCAACGGTTGGCCTGGTCGCGTGGGGCGTCGCGCATCTCGCGGCCGTTCTGGAGCCACCGGCCGTCGCGGAGCTCGACGTGGCCGCCCTTGACCTCGAGGACGAGCAGGCCGCGCGCGGGGGCGGCGATGACGAAGTCGCCCTCGCCATCGACGTTGCGGGCGTCGCGGATGCGGAGCGAGTGCCAGGCGTACCAGCCCTTCGGGAGCCCGGCGCGGAGGGCCTGCCAGACGGCGCGCTCGGCGTGCGAGTCGGTGGGACGGGGGGCCTCTCGGGGCCACGTACCCGGGGCGGGCATGGGGAAGGGTCGAACACCTCGACCGGGAGCGTCAACGTACGGCGCGCTATGTTTCGAGCGTCATGGCCGACGAGCAGCCGGAACGCTGGATCGTGTCGAGCCCAGCGGTCCTGGGCGGCAAGCCGTGCATCCGTGGGACGCGAATCAGCGTGCAGTTCGTCCTCGAGCTGCTTGCGAGCGGGGCCACGCAAGCGCAGATCCTCGAGAAGTACCCGCACATCCCGCCCGAGGGGCTCACCGCCGCGCTGAAGTACGCCGCCGAGTCCATGAATGACGTGGTCTGGGACGTGAAGCTTCCGGCGTGAGGGTTCTGGATCACCCGCTCCTGGAGGGCAGCGAAGGCCTTCCGAACCAAGCTGGGGCTCGGGCGATGGTAGGCGGCGGCCTCGCCCATGCTAGACACTCGAACGGCTGTGAGATCCGATGCCGCTCGACCTCGAACAGCTCCGTGCGATCCTCGACGACGGGCCGACGCCGCTGTTCGCGACGGTGAGCGGCGCGCACCTGTACGGGTTCGAGTCGCCCGACAGTGACGTGGACCTGCGGGGGGCGTTCGTGCTGCCGCTCGGGCGAAGGCTCGCGCTCGTGCCGCCGGACGAGACGATCGCGGTGAGCCGCACGGACGGTGGGCTCGAGCTGGACTGGGTCGCGCACGACGTCCGGAAGTTCGCGTCGATGATGACGCGGCGGAACGGCTACGTGCTCGAGCAGCTCTACTCGCCGATCGTCGTGCACGGAGGCGAACGGCTCGACGAGCTGCGGCAGATCGGGCGCGGCTGCGTCGTGCGCCACCTCGTCCACCACTACCGCGGGTTCGCGCACACCAAGCGGCGGGAGCTCGAACGCCCCGGCGCCACGGTGAAGGACCTTCTGTACGCGTACCGCGTGTACCTCACCGGGATCCGCGTGCTCGAGACGGGGGAGATCCTGACGCACCTGCCGACCCTGCTCGACGCGCACCGCGCGGACGGCGTCGAGGAGCTGCTCGAGCGCAAGCGGGCGGGAGCGGAGAAGGCGGCGCTCGCGGCGGGCGAGGCGGAGGCGCACCGGCCGCGGCTCGATGCACTCGAAGCGGCGCTGGGAGACGCGTTCGACCGGAGCACGCTGCCGGAGAGGCCGACGACGATGGACGCGCTCTCGGAGTTCGTCGTCCGGGCGTGCCTGGAGCTCGGCGGGTGACCGTGGACGACGAGGTCGGCGGTGGCCGGCTGATCCTCCGGGTCCTCGCGGGGAGCCGCGCGCACGGGCTCGCCACGGACGAGAGCGATCACGACACGCGCGGGGTGTGCATCCCCGGGCGGCGCCGGCTGCTCGGCCTCGAGCCCTTCGAGCAGCACGAGGCCGACGGCGGGGACCGGGTGGTGTTCTCGCTCGCGAAGGCCGTGCGGCTGGCCCTCTCGGGGAACCCGAACGTCCTCGAGCTCCTCTACACGGCGCCCGAGGACGTGCTCCACATCGACGCGTACGGCGAGGAGCTGCGGGCGGCGCGCGGGCTTTTTTTGACCTCGCGCGCGGGCGAGCGCTTCGTTCGATACGGCGTGCAGCAGCTCGAGCGGATGGAACGCCACCACCGCTGGCTCGCCGCCCGCCCCCCGGGGCCGCCCCGCCCCGACGACTTCGGCGGACGGCTCGTCGAGGGCCGTCACCGCTTCCCCGACGCCGACGCCCAGAAGGCCTACAAGGACGCCCAGAAGCACTGGAAGGAGTACGACGGCTGGCGCCGGCGCCGGAACCCCGCCCGCGCAGCCCTCGAACGCGAGCACGGCTACGACACCAAGCACGCGATGCACCTGTGCCGCCTCCTGACCATGGGCCGCGAGATCCTGTCCGACGGCGTCGTGCGCGTGCGCCGGCCGGATGCGAGCTGGCTCCGCAGCGTGCGCGACGGCGCCCTGACCTACGACGAGCTCGTGCGCTGGGCGCGCGAGGAGCTCGCCGCGCTGCCGGACCGCGTCCGCGCCTCGTCGCTGCCGGAAGAGCCCGATCGCGACGCCGCCGACGCCCTCGTGGTCCGGCTCCACGACCGCTACCTGCGCTCGCTGCCGCCGCCGTAGGGCGCTCCGTCTCGGAGGAGCGCTACGTCCAGTAGAGCAGCTCGCGGCGGTCGAGGCTCGCGAGCAGCCCTATCTCCGGGGTCACCTCGAAGTCGGCGTCGCCGAGCTCCCGCCGCCCGTCGAGGAGGACTCTCACGAACCTCTCCATCGCGACGCGAGAGTCCTCGTCCACGTCCGGGAGGAGCGTGGAGACGATCCGCGCCGGCGACTCCGCGAGATCGCCGATGTTCCAGACAGCCGCGGCGACCGCGACGAGGATCTCGTGCGTCCCGGGCGGCAGCTCGTCCGGGGGCTGGGGGATGCAATGGTCCAGGAAGTCGCGGAACTCGCGCACCTCGTCCGGATCGAACGCCTCGCCGGGAGCCACGACGTCGAAGCCGTCGTAGCCCACCGCCCGGCGGAGGCGCGCCACGACATCGGAGAGGTCGTCGCGAGGGCCCACCACGTAGCGCGGGCGCCCCTCGACACCGCAGGGGATCTCGACCGGTGCCGGCTGGGCGTCGCCGAAGAGGCAGAGGGCCGCGGGGAGCGCGTCCGGCTCGGGGAAGTCGAGCGAGCGGCCCCAGCGGCGCCCGGCGTGCACGATCGCCAGCGCGAGGGCCGGCTCGATCGGCGTGACGCGGAGGTCCCGCGAGGCGACCCAGGCGGCGTGCACCTCCGGGCGCGTAGTGAAGCTCACGTCCGCATCCTTCACGCCGATGCCGTGCAGGTCGACGACGACCTGGGCAGAGGCCAGCTTGTCGGGCGCACGGCGCCGGGTGACGCGGATGGCGGCGAGCCCGTGGTCCTCCCACCCCGCGCTCACGAGACAGTCGTGGAGCGGTGCGCGCGCGGCGCTTCGCGCGCGTGCCGCGAGGTCCCGTGCTTCGTGCGCGCGCCGGCGCTCGAGCAGGCCGGTCAGCGACGCCTTCGCCTTGCGCTTCTTGCCCCCGCTCCGGCGGGTCGACTTGTTCTGACGCCCCATCCCGCCCATGTGCCACCCGCCGCGCGCGAAGCCAAGCGCAACCGCCGGATCGCCCGTCCCTCGTCCGGACCGGTCACGAGACACACTCGGGAATTCGGCGAGGCACCGGGCGAGCGGGCAGATCGCCGCCTACCGCCGAACGACCACCCCGGGGGGCGCATGTGGGTGCGACGGGGAGGAGGGCGGCGACGTGCAGTTAACACTCTGGTCGCATGCCTCTCGTGTGGGTCATGCCATGGGGGGAGCGTGCTACATTCCGGTCGTGGGCCGCGAAGCGAAGCAGATCAGGCAGGTTACGGCGGTAATCGAGCGCGAGGGCGATGGCTACGTGGCCCTCTGTCCCGAGCTCGACATCGCGAGCCAGGGCAACACGGTGGAAGAGGCGAGGAACAATCTCGTCGAGGCAGTTGAGCTGTTCTTCGAGACCGCCGACCCGTCCGAGATCCAGGAGCGCCTCCACTCGGAGGTGTTCGTGACACACCTCCAGGTCGCCGTTGGGTAGGCTTCGCGTCCTCTCCGGTGCGGAGCTCTGTCGGATCCTCGCGCAGAACGGCTTCACGGAAGTGCGCCGGCGCGGGAGTCACGTAGTCATGCAGAAGCGGTTGGAGACGTCGACCGTCACGGTCCCGGTCCCGGATCATCCCGAGCTCCGCAGGGGCACTCTGCGATCGATCATCCGCCAGTCAGGGCTGCCGCGATCGCTGTTCGAGGCTTGAGCGAGCACGCAGCCCGGACGGTGCGCGTTCCAGCCGTCGAGCTCGCGGTCCGGCGCCTGGGCCCGCAGCGCCGCCACGGTGTTCCACGATCCCCCTCGAGTCGTCAGAAGCCCGCGACCCACCGCGTCGAGTAGGTTGATGTCCCACACCGCCCACTGGTACCGCGTGACGCTCCACTATCGGGAACCGAGCTTCGAGGCGCAACGCGGCGCGCAGCCCCGGCCCTACCGCGGCACGTTCCTGGTCCAGGCGCCCACGACCGAGAGCGCGGTGCGCGTCGCGCGGTGCAGGTTCGACGCCTGGACGCGTGCGTCGTCCGTGGGCTGGGTCCGCATCGTCGTCGCGACCGATTGCGAGGCGCTGCCGAGCACCGAGGCCCTCGCCCACGCGTCCGCCCTGAGCCCGGCCCTCGCCGCGCCACCTCCGGACGGGTGGCGGTAGGCGGGGACGCGGGCGAATAGGATGGGGAGCCGGTGCGTCGGACGGGGTCGATGGCGATGCGGACGGTGGTCTCGGTGGCGGCGGTCGTGGCCTTGGGGGTGGTCGTGGGCTGCGGCGGCAGGGAGCGGGGGCGGCCGATCGCCGACGGTGGGCCGGGCGACGCCGGGCGGTCGGACGCGGGCACGGACGCCGGCGCCGACGCCGGCGTGGACGCCGGCACGAACACGGACGCGGGCACGGACGCGGGCACGGACGCGGGCACGGACGCGGGCACGGACGCGGGCACGGACGCGGGCACGGACGCGGGCACCGACGCCGGCACCGCCACGGACGCGGGCACCGACGCCGGCACCGCCACGGACGCGGGCACCGACGCCTCGGCCGGCGACGCCGGTCCCCCGGGCTGGTCGTCGCTCGGCAGCAGCGGGCCGGCCGGGCGGCACCACCCGGGGATGACGTGGGACTCCACGCGCGGCGCGGTGGTGATGTTCGGGGGCTTCGGCGCGGCGCGGTACACGAGCGACACGTGGGAGCACGACGGCAGCGGCTGGACCGAGGTGGCCACCACGACGTCGCCGCCCCCGCGCGCGCAGCCGGGGTTCGTGTTCGACAGCGGCCGTGACGTGGTCGTGATGTTCGGGGGGACGAGCGACTCGGGGCGGCGCGGCGACACGTGGGAGTACGACGGCACCGACTGGACCGAGGTCACGACCTCCACGTCACCGAGCGCGCGGCGCAGCCTCGGGATGGCCTACGACGCGTCGCGTGGCGTGACGGTAATGTTCGGCGGCGACTCGGGCTCGTCCCTCGCCGACACGTGGGAGTACGACGGGACGGACTGGACGCAGGTGTTCCCGGCGACGAGCCCCTCGCCGCGCGCGGTGTTCGGCATGACCTACGACCCGGTCAGCGAGCGGGTCGTGCTGTTCGGGGGCAGCACCGGGAGCTCGTCGGCGTCGGACGAGACGTGGACCTACGACGGGGCGACGTGGTCGCTCGTGTCGACCACCACGACGCCACCGCCGCGCGGCAACGTGGCGCTCGCGCCGTGGCCCTCGCGGGGCGGCGTCGCGATGTTCGGCGGCTACGACTGGTCGGGATCCGCCAACCTCGGCGATACCTGGCTGTACGTGGCGGGCACGTGGACGGAGCTCACCCTCGGCCCCTCGCCGGCCCCGCGCTGGGGCAACGGCCTCGCCACGCTCGGCGACGACGTGCTCCTCTTCAGCGGCTACGACACCACCTACATCGACGACACCTGGCTGCTCGAGTAGACGCCCAGGGCGACCGCGTGTGTGCTCGGGGAGCATCTACGAGCCTCACCCGACCGACATCACGAACAGCGTGTGGGCGGATGGGCCGCGGTGCACGAGCGCGACGCGGCCCGGCGCGAGCGCGGCGCCCTGTGCGAGCCCTGCGGCCGTGGCGTCCTTCGCGGTGGCCTCGATCCGTCCATCGGCGAGCGCCAGGGCCGTGAGCTTGCCTTCGAGCAGCGCGAACACGCGGCCTTCGTGCAGCAGCGGCTGCGTCTCGACCTCCTTCGCACCCGGTACCGCCTCGGTCACCCATGAGCGCTCGCCCGTCTTCGCGTCGAGGAGCTGGACCTGCCACGTGCGCGGGTCGAACGTGACCACGTGCGCATCGTCGATGGCGGCGCCGAAGCGGGGACTCACCGGCCGGACGTCTGCCTGCTCCCAGGAGACTCGTCCCTCGACATCGAGCAACTGGAGCGCGCGGTCACCCCAGCGGCTCGCGAGGATTCGTCCTGGTCCGGCCGCATGTGCCTCGAGCCCGTCGAGCCGCACGACACTCGAGCCGGTGACGACGCGGATCGAGCGCTCCGGTGCATTCGTCGACATCGCTGCCTCGCTCTCCGAGAGCACGAGGCTGTCGCCGGCAGGGAGCATCGAGCCGAAGAAGTGCCCCTCTTCGAGCCGCACTGGAGGACGCTCCTCGCCGCTCGCCAGATCGAACACGCGAACCTCGCCGAACGGCGCGCGCTCCTCCCACTTCCTGCCGCGGAGCACGCGCTTCGCCAACAGGACGAATACGGCGCCACCGGCGACCGCGATGCTCTGGGGGTCGGAGACGGACACGGTGCGGACCACCTCCCCGTTCTTCGCATCGAGCCAGACGAGCTGTCCGTTCTCGGAGGCGTCCGAGGGCGCGATGGCCGCCAACGCGGCGTCTTCGACCACCACGAGCCCTCGCAAGGGGTGAGGAAGCACGGTCGACCAGACCTTCTTGCGCTTCTTCGTGAGGTCGAGCGCGTGCACGGTCTGGTCCGTTCCCCAGTACGCCCGGTCGCCCACGATCACGGGGGACGTGCTCGTCTTTCCGCCCTTCATCTTGAAGGCGGTCTCGAGGGTGCCCACCTCGGCCCGGGGCCTCGCCGCGGTCCGGGGGACGAGCAGCACCGTGCTCTCGCCGAGCCATCCCCACAGCGCCCGCGCCTCTCGTTCGCCCAGCCCGCACCCCTGGAGCGCGGAGACGACCTCTTCTTCGGGCGTGTCCGAGCGAAGCGATCCCTCGTACAAGCGCCGCAGCGCGGACTTCGGCCCGGGGTCCACCCTCTGCCAGAACCAGACGAACCCCTGCTTCGCGCCCGCCTGCAGGTACTCTGCGAGGCTCCCCATCTCGCGGCGCGTGCCGTCGTTCGCGTTGTCGAATACGAGGCGGGCCCGCGCGGGCGTCTCCCCCTCGTCGTACGAGAGCACCGTGTTGGCCTCGTGGGTCACGCGGTCCAAGTGAGCGTCCATGTGGACCGCCCCGGGGGTCCGATACCTGTGCAGCTTGGAGACGTCGACCAGGTGGAATCCGTGCTCCTCTTCGTCCCCGTCGACGAAGGACCAGGTGAAATCGAACGCGCCCGTCTCACGCGCGAACGCGAGGACGTCCGGCGGGAGCTGGCCCTCGAGGCCAGTCAGCGTCTGCGCCGAGCATGGAGCGGCCGCCTTCTTCTTCCGGACGCGGATATCGGGTCGCTTCGAGAACACCTCGACCCAACGGCGGAGCAGCTCCGACAGCGTGAGCTCTCCGGATTCACCATCGACGGTCATCGCGAACCTCCCATGAAGCCTGTGGTGACGGCGACGTCTGAACCCCTCTACGCGAAGTGCGGACAGGTCCTTCCTTGGGGACGTCACCCTCATTTGCGCCGCGCACGGAGACCAGCGCCCGGCGACCAGCGGAGGCCCTCCGGGCGCGAGCGACGCCGTGGGACGTCCGCCACGGATGATCGCGCTCCGAGATCCCACTCGGGACGTCCCGCGTGGGACGTGAGCAAGGCAACGGTGAGATCACGGTGCGTCGAGCCGAGGCGGGGCCCGCGGCACGGCGCGGCACGTCAGAGCTCGAGCCGGTCGATCAGCTCGTCCCGGGTCATTCCGTGATGCTCGGCCACCTGCTCGAGGAGCTGGCCCAGCGTTCCCGTCTTGATCGGCTTGTGGTTGGTTCGGGACGACGACGTGGTGCGCTCCACCGCGGTCGGTCACCAGGTGGATGTGACTGCCGCGTTGGCGGACGAGGCGATAGCCAGGACTTCGAGCGCCTTCGCCAGGCGGGCGCCGGTCACGTCTCGCGGCAGCTTCACGCGGCGATGATCTCGTCGCGCACGTAGTGCAGCCGGATCTGCCGAGGTCGGACCGGCTCGCCCTCGAACCGGCACTCGACGGCTTCGGTCACCATCGCACGCAGATCCTCCCAGTCCTCGCCCTGCGTGAAGATCCCGTAGCGATGGCAGACGGCGCTGTAGCCGCCCTCCTCCGCCTCCTGGACGATGAACACCACCTCGTCGATCGACATTCTCGGCTCCGTCGGCTCTACGAGAGCTTATCGCCGGCATCGGTCGCCGTCGAGGTGGGCGCTCGACGCCCGCGCAGGGCATCGGGAAGAGCGTCCCCCCGAATTCGAGTAGCGGGCGCACGTGACCTCCAGCCCTCACTCGCTGGTCGGCCGCACCCAGAGGACCGACGTCACGGGCCACGTCGGCGGCGGATTCATCAAGTGCGCGCGCAACGGGATCGTCCCTCGTAGACGTCTCGGCTTGCGCGGCGATTTCGGACCCGAAGGCATGGACATCGTCCCGTCCCAGAGGTAGGTGGCGAGAAGGGCGGGCACCTCGAGCGGGTTCGGTCAGTCTCCTGGCCCCCGCGTCGTCCTCGATCGCGAGCCCATGGCCCTCTTCGACACCACGACCAGCGACGCCGTCCCCCGCCTCGGCCGCTCCGAGGAGCCGGCGTTCCCCGCGCTGGTGCGCTTCTTCCCGAGCGTGGCGGTGCACCGGCTGCCGCGCTCGGGCGCGCTCACGGTCGGGCGGCGGGCGGACGCGGGGCTGGTGGTGGCGCACCGGCAGGCGTCGCGCGAGCACGCCGCCCTGCACGTCACCCCGGACGGGCCGGCGCTGCACGATCTCGGGAGCCACAACGGGACGTTCGTGGCCGGGCAGCGCGTGGACGGCGAGCGGGTGCTCCGGGACGGGGACGTGGTGCGCGTGGGCGGGGTGCTGTTCGTCTACCGAGCGCGGGCGCGCGCGGTCGCCGAGACGGTGCACGACCCGGTCGGGCGGTACGGGATGGTGGGGCCGGTGCACATGCGCGCGGTGTGGCGCGGCATCGACGACGGCGCGGGGTCGGGGCTCCGGGTGCTGGTGCTCGGCGAGACGGGGACGGGCAAGGAGCTGGTGGCGCGCGCGGTGGCGGCGG
>JBDIVX010000076.1:0-34391 GCA_039794305.1 Candidatus Neutrinellum sp.
CGCTCTGGGACATCGCGCGCGCCTACGGCGTGGGCGTGGACGCCATCATGGAGGCGAACGACATGCGGCCGCGGGACGTGCGCCGGCTCCGGGCGGGGAGCACGTTGCGCGTGCCGGGCGCCACCGAGCCCGCGGTCGTCGAGACGGCGTCGGACCGCGCGGCGGCCCGCCAGCAGATGCTCGAGAGCCTGCCGGAGCTCACCGACGGCGCGTACCACTTCCTCGCGCAGGGCGAGACGATCTGGGACGTCGCGAGGCTCTACGACAAGTCGCCCGACGAGATCATGGCGCGAAACGACCTCGCCGACGACGACGTGCGCTCGTTCCGGCCGGGGCGGCCGATCATCGTCCCCGGCGTACGCCCCGGTCAGATCCGGAGCTCCGAGCCGCAGCAACGGCAGGGCATCACGCACGAGGTCGCGCCGGGCGAGACGGTGTGGGACCTGGCCAACGCCTTTCAGGTCAGCGTGTCGGAGATCATGGCCGCCAACGGCCTGAGCGAGGCGCAGGTCACGGGCCTGCGCGAGGGCGCACGGCTCTTCATCCCCGGCGTGACCGAGGATCGCGGCGGGCGCATCCGGCGGCGGGAGACGGAGACCCAGCGGCGCGCCCGCCCGATCGCGCGCCGGATCGGGCTCGGGACGCGCCAGGCGGCGAGCGCTCTATTGCGCGGGCGCGTGCAGCCCGCCTGGGTCCGCGCCGCCGGAGGCGCTCGAAGTCGCCTGCCGGGCTTTCTGCGGTGGCCCGTCACCAACGGGAGGTTCGTCCGGGGCTACGGCTCGGGCGAGGGCGGCTACCACCTCGCCGTCGACATCGCGGGCGACATCGGCTGGAACGTGCGCGCGGCGGCGCCGGGGGTCGTGGGCTACGCCGGCAACGAGGTCCGCGGCTACGGCAACATGGTCCTCGTCGTGCACCCGGGCGGCTGGGTCACGATGTACGCGCACAACTCCGTGAACTTCGTCGTCGCCGGCCAGCGGGTGCCGCGCGGCGGGATCCTCGCCGAGGTCGGGAGCACGGGCATCAGCCGCGGGCCGCACGTCCACTTCGAATTCATCTACGACGGCAGGAACTGCGACCCGGCGCACCTGTTCCGGCCCGGTATCCGCCACGCGAGCGGCCGGGTGTCGCCCATCGAGCAGCTGACCTGGACGCGCCCGTCCGAGCGGCCACGCCGGGTCGACTGCGCGCCGCGCCGGCGGCACCCGCGCTCGCAGTGGGTCGTCAACGAGTGAGCGCATGGCCTCCCGCATCGGGGGGGCCGCCGCCACCGAGGCGAGGCGGGTGCGACGTGGCGCGCCACCCCGATCGAGGCGCGCTGCCGCGGGGCCGGGCGTGCCACCCGCGGCAATTCGAGCGGTACGCGGATTGCGACGCTTCGCGGCGAGAGCCCCCGGAGGGTCCGAGGGCGCGAGGTCCGGAGTCGTGGAGGAGAGGCTGGGCAGAGGATCGAAGGCACTGCTGCTCTTGGCGGCTGCGGTGATCGTCTTGGTCGGGATGGACCTCGCCGCCTCGGTCATCGTCCCCCTGCTCCTCGCGGCCTTCGTCGCCGTGGCGACCTCGCCGGTCGTGGACTGGCTGCGCCGCAAGGGGATTCCCACCGGCGTCGCGGTCCTGGCCGTGATCGTGGGCGTGCTCGGCGCCCTCGGCGCCCTCGGGTTCGTCATCACGACGGCGTTCATGGACCTGAACGACGCCCTCCCCGGCTACCTGAGCGAGATCGGCGAGGCCAAGCGGGCCGTCGCCGGCTGGGCCACCGAGCACGGCATGCACCACGCCGCCCGCTCGCTCGCGGCGCTCGACCTGAACGAGTGGCTCACGGAGCTGTTGACCGAGACGGTGCTCTCGGGCGCCCCCGACCTCGTGTCGTCGTTCGTGATCGTGGTGCTCGTCGCCGCGTTCATCCTGCTCGAGGCGGCGACGTTCCGGAGCAAGGCGTCCCTCGCGGCCCGAACCGGCGGAGCCCGGCTCCACCACCTCGGCGGGACGGTCCGGGAGGTGCAGAAGTACCTCGCGGTCAAGACGGGCATCAGCGCGGCCACGGGCGTCCTGGTGGCGCTCTTCACCGCCGCGCTCGGCGTCGAGCACGCGGTCCTCTGGGGCCTCGTCGCGTTCTCCCTCAACTTCGTCCCGAACGTCGGGAGCATCCTGGCGGCGATCCCCCCGGTCGTCGTGGCGTGGGCGACGGAGGGCATGGGCACCGCGGTCGCGGTGACGCTCGGCTACATCGTCATCAACATGACGCTCGGCAACGTCCTCGAGCCGAAGCTCATGGGTCGGGCGCTCGGGCTGTCGCCGCTGGTCGTGGTCGTGTCCATGATCGTGTGGGGCTACGTCCTCGGCCCGGTCGGCGCCGTCCTCTCCGCCCCGCTCACGATGATCCTCCGGATCGTCCTGTCGAACACGGAGGACATGAAGTGGGTGGCCGTGCTCCTCGCGCCGCCGCACGCCGACTCGCGTGTCCCGGAGCCCGCCGCCCCCGAGCCGCTGCCACCTCACCCTGGAGCACAGCCCAATGAAGCCGAGTGACCGACGCGAGAAGAGGAAAGAGAAGAGGAAAGAGAAGTCGAAGGAGCCGGACGCGCGGATCCCGGAGAGCGAGCGCGACCGGGTGGCCGTCGGCAACGTCGAGCGCCGACGCGGCGCCGGGCGCACCGACGGCCCAGGTCCGAAGAAGGAGCGCCCCCGCGACACCGATCCCGAGCACGGAGCCGAGTAGGCTCCATCACTGGCTGCTCGGCTGGCCGCCGGCTCGGCCATCCGCCAGGACCTTCGGAGGAAATCACGGAGGTTTCCGGCTGGCACTCGTCTTGAAGAAGGAGTCGTCCCGCTTCGACGGAGAACGACTTCATGCTTCGAAAGACCCTCACGACTCTCGCTTGCTTGCTCGCGCTCGGTGGTTGCGCGGCGCCCACGAGCCCGATCGGCGGCTTTGGCGACTGCAACCCGGACCTCCCGGGCGACGTTGACTGCAACCCCGCCGCTGCGTCCGGAAAAGGCGACGCATGGGACTACGCGAACGATCCGCTCCGCGTGTCCCAGTCGCTCGAGTACCGCGCGGCCGACCTGCCGCTCGAAGGTCGTGCGTCGCAGGGGACGTGGGCCGCGAGCTACTGGCCCACGCTCCGGGGCTCGACCAACTACCGCTGGCAGGGCGCCTCCCACCTGTCGCCGCTCGAGAAGTACGACGCGGCGTTCAACGGCTGGGCGGCCGCCGAGAGCGAGTACCTCTCATCGGTCCCGAGCGACTGCGGCGAAGAAGCGCCGACGAAGTACAACGAGTACCGCGAGTGGCTCGGCCCCGCGGCTCGCTGGCAGAGCTCGGCGCAAGGACGCGACCAGATGTACGACGGCCGCGACAACGACGGCGACGGCAAGGTCGACGAGTGCGACTACGACGACCACGACGGGATCGAGAGCTGGTGGGGCCTGTGCCACGCGTGGGCCCCCGCCGCGATCCTCGAGCCGGAGCCGCTCCACGCGGTCGAGTACAACGGCCAGCGCTTCGAGGTCTCCGACATCAAGGGCCTGCTCCTGACCGTGTACGACGGCACGGAGTCGATGTTCCTCGGCGGGCGCTGCAACGCGCGGGAGTTCGAGCGCGACGAGCACCATCGCATCCGGATGGACGAGTGCCGTGACGTCAACGCGGGCGCGTGGCACGTCGTGGCCGCCAACTTCCTCGGCCTCAACGGCCGCGCGTTCGTCGAGGACCGGACCGCCGGCTTCCAGGTCTGGAACCAGCCCGTCGTGGGCTATCGCGTGACCATGGCCGAGGAGCGTTCGCTCGAGGAGGCGCTGGGCGTCCTCGGCGTCGACGCGACCGACCGCTACCCGTTCAACGACCGGGCCGCGCGCTTCTACGAAGTGAAGATGACCACCGACTACCTCGTCGAAGGTCACCAGTCGACCGAGCCGCTCGGCGAGGACGGCTACATCCGGCACGACGACTACCACTACGTCCTCGAGCTCGACCAGGAGGGCAAGATCATCGGCGGCGAGTGGGTGGGATCGTCCCGCGACTCGCACCCCGACTTCCTGTGGGTCCCGATGCGCCCGCGCACCGGCTACGGACGCCGGTCGAACCCTCACGTCGACCTCGAGACCGTCCGCGAGCTGCTCCGCCTCTCGCGCGAGGACGGCGGCGGTGACCAGCCGGTCGAGGGGACCACGTTCTCGAACGAGGACGCCACGCCGATCCCCGACGACGACCCGAACGGCGCCCGGAGCACGATCCAGGTCTCGGAGGACCTCGCGGTCGAGACCGTGAGCGTCACGGTGGACATCGAGCACACCTACCGCGGCGACCTCGAGGTCGTCCTCGAGCACGACGGCCGCCGCGTCACCCTGGCGAGCCGCGCGGGCGGCAGCGCCGACGACCTCGTCGAGACCTACACGGTGGAAGACTTCCGCGGCGCGTCGAGCCGCGGCGAGTGGACGCTGCACGTGATCGATCACGCCGCCGAGGACGTGGGCACCCTGAAGAAGTTCTCGGTCACGTTCGTGAGCGCTCGCTGACCTTCGCTTCCACGCCGCGGGGGACGCGTAACTTGGCGGGGGGCGCGGCCCCGGAGCGTTCGGAGGGGAGCGCTTCGGGGCCGTCTTTCTTCGGGCTCGACGGCGGCAGAGCCCCGGACCGGCCCTTCCTCGGCGCACGTCCCGGGGGATACCCTCTGCGGATGCGCTGCACCCTGGCCGTCGTCGCCTCGATCACCCTCCTCGCCTGCTCCGGAGACGGCGGAGGCGGCGGCGACGGGGACGGGGGCGGGGGCGGGGGCACCGACGGCGGGCCGCGCCCGCGGCGCGACGGAGGCGCGCTGCCGGACGGAGGCTCGAGCACGGGCGGGACGCGCAACCCGGTGTGCGAGGCGGGCACGAGCGCAGGTGAGGTGCAGGCGCCCTCGTTCGTGCGCAACCTGCGCGGCGAGACGAGCTGGTACGCCTCGCCCGTCGTCGCCGACCTCGACCGAGACGGCTCGAACGAGCTCGTCGCGGCCTACTACTCCGTGTTCGTGTTCGGCTCGGACGGCGAGCTGCTCGCGCAGGCCGAAGGCGGCGAGGGCCGGATCTACGCGCCGCACGTGGTGGCGGACCTCGAGGGTGACGGCGTCACGGAGATCGTCTACGGCAACGCGCACGAGGTGTACGCGTACGAGTGGCGCGACGGAGGGCTCGAGCTCAAGGCCGGCTGGCCCGCCGACTGCACGACGGCCGACAACCCGCCGGAGGTGCGCGGCCTCGCCGCCGGCGACCTCGACGGCGACGGGCTTCTCGAGGTGGTCGCCACCACGACGCAGACCGCGTCCACGCAGGACGGCGGCGCGCAGGTGTTCGTCTTCGCGGCCAACGGCGGTCCGTACCAACCTGCCGGCGCCGCGTTCCCGGCGTGGCCGCGCTACAACGCCCGCACGGGCGACGGCGGGGACGTCGATCGCAACGGCATGGGCCACCACGGCTTCGGCTGCTACGGGCTGAACGTCGGGATCGGGGACATCGACGACGACGACGACCTCGAGATCCTCGTGACCTACGACAACCACCACATCCAGGCGTTCGACCCGGACGGCGAGGCCATCGACGCCTCGCCCTGGTTCACGAACCGCGCGCCGGAGCACGACGGCATGCCCATGACCTGGGGCCAGTTCATCCGGTGGGCCGACCCCGCGGTCGAAGAGCGCCACTACCACCTGCACGAAGGCGAGTGGCCTCACCCTACGACCGACGACTGGCTCCAGTGGACCGCCTCGCCACCCAACGTGGTGGACCTCGACGGCGACGGGCGGAACGAGGTCCTGGGCGTGCCGAACGTCGAGCGCAACGAGCCCTACGAGACGGTCGCCTACGCGGTCATGGTGCTCGAGGGCGCGCACGGCGACGGCAGCCGATCGGCCATGCGCAAGGCGGGCTGGGAGGCGCTCCCCCGGGGCGGCGCCCCCATCGCGGTCGACGGCTGGTACCCGCCGAACGGGGTGCCGGCGCCGGTCACGGTCGACATCCAGGGCGACGAGGCGCCGGAGATCGTCGTGTCGCTCAACGACGGCTACGTGCACGCCTTCGACGCCCAGGCGACCGAGCTGTGGCGCTTCGACTACACGCACGGCAAGCCCGTGATGTACGCGACCGAGCCCACGGTCGCCGACCTGAACCAGGACGGCTCGCCCGAGCTGTTGCTCGCCACCTACGGCGACCCCGACGTCGAGGACTCGGGTAACCTCGTCGTCCTCGGCGCCGACGGGAGCCTGCTCCACGACGTGCCGCTCCCGGACCCCGGCCACAACGGCAACGGCAACGGCGCCCCGGCCGCCCCGGCGGTGGGCGACCTCGACTCGGACGGGCAGCTCGAGGTCTTCGTCCAGACGTTCGACCACGGCATGGACGTCTTCACCGTGCCGGGCTCCGGCACGGCGTGCGTCCTTTGGCCGAGCGCCCGCGGCGGCCCCTTGCGCATGGGCCAGCCGAACGGGTCGGACTGAGGCTGTCGACGCGCCGAGGTCGTCTGCCCTACCATGCGCGGATGTCGCATCCGTCCGAACGCAGGCGCGCCGTCCGCATGCGCCCCATCTCCGAGCTTCCCGCCCGAGCCCGCCTGCTCGGCGGCGAGGATCTGGCCCTGCGCGTCTGGGACGTCAGCGTGGGGGGCCTGGCGATCGTCGCCGATCCCCGCATCGCGCACCTCGGGCCCGGCGATCGGACGCGCCTTCACCTCGACCTCGGCCGCTACGGAGCGTTCGATCTCGACGTAGAGGTGCGCCACCGCGGAGGCGACACCGGGACCGTCGGCATGCAGCTCGTGAGCCCGCCGCCCGAGGTGACCACGGCCGTCGGCCGCTACGTCGCCGAGCTCCTCGAGCGCGGCGCGCCGTCGTGATCGCCGCCCTGCGTTGGACCTAGCTACAGACGCTGCTGCGGCACATCTGGCCGGTGGGGCAGGGGTTGTCGCACGTGCCGCAGTGGTCGTTGTCGACGGTCACGTGGGTCTCGCAGCCGGTCGCGGGATCGGAGTCGCAGTCGCCCCAGTCGCCGTCGCACGACAGGAGGCATCGGCCGCCCGCGCAGACCCCGTCCATCGTGTGGAACGTCCCGCTTCTCGGACAGAAGCTGCCGCACGCGCCGCAGTGCTCCATCGTGGAGTCGAGGTCCGTCTCGCAGCCGTCGGCGCCGTCCCGGTTGCAGTCGCCCCACCCCGGGTCGCAGACGAGGACGCAGGCGCCGGCGGCGCACTCGCTCCCGGTCGCGTGGTCGGCCACGGCCGCGCAGCTCCGGCCACAGACGCCGCAATTGTCCGGATCGGTGCCGAGGTCGAAGTCCTCGTCGACGCGGCCGTCGCAGTCGTCGTCGGCCCCGTTGCACTCCTCGGTCCGCGTGACGCAGGCGTCGGCGGCGCCCGCGTCGGAGGAGTCGGCGTCGGGCACGCCGGCATCCCCGCACTCCCGGCCCACGTACTCGCACGACGCCACCGCCACGGGCCGGCACGCGCCGGCCTCGCAGGTGAGGTCCGCGGGGCAGTCCCGCTCGGTGCAAGCGTCCCCGAGGAACACGCGGAGCCGGAGGCTGCGCCCCTGCTCGAACGACACGTCGAGGCGGCGCGAGACGACCTCGGCGCCCGCCTTCAGGCCGGCCACGCGCACCGCGATCGGGCCGAGCGCCCCGCCCCGGTGCACGAGCGTCAGCGTGCGAGGCAGCGCGCCGCCGGGGGCGGTCAGGTCCGCTTCGGCGAGCTGCTCCATCGCCTCGGGACGCGCGACCTCGATCCGCACGCGGTCGAGCGCAGTCGGGACCGAGAGGTCGCTGTCCACCTCGAGCACGATCTCGGTGACCTCGGCCGAGCATCCCGCGAGCGCGAGGAGCGCCGCGGCGGCCCACCGGCCGAGCACTACCGCACCTCCAGGACGCCCGGGTCGAAGTCGCCCTGCGTGGGATCGCCCTCGCCGCCGAGCAGCACGAGGCCCGTCACGACGCCGCCCGCGATCACCGCGGCGGCGATCGCGACCCAGACCCACGGCGACACGCCGCCGCCGTCCGGCTCGCGCGCAGGCGCCTCGGGCGGCGCCGGAGCGGCCGCCTCGGCGACCTCGCGTGGCGTCGGAGGGGCGGGCGCTTCGAGGCTCACCTCCGCGCTCGCTCCCTCGGGGACCAGGACCTCCTCCGATTGCACCTCCCGGTCCCCCTGGAGCAGGCGCACCACGTGCCGCCCGGGATCGACCGGCATCGGCCGATCGAAGATCGCGGCCGGCACGTCCCGCCCGTCGAGCGTCACGCGGATGGACGGCCCGGCCCCCGCCACGCCGATCGTGAGGCGCCCGACCTTCTCGTCGATGCGCTCTCGGAGCGCCGCGTGGGAGCGCGCGACGTCCCGGGGGACGTCGGAGTCGCGTTCGAGGATCGCGACGTGCTCCGAGGCCTCGACGAGCCGGCCGAGGTGGAAGAGCGACTCGGCGAGGTTGTATCGGATCTGAGGCGTCTCGCGGAGCTCGAGGGCGCGGGCGAACCGGTCGGCGGCGTCCTGCCACTGGCCTCGCCGCGCGAACCGGACCCCTTGCTGGAACTGGTCCCGCGCGAGCGCGGCGCGCTCGGCGCCGTCGGGAGGCGCAGGCTGGGCGGCGGCGACACCGCCGAGCAGCGCCGACGAGACGAGCATGCTGCTGAACGCGAGAGCCAGGCGATGCATCGAGCGGGCGCGCACCCGGGATGGAGGGTACCACGGGGTCGCCGCGCGTCAGAAACCGGGATCGGTGAAGATCATCTCCGAGCCGGCGCGCTGCCGGCGCTGCCGACGCAGGCGGCGCAGGCGCCGGCGTTCCAGGCGGCGCTCGCGCGCGGTCGGGGACCTTTGCGTCTCGGCCGCGCCGGCATCTGCGGCAGCCGTCCCCTCGTCGGCCTGGTGCGCCGGCTCCTCCGCCGTCGCCTCCGGCTCCTCTACCGGCGCCGCTTCGGGCGCCTGCGCCTCGTGCGCCGCCCCGGCTTGCTCTGCCGCAGGCTCGGGCATCTCGGGGGCGGCTCGCGGCTCGGGCGCGGCCGCGGTCGGCGCGTCGGGCGACGCATCGTCCCGGGGCCAGCCGGGCATGCCCTGCACCACCCAGGCCCCGGCGCCCGCCGCGACGAGCACGAGGAGCACGAGCCACGGGAGCTTGCTCCGGCGCTCGGGCTGGGCGTCGCCCGGCACCCGCGGAGGCTTCGGGAGGGGCGCGTCGACCGTGGGCACCTCGCTCCGGCGCGCCCCCGGCGTCGGGATGGACGAAGCAGGCAGGACGCGCGAGTCGCCCGGCTCGTAGGACGAGCCCACCGCGTCCATCAGCTCCTGGGGCACGGCGGCGGGGAACACGCTGTCGGGGCCGCCCGGGGACTCGCGCGAGCCCGCCAGCTCGAGCGCCGTCCGAGCCGCCGCGTCGAGCAGCGCCTGCCGCATCTCCCGGGCATCGTGGAAGCGCGCGCCGCGCTCGCGGGCGAGCGCGCGAGCGATCACGCGAGAGAGCGGCTCGCCGAGGTCCGGGCGCAGCTCGGCGAGCGGCACGGGATCCATGGTGAGGATCATCATGATCAGGTCGCCGATCTGCTCGCAGTCGAAGGGCGGCTTGCCGGTGAGCGCCTCGTAGAGCACCACGCCCATGCCGTACAGGTCGGCGCGGTGGTCGATGTCCCTCATCCCGCGCGCCTGCTCGGGCGCCATGTACTGCGGCGTCCCGGTGATGGCGTTGTCGGTGCTCGGCAGCACCGACTCCACCTCGAGGGTCGCCGCGGCGCGCGACACGCCGAAGTCGAGCAGCTTGGGGAAGATCCCGTCGGCGTCGCGCACGAGGAAGATGTTCCCGGGCTTGATGTCCCGGTGCACGATGCCGGCGTCGTGCACGGCCGCGAGGCCGCTCAGCGACCGCGCGACGATCCGGACGGCGTCGCCGACCGGGAGCGGCGGCGCGCGGTCGAGGCGCTCGCGCAGCGTCTCTCCCTCGAGGTACTCCATCACCATGTAGGATCGGCCCTCGTCGGTCGCGCCGAAGTCGAGGATGTCGACCACGTGCCGGTGGCGGACCGCCGCCGCCACCCTCGCCTCGCGGAGGAAGCGCTCGCGCACGTCCCCGGGGTCACCCGCGATGTGGACGAATTTCACCGCCACCGGCCGGTCCAGGGTGAGATGCCGGGCCAGCCACACGGTCGCCATCCCACCTTCTCCGACAGGGGACTCGAGCCGGTATTTCTCCCCGAGGACGGTCCCGATGTAGGAGGAGCCGCGCCTGCGCGCCACCTGCATTTGCGGCCCAGTATCCCACAGCCCCGGGATGCAGGCCACGAGCGCCCCGGCGTGGTGACTCCGACGACGGAACGGCCGAGCGCCGCCCCCGGCGAGGAAGCGGCGCTCGGCGGGCGCGTGACGATCGAGGCTCAGAGATCCGGAGCGCCGTCGCAGTCGAGATCGATCCCGTCGGGCAAGCCGTCCCCGTCGCTGTCCACACCAGCCGGGATGCAACGCCCTCCCCCGCCGGGGCCGAGGAGCGACACATCGGCCGTCCCGTCGCAGTCCACGTCGATCCCGTCCGGCATTCCGTCGCCGTCCGTGTCCATCGGCGTCGGCGCACAGGCGCCGCCCGCGAGGCTCACGTCGGCCGCGCCGTCGCAGTCGAGGTCGAGGGCGTCCGGAACGCCGTCGGCGTCGGTGTCCATCGGAGCCGGGATGCACGCGCCCCCGCCGCCGCTGAACGACACGTCCGCCGTCCCGTCGCAGTCCATGTCGATCGCGTCCGGCATTCCGTCGCCGTCGGTGTCCATCGCCGTCGGGACGCAGGCGCCGCCCCCGCCGCCGCCGCCCGCGCGCACGTCCGGCGTCCCGTCGCAGTCGAGGTCGATCGCGTCTGGCGTCCCGTCCGAGTCGGTGTCCATGGGCGTCGGGAGGCACACGCCGCCCGCGCCGCTCGTGCTCACGTCCGCGGTTCCGTCGCAGTCGAGGTCGATCCCGTCGGGCGTCCCGTCCGAGTCCGTGTCCATGGGCGTGGGCGTGCACGCGCCGGCCCCTCCGCCGAGGCTCACGTCGGCGGCGCCGTCGCAGTCGAGGTCGACGCCGTCCGGACGGCCGTCGCCGTCCGCGTCCACGAGCGGCGCGGCGCACACGCGCAGGTCGGCGGCGCCGTCGCAGTCGAGGTCGACGCCGTCCGGGCGCCCGTCGCCGTCGGTGTCCACCAAGGGCGTCGCGCAGACCGAGCCGATCGCGACGTCCGCCGTCCCGTCGTCGTCGAGGTCGATCGCGTCGGGCGCGCCGTCCCCGTCGGTGTCCATCAGCGTGAGCGCGCCGCTCTCGCTCCCGACCGAGACGCCGGGTAGCGAGCCGACGGTGCCGGTGCACCCGAGCGCGCCGCCGAGCAGCGCCGTGATCCAGATGGTCTTCTTCTGCGTCATCGCCGTCCTCCTCGGCCCGACGCCCGTGCAACCGAGATGCCACGTACGAAGAGCGCGGAATGTGAAGGGAAGCGCCCGATCACCCGCGCGCGGAGCGGCGCCTCGGGGTCCGCGCCTCCCCAGCGGTGTTGCGCCCGATGCAACGCCCCAGCGCGCCGGGTGCGCCGCTATACTGGCCGCGGCATGTCCGGTTCCGATCCGCCGGCAGACGACGTCCGCGCGTGGGATGGGCAGCGGACGGAGGCGCTCTCGGACGCGGGGGCCGAGCGGCTCGTGCAGCGCATCCGGCTCGAGGTGCTCGAGGGCCCCGACGCGGGCGGCCGCTTCGTCTCCGACGGCGACCGGACCGTCGTCGGCACGCACGCCTCGGCCGACGTCGTGCTCTCGGACCGGGCCGTCTCGCGCTTCCACTGTGAGCTCTCGTGCACGGAGGACGGGGTCACGCTCCGCGACCGCGGGAGCCGGAACGGCACGCGGGTCGACGGCGTGTCCGTCGTCGAGGCGCACCTGCACGACGGCGCCGTCGTCTCCGTCGGGCGCACGCAGCTCCGCGTCGCGCTCGCCGCCGACAGGGCGCGCGTGACGCTGTCGGAGCGGTGCTCCTTCGGAAGGCTCGTCGGGCGCTCGCCCGCGATGCGCGCGGTGTTCGCGCAGCTCGAGCGCGCCGCCCGGAGCGACGCCACGGTGCTCCTGCTCGGCGAGACCGGCACCGGCAAGGAGGTGACGGCCGAGTCCGTCCACCTCTCGGGCGACCGGCGCGACGGCCCGTTCGTCGTGGTCGACTGCGGCGCCGTCCCGGCCCCGCTGCTCGCGAGCGAGCTGTTCGGCCACGACAAGGGGGCCTTCACGGGCGCCACCGCTGCGCGCCGCGGTGCCTTCGAGGCAGCGCACGGAGGCACGATCCTCATCGACGAGATCGGCGAGCTCGACCCGGAGCTGCAGCCGAAGCTCCTCCGAGCGCTCGAGCGCAAGGAGATCAAGCGCGTGGGCGGCAACGAGTGGCGCCGGGTCGACGTCCGGGTGATCGCCGCGACCCACCGCGACCTCGCACGCATGGTCAACGAGCGGAGCTTCCGCTCCGACCTGTACTACCGCCTCGCCGTCCTCGAGGTGCGCCTGCCACCCTTGCGGGAGCGGCGCGAGGACCTGCCGCTGCTCGTCGATCGCATCCTCGAGTCGCTCGGCGCCCGCGGCGAGGCGGCCGAGGACCTGCGCTCCGATCGGTTCCGCCGCGACCTCTCGCGCCACACCTGGCCCGGCAACGTGCGGGAGCTCCGAAACTACGTCGAACGTTGCCTCGTCCTGCGCGAGCGGGCCCCGCTCCCGAAGGACCCGCGCGCCGGCGAGCGCGACTTCGTCGACACCGGCAAGCCCTTCAAGGAGGCCCGGGACGAGCACCTCCACGCCTTCGAGCGCCGCTACCTCGAGGCGCTGCTCGAGCGCCACGGCGGCAACGTCTCGGCCGCGGCCCGCGACGCGGAGCTCGACCGCATCTACCTCTACCGCTTGCTCTGGCGACACGGCCTGCGGTGACGTGCGATGATCGGCCCATGTCGCGCCGGCTCGCCGCGCTCGCGATGCTCTCGACGGCCGGGTGCACGGCGAACGCCGTGCTCGAGGTGGAGCTGTCGCTGCCCGAGGCCGAGCCGTGCGGCCGCTTCGCCGTGGTCCAGGTCCGCTCGGGCAGCCCGTCCTTCCGGGACGCGTGGTCGAGCGTGGCGACCGTGGAGGCGTTCGAGCTCGGGGACGTGCCGGGCGCCGCTCGGTTCAGCGTCGTCGCCGAGGAGGCGCACGAGGAGCAGCCGCTCCGGATGAAGGTGCGGTTCTGCGCGACCGAGGCCTGCGACGCGCCCGCGGCCGGGGAGTGCGACGCGGACACCGCCGCCCCCGAGGCGTGGGTGCAGATCGAACGAGCCTTCTACCTCGGGGCCTTCACGCGGGTACGCCTCACCGTGGACGGCGGGCTCCGGCCCGGCGAGCGCACCGGGGACGGATCGACGGGCGATCTCGTGGTGACCCGGTGCGAGGTCGAGGGCTGCGCCGGCGGCGAGACGGCGACCTGGTGCTACGGCGAGGGGCTGGGGCCCCACTTCTGCGAATGATGCGCGCGCTGCTCGCCACTGCGTTCGTCCTCTTCGGTTGCGCAGACGCGCACGACCTGATCGTGGACGTGCGGACCGACCTCGTCCCCGGCGACGAGGTCGCGCGCGTCCGCGCCGAGCTGTTCCACGTGAGCGGCGGCGAGCCGCGGGCGGCGGACGACCCGCGCGAGCTCGAACTCGGTGAAGCCGACCGCGAACGGCTCTTGCGCGGAAGGCGCCTCGCCGAGTACCGCGGGCTCGGGCCCGGCGACTACCTGGTGGACCTGACGTTCCTCGACGCCGGCGGCGAGGTCGTGGTGCGCCGGCGCACCGAGCACCGCCTCGAGCGCACGTTCGCGCTCACCGTGGTGGTCACGCGGAGCTGCGTCGGCGTCGTGTGCACGGACGGGACCCGGACCGAGTGCCACGGGGGGCGGTGCGTCGGGCCGGAATGCTCGAGCGCGAGGCCCGAGGCGTGCGGCGACGGGTGCTCCTCGGCCGCCGAGTGTCCGCCCTCTGCGGGCTGCGCGAGCCCGGAGTGCGTGCAGGGCGCCTGCCTGTGCGCCGGAGGGTTCGCGGCCGGTCTCGACGGCGGCCCCGGCGACGCGGGCGGCGACGCGGGGCCGGACGCGGGCACGGACGCGGGGACGGTGACGTGCGTGCCGGGCTCCTGCGACGACCGGAACCCCTGCACCACCGACGACCGCTGCGTCGACGGCGTGTGCCTGGGTGATCCCGTGATGTGCGCGGGCACCGGCGAATGCCAGATCGGCCGCTGCGACCTGAGGACGGGGGCGTGCGCGGTCGGGCCCGCCCCGGACGGGACCGCCTGCGGCCGCGTGGGCGAGAGGAAGGCCTGCTGCCAGGGGGAGTGCACCGACATCGGCACCGACCCCACGAACTGCGGAGGGTGCGGCCTCAACTGCGCGCCGATGCAGGAGTGCACCACCGAAGGCGGCAAGTCCCGGTGCACCTGCGCGATCGCTCTTCAGTGCCCGGGCTTCGGGTCGGGCTGGCGGTGCAGCGCCATCTTCAAGGTGTGCGAGTGCGCGACGGACGAAGCCTGCGCCCCCGGACAGAGCTGCACCGACCCGGGCCTCTTGCCGAGCTGGTGCGGCTACCCCTGAGCGGGTTCGTGCTAGCTTCGTTGGCGTGGGAGAGGGAGCGAGGTCCACGTTCGGCCGCTACGAGGCGCTGTTCCGCCTCGGCGCCGGCGGGATGGCCTGGGTCCACCTCGCCCGCATCCGCGGAGAGGCCGGGTTCGAGCGCCTGGTGGCCGTCAAGCAGATGCTGCCGGACCTCGCCAGCGACGAGCGCTTCGTCGACATGTTCCTCGACGAGGCCCGCGTCGCCGCGCACATCCAGAGCCCTCACGTGGTCTCGACGCTGGACCTCGGCCGCACCACCGACGGTGCCTTGTACATCGTCATGGAGCTCGTGGTCGGGGTGGCGCTCGGGAGCCTGCTCGGCCGCACCGTGGAGTCGAAGCGCCGCGTGCCGGTCCGGGTCGCCGCGGAGATCGTGGCGCAGGCCGCGCAGGGGCTGCACGACGCGCACGAGGCGACCACGTCCACCGGCAAGCCGCTCCGGATCGTCCACCGCGACGTCTCGCCGCGGAACGTGCTCGTCGGAGCCGACGGCCGCGTGCGCATCACGGACTTCGGCGTGGCGCACGCGCTCCAGCGACGGAGCGTCACGCGCCCGGGCCAGCTCAAGGGGACGCTCTCGTACCTGTCGCCGGAGCAGGTCGCGGGCAAGGCGGTCGACCGGCGCTCGGACGTGTTCTCACTCGGCGTCGTCGCGTGGGAGACGCTGGCCGGCAAGAGGCTCTTCCGCGGCTCGCGGTCGCGCCTGGCGCTCGACGACATCCTGACGATGCCGATCCCCGACCTCGGCGAGCTGCGCGACGACCTCCCCGACGACGTCCGCGCCGCGGTGATGATGGCGCTCGAGCGAACGCCCGACGCGCGCTGGCAGACGGCCGCGGACCTCGCCTCGGCCCTGCGGCGCGCAGCCGGGCTGACCGATCCCACCGCCGCGCAGCGTGAGGTCTCCCGCTTCGTCGAGGACGTGGCCGGAGAGGAGGTCGAGAAGCTCCGGCACCGCATCGAGGAGGACGCGAGCGAGCCCGAGGACGGGCGAAGCCGCGACGACGGGGCGGAGACGCTCCCCGAGATCTCCTCCCCTGCGACCCCGAGCGACAGCGGCTGGCAGGAGCCTCGGTCGGCCCCCACCGAGAGCCTGTCCGGCGAGCCGCGCGAGCGGCCGGGCTACGACGTGCACGCCGCGCCCACGCTCCTCGCGGTCGGCGCGATCGACGAGGCTCGCGCCGACGAGGTGCTCCGCGAGGCCCGCGGCGCGGCCGAGGCGCCTCGCAGGCGGCGGTCCGGCGCGAGGTGGTGGGTCGCGGTCGGAGCGACGCTCGTGCTCGGGGGGGCATCTGCGTGGCTCGTGGCCCACACGCTGTCGGCGGTCCCGGCTCCCGCGGGCCGGCCCGCCGTGGATCCCGAGGACGGGACCGTGTCCGCGACCGAGACCGAGGCCGCGACCGAGGCCGCGACCGCGACCGCGACCGCGACCGAGACCGAGGCCGTGTCCGAGACCGAGGCCGCGACCGAGACCGCGACCGATGCTGTCGCCGTGTCAGTGACCGCGACCGGGACCGCGACCGAGGCCGGGACCGTGTCCGCGACCGAGGCTGTCGCCGTGTCAGCGACCGCGACCGGGACCGCGACCGAGGCCGCGGCCGCGCCCGAGCGAGCCGCGACCGCGCCCGGTGCGCTGACGGATCGGCGCCACCGGCCGGCGTCGACCCGCCCCGCCGTGCCCGAGCCGCGAGCCGGTGAGCCGCCCGCGCGCCTGCTCGGCGTCGACGCCTTCGACCAGCAGGTGGAGCGGTAGCGTGCCCGGGCGCGCCGGCTTCGCGCTCCTCCTGCTCGTCACGGCCGCCGCGCCGGCACGCGCAGAGCAGGCCTGCCGGCCTCCGCCAGAGGACCCGAGCGCCGAGGACGTGGCCGAGGCCCGCGACCTGTTCCTCCGCGGGAGCGCCCTCGCGCGGCAAGAGGCTTGGGACCGCGCGTACGATCTCTTCCAGCAGTCGTACGCACGGGCCGGCACGCCCGCGGCGCTCCACAACGCCGCCGCGGCCCTGATGGAGCTCGACCGCCCGCGCGAGGCGCGCGATCTGTTCGACTGCCTGCTCGCCAACCACCCCGAGGTCGACGAACGCACGGCCACGTCCGTGCGCGCTCTGCGACAGGAGGCCGTCGACCGCGTCGCGGTGCTCATGTTGCGGAGCTTGCCGCGCGACGACGATCTCGAGGTGACGCTCGACGCCCGTCCGGTAGGTGACGACGGAACGCGCCCGCTGCGCATCGAGAGCGATCCGGGCGAGCACGCGCTGCGCGTCACGCATCCCGGCCGGCGGCCCTTCGACTGGCGCGGCCGGCTTGGCGCCGGGCAGCGGCTGGCCGTCGACGTCGACCTGCCGGAGGCGCCGGCGCCGTCGGTGCTCTCCCCCTCGCAGCCGGCGCCGCTCACCGACGACGACGGCACGATCTGGACCGAGCCGTGGCTGTGGATCGCCGTCGGAGCGGTGGTCGCCGGGGCGATCACCGCGGGGCTTCTCCTCCACGACTCCGGACAGCTCGAGCCCCGCACCTCGATCGTCTACGAGCTGTAGCGAGGCCCAAGAAGACGACCGGGAGGAGCCGCACGGCGCGACTCCTCCCAGGCCGTTCTCGCGTTGCTACCAGCGCTCGCGCCGGCCGCCACGGCCGCCGCCGCCGCCGCCGCCGCCACCGCCACGCGGAGCGCGCTCGCGCGCCTCGTTGACGTTCAGGCTGCGGCCGTCGAGCATGGCACCGTTCATCTGCTCGATCGCCTGGTCGGCGTCCGAGTTGTTGGCGAAGGTCACGAACCCGAACCCGCGGGACCGACCGCTGTCGCGATCGGTGATCACCGTGGCCTCGACGACCTCGCCGAACTGCGTGAACGCGTTCAGAAGGCCGTCGTCCGTCGTGTTCCAGCTCAGGCCACCTACGAATAGCTTCTTGCTCATTGTCGATCTTCTCTTTCTCTCTGGAGACGCGGACCCCGAATGGGCCCGCGCCACAGCGGAACGGCGCTCGCCGGCCCGCATGCTCTTGTCGATCTCTGCTCGCTTTCCCCGTCGCTCTTCGGACTCGAGTGCACCGCCCGGGAACGGGGATGGGCATCGAAATGGCGGCCGCGCCGCCGCGTTACGGCCGGGAACCTAACACGTCCTGGCCCCGCCGCCGCTAGAAAATCAACGGAAGTTTCTTTTCGACCACGACGCCACGGTCCGGGACGGTCGGGCGCGCCACCGTCCTCACACGCCGATTTCACTCGCAAATGTCCCCCGGCCCGTCTGGTCCGAGGTGTGCAACCCGTACGGCCGGGAGGTGATCATGACGAGGGTTTGGTGGCGCCCGCTCGCGGCGGCGGCGGTGGTGTGTGCCCTGGGCTGTCCCGAGGGCGGAGACCCGGAGAGCGACACGGGGCGCGACGACGGCGGCGTCGACGCGGGCCGCGACTCCGGCCCGCGGGACGGCGGCGATCCTCTGCCGGACGGGCCGCCCGAGCCCACGTGCGACCTCGGCCGCCCGTGCACGTCCGCGCGCGGATGCACCTCGAGCCCGAGGTGCATGGACGAGGAGTCGGGGACGCTCGGCGGGCCCGACGATCCGATCGCGGACCACCCGGCCGGCGACACGTCCGTTCCCGTCACGACGTGGGTCGACGGGTACTGCACGCAGGTCGGCACGCTCGAGTCGGGGGGTTGCGATCCCGACGACGACGGGAGCTGCGGGTGCGGCGTGTGCCTCGTGGCGGGCCGCGACCCTGCGGGCGCCACGGTCACGCTGTGCGCCGCGGGCTGCGATCCCGCCGTGGACGAGAACGACTGCAGGGACGGATACGAGTGCGTGCTCGGCACGGGCGCGTGCCTGCCCGGGTGCTCGTCCGACGACGAGTGCGCCGTCCATCGCACCGCGGACGGTCTCGTCTACGACGTCGAGGGGGGCTGGACCTGCAACCCCACCACGTACCGGTGCGAGCACGTGCCGCCCGACGGCGCCGAGGCGGGCGACCGGTGCGACCGCGACTCGCAGTGCGAGCTGTTCGGGCGCTGCATCGACGAGGCCGACTTCCCGGACTGGACGGAGGGGTACTGCCTGAAGTCCGGCTGCGCCGTGCGCGGGAACGAGTGCGCCGGCTCCGGCGTGTGCGACAGCCGCGCCTTCGGCAGCGCCGCCTGCCTCGCCCCGTGCGAGGTCGGGGCGACGGCCCCCGCGGACGATCCGTTCGCGCCGGCTCGCGACTGCCGCGCAGGGTACGCCTGTCTCTGGCGCGGGACGGCCGGGGACGACAACGGCGTCTGCGTGCCCGGGCGCTACAACGACGTCCGGACCGCCAACGTCGGCGCGAGCTGCGACGCGACCGGTGACGCGGCGGAGTGCTACTCGCCGTACGGCCTCGGCACGTGCCGCGACTGGGACGGAGCGGGACCAGGCGGCGGGTACTGCACCCTGTTCGACTGCGGTGCGCCCGGCGTGGACAGCGAGACCGTCTGCGGCGAGGGCGCGCTGTGCGCCGGCGTCGCCACGAGCGACAGCACGCTGTGCCTCGCGACCTGCGCAGGCGCGGCCGACTGCGAGGATGGCTGGGGCTGCTGGGACACCACGCCCGCGGGGATCTCCACCGGCGGGCGGAGAGTGTGCTTCGCGGGGTGCCTCGCAGACGAGGACTGCCGCGCCGGCGAGAGCTGCGCCGGCGTCAGCACGACCTCCATCGGCGAGTGCACCCCGAGCTGATCAGCGGAAGGCTGCGCGCGCTCGGCCCGAGCGGCCGCCGCGCCGGTAGGACTTGCTCGGGTCGACGCGGCGGGGCCGGCTCTCGGGGGCCGGGTCGGCCTGTTCCGCGGGCGCCGCCGCGGCGGGCTCCGCCCGCCCGGACACGAGGCTCACCACGGGGATGCGGCGCCTGAGACCGCGCTCGATGTCGAACAGCAGGGCTCGTTCGCGCGCGTCGCAGAACGAGATCGCCTTGCCCGTGCGCCCGGCACGCGCGGTGCGCCCGATGCGGTGCACGTAGCTGTCGGCCGAATCCGGCAGGTCGTAGTTGAAGACGTGGCTCACGTCCCTGACGTCGATGCCCCGCGCCGCGACGTCGGTCGCGACCAGCACGGGCGTGCGCCCTCGGCGGAAGCCCTCGAGCGCGCGCTCTCGGGCGCCCTGGGACTTGTTGCCGTGGATGGCGGCGGCGTGGATGCCGGCGCGCAGGAGCTGCTCGGCGACGCGGTTGGCGCCGCGCTTCGTGCGCGTGAAGACGATGGCCCGCTCTACCTCGCCGCTCGTCAGGCACCGCTCGAGGGTCGCGCGCTTCTCCGAGCCCGAGACGAAGCAGATGGACTGATCCACCTCGGCGGTCTCTTCCGAGCGCGCGACCGCGACGCGGACGGGATCGCGCAGGATGCGCTGCGCGAGCCGCACGACGTCGCCCGGCATCGTCGCCGAGAAGAAGAGCGTCTGACGCTCGGTCGGCACCGCGGAGATGATGCGGCGGACGTCCGGGAGGAAGCCCATGTCGAGCATGCGGTCGGCCTCGTCGAGGACGAGCATGTCGACCGTGTCGAGGCGCACGATGCCCTGCCCCATCAGGTCGAGGAGGCGGCCCGGGGTGGCCACGAGCATCGCCGGGCGCCGGGCGAGCGCACGCTCCTGACGGTACTGGCTGACGCCGCCGAACACGACGGCGTGCTCGAGGCCGAGGTGGCGCCCGTATGCCCCGGCGCGCTCGGCGATCTGCGCGGCGAGCTCCCGCGTGGGGGAGAGCACGAGGACGCGGAGCTGGCCGCGGGCGGCGCGCTCGCCGAGCCGCTCGAGGAGCGGCAGCACGAACGCGGCCGTCTTGCCGGTCCCGGTCTGGGCCGAGGCGAGGAGGTCACGGCCGGCGAGGACGTGCGGGATCGCGTCGGCCTGGATGGGCGTCGGCGCGGTGTAGCCCTCGTCGGCGAGGGCGCGGAGGATGGGTTTCGACAGGCCGAGGGCCGCGAACGGACCATCGGAAGGAGCCGCCGAGGGGCGGCGATCGGTAGAGTGCATGTGGAGCTTCGTCTCTGTCGCGGCCGTTTTGTGGTCGAGCCTCGCGCCGGCCGCCGGAGCGAGGAAGATGCCGCGATTGCAGCGAATTGCGTGTGTCGTCGAGCTTGAAGTCCTCGACGCGGCAATTCGGATCCGCAGCGAAACCTCGTGCGGGCGACGGCCCCCTTCGGGCCCCTCCCGCGATGCTGACCGCCGCAGGGTAACACAGGAGCGGCCCGGCGCCAGTGCTCGACCGTTCAGCCGTCGAATCGGCTCGACGCCCAGCGGACGAGCTCGTGGCGGCCCTGTACGCCGACCTTGCGGTACACGCTGGTGAGCTGATTGGCGACGGTCGAGGTGCTGACGCCGCGGCTCTCGGCGATCCGCTCGTTCGACCATCCGGCGACCACGCGCTCCACGATCTCGCGCTCGGCCGCCGTGAGGTCGTCGTCCTCGACGGCGGGTGTCCCGCTCGCCGGGGCCATGGCCTTCATCATCATCTCGGTCGTCACGCGGATGAGCTCGGCTCGGGAAGGCATCCCCACCTTGCGCAGCGCGGTGCGCAGGTGGTGGGTGATGGTCCCTCTCGCGAGGCCGAGCGCATACTCGATCTGCTTCAACGACCACCCGACCGATGCGTAGAAGAGCACCTGGCGCTGCCGCAGCGACAGCGCGGCCGGCTCGCGCACGTCCGGGTCGTTGCGCCGGACGAGGAGCAGCCGGCGCCCGCCCGCCTCGACGTGGTCCACGAGCGACCAGCGCCCCGCGAGCAAGCCCTGCCACAGGTCGAGCGCCCGAAGAGGGTCCGACCGGCCCCGTCGCGTCCTGGCGCGGTCCATCCGCAGGGCGGCGTCGCGCAGGCGCTCGCGGGAGCCCTGGGCCTTGGCCCGGCCGCGCGCCTCGAGCACCGTCCCCGCCGGGTCGAGCACGGCCTCGACGTCGGGCGCCGCGGGGTCGGCCGGCCGCACCGACAGGCGGCACGCCGCGCCCAGGTGCACGGCGATGCGCTCCCAGAGCGCTCGCTCCTCGGGCGAGATCGAGATCGGCCGGCTGGTCAGGGTCGCCACCACCGCGACGAGGCTCCCGCCGGTCGGGACGATCACCGCCGGGGAGTCACCGATGGGATGGTCGAAGTGCTCGAGCGCCGGCTGCACCATCCCCCCGAAGGTCTCGACGAAGCTGTGGGCGCCGGGCTGCTGCATGGCGAGCAGCCCTTGGCGGACTCGCGCGGGCGACAGGTGGGCGAGCCCCGTCTGTAGCGAGCCGATGGCCTGATCGCGCCCGATGCGGCTCCGCGGCCCCGGCTTCCACTCGATGCTCTCGGGGCGCAAGTCCCGCAGGAGATAGGAGACCGTCCCGTTTCCCTCCGTGTCGAACGGAGCGATGATCTCGGTGGCGTTCGCCTTCAACCAGGCGGGCACGTCGCCCCGCGGCTCGTAGGCGCGCTCGATCAGGGCGATCGGGTCGAAGCTCATGGGCGAGCGATCAGGGGGCCTGCCTGTCCCTGGCCGGGGACTCACTGTACCTCGGTCCTGCCCACGCCGAAAGGCTCGGCCGAAAGCGCGTGCGACGAGGCGGACCCTGTATCCCCCGACGGCTCGACGGAACCTGGCCGCCGCATGCGCCGCGCCTACGGGCTGCACATGTCGGCTGCCTTCCCCGCGGAGCGAGGTCGCCGCCCGATCGAGGACGTCGACCACGTCCTCTGCGAGCAACGCGCCGCCCGCGAGCGGGTGGAGCGGTCGAGCGCGCGGGAGCGCCGCGCGAAGCTGAGGCGGCTCCATCGCGCCGTCCTGGCCTTCCGGGACGATATCCGGACGGCGATGTGGGAGGACCTCCGCAAGCCACCGATCGAGACGGACCTCACCGAGGTCTGGGCCACGCTCGGCGAGGCTCGGTACGCCATCCGTCACCTGGGCCGGTGGATGGCTCCCCATCCCGTCCGTTCGCGCCTCGCGCTCGCCGGTACGCGATCCGAGGTGCGGTACGAGCCGAAGGGCGTCGTCCTCGTCATCGCCCCGTGGAACTTCCCCTTCCTCCTCTCCCTCGGGCCGGCCGTCTCCGCGATCGCTGCAGGGAACTCGGTCGTCATCAAGCCCTCCGAGACGACGCCGTCCTCGGCCGAATGCGTCGCCCGCATCGTGCGCGGTGCATTCGACGAGAGCGAGGTCGCGGTGGTGACCGGCGGACCGGAGGTCGCCCAGGAGCTCGTCCGCAGGCGCTTCGATCACATCTTCTTCACCGGGAGCGCCGGCGTCGGCCGGGAGGTCGCGAAGGCGGCGGCGGAGAACCTCGTCCCGGTGACGCTCGAGCTCGGCGGCAAGTCGCCGGCCATCGTCGACGAGAGCGCCGACATTCCTTCGGCCGCGCGGAAGATCGCGTGGGGCAAGTGGCTGAACGCCGGGCAGACGTGCATCGCGCCCGACTACGTGCTCGTCCACGCCTCGAAGCGCGACGAGCTGGTTCGGGAGCTCGGTGCGGCGGTGCGGACGCTCTTTTCCGCAGAGTCGCGCGGGAGGAAGGACCGGACGGCGATGGTCGACGACCGTCACCTCGGCCGCATGCGGTCCCTCTACGAAGACGCCGTTCGACGGGGAGCGGGGGTGGCCTTCGGGGGAGGCTTCGAGGACGAGCGCTTCGTCGAGCCGACGCTGCTCACCGGCGTACGGCCGGACATGGCGATCATGCGGGAGGAGATCTTCGGCCCGCTCCTGCCGCTCCTCGAGTTCGACCGCCTCGACGAGGCCATCGACGCGGTCCGATCGGGAGATCCGCCGCTCGCCCTGTACGTGTTCGGCGAGCGGCGCCGGGACCTCGCGCGCGTGCTGCGGAAGACCGCGTCCGGGACCGTCGTCATCAACGACACCAACCTGCAGTTCATCGAGCCGAGCCTCCCCTTCGGTGGTGTCGGCTCGAGCGGGTTCGGGCGAGGCCACGGGTTCCACGGCTTCGTCGAGCTCTCGAACGCGCGCGCGGTCCTGCGCCAACGGTTCCGGCGTCCGGCGACGCAGGTCCTCTACCCACCGTACACGCAGCGGCGGATCGTGGACTGGGTCGTGCGTTGGCTCTGAAGACGCCGGAGGGTGCTATCGTCGGTGCCGTGGGCCTGCGCAAGCTCGAATGCAGCACGTGCGGCGCGTCGCTCGAGCCCGCCGCCGGCGCCGACACCGTGACGTGTCGGTACTGCAACAGCACCTTCCGCGTGCCGTCCCGCTCGACGCGGGCGAGCCCAGAGGCCATGAGCCTGCCCGCGCCGAGGCAGGTCTACGCCAAGGGCACGCTCGCGGCGGTCATCGTCCCCTTCGCGGTGATGCTCCTCGCGGGCGTCGGCATGGCGGTCACGTTCGTGGTGCGGAGCGCGGGCTCGCCGGCGAGCCCGATCGTGTCGGTGCCGACGCGTGGGCAGTCCACCGGCCCCGGCGTCCGACCCGGCTCTCTCGGCTCGGCGCCCGGGCCCGATCTCGCCGCCAAGCTCGACCTCTACGTCACGCGCTGCTTCAACCGCGTCAGCCCGTCGGTGCTGCGCAGCCGCTACCGGTACCTCGACTGGGTCGACCCGGAGGCCGGCCCGAGCAGCCGGAGCCGGCACGTGTACGGCCTGTACGAGGTGAGCGAGCCGTCGGACTGCCGCGAGGCGGTGGCCGAGGCGGCGGCCATCGAGCCGCCCCGCCCC
Source organism: Candidatus Neutrinellum sp. (assembly GCA_039794305.1). Classification (GTDB taxonomy): domain Bacteria; phylum Myxococcota_A; class Polyangia; order Polyangiales; family JBDIVX01; genus JBDIVX01. The sequence continues at coordinate 24,243 of JBDIVX010000076.1, forward strand.
GAGCTCGAGGAGGCCGCGCGTTCCTACCTCGGCGCGGCCGCAAAGGCGCACGAGGCGGTCGCCGACGCCTACGTTTACTACGAGCGCGAGAACTACCGCGACGACGACTTCGCGCGCGGCAAGGAGCTGCACGCGCCGCTGATGGGCGCGTTCTCCGACTTCGTCGAGGCGCACGAGGCGCTCGAGGCCCGCATCGACGCGGCCTTCGACGAGGTGCTCGGGCGGCGCGCGGACGCGCTCGCCCGCGGAGAGGACGACGCGGGCCTCCTCTTGCTCCAGTCCCAGCTCGAGGCCCGCCGCCTCGCCGAGATGTCCAACGTGCGCTGGGGCGACCCCGGCAGCATCGACCTCGACGAGTACCAGACGCTGGTCGGGGGCTACGAGCAGATGATCGATCGACTCGCCGACGTCGGCGCCGCGGACGAGGGCTACGTCGGCGCGAGCCGCGAGCTCGCGCAGGCCGCCAAGGAGCTGATGCGTCGCCGGCGCGACGGCCGCGGCTGGTCCACGGGCGAGCGAAGCACGCTGCGCGCCGGCCGGTTCAGTCACTGGATGGTGGACGGCTCCCCGGGCAAGGTCGTCGACGCCTACAACGACGTCCTCGGCGAGGGCCCGGCGCCCCACCTGCGCTGGGTCGCCCCGGTGGAGTTCCTGTCCGGCGAGCCACCGTCGCGTTGAGCGCGGGTGACCGCTGCGCGCGAGCGGTCAGCGCGCGATGCGGATCAGCTCCACGTCGAACACCAGCATGCCCTGCGGACGCCCCGGTCGCCCCTGGTAGGCGAGCGACTCGGGGATCCAGAGTCGGCGCCGCTCGCCCTCGACCATCAACTGGACGCCCTCCGTCCAGCCGGCGATGACCGCGTCGAGCGGGAAGGTGGCCGGCTCGCCTCGCTCGACGCTGCTGTCGAAGCGTTCGCCGTCCGTCGTCCAACCCACGTAGTGCACGGTCACCTCGTCCGTGGCTTCCGGATGCTCGGTCCCCGTCCCCGCGCGAAGCACGCGCGAGGCGAGGCCGGAGTCGGTGACCTCGGCGTCCACCGGCGGCGCGGCCACGTCGGGCGGCGCCTCGATGGACATCGGCGCGTCGTCGTCTTCGGCCGTCGCCGTCGGCTGCGCTTCGACCGACGCCTCGGCTGCCTCCTCCGCGCCAGCCGTCTCGGCTGCCACCGGGACCGGCTCCACCGGCTCGGCACCGGGTGGCGCGCTGCAGGCGATCGAGAGCGAGATCGGGACCAAGGCGACGATGCGCGGAGTCATGGCCCGCAACCATAGCCCGTCCACACCCGCCGCGCCGCGTCCCGACCGCTCTCTCCCTCCTGGCTCCAGACCGGCTGCCCGCACGATCCTCGAACGGTGATTCTCACACTTGATTCCCCGATGTTTCGCCAGTTTTATCTTGACTGACGTTCAGCCTGTGATAAGCCGGTCTGTGATGGCGTCAGGGAGGGGGATCTCCGCGCGCATTCGCGCCGAGGACGAGCTGCTCTTCCAGCTCGCGCGCGGCATCGGCCAGGGCCGGTTCGCCCTCGGCGAGGCCGCCGCCAGGTTCGCCGCGCTCGGCGGCGCGTCCGCCTTCGGCTTCTCCTCACGCGACGGCCACGCGCGCGAGAACCTCTCCCGCAGCGGCCGATGGGTGGACGAGTCGTCACGGCTCGCGCGGCGGCTCGCGAAGCTCCCGCGCATCCGCGCCGCGCTCCTCGAGGGACGCCTCCACTGGTCCATGGCCGAGCTCCTCGCGCGCAAGGCCACGCCCGACACCGAGGCCGAGCTCCTCGCCCTCGCGCTCACGCCCGGCGTCACCGTGCACGCCATGCGCGAGTACCTGCAGTGCGATGACGAGGAGGAAAAGGCTCGGCGCGATCCCGCCCAGCGCCGCTGCACCCTCGAGGAGACCACGCCGGCCGAGCAAGCCGTCCTCGTCGAGGCCACGCGCATGCTCATCGAGCACCAGCTCGGCGGGCGCGACTACGACTGGTTCGAGTACTTGCTCGCCGACGGCATGGCCACCGAGCCCGACCTCTTCGTCGTCGACGACCTCCGACCGATTCAGCGCGAGCTCGAGCGAGCGCAGAAGCGCATCGCCGAGGGCCGGGCGCGCCGGGCCGAGGCCGAGGAGCGCGCCGAGCCCGACTTGCCGCACAATCCCGTCCAACGCGGCGACTTCCCCGAGCCCGAGCCCCTGCCCGATGACGCCAAGGCCCTCGACGCCGTCATGACCCGCCTCGTCATGCAGCTCACGAGCCGCGACCTCGTCTTCGGCCGCATCGCCAGCGACTTCTTCCGCTCGAGCGCGTGGAAGAAGCTCGGCTACGCCACCGACAAGCAGTACTGCCGGGAGCGGCTCGGCATGAGCCGGTGCGCGGTCTGGAACCGCATCACCCTCGCGCGTCGGTGCCAGAGACTGCCCGCGTTGGCCGAGGCCCTGTCCTCCATGGAGATCGGCTTCGAGGCCGCGAGGGAGATCGCTCGCATCGCCACACCCCGAACCGTCGAGGCGTGGATCGGCCGCGCCAAGGAGCGCACCTTCAAGCACCTCCGCGAGGAGGTCCGCGTCGTCGAGGCGGCCGTGCGCCTGCGGGAGACGACGGGCGACCCCTGGCCGCCCACCGACGAGGAGATGGCCGACGAGGAGGCCTTCGAGCGCGACATGCTCTCGGGCGACACCATCGGCCAGACCCTCGATCGGTTCGCGGCCGAGGCCGAGGCGGAGATCTGGATCGGCGAGGACCGGCAAGAAGCCCGGGCCACCACCGACGCCCCCTCCGGCCCGATCCAGATCTCCGCCACCGCAAGTGACGCCGACCGCGACCTCGCCAAGCTCGCGGACGAGCTCGCGCGCGCCGTCCATGCCCGCCGCCGGCGCCGATCGAAGGGCGAGGTCACCGTCCGCATCCGCACCAACGAAGAGGTCGCGAGCTTCTACCGCGCCGCCCGCAAGCAGTACCGCGACGAGGGCCGCCCGAGCGCGCTCCTCATGGCCTTGTGCGTCTGGTACTGGAAGACGTGGATCCACGAGGCCCGGGAGGAGCAGACCAAGTGGCACCCCATCCACCGCCGCGACCGCTTCCGCTGCGCGAGCCCCGGCTGCGACAACCGCCTCTGCACCCTCCACCACATCATCCGGCGCATGCTCGGCGGCGACGATCGGTGGACCAACCTCGTATCGATGTGCTCACGCTGCCACCTCGAGAACATCCACGAGCTCCGCTCGCTCCATGTCTCGGGCGAGGCACCCTACGCCCTCACCTTCGTCTTCGGCCAGCAGCCCTACATGGTCGTCCGCGGACGCAAGAAGCGCCGCGCCGCCTGACCCGAACGCACTTCCACCGACGAGCGGGTGCACGGCAGTGCGAAGGGCGTTCGGAACCGCAGCGCCCGTTTATCTTGCAGTCGCCCCGGTCTTTCGTGTCAGGCCGGTGATCTTCGGGATGCGTGCCCCTCCGCCCTGGGGGGACCGTGGCGGGTATGGTTGCGCCGCGGCCGACGCTTCGCCGGGCGGCGATGTCCCACGTGGGACGGTAGTCGAGGTACTGCGAGTAGGTGCGGGACTCGAAGTCGACGCGTGCCGCACGGTCCCCCTCGTGCAGCAGGATCCCTTCGGCGAGGACGCGGTGGCAGAACACCGGGCCCTGCGTCGCGAGGTCCAGCACCACGAGATCGATCGCCAGGCCCCCGACCGCCTGCTCGAGCGCGGAGGCGAGCCCGCCGAGGAGCACCGGATCGGTCCGGTCCGCCGACCGGTCCAGCAGGACGGCCACGTCGACGTCGCTGCCCTCCCGCGCCTCGGCTCGTGCGCGCGACCCATGCAGCCCGCCCGCCGCCACCTCCGGGAACGCGGCCAGCCCCTCTCGAAGCCGGGGCACGAGATCGCCGTCGTCGTACCGGCCATGCCCTGGCAGCGTGCTCGAACATCCTCCGCGTCCCGACCGCACGCGGTCGTACTCACGCGCCCATCCGTCATCCGGACAGGACCGGCCGGAAGCTGCGTTTCCCCCCGGAGCCGTCCGTAATCCGGTCAGGACTCGGCCGAAAGGCGGGTTTCGCGCAAGAGCCGTCCGTAATCCGGTCAGGACTCGGCCGAAAGGCGGGTTTCGGCCGAGGGCCGTCCGTCATCCGGACAGGTTTCGGCCGAGAGGAGCTCGGAGCTGCAGTTCGCGGGCTGCGAGCTGCGGATCACGCTCACCAAGAAGAAGGGCGATGCAAGCCGCGCGGCCCGTCGTCCGCCGATCCCGCCGTAGGAACGAAGACGGTCGCCTACTACATTCATCGCTCCCTTTCGTCGCTACTCGACTCCGAGGCCGACGCGGCGACACTGGTCGGGAAGATGCAGATCGGCACGAGGCGCTCGGACGCATCCGCAGCCGGACACGCCCATCGGGTGCTCCTCAGGTGCCGGGCGACACACGTCGCGAGGGCCTCGGGCACGCTACCGCTCTCCTCGATGGGCTCGAACGAGACGTCCTGCACCCGACCCCTCCGGTCGAGGCCGAGCGTGCTGGACAGCGCAACTACGCCGTCCGCCGCCGGGCGATGAGCCGTGTAGCACTCGGCGATTGCTGATCGCAGCCCGAGCTGACCGTGTCCCGGGATCTGGACGCGGATGCCGTCGGGCGGAGAGGGCGGCTCTACACCGGGAAACGCGATCTCCACGACCGCATGCCGCGGGCCGGACGCCGCCGGGACCCGCACACGGTCGAGCACACGTTCGAGGCACGTCCGCTGACGTCGTGGGACCTCCGACGCGGGGGAAGGCTCTGTCTGGACTGCGAGCCGCCCCGCCTCGTCGGCCGTGACGATGAAGCGGTGCGAACCCGGAGGATCATCGGCGCCGACGCAGCCGGCGAGCGCCGTGCGCCGGCCTTCGATGGCTGTTCGCAGCAGGTCGGTCGAACCCCAGGAGCCGAGTGGCTGGCGTACCTCGACGCGCAGATCGGAGGGGAGCTGACGAAGGACGCCCAAGATTCCCGCCGACGACTCCGTCGGGGCGAGCCTCGAGGCGGCGACGGTCCACGACTCCTCGAGCACCGGGTCCCCCGCCACGGGGGATTGCAGCCGACCGGGCAGCGGACCCCGGGTTGCGGGATCGAGACTCACGGAAACGCGGCAGCCGTCGTCGCCGCACGTGGCCGCGACCTTGGCGAGGGTGGCCCCAGGATGCAACCGCCTGAGCACGTCCGCGAGCGGGGCTGGCGCCGCGCACACCGGCCCGCCCGCCGCTGCCCGACCTTGCTGCCAGACGCGCAGCATCCGACTCGTCTCGCGCTCCGAGAGGACAGGAAGGTGCAAGGCATCGGCGAGGCGCGCACGGACCTCACTTGCGAGGGCCGCCCATGTAGGGGCCGGCAATGGCGCGGTGGTCCGCCACCACGCGGCAGGAACCACGGCCACGGCGCTCGGCGGCTCTTCCCGACGAGGAGGCTCCGATTCCGCCCAGCACCGCGCCGGGCCCGGTCGGGCAGCTTCGGGAGGTTCCGTGGCAGCCGGTCGGCCAGGCGCGCGCCAGGACCCCAGGCGGCGCGGTCCTGCGCGCGGAGCTTCGTTCTCCAATCGCTCGATGTCGGCTCCGCTCGATTCGCAGTGCTCGCGCCAGAGCGACAGGGCCGGGGCTTCCGTTGCGAGCTCGGCACAGCCGGCCAGTAACTGACGCGCACGTCGTCGGAGCGGGGAGCTCTGGTCGTGAAGAGCACCCAGGTAGATGCCGAGCAGCTCAGGCTCGTCGCGGATCTCGTCTGGGACCGGAGCCTGCACGAAGGTACGAGCGAAATCCGCCCAGAGGAGCGCAGTCACTGCCGCGGCGACCAGGCGCTCCGAACGGGCATCCTCGGGAATCGACGCGAACCTCTCCTCGACGCTCTCGATGGATTCCCGCGTCCTGACCACCCAGGGCCCCAGCACTTCCGACGCCCATGCGTTGAGGGCTACCACGGACAGGTCGGCCGGAAGCTCGGGGCCACCGGCACGCTGCACCGCTTCGGCTGCGGACCACCCAGCCGAGAATCCGGACGAGGCCCTCTCGAGCGCGAAGGGAAGCTCGGGCACGGCCAGGGCACCGTCATCGGGCCGGGCCTCGAGGTCGGCCGTCCGTTCTGCACCGACCGCAGCCCGGCTGTCACCCGGTGGCGCGCCGGGCGCTCCGCAGCCTGCCAGGCAAAGACACGCCCAGCTTGCCAGCAGCAACAGCGTCTTGCGATGAGCCATTGGCATGGGCCTCCGGAGGTCCCCCCCTCTCTCGCTCAGCCGTGCGACTCGCCACCCTCGACTGCGGCAAGCAGCAGATCCGCGAGCTCGGCCAGATCGTCTCTCCGCTCGACGAGGATGCGGTAGACGATCTCCGGATCGACCCGATCGTAGAGATGGACCACCCTGTTCCCGAATCCGAAGACGGGGCCGAACTTCGCCGTGGAGCCCGCGGGCAGGAGCCCGTGCTGCTCGAGGCGTTCGAGCACGTCCCGGCTCGTTGCCGGCGCCCCGAGCCCGCAGTCGGCCACCACGTAGGTGCCGATGTCGATCAGCGCCTGAATGCTCGTCTGCAGCCGGTGCAGCGCGCTGTCGGCGGTCCGGAAGTCCTCCATGAACTCGTCGTAGCTGGCCTGAGGGAGCTCCTCGAGCCTCTGGAGGTTCTCGCGCACGATCGCGAGCTTCGACTGGATCTCCTCTGCGGTCATCGGTGATCGCGCAGCCACCTGCGGAGGCCGCCGACGCTTCGCCGGGCGGCGATGTCCCACGTGGGACGGTAGTCGAGGTACTGCGAGTAGGTGCGGGACTCGAAGTCGACGCGTGCCGCACGGTCCCCCTCGTGCAGCAGGATCCCTTCGGCGAGGACGCGGTGGCAGAACACCGGGCCCTGCGTCGCGAGGTCCAGCACCACGAGATCGATCGCCAGGCCCCCGACCGCCTGCTCGAGCGCCGAGGCGAGCCCACCGAGGAGCACCGGATCGGTCCGGTCCGCCGACCGGTCCAGCAGGACGGCCACGTCCACGTCGCTGCCCTCCCACGCCTCGGCTCGTGCGCGCGAGCCATACAGCCAGCCCGCCGCCACCTCCGGGAACGCGGCCAGCCCCTCTCGAAGCCGGGGCACGAGATCGCCGTTCGTCGTACCGGCCATGCTCTGGATCGTAGGACGCCAGCCGCCATTCGTCACCTCGCCCCCCGCATCGGTGATTCCCCCAGGCCCTCACGGGGCCCGATGGCACCGGAAGCAATTACCCGGTCGGCGCGTCTTGCAGGTACCGGAGGATCCACGTAGCGACGCTCTGCCGCAACTCCAAGACCTCCCGCCCCTCTGGTGAGGTGTGACGTGCCGCGAGCCCAGTGGAGTAGAGCAAGGCGAACAACCGCGCGGGCGGGGCGGACAGGGTGAACGTGTTGCTCTCAGGCAGGCTCCGGTAGATGGGCTGAGCGCTCGTGGTGTGCACCAGCCCGAGATTGGTCTGCAACGTATGGGTGACAACCTCCACGCGAATTGTCCTATCGCCCCTGGATGGCAATTCGTCGGCGGATCCTCCGGAGACGGCGCGGCCGCTGCGGTTCCGGACCGATACGACGGTCGTTCGTGGCCAGCGGGTGGTGCTCGGCGGCAACCCGAGCGACGGCGCCGGGAGGATGCTTCCATTTCAGACCACCGAAGGCGTGGTCACGGGGCACGTGTCCGGGCGCGACTTCGATCCGTGCGGCGCCGGGCGCAACTGCGTCGTCGTCGATGCGGCGTCTCTCGGCGGCAGCTCCGGCGGGCCCGCGTTCAACCTCGATGGCCAGCTCGTGGGCATGCTCTGGGGAGGACCACGACTGCTCGGGGGCACGGTCAGCGCCGTGGCGATTCCCCAGCAGGGCCAGGTCACGACCGGCGTGGCCGCGAGCGTCACCCTCGTACAGAACCCCAGCCTCTCCTACCTGATTCACACCCGCACGGTCGCCGACGAGCTAGGACGCCGACACCGGCGCGACGTGTACGGGCGGCGACAGTCCATCCGGTGGCTGAGGAGGCGGCGATGCGAGGGAGCATGCGATTCGAGTGGCCGATCGTCGTGACCCTGTTCGCCGCGGCCGCGTGCGGCGGGGACGACGGCACGGGCGGGACCGACGCCGGGCCCACGGGCTCGGACGGGGGAGCGTCGGATGCGGGTGCACCCGACGCGGGCGGCGGCACGGACGCCGGCAGCGGCACCGACGCGGGCTTCCGCGACGGCGGAGGCGCGGACGCCGGGCCCCGCGATGCGGGGGCGGTGGACGGCGGGGCCTGCGCCGATTGCATCGACGACGAGCTCGAATGGGGGCGCACCGGCGGCTTCACCTTCTACGACGACACGTCGGTGCTCAAGCCGTGCAACACCTTCGAGCTGACCCGCGAGTACCGCGGCGACCCCCCGGACCGGACCTGCGCGAGCGACGTTCCGTGCGCCGGCGACGCCGTCACGATGGGCGAAGTGCTGGCTGCCCTGGCGCACGCGGACGTCGTGGCCGCCTTCGACGCCGCGCCGGTGCTCTACGGTCGCGACACGCGGCCGGTCGACGGCCAGGTGTTCTCCGTGACGCAGTCCGGCGCCACCGTCCTCGTGGGCGCGCCCTGTACCGGCGGCGGCGCGGGCGAGTGCACCCCGATCCCCGCGGGGGTCCAGGCCCTCGTCGACCTGCTCGCCGCGTTGACGGAGGAGCGCCGCGCCGAGGAGCCCTGCGCCTCGGCCTTCCCCGACTGACGCTCCACGTTCGCGGAGCCGCAGCGTGTTCGAACATCCCCCGCATCGCGACCGCACGCGGTCGTACTCACGCGCCCATCCATCATCCGGACAGGACTCGGCCGAAAGCTGCGTTTCGCCCAAGAGCCGTCCGTAATCCGGTCAGGACTCGGCCGAAAGGCGGGTTTCGCCCAAGAGCCGTCCGTAATCCGGTCAGGACTCGGCCGAAAGGCGGGCTTCGGCCGAGGGCCGTCCGTCATCCGGACAGGACTCGGCCGAGAGGAGCTCCGCGCTGCAGCATCTTGAACCCGGACGAAGCCGGCCCAGAAGCGCAGAAGGCGGACCCGAATGGGTCCGCCTTCAAGCATGGTTGCGGGGGCCGGATTTGAACCGACGACCTTCGGGTTATGAGCCCGACGAGCTACCAGACTGCTCCACCCCGCGTCAGTTTTCACTCGCGACGCGCTGCTGTCTGCGTCACGTGCGGCGTGAATATAGTCGGGGGCGCGGCGGTGTCAAATGCGTTTCGCCCCACCGGGCGGCGGCGCCCGAAAGGGCCTGTCCGGCCGACGAGCGGCGGCGCTAGCATGGGCCCGTGCCCTACCGCAGGCCCGCCCGGGAGGAGGAGCGGCCGCACGTGGTGCGGTACGGGCCCTTTCCGCTGCGCCGGGTCGAGCTCGTGCTCGGGGTCGCCGGGGTCGTGGTGCTGTTCGCCGGCGGCGCGGCGCTCGGGAGCGAGCGGATGGAGTGCGCGCGGTCGGAGCTCGAGACGACCTGCACGATCGAACGGACGAGCCTGCTCTTGCCCGATCGGACCGACCGCTTCGGCGCGGACGACGTGGTCGAGGTGCGGTTCGTGCCCTACGAGGGAGACAAGCGAACCGAGCGCGGGCGGACGGAGCTCATCGACCGCATCGGGCGGCCGCGCGTGCTGTTCGACACCGGACGCGAGGAGGCGCGGGAGGCGTTCGAGGTCGTCGACGCGTTCTTCCGAGACCCCGCGCAGCGGACGATGACCTGCGAGGCAGATCCCCCGTGGCTCGGGGTGGCGCTCCTCGTGGCGATCGGCCTGTTCGCCGTCGGGGCGGGCGTGACCGCGCTCCGGCAGGTGACGTCGATGCGGCTCCTGGTGTACCCGCGCAGCGCGCGGCTCCGCGTCGAGCGGCGGTGGCTCGGGATCCCGGTCGGGACGACCGAGCGCTCGATCGAGGACGTGACCGACGTGCGCGTCGAGACCGGAGGCATCCACCCGTGGACGCGGCAAAGGCGCCTCGCGCCGATCCCGGCCGGTCGGCTGCTCCTCGTGACGCGGCACGGCGAGGAGGCGCCGCTCACCGAGCGCTTGCTCCCGGGGACCTCGGCCCACGAGGCCGCCGCGCAGAAGCTGCGGAACGCGATCCTCGACGTCGAGCCCGAGCCGGCGCCGATCATCGCGGAGGCGACCGACGGGATCGCACAGGCGGAGCCCGCCCCCGAA
>JBDIVX010000077.1:0-33189 GCA_039794305.1 Candidatus Neutrinellum sp.
GACATGCAATGGCCAGCCGTTACCATCAGGTCGGCGCCCACGAAAAACGCGCTGCACGTTGCCGGGACAGGTTGATCCTGGTACGGCTCCGGCGCGCACAGCGGCGATTCGATTCCCCGAAGGTCGGGCTGGTAGCGATCGCGTAGCCGTCGCCGCTCGGAACCAAGAGGCCGTCGGGCTCCCAGAAGACGGCGGCCTCGGAGGCGAACAGCCACGCGACATCGGGCTCCACCGGTTCGTAGGCCTCGATCCGGTCGTCGTCCCCGTAGATGAGCGCATCCGATCCGCTGCTCGCGCCCCGTGGCTCCCCCCCCAAGCAGGAAGCAATCCCCGGTACACACAACGCCAGCGACAACGGAGCAATGGATCGCATCGGGCCCCTCCCTCCGCGCCCGACCCGGCTTCGCCTCGGCCGAGCGTCCCACGGGCGTCGTGTACGACATTCGTACCTCGAGGATGCTCCACCTGACAAGCGCGGGTTCCGCCGAAGGAGTCACCTGAACGACGTATCTGGGACGTATCTGGGGGCACGGGCGGCCGTTCGCGGGGTGTACGGCGCGTGAATGCCCGTGGGCATGGTAGCGTCGGCCGGGCGATGGGATCCCTCGGCCGTGCTCTCGGGGTCGCGGCTGTGCTCGCGACCTGCGCCGCCTGCGGCGGCCCGGCGACGGCCGCCGAGGGCGCGCCGGCGCACGCGCCCGTTCCGCGCGACACGGATGCGCGCCGAGAGGAGCCGCCGCGCGTGCCTCTGCCCGCGGCGGGCTCCTTCGCGGCCGTGCCCCCGGAGGCCGTGGGGGCGCCGTGCAGGCTCGACGAGGCGCCGCGGCTCGCAGGGCCGGAGCCCGAGGTGCCCGAGCTCCTGCCGGCCGCCGGCGATCCGTGCGCGGGCGTCGGCGACGGAAGCTGCGCAGCAATGTCGCTCGAGGGCGCGCCGGCGCCGCGCATCGACGAGGCGATCGTCTGGACCGGCACCGAGCTGCTCGTGTGGGGCGGGTGCGCGAACGTCGGGGGCGAGTACCGCCTGGTCGCGGACGGCGGTCGCTACGACCCGGAGGCGAACCGCTGGCGGCCCATCGCCCGCCGGAACGCACCGTCCCCGCGCGCGAAGCCGCTGGTGCTGTGGACCGGGAGCGGGCTGCTCGTGTGGGGAGGCGAGGGGCACCGCGACGGCGCGCTGTGGGATCCCGAGACCGACCGGTGGCGCCCGTTGCCCGGGCTCACGCCGCTCGAGGCGCCCGTGATGCCGCGGGCACGCGCCGCGGCGGTCGGCGGCATGGTGCTGCTCTGGCCCGACCGGGCACACGTCGCGGTGCCCATCACGGAGCCCGGGCACCTGCTCGATCCGACGACCGGCCGCATGACGCCGATCGCGACGCCGCCCGCGCGTCACAGCTTCCCCGCCGTCGGCGTCGGGCCGGACTCGATCCTGCTCTGGGGCGGTCACGGCGCGCGACCCGCCGACGTCGTCCGGGAGGGCGCGCTGTACGACGCGCGCCGAAACGCGTGGCGTCCCGTGTCGAGCCGCGGTGCGCCGAGCGCCCGGTACGCGGCGGTGGCGTTCCACCACCAGGGTCGCTTCGTCGTGCGGGGCGGGCACGCCGGTGGCGCCGAGCTGATGGACGACGACGGCGCCGTCTACGATCCGCGCACCGATCGGTGGGCGCCCCTCGACGCCTCGGTGCCCGCCTTTCGCCCGGTCTCGGACGACGGGTCGCGCTTCGTCCCCTTCGACTACGGCGCCCACTACGTGCTCGGTCCCGGCTTCGTCGACGTGCCCGCGATGGCGGGGTACGCCGTCGTACTGCGCGCTCCCGACCCCGACGGCGTGCCCGCCGATCTCCGCCTCGACTCCTACGGGGCGGCGCAGGCGCACGTGATCGGTCGGATGGAGGGCGAGCTGTGGGTCGCGACCCGCGACCTGACCCGCACGTGGCGCATGCCGGAAGCGGGCGCGTGGAGCCCCGTCGACGACGTGCTCTCGCCGCCGTCGATGCAGGGGCGCTCCTGGCGGGTGGTCTGGACCGGCCGCCGCCTGCTCGCGTGGGGCGGCCTCCGCGAGACGGCGAGCCACACCTACGACTGCTCACCCCCGTGCCCCCCCGGCGCGCCCTGCATGCAGCGCATGTGCACCCGCCGCGACTGGGGCCATCACGTCGACGGCCTCGTCTACACGCCCTCGCCCTGAGTCGGCTCCCGGACCTACCGGCGGCGCTCCGCGCTCCCTTCACCTCGCCGTGCTCGTGCATCAGTCTCTGGCGTGCCGGATGTAGTAGTGGATGCCGCGCGACGGGTGGGCGAGCCGTACGGCGAGCCCGGTTCGACCCGGAGGTACCGCCACGTTCGCGTCGAAGCGCTGCTGGGCGTCGAGCTGGATCGGGACCCCTTCGACGCTCACCTGCCACCCCTCGAGCGCCACGCCCGCCACGCGGACGGTGTCCCCCGCCGAGAAGCTCCCCTCCTCGGGATCGCGCAGCATGGCCGTGGGCGCGGCGTTGTCGAAGCCGATGAGGAGCGTGGTCTCGGCCGACGCCCGAGCGCCGTCCGCGGCCGAGAACCGGAGCCGGTGCTGCCCCTCTCCGATCTCGCCCGACCGGAAGGAGTGGCGCGGCGACGACGTGTCGACGGTCTCGGAGGAGCCGTTGCCGCGAACGACGGTCAAGCGGTAGGGACCGGTCTCCGGCGCGTCGCGCCACCGCACCGTGATCTCCGGAAGGAGGTTCTGATAGAGCACCGTGTAGCGGCGCCCGTCGGTGTCGACGACGGTCGCCGGGGGCAGGCGCGGGAGCTGCGCCCGACCCGAGTCGCGGACGACCCGGACGCGCCCGTCCGCCACCGGCTCACCGAGCCCGCCTTCCTCCGTCCGGCAGCGGATGCGGTACGCGTGGACGCCGGGCGGAACGTACACGTTGGCGACGCTGTCGGCGAAGGTCCCCGTGCCCGGCGTGCGGACGAGCTCCGCGAGCCCGCCGTTGCGGCAGGGTGTGAGCCGGAACCCGACCGCGGTGGGCGGCCGCGGATCCCGCACGGTGAACGAGCTGCCGGCGTTGACGACCAGGAGCACGCGGTCGGGCGGCGCGGCGTTGCCCTCGAAGCGGCCTGCCGCTCCGAGCTGCGTGCTCTCGCCCGGGCGCAGGACGACCTCCTCCCCGCGCTCCGCCCGGACGCCGAGCTCACCGCGCTCGGCGCGGATGGTGGTGCGCGGTCCGCGGACCGATGCCTCGCCCGCCGAGCCTGCGCGGGCCACGATCACCCCACCGGGCACGCGGACCCGCACGTCCGCCGCCCCCGACTCGAGCTCCACCTCCCCGGACGTCGAGCGCACGAGGCTGTCCCCGTCGCCGACGACGAAGTCGCCGCGGCCCCGGAGGACGCCCCGCGCGTCGCCGCGCCGGATCTCGACGGTAGCTCGCCGTGGCAGCCGCAGGGACGTGCCGGGCGCGAGCGTGGTCTGCCCCGGAGCGACGCGGCGCCACCGGCGCTCGCCCTCCTCCCGCGCGCGCACGCCGCGGCCGGTGACCGTCGCCCGGATCTCGCCGGAGGCCGCCTCCGGGTCGACCCCGGCGTCCGGCGGCGGGCCCGCGTCCCCGGGGGCGGGAGGGCCGGCGTCCATCGCGTGCTCCTCTTCGACGATCGCGCCGCCGACCTCGACCAGGAGCCCGCCGCCGCTCCCGAGCTGCGTCGTCCCGTCCGAGTGCTCGATCTCGGCGCGCCCGACGAGCACCTCGTAGCGCGTGCCGCCTTCGGACGCCGAGAGACGGAGCCGCGTGCCGGGTTCGAGGAGCGCCGCGCCGATCGAAGTCCGCAGCGAGCCCCCCTCGGCCGACTCCAGCACGGCGGCGCCGGTCTCCACCTCGAGGCCCGGGAGCGGCGATTCCGGCATGGAGCCGAGGAACCGGATGACCGTGTCCGGCTCGACGTCGAGCCCCGCCCCGCCGATCAGCGTCAGCCGGGCCTCGGACCCGGCGCCGGTGCGCAGCCCGTCGCCGATGGCGAAGGTGGCGCCGACGTCCGCCACCGACCACTCGCCCGGCGGGGCCGCCTCGTCGCGGTCGACGCTTCCGGAGCGGTCCACGAGCTCCGCCACGGCCTCTCCCGAGCACCCGGCGCAACCGTCGCAGGCGGACGATGCGACGGCGAGCACGGCGACGACGGTTGCCCCCCAGAGGGGCATCAGCGGCGGGTCCTTCGCATGTCCGCGTTGAGCACGGTCACCCCGTTCTCCTGGACCACGACGCGCCGCCGCTGCGTCGCGTACCCCCGCGACTCGATGACCAGCTCGTACTCGCCGGCAGGTACGTCGATCTCGAAGAGGCCGTCGGCGTCTGTCGTGACCTGCGTGCCCGTCGGCTGTACCGTGACGGTCGCGCGGACGGCGCTCCCGGTGAAGTCGCGCACGAGGCCCCGGAGCTGGCCGGGCTGACTGGTGGGCGCGAGCGCGATCGGGTCCGGTCGTGCGTCGGGGGCGACCGTGATCTCGCTGGCGGACTCGTCGAAGCCCTCGGCGCCCACGCGGATCTGCGCCGGACCCTCCGGCACGTTCTCGAAGACGTAGCTGCCGTTCGCGTCGGTCGTGGCCTCGAAGGTGCGGTCCCCGACGCGGAGCTCGACCGTGGCGCCGACGATGGGCTGGCCGTTCGTGTCGACGATGCGGCCGCGGAGCGTGACGCCGCCGGCCTCCTCACCTCCGCCCGAGGATCCGTCCGAGGATCCGTCGCCCGTGCTCCCGCCCGCCGGCTCGCCCTGGAACGGGAGCGTGTACCGGAGGCCGGCGAACGCCGAGAACCGCGGCTCGATGGGGACGAGCGGCTGCATCGGGCCGACGTCCGGGCGCCCGCCGGGGCTCACCTCGGCCAACAGGAGGAGCTGCGCCGCGTCGGACAGGTGCACGCGCGCGCCGACGTCGACGCGCAGGGGGGACTCGGAGGCGCCGGGGGCACCGTCGCCGAGGAGCACGTCCCAGGTCGCTTCGGCGAGCACCTCGATGTCGCCGGCGCGGTACGTGGCGCCGAGCCCGACGAGCAGCGCGTCGAAGTCGCTGAGGCCGAGCGCCAGGCGGTCGCCGCGCCGGAGCTGGTCCGGGTCGTCGATGGCCGCCGCGCTCCGGTCGAGGCGGTAGCCGACGCGGGCACCGAGCGAAAACGGCGAGCCCTCCGGCGCGAAGCCGACGAGCGCGGCGAAGTCGAGGACGAGCGCACCCAAGGCGAAGCTCGGCGCGTCCTCTCCCGGAACGCGCAGGCCGAGCTCGGCGCCGAGCAGGAGCGGGCCGAACGAGCTGCCGGCGCGCGCGACGAGCCCGGGCACGCCGACGGCACCGTCGTCCGGGCCGTCGTCGTCCTCGGGGTGGATGTCGTACCGGCCGTCGAGGACGAGGGAGATCCCGAGCCACTCGACCGGCCGCACGCCGAGCCCGATGACGCCGCTCAGCCGGTGATGGGAGCCGTCGTCGTTCGCCTGCGCCTCCGTGAGACCGTAGCCCGCCGTTGCGGCGACGGTCAGCCCTGGAGGCTCGGAGACGGGCAGGCCGACCCGGACGATACCCGGCAGGCCCAGCGCGTCCTTGCCGGCCGACTGCGCGTGTGCGCCGAGGGGAAGGGATGCCCAGCCCCCTCCGACCAACAGCGCGAACGTGACCCATCGCGCCATGAACGCCGCGAGCGTATCACGGTCGGGGCGTCCGGGGAGAAGTGAAGCCTGTGTTGCCAAGGGGGGGCGCGGCGCGGCGGTCGGTGTACAATAGCCCCCCCGGCCCGGGGCCCGCCCGGAGAGATGACGGCTCGCGACGATCTCATAGGCAGAATCGTTCTCGGTCGATACCGAGTCGTCCGTCGGCTCGCCCGGGGCGGCATGGGGATCGTCTACCTCGCCCGCGCAGAGGGGGCGGCGGGCTTCGTGAAGCCTGTCGTGGTCAAGCGGATGCTGACCGAGATGGCGGACGATGCGATGGAGAAGATGTTCGTCCGCGAGGCACGGATCCTATCGCGCCTGCAGCACCCCGGCGTCGTGAGCGTCCTCGACTTCGGCCGGGAGGACGGCGCGTACCTGCTCGTGATGGAGTATGTCCACGGCTACCACCTCGGCCGCTGGAACAAGTACGTGGGGAAGGTGCGCGGGCCGATGCCGGCGTGGACCGCCATCCACATCACCATCCACGTGCTCGAGGCGCTTCACTACGCTCACACGCGCAAGCGCCCGGACGGGGAGCCCCTCGGGATCGTGCACCGCGACGTGTCGCCGTCGAACGTCTTCATCGACGCAGAGGGGCACGTGAAGCTGCTCGACTTCGGGATCGCGCGCGCGAGTGGCGACACGGACGAATACAAGACCAAGGACACGACGGTGAAGGGCAAGCTCGCGTACTTGCCCCCGGAGATGTTCCAGGGCGAGACGCCGACGGCGAGAACGGACGTGTACTCGTGCGGCGTTCTCCTGCACGAGCTGCTGATCGGGAAGAACGAGTTCCGCGGGCACGACATGAGTCAGACGCTGAACCTCGTCCTGAGACACACGCCGACGCCGGTGTGCTCGGTGCGCTCCGACGTTCCCGCGCAGATCGACGACATCCTCGCCCGTGCCCTCGCGAAGCACCCGGACGGGCGGTACGCCGACGCCGAGCAGTTCGCGCAGGCGCTGCGCGAGGTCCGGGGCCTGGCCGAGGACGAGGCGGACAGCATGCTCGGCGCGCAGGTCGGGAAGGACTTCTCCGGAGACCTCGCAGAGCAGCTCGACGTGCCGTCGCTCGAGGCGCTCGAGGACGCCTGGCGCAACCCTCCCATCGTCGACCCACTCATCTCGACCGATCCGCCCCCGCCCCGCTCTCGGTCGGACCACCCGACCACCGCACACGCCGGCCCGCCCGCGGCCCCCGGCAGGAGCCCGGCTTCGAAGATCGCGGTCGTGGCCGTCGTCCTGGTGGCGGCGGTCGTCGGCGGCGTGCTCGCGCTCGAGGGGGAGCCGAGCGCAGAGCAGCCGAGCGTGGTGGTAGTTCAGCAGGATCGCGGCAGCGCAGAGGACGACGACTCGTCGGCGGAGGAGTCGGCGGGAGATCCGGCCGGAGATCCCGCGCCCGCGCCCGCGAGCGCTGGCGATGCGGATGCCGGCGAGCCCGACCAGGCCGCACCGACGGAGGGAGAGCGCCGCCGGACGCCACGCGGGCCCCGCAAGAGGGGCGGCGACGACCTGTCGGCGGCGCTCGCGCGCAAGGCCCCACGGATCGAGGGTTGCTTCACGCGGCACACGCAGGATCTGAGCGGGGCGCCTCGCATCGCGGTGCGGTTCTCGATCGACGAGGCGGGCAGGGTGCGACGTGCCGAGCTCATCCCGGGTGAGCTCTCGGGGACGGCGCTCGGACGATGCCTGCTAGAGGTGGCGAGGTCGACCGAGTTCGGACCGAGGGACGCACCGGCGACGTTCCGGATCCCGATCACCGCGCGCGCATCTCCGTGACCCGCGTCAGTCGGCCGACGTCGTGCAGCGCATCAGGTCGCGGATCTCGTCGGCGGTCAGCACGCGCGAGTAGAACCGGATGTCGTCGATCTCGCCGGAGAAGTACCCCGCGGGGCACGGGCTGCTGCCGACGCCGACGAAGGGGACGGTCGAGAATCCGAATGCAGGCGGAGTGCCGTCCTCGAGACTCTCCATGGCACCGTCGATGTAGCCGGTGCGGTCGTTGCCCCCGGCGTCATGGCTCAAGGCGATCATGTGCCACGCGCCGTCGTTGATCTCGCTGGTGGAATGCCAGTACCCGAAGGCGACGTGCCCCCCATCGATCAAGGAGATGCCGTAGTCGCCGTCCAGTGGCGCACCGGGTAGTGGCCGAGGAGCAGCGAGTCCAGCTCCGTCGCGGATCCGCACCCCGCCTCGGCCACGCCGGTGTCGGCCACGCCCCCGTCGGCGACACCCGCGTCGGCCACGCCGGTGTCGGCCACGCCGGTGTCGGCCCCGTCGGTGTCCGCCAACCGGTCGTACCAGATCCGACCACAGCCCGATGAGAGGGCGAAGAGACAGGCCAGCGCCCCGGCGCTCGTCGAGCGCATCAGCCCGCTCGTCGGCGCCGGCGTACGGCCGCTGCGTCTCTCCTCATCCGCGCCACTCCACGACGTTCACGGCAGCCGGCAAGGCACGAGACGCACCAGAAGAGCGTCGCTCGCATCGCGGTCATGTCGATCCCCCTGCCCCTCGCATGCGCTTCGCCCAGGCTAGCACGCGATCCGGCAAGTGGACGATGACGGCGGAGTCGACGAGAACGGCGAGTTGGATCCCGACTGACCCGACCGATGTGCGGCATCATGGGTGACGTGCCTCACGCTGGAGGTCCGGCGCCCTTGCGGTCCAGGTTGCATCTCCCTCTTTCGCTCGTCGTGTGCCTGGGCTGCGGGGCGAGCCCCGCGTCACCTCGTGCTACGGACCCCAGCCCGCGCGTCGCTCCACCCGAGGCCGGTCCGGTCCTGATGCCCGCCGTCGACGACCCGGTCGAGCTGATCGTCACGAAGAACCTCGAGGGGCCAGCTTGCACCCGGGGACCGGGTCTCGCGTGTTCGGTCACGCGAGATCGGACGCTCTACTGCTTCGAGCCCGAGGTCAGCCACGATCACGACCGCTTCAGTCGTCCGCTCGCGGACGTGACCTTCCGGCCCGTGGCGCTCGTCGAAGGAGTCGCGAAGACGATTGCCGTAGCGTCGCGCGTTCTCGTCGAAACCCAGGCGTCCGTCTCCTATGATGTGGAGCTCGTGAGCCACGGCGACGTCGCCGCGGTGCTCATCGAGGACAGCGAGCGGCTGCGGCGCCTGCGTGAGTCCATCGAGCTGGCCTCGGGTTGCCGCCTCGACGTGAGCCACCGCGTCTTCTGCCCGGGGAACATCCTGCCGCCGAGCACGCAGGGCTACGCTCCCGTGCGCGAGGAGCTCGCGCTGCGCGGCGCGCGCACGATCGCGGCGACCGGTCAGACCGTGTGCGCGGTCATGCCGGAAGGAGGCGTCCGTTGCAGCGGCGTGAACACCGAGGGCGAGGCGGGCGCCGATACGCGGGAGCACTACACGGAGTGGAGCACCGTGGAGGGCCTCCCCGACGATCTGGTCGAGCTCGCGGCGCTCCGGCCGGTGACCGTCGACGTCCCCCCGCTCGTGGAGCTCGACGCCGGCGGCGTGCAAACGTGCGGCCGGACCGCCGATGGCGAGATCTACTGCTGGGGCTCGGTCGTCGTCGGCGGGCTCTGCTCCTGATCGGGGCGGGCATCTCGCTGCGCGCGACCCGCGAGGGCGAGCGACGGCAGACGGTGCCGTCCTGGGGCTCGGCCCGAGGCGTCGAGGCGGCGATCAACGGCGACTTCTTCAGCTACTCGACGTACCTGCCCATCGGCGCCGCCGCGGGCGACGGGCGCGTCTGGGGTCCGGCGGACGGCAACGGCCACGGCTTCGTCGCCGTCGGCACCGACCGCGCGTACCTGTCGCGCGACGCCGAGGTCGTGAACCCGCTGCCCGGCTGGATGCGCCAGGTCGTGAGCGGCAAGCCGCTCATCCTGCGCGAGGGTGAGGTGGTGGACCACGGCGGCCGCGAGCTGTGCACCGTGCGACACCCGCGCACCGCCGCCGGCTTCAGCCGTGACTGGCAGACGCTCTACCTCATGGTGGTCGACGGGCGGTCCACGCGGAGCATCGGGATGACCTGCGCGGAGGAGGCGCGCTGCTCCGCGAGCTCGGGGCGTGGAACGCGCTCAACCTGGACGGCGGCGGCTCGTCGACCATGTGGATCCGCGGCACGGGCGTGGTGAACCGGCCGTCCGCCGGCTCGCCGCGCGTCGTCGCCAACCACCTCGGCGTGCACGCCGAGGGGAGCGGGATCCCGACGTCCTGCATGCCCTGGGGGCCGGCGGAGGACGAGATCCTCGCCGCCGACGTGTGCGCTCGCGCCGCGGCGGGGATCCGGTGCTGGCCCTCGGACGCCGGCGCCTTCGGCGAGCCCGTCGCCGGCGCCGGTAGAGAAGCGCCAGCGCGCACGCGAACGGGATCGTTCCGCTCGCCCGGGTCGACCCGCCCGGCACCGAGGCGCACGAGCACCCGGCGTCGTTCGGCGGGCACTGCGGCCCCGGCTCGAAGCGCGCGTCGGCTGCGGCCCATTCCGAAGGCGTCCCTCCGGGATCATGCGTCCAGGCGAAGGTCACCTCGTCACGCAGGTCGCGGTAGGACGCGCTCAACGAGACCTCGCGCCGTCCGATTCTCTTCGACGGCGGAAGGCAGTCGTCGTCGATGTAGACGTAGTCTGGACCGGGGAGCGGTGGGCTGCGGACTCCGAAGACCGAGAAGTCGGGCCCCCGTGCCTCGGGCCCGGTGAGGGAGACGAGGCCCTGTTGCACGCGCCAGGCGACCGGCGCGCCGAAGACGAGCTCGCCCTCCGAGTCGCGAACGACGGCTCGTGCGGCGGCCGGTCCCGTCGGCTCATCCGTGCGGATGATGACGGTTTGCGCTCCGACGATCTCGAGCGACTCGACGCTATCCCGCGGCACACCGATGACCGTCGCCGCCGTCCACACGTCATCGCCGA
Source organism: Candidatus Neutrinellum sp. (assembly GCA_039794305.1). Classification (GTDB taxonomy): domain Bacteria; phylum Myxococcota_A; class Polyangia; order Polyangiales; family JBDIVX01; genus JBDIVX01. The sequence continues at coordinate 10,537 of JBDIVX010000077.1, forward strand.
TCCGTAGACGGATCTGCGCCGGTTCTCCCTCGGACGCCGTCAGCGTCACGAACCCGGGCTCGCCGAGCTCGACGGCACGACCCCCGGAGACCTCGATTACGTCGAGCAGCTGCACGAAGAACGTGACGCGTCCCCCGTCCACGACCCGCACCGGCTGGCCCGGTCGAAGCGTCCAGTCCGTCGGGAAGGCGCCTCCGCCCTCAACCGAGCGCAGAACGCCGGTCTCGTACAGCTCGACTGCGCCCTCCTCCGGCCAGGGCTCGAGCGTCGCCTCGACCGATGACGGCGGGACGAGGGCCGCGAGCCCGTTGCCGAGCTGACCAGCGCCGTTGGCGCCCCAGCAGGCGACCCTCCGGCGACCAGGGCGCAGGCATGGCGCTGGAAGGCGGCTCCCCCCGCGCTGACGCGCGTCGCGGCGTCGATGGCGCCGAGCCGCTCCGGAACCTCCCCGCCGGTGGTCGCCGTCAAGGCTCCCATGTGAAGTCGACGCGCCAGTCGGAGTCCGACTGCATCTCGCCCGTGAGCACGAGGTCGTGCGGGAACTGCAGCTCGATGAGGAAGCCGGGCCTCGGCGCGGAGCGGCTGCCCGCCTCCTCGTCGTCCTCGGCAGTCGCGACCACGCCCTCGACGTAGGCGCCGCGCACGACCTCGCGCAGGAAGTCCGGGATGACCTCGCTCGCGTCGAACCCGGCCCGGATCCGGCCGCCGCCGAGCCGATCGCCGCTCTCGACGACGATCACGGGGAGCACGTCGCCGAGCTCCTGGCGCAGGCTGAGCGTGAGCACGCCCGCCGCGATGCCCTGGAGCACGCTCGCCGCCTGGTAGGCGGCCTCCCGGTCGTCCGTCTGCGTCTCGGCGAGGTTGCACCGCCCGCTGATCAGCATGGTGACCACCTCCGAGCGCTCGTCGCACTCCGGGTGCGTGCTGCGGAACTCCACGTCCGGCTCGGCGAGCGTGCCCGTCACAGTCACGGTGACCGTCGTGTTGGCGGGGGAGCGCATCTCGTGGGTCGCCACCAGGATGACCTCCGGGTTTAGCTCCGGATCACCGTCGAAGTGCATGCTCCCGCGATCCACGGTGAAGCGCTTGCCGAACACCTCGAAGAAGCCGCGCCGGAGCGCGACGTCGCCCCAGACCCGCAGGTCCGGGTCCATGTACTCCACGTCCAGATCGGTGCTGACGAGCGTCGCGAAGTCGTTCCGGCGCACCCAGAAGGGACGCCTCGCGTCCACCGCGACCCGGATGCGGTAGGGGTCTTCGTCCGAGCCCCGCTCGCCCTCGAGCCCCACGAGCTCGATGTCCGGGTGCCCCGCGAGGTCCTGCACGCTCCGCGTCGCCTCCTCCGGGAGGCGCACGTCGAGGCGGTTCACCGTCAGGTCCATGTCCGACGTGTCCGGCCGGATGTCGGCCGCGAGCGTCGCGTTGCCGGTGAGGGTCGCGAGCACGGTCCCTTCGTGCCGGACGGGGAACTCGTCTGCGTTCAGCGCGAGGCGCGCGCGGGACGGCCGGTAGCTGGTGAGCCCGATGCCGCCGTCGATCCGCAGCTCCCCATCACCGTCGTATGCCCGGAACCCGCGGAGCTGGGCCCAGTTGCCGTTCAGCTCCACGCGGCCGGTCACCCCGGTCAGGTGCTGCCCGAGACCGACCAACTCGAGGTACCCGTCGTAGATCTCGACGTTGCCGCGGACGTCGAGGGCGTCGATGGGGCCGCGCGCCGTGACCGAGCCGTCCATGAAGCCTGCCACGTCCTCGACCTGGGGGAGCCAGGCGACGAACGGCCCGAGGGGCGCCGACTCGAACGTCCCGTCGAACTGGACGTCGCCGTCCGCCACCGAGGGCACCGGAGCGCGGGTGGGCCACTCGACCGGAACGCGGAGCGCGAGGGCCGCGCGCTCACCGCTCCACCAGGAGACGTCGGCGTCCCCCGCGAGCGCACCGTCTCGGACCGTCAGCACGCCGTCGAGCCGCACCGGCTGCGTGTCGAGGATGCGCACGGCGGGCGAGTGCACCTCGACCCGCGCCGTCGGCTCCTCGCCGAAGAGCTGGTCGACCTCGAGCGCCACCGTGACCGGGCCGTCCGCGTACTCGCACACGATCGGGATGCGCCGCGTCGGAGCGCTCTCGGCGAACGCGGTCAGCCGCACGGGCGGCGGCGCGTCGACGGCCGCGTCGCGCAGCCAGTCGTTGACCGGCGTCGGGGCCGACGCCTCCACCCGCACCACGCGCTCGGGCCCGACGAACCCGCGCGCCTCGAGCGTCGTCACGCCGTCGCGCAGCCGCGCTTCGAGGACCGCCCTCGGGGTGCCGCTCGCGTCGCAGGTCACGTCCCGTGGGTCGCCCTCCCAGGTCGCGCTGGCCATCAGATCGCCGCGCGTCTCGAACGCGCCGCCCGCGAACGTGCCGCTGAGCGAGACCCGGAGCGGGTGCAGGTCCTCGGGGATCGCCGCCGCCACCGTGCCCGGCAGCTCGCCCAGCAGGCGGGGAGGGAGGCGGAGCGACACGCGCCACGGGAGGCTCTCGAGCGAGGCGAGGGTCTCGTCGGGGTTCTCGATCAGGTTCACCAGATCGACGATGAGGCTGCCCTCGGCCTCCGCGAGCTCGCCGCGCCCGTCGCTCGTGGCCACGCGCCCGACGAGGACGCCGCTGTCGTAGTCGAAGCGCGTCTCGACGCCGAGCGGATCGAAACCGGGGAAGGAGAGCTCCGGCACGTTCAGGGCCGCCTCGAGGGACGGCGCGAAGACCGGGCCGTCCATCGAGATGCTGCCCACGACGACCCCCTCGACCGGCGGCATGGCGTCGCCGACCACGCTGCGCACGACCGCGAGGTCGACGTCCCCGACGGCGAGCTCGAGGTCGTAGACCCCGTTCTCGATCGCCACGAACGGATCGGGCTCGGCCGCGTCGAGCAGGCCCGTACCGCTCAGCGCCAGGTTGCCGCGCGCCCCCAGATCGACTTGCCCGTCCACGGTCAGGCTCCCGTCCTCGTAGCCGATCGCGTAGAGCGCCGTGACGTCGGGGACGCCGTAGACGGTGCCGTCCCGCAGGAACCCCTCGGCGACCACGTTGGGCCGCTCGATGTCGCCGGTGATCTGGAGGTTCGTGTCGAGCCGCCCGCGCACCTCGGGCATCGCGTCGCGCAGGAGCACGTGCAGGGCGTCGAGATCGAAGTCCTGGAGCTGGGCGCGGATCTCCTCCGGCCCGCGGAACCGCCAGGTCCCGTTCGCCTCGAGCCGCTGCGAGCCGCTCGCCAGTCGAACGAGCCGGGCCTCGACCGTCCGATCCGGATCGTAGACGAGCCGCTCGACGGCGCCGCGCCAGATCCGCTCGTCGTCGATGGCGAGCTCGAGGTGCGGCGCGTCGAGCACCCAGGCCCGCCCCTCGGCCTCCACCGTGGCCTCGAAGGCGAGCTCGCGCGCCGCCCCCTGGCGGAACCGCCCGCTCGCCCGGTAGGTGCGCGGCCCGCCGTCGAGGTCCACCTGCGCCTGCCCGAGGGGGTAGCCGCCCACGGCGACCGCGTCGCCGTCGACCAACACCTCCATGCGCGGGCTCGCGGGCTGGCCGCCGATCCAGCCGTCGACGCGGAGCCGGTCGGCCGACAGAGGGCCGTACCGGAAGTGACGCAGCACCATGAGCCCGTCGACCCGGAACCGCTCGCTCCCTCCACCGTCCCGGACGACGCGCACGTCGAACCGCATCGCGCCACGGGCGTCGGGCACGTGGCGCCGGATGTTGGGGTCTCGGGCGATCTGCGGGACGTCACCCTGCACCCGTACGTCGATGCGGCCGTCGAAGTCGTAGCGCCCTGAGCCGCTCACGTGTCCGCCGACGTAGGGCGCGTCGACCGACGCGATGCGCAGGTGGTCGTCGTGCACGTCGCCCCCGAGGACGAGCGCCGGGACGGCGTACCCCTCCCAGAAGAACGGCTCGCCCTCGACGCGGATGTGCGCGGGGGCGCCCTCGGGCGCAGCGTCGATGCGCATCCGTCCGCGGCCCCCGACGTGCACGTCGGGCCAGGCGTCGAGCACCTCGGCGACGTCGAGGCCCGGCGTCGCGCCCGTGAGATCGACGCCGGCGTCGTCGATCGTCCCGGCGACCCGCACCTGGCCGCCGGGGGTCTCCACGAACACGCGCATCTCGAGCGCCTCGACGGGCCCGCGCAGCCGGAAGTAGCCGTCGACGGGCGCGTCGCCGCGGAAGCTCTCGGACCAGCCGTAGCCGACCTCCTCGAGGAACCGCGCGTGGACCGGCGTGCCGTGCACGAGGACGTGCAGGTGCGGCTCGTCCTCGACGGAGCCGCCCTCGGGGACGGCGTAGGTCACGTTCACGGCCACCTCGTCGTCCGGTCCGCCGTCGCGCTCGACGTTGCCGGCGGCGTGCAGCCGGACGCCCACTCGAGGGTCGCTGTGGATCACGCCGCCGAACCGCTCGACGTCTCCGACGAAGGGGAAGGGGCGCACGACGTCGCCGTCGCCCGAGAAGATGCGGACCTCGAACGCGTCGTCCGCTTCGATCCGGCCGGTCAGGCGCAGCTCCTCGACGCGGAGGCCGTCGAGCCCGAGGAGCGAGCCATAGAGCACCGAGTCCTCCACCACGATGCCGTCGACGATGGCGTGCAGCGGCTTGCCGCCGGTGCTCGGGCGCGCGGGCTCGAACGTCTCGATGAAGGTCGGCAGCACCGAGCCCTCGCGCGGCGAGGCGACGAGCCGGATCGTGCCGCCGGTCAGGCGTGCGCTCGAGAAGCGGAGCGTCCCGGTCAGCGCGGCGTCCAGGTCCGGCGTGAGCACGACCCGATCGGCGACCGCGACGCGGTTGCCGTAGGGATCGAAGAGCTGGACGTGGCGCGCCACGGCCCGGCCGGTGTCGAGCTCGTCGATGCGCCCGATGCGGAGCTCGCCCCGGATCTCGCCGCTCACGAACGCGTTCAGGGTGTCCCGGACGACCTCGCGCGCGATGGGCAGACGCACGTGATAGGCCACGCTGGCCGAGAGGGCGGCGATGCCGATCACGAGCCAGGCGAGCGTCGCGGCGGCGACGCGCGCGAGCGTCATGGAGCGCGCTCCTGCACGCGGCCGGTCACTCAGAACGCCTCGCCGATGGTGAGGTGGACGGCGCCGGGGAACTCGACGAAGAAGAGGTCCACCTTGGACTTCGGGTTGCCCTCGGGGCGGCCGGTGTAGAAGTCCGGCAGCCCCACGATCTGGGCCTCGGGCACCTGGTAACCGACGTCGAAGCGCAGCGGGCCGACGATGGTCCGGTAGCGCAGGCCCAGGCCCACCGACAGGTGGATCCAGTCGAACCGGAATCTGTCACCCGCGTGGACGTCGCCCATGTCTGCGAATGCTACCGCGCCGAAGTTGGCCGTGATCGGGACCCGGAGCTCGGCCGAGGCCTCCCAACGCCTGAGGCCGCCGAGCGTGCTGTCCCCGAGGTCCCCCGGAAGGTACCCCCGATTGCTGTTGGCGCCACCGCCGCGCAGCCGGTAGCGCTCGGGGCCCAGCTCCTGGCTCGTCTCGTCGAGGGACTCGTCGTTCACGTCCAGGATGAACATCGCACCGACGGCGAATCTTGCAGCGACGACCATTCCCAACGGCAGTGGGACGTAGCCGCGGGCCTCGGGAGTCACTCGGACGTAGTCCCAGGAGGAGGGCAGGCCGAAGCCGGCCTCGTGGACGGCCGCCCCGAAGTAGGCGCCGTAGCGCGGATCCCTGGGGTTGTCGCGGAGATCGAGGCGGATCGCCTCCTCGAGGAACATGACGTCGTAGGACGAGGGGACGTTCAGGGCGTCGGGGTCCCGCGGGATGAAGACGTTCTCGTTCAGGCGGAGCGCCGCGAACAGCCGCCCGTCGAAGAAGTAGCGCTCCGGCCCGAGGTAGGCCGTGAGGTCGTGGCGGAAGTAGGCTCGGAACGGGTCCGGGCCGAGGTCCCACCGGGCGCCGGCCCCGAGGGTCGTCCGAGGCTCGAAGAAGGCCGGCTGCCGGAAGTCGATCCGCAGGTCGTTGCCGAGCCGGGGGTCGCCGGTCCGAGGGAAGCCACGCTCGTCGGTGAAGATGAGCCTCGGCCGGTCTTCGACGCGGAGCCTGCGCAGGCCGCCGAGGAAGTTCCGGAACTCGAGGATGCCGAGCAGGTGGACGTCCCACTGGGGGACCGAGACGCCCTGCGCGACCTCCGTGTACTCGAACTGTCCCACCTGGATCCCCGCGCCGAGCCCGAAGCGCGTGAGCCGTCCGGGCACCACGCGCACGCGCAGGGGGATCACCGCGCAGGTGCCCGCGTCGCAACGCACGCGCTCGGCGCTCTCGACGTCCTCGGGGACGACCGGGATCACCTCGACCGTCGTGAACGCGCCGAGCGCGTAGATCGCCCGCTGCGCCTCGGCCACGGTCTCGGCGCTGAAGGGATCGCCGGGATCGACGAGCGCGGCGGCGGCGATCGTGTCGGCGGGCAGGCCCTCCTCCTCGTGCCCCTCGACGGTGATCTCGCCGAACACGCACGGCGGACCGTGCTCGACGGTCAGCTCGATCTCCGCCGTCCGCGCTTCGGGGTCGATGCGCACCTCGCCCTCGACCTCCGCCATCGCGAACCCCGCGTTCGCGAGCACGTCGGCGGCCGCGTCCTTGCTCCGGTCGTAGAGCGCCTCGTCGAAGCGGTCGCCCTGCTCGAGCCGCATGGCGTCGCGCAGCTCTTCCTGCACCCAGCCGGCGAGGTTCTCGACCCCGCCGAGGACCACCTCGGTCACGAGCACCGGCTCGCCCTCTTCGACGGCGATCCGGATGTCGACCTCGCAGCCCTCGTCCTGCTCCCCGCACACGTCCTCGTCGTCCCCGATGCGGTCGGACGCCGTCGCCGCGGGCGGCGAGACGCTCGTCGACAGCACCCGCGCCTCGTAGTAGCCGCGCGCGCGGAACCAGCGCTCGATGCGCTCCACGTCGCGCTCGAAGACCGACCGGTCGTAGAGCGGCCAGTCGGTCCACGGCCAGCGCCAGAACGACAGGACCACGCGGTCCGAGTCGAACGGAGGCACGCCGCACTCCGGGTCCGCGGTGCGCCCCAGCGTCACCTGGAACCAGGGACGCTCGTGCGTGGCGAGGCAGGCCTTGAGCGCCTGCTCGTCGAGCTCCTCGACGCCCTCGATCTCGAGCGAGCTGACGCCGTACCGGTGCTGCGGGATGGTGGCGCAGCCCGCGGACACGGCGAGACCAGCCCACACCGCGGCTCGCGCCGCCGCCCGTCTGGTCGCCCGCGTCATCGCGTCTACTCGGGCCGCTCGACGCCGCGCACCGTGCCGATCGTCGCGAGGTACGCCATCAGCTCGTCCATGTATCGGTCGGGCAGGCGTCGGGCGGGGATCGGACGCATTCGCCCCCGGCCCTTTCGGATGAGCGCCCTCACGCGGTCCACCGGGATGCGCTTCCGGCGGATGTCGGGCCCCGAGTCCGCCTCGCCGTCGGGATGGCAGGAGCCGCACGCGCGATCGAACACGGCGCGGCCGGCGCCGACCCGGTTGCGCCACGCCACCCGCGGGTCCTGCGCCTGTGCCCCGGTGTCCTGCACCTCCGCGGATCGTCCGGCCTCCTCGCCTGCGGCGCCGCTCGGCTCCGTAAGCGCCGTCCCCTCCGAGTCCACCCCTCCCACGGCGCACGGATCGTCTTCGGCGCACGGGTCCAGCATCAGCTCCTCCTCGGTCGGCTCGGTCTCGGTCGCGCCATCTGCTCCGGTCGCGGCCGATCCCCCGCCGGCCGGCGCCGTGTCGTCCGCCGGTGGGGCCGCGCCGCACCCGGCGAGCCAGAGTGCGAGCCACAAGACAGGGGTAGGTGTCCGGATCATGGCGGGGTCGTCGTAGCCTGCGCCGCGGCGCCGCGCACATGGTACGCTGGCGCGCCTGGTTGCGTCATATCCTCCGGCCAATCATGGACGAGACGTCGAAAGGACGCAGGCGATTCGTCGAGGTCCTGATCGGGCTCGGGGGCCTGGCCGCCGGCGCGCTCCTCGCCGTTCCGGGGGTCGCGACCGTCGTCGATCCCCTCGTCCGCAGGCGCCGGCCGAGCGACGGCTGGCGCCCCATCGCAGACGCCTCGGCGCTGCGGGACGACGCGCCCGTCTCGCTCCCGGTGATCGGCGACCAGGTCGACGCGTGGACCCGCGCCCCCGAGCAACGGCTCGGCACGGTGTGGCTCGTCAGGCGGGGAGACGGCGCGATCGACTGCTTCACGGCGGAGTGCCCCCACCTCGGCTGCCGGATCGGCTACAGCGAGGAGCAGGGCACCTTCTTCTGCCCGTGCCACGAGAGCTCGTTCGGCACCGACGGCTCGGTCCGGAGCGGCCCCTCGCCCCGACCGATGGACCGGCTCGAGGCGCGGGTGCGCGACGGGAAGATCGAGGTCCAGTTCCGCCGGTTCCGGACGGCGATCCCGGAGCAGAAGGAGATCGGGTGAGGGCTCGAGGGTGCTGAGGCGGGCGGGGCGGTTCCTCGAAGACCGCACCGGCTTGCGGGCGCTCCTGCGCTCGGCGCTGGACGAGGAGATCGGCGGTGGCGCGCGGTGGGCGTACGTCTTCGGGAGCGCGCTCGGCGTTCTCTTCGTCGTCCAGGCCGTGACCGGCGCGCTCCTCATGCTCACCTACACGCCTTCGGTGGCCGACGCCTGGTCGAGCGTCTTCTACATCCAGCACCGCGTGACGGCGGGCTGGTTCGTGCGCGGCCTGCACTCGTACGGCGCGCAGGCGATGCTCCTCGTGGCCGGCCTTCACCTCGTACAGGTCGTCCTGTACGGCGCCTACAAGAAGCCGCGCGAGGTCACGTGGTGGCTCGGGCTCGCGCTCTCGGGGCTCCTGGTCGCGCTGGTCGTCACCGGCCACCGCCTGCCCTGGGACCAGAAGGGCTACTGGGCGCTCCTGGTCGAGCTCAACGTGGTGGCGGCGACGCCCGGCGTCGGTGACACGCTGCACGACCTCGCGGCCGGCGGCTCCGCCATCGGCCGACAGACGCTCACGCGCTTGCACGCGCTGCACGTCGCGATCCTGCCCGCCGCGGTGATCCTCCTGTTGCTCGGCCACCGCGCTCTCGTGCGCAAGCACGGGCGCACGGCGCCCGAGGGGGCGGAGCCGGCCCGCTCGTCGCCGCTCTACCCGGCGCAGGTAGCGCGCGATCTCCTGTTCGTCCTGCTCGTGCTCGGGGCGGTCGCGGCGGTGACGGCGGCGACGCACGGGGTCGGCCTCGACGGCCCGGCCGAGCCCGACCGCGACTACCCGGCGCGCCCCGAGTGGTTCCTGCGTCCGCTCTACGAGCTCCGCAAGATGACTCCGGGGCCGTGGGAGGTCGTTTCGACCATCGTCGTCCCGGGCGCGGTCGCCGCGTTCCTGTTCGCGCTCCCGCTGCTCGACCGTGGGCCGTCGCGTCGCGTGCGCCATCGGCTGGTGTGGATCACGCCCGTGCTGCTCGTGCTGGCAGGCGCGGGGGCGCTCGGCGGGATCTCGGCGGCGCGGGACCGGGCGGACGAGCAGCTAGAGGAGGCCCTCTCGGAGCAGAGGCGCCGAACCGAGCGCGCGATCGATCTCGCGCGTGCCGGCGTCCCGCCCGAGGGGCCGGTGGCGATGCTCCGCGACGACCCGTGGACGCACGGGCGGGACGTCTACCGGCAGATGTGCACGAGCTGTCACGTGCTCTACGGCGAGGGCGACCGAGAGGCGCCCGATCACACCGGCTACGGGTCGCGACGGTGGCTGATGCTGCTCATGCACAACCCCGACGACCCGCACTTCTTCGGCGAGACGGACCTCGAAGAGGAGATGGGCTCGCAGGACGAGCTCGGCGAGGAGAAGCTCCGGGGCATCGTCGAGTTTCTCTTCGCGCTCGGCCACGAGCCCCAGGACCCGCCCTACGACGAGGCGCTCGCGGCGCGCGGCGAGCGGGACTTCGAGCGCGAGTGCATGAGCTGCCACACGTACGGCGACGACGGCGACTGGCTCGGCAACGGCGGCCCGCACCTGAGCGGCTACGGCTCGCGCACCTGGATCTACCGCCAGATCCGAGATCCCGGCGGACCGAGGAGCTACGGAGAGCGGAACGACATGCCCGCGTTCCACGGCCAGCTCACCGAGCACGACCTCACGATGGTCACGGCGTACCTGCGCCAGCAGCGCTTCGAGGAGCCGGACTTCACGGTGGAGCCGCCCGAGGACGAGTGAGGCTTGCCGAACGCACGGCGGACGTGTGAGCCTTCGCGTCCGACGGAGGACATGCGATGAGCAGGAAGCTTGCCGGGGTCGTCTTGGTCTTTTCGCTCGGGGCGTGCGGCGGCGGCGCCGCCGCCGGTGGCGGCGCCGAGGTGGCGCCCGAGTACGAGGGGCCCGTCCAGTCCACGGACACCGCCCGCGGCGAGGAGGTCTTCACGGACGTGTGCGGCAGGTGCCACGACGGTGGCAGGGCGCCGAACATCCGCAGCGAGGCCCACCCGGTCGCGATGATCCGCATGGTCGTGCGCCAGGGCGACGGCGGGATGCCTCCGTTCGACGCCGACGAGATCTCCGACGATGACCTCGAGGCCGTGCTCGCCTTCATGGTGAGCATCCAAGCCGCCAACTGAGTCGGGGAGCGCTGCTCAGGGATCGAGCGGCGTGCTCACCGGGTCGTCCAGGACGAGGCGGCCCGTGGGGGCGCGCTCGAGGCGGAGGTGGCCGAGGACGTCCGTGTGGGCGACCCAGGCGCTGCCGTCGGCGAAGCGGAGCGCGACGAGCGCGTTGGCGCGCAGCCGCTCGCCGTCCGCCGAGTAGGCGTACACGTCGGCGACCTCTTCGAGCGGCGGCATCGAGGGGTCCTCGCACGCGCCCGCCACCTCGGGGGCCGTCTCGGTGCGCACGCAGCGGGAGAGGAGATCGCGCGCGCGCGCGGCGTCGACGCTGCCCGCGCGCGCGGCGGCGGCCAGCCACCGCGCTGCCGCGGCGCGGACCGGCGCAGCGTGCCGGGGCCCGAGCCAGTCCGCGGGCGCCGGACCGTCGGGGCAGGGCGGAGCCTCGAGCGCGGCCATCGCGGTCGCGATGTTGGCGCGGACGTAGGGGTCGCGGGAGCGCGCCGCCCGGCACAGCCCCGCGTGCGAGCCGGCCGCGTCGAGCAGGCCTCGCCGCGCGAGGCGGGCGACCCCGAAGCTCGCCGCCGCCGACGCGGGCCACGGCCGGCTCCGCGCGACCTCGAGCAGGCGCGCCGCGTCGCTCGCCTCGCCGTTGTCGCCGAGCGAGGCCGCGGCGGCGGCCGCCAGCGCGACGTCGCGACCGGCCGCGGCGGCTCGCAACGCCTCGCGCGCCGAGCCCGCGTCGACGGCGCCGAGAGCGTGGGCGGCGGCGCGGCGCCGGGTCGCGGCCGGGTGGTCCAGCAGGGACACGAGGACGGGCGCGACCGACGGATCGCCCCAGCGGCCGAGCGCGTCGACCGCCCGCGCGGCGAGGCCCTCGTCCGGCCCGCCCGCGACGGCGGCGAGCGCCTCGCGCGCGGCTCGCGCGGCGTCGTCCGGCAGCTCGCCCCGCTCGCGCAGCCGGTCGAGCGCGCCCCCGAGCGCGAGCGCCACCGCGTGCCGGTCGAGCGGCTCGCGCCGGCCGAGCCTCGTGACGAGCGTCGTCACCGCGCCGGGGGACGCGGCCGTCTCGAGCGCCTGCGCCGCTTCGAAGCGCGTGCGCGCGTCGCGGTCGTCGAGCAGCTCGAGCAGGACCGGGGCGCCCTCGGCGTCGCCGATCGAGCCGATGGCCTCGACGGCCGCGAGCCGCAACGCCGGGTCGTCGTGCTCGAGCAGCGGGCGCAGCTCGGGCAGCGCCCGCGCCGCGCCGACGTTTCCGAGCAGGCGCACGACGCGCAAGCGGTCGGCGCGATCGACGCGCCCGAGCACGGCGAGGAGCGGATCGGCCGCGCGGCCGTCGGCAGGATGCCGGGCGAAGTACGCCTCGAGGGCCGTGAGCGCCGCCTGCTGCGTCGGCCGGTCCTCCGACCGCAGGCGCTCGAGGATCGGGACCAGCACGTCGGCCGAGCCCATCTCGGCGAGCGCGATCAGGACGGCCGCGGGCGCGCCGGTTCCGGTGCGCGTCGCGCGCAGGAGCGCGGCCTCGGCGTCCGCCGACTCGGCGCCGCGGGCGATGTCACGCATGACCTCCGCGATGGCCGTCGCGTGCTGGTGGCTCGCGGCCTGGTCGAGCGCGGACGCGAGCGCCCCCACGACCTCGTCGCGCCCGCCCTCGCGCGCCATGGACGCGAGCACCTCGGCGGCGACGTCCCGCGTCTGATGGCGCGCGAGCGAGCGCACGACCGCGTCGAGCGCGGCCTCTCCGCCGATCCCGCCGAGCGCGGCCACCACCGCGCGGGCCCGGCGCGGATCGGGCTCGTTCCACAGCGCCACGAGCGGCTCGACCGCCGCCTCCGCGCCGAGCCTGCCCGCGGCGGCGACGGCCGCGAGCTGCGCGCTCTCGGCGCCGTCCCGCAGCCCCTGCAGGAGCGCCGGCAGCCCGCGCGCGTCGCCCAGATCCCCGAGCGCCCCGTACACCGCCACGCGCACCTCCGGCGCGTCGTCCCGCGCCCGGCCCACGAGCGGCACCACGGCGCGCGCGTCGCGCAGCCGGCCGAGCGCCTCGGCGGCGTCGACGCGCACGCTCGAGTCCACGTCGTCGAGCCGGCCGAGGAGCGGCACCACGACCTCCGCCGTCCCGACGGCAGCGAGCGCCTCCACCGCCGCCTTGCGCACGTCGGCGCTCACGTCTCCGAGCGCCCGCACGAGCGAGGAGACCGCGCGCTCCTCCCCGATGCGCCCGAGCGCGCGGGCGGCGCTCGCCCGGACGTCGGCGTCGGGGTCGTCGATCCAGTCGAGGAGGCGCGGCACCGCCTCTCGCAGGCGCACGGTGCCCGCGGCCTCCGCGGCCTCGGCGCGCACGCCCGCGTCCGGGTCGCCGAGGGCGGAGAGGATGGGCTCGCGGACGTCGGACGCCGGGTAGGACGCGAGGAGCCTCACCACCTCGCGCCGGCGGGCCGGGTCGGCGTCGGCGAGGTCCCGGCGCAGGCGGGAGAGTCTCCCCTCCCACTCGAACCCGAGGCTCGCGAGCGCGACGACGGCGAGGAGCACGTGGGAGAGCCGCACGACGGTGTTCTAGCAGACTCCGGTCCGTCCCGGCTGCTACCCTGTCCCACGTGAGGCGTGCGGCGGTGGCGGTGCTGTGTGGGGCGTCGGTCCTCGCGCTGATCTCCGCGCTGCCCCCGAACCCGGTCCGCGCCGCGCCGGACAACCCTCCACGGGCCGGATCCGGCGGCCTGGTGGGCGCGATCGCGCCGCCCTTGCGCGTGACGCACGTGCGGGGACCCGACCCCGTGTCGATGCAGGACCTGCGCGGCCGCGTCGTGCTCCTCGACTTCTGGGCCACCTGGTGTGGCCCGTGCCGGATGGTGATGCCGCTCCTCGACGCTCTGCACCGGCAGTACCACGATCAGGGCCTGACCGTGCTCGGCATCTCCGGGGAGCGTTCCGCGGTCATCCGCGGCCACCTCGCGAGCCACCCCGTGAGCTACACGGTCGCGCAGGACGGTGGCGGCACCGATCGCACCTTCGGCGTGCGCGCCATCCCCACGCTCGTGCTCATCGATCGCGCCGGCAAGGTGCGCGAGATCTACGCCGGCCTGTCGGGCGCGCGGATGCGCGAGCTGAACGCGCTCATCCCGCGCCTGCTCGCCGAGCCCGCGCCGTAGAGCGATACTCCCTCTCACGTGTCCTTCGACCGCGTCCTCGCCGAATTCGTCACCGTCGCGCGCCGGGCGGGGCTCCGCGCTTCGCCGGTGGAGGCGATGGACGCGCAGCGCGCGGCGATGGCGGTGGGGCTCGGGCGGCGGGACGACCTGCGCGACGCCCTGCGCTCGGTGCTGGTCAAGGACCCGGACGAGCTCCCCGCGTTCGAGCGGGCGTTCGAGGCGTTCTTCCGGGTCGGGGCGGCGGCGCCCGGCGGGCTCGTCGCGTCGCTCCGTGCCGAGGGCGCGAGCGACCGCGAGATCGACGCGCTGCTTCGCGCCATCGCAGCGCAGAAAGAGGCGGAGGGGGGCGGCTCGTCGGCCGCGCTCGCGGCCCTCGCCGCGGGCGGCGCACAGCTCGACGAGCGGATGCGCGAAGCGGGCCGCGCGGCCGGCATCGGCGGTATCCGCAACCCGATGCAGGTCGGCCTCTTCACCATGCGAGTGCTCGACGCCTTCGGCGCCTCGGATCTCCCCGGCCGCATCGACGCGCTCCGCGAGGCGCTGCGCGCCGAGCTCGGGTCGCGCGCCGACGCGCTCGCCGATCGGCTCGCCGCCGACGCGCAGCAGCTCCGGAGCGCGGCGCGCGCGCTCGTCGACGAGGAGCTCCGCCGGCAGACGAGCCACCTGCGCGAGGAGCTGCGCAAGAGGATGCTCCACGGGCGGCCGTTCACCGAGCTCGCCCCGGCCGAGGCGCGCGAGGTGCAGCGGGAGGTCGCGCGGCTCGCCGAGCGGCTGCGCGGCCGGATCGCCGTCCGGCGCAAGCACCGGCGCAGGGGTCAGCTCGACGTCCGCCGCACGCTCCGCCGCTCGTGGCGCACCGGTGGGGTGCCGTTCCGACCCGTCTTGCGGCGGCGGCGCCCGGAGCGCCCGAAGCTCGTGCTCGCCTGCGACATCAGCGAGTCGGTCCGCTTCTCGGCGCGCTTCCTGCTCATCCTCGTGCACGCCATCCAGGAGGCCTTCGCGCGCACGCGCACGTTCGTCTTCGTCAGCGACCTCGGCGAGACGACCGAGCTCTTCGAGCGCCACCCGGTCGAGCGCGCGATCGAGCTGGCGTACGGCGGCGCGGCGATCAACGTGGCCAGCAACAGCGACTACGGCCGCGCCCTCGGCGTCCTCGACGGGCGCTATCGCGACGCCGTCGACCGCCGGACGCTGGTCGTGATCCTCGGGGACGGGCGCACCAACTACCTCGACCCGAACGCCCCCGCGCTGCGCCGGGTGGCGCGCCGCGCCCGCCGCGTGATCTGGCTGAACCCCGAGCCGCGCCCCTCCTGGGGCTTCGGCGACAGCGCGATGGACTCCTACCTGCCGAGCGTCGACGAGGCGCTGGCGGTCCACGACCTCGACTCGCTCCGCGTCTCGGTGGACCGCATCCTGCGCGCCGCCGAGTGAGCCGGGTCGGCTCGACCCGCTGACCGGCCGCTGCTACGTTCTGCGGCTCCATGAAGCGGTACATGGTCCAGACGTTCGGCTGCCAGATGAACGTGCACGACTCGCGGCGCATCGAGGAGGTGCTGCGCCGCGACGGGTACGCGGCGGCCGAGGAGCCCGCGCTGGCCGATCTCATCGTGGTGAACACGTGCAGCGTCCGCGACAAGGCCGAGCACAAGCTCATGAGCCTCCTCGGCACGCTGCGTCCGCTCAAGGAGGAGCGGCCCGGCCTCGTCGTCGCGGTCGCCGGGTGCGTCGCCCAGCAGGAGGGCGAGCGGCTCCTCCGCAAGGCGCCGCACGTCGACGTGCTCATCGGGCCCGACAACATCTCGGACCTCCCGGGGCTCGTGCGGGCGGCCCGGGCCGGCGCCCCGCCCGCCGCGCGGACCGTCTTCGACCTCGACGACCCCCGGTTCCTCGAGGCGCGGCCGCTTTCGTCGGGCCGCGAGGTGACGAGCTACGTGACCGTGATGAAGGGCTGCGACGAGCGGTGCACCTTCTGCATCGTCCCGTACACGCGCGGCTCGGAGCGCTACCGGCCGGGCGCCGACATCGTGCGCGAGGTCGCAGAGCTCGCCGGCGGGGGCGTCCGGGAGGTCACGCTCCTCGGCCAGACGGTCAATTCCTGGCACGAGCCGGGCGCGGGGGCGTCCGATCGCCCGGAGCTCGCGGCGCTCCTCGGTCGGATCGCGCGCGAGGTGCCCGACCTCGCCCGGCTCCGGTACACCTCGCCGCACCCGCGCCACCTCACCGACGAGCTCGTCCGCGCGCACGCCGAGCTCGACGTGCTCGCCCGCCACGTGCACCTGCCGGTGCAGTCCGGCTCGGACCGCGTCCTCAAGCGCATGGTGCGTCGCTACACGCGGTCGCTCTACGTGGCGCGCACCGCTGCGCTCCGCGAGGCCGTCCCCGGGCTCACCCTCTCCACCGACTTCATCGTCGGCTTCCCGGGCGAGACGGAGGAGGACTTCGCCGAGACGCTGTCGCTCGTCCGGGAGGTGGGCTTCGTCGCGGCCTTCGCGTTCAAGTACTCGCCGCGGCCGTACACGCCGGCGCTCGCCCTCGGCGACGACGTCCCCGAGGAGGTGAAGGACGAGCGGCTCGCGCGGCTCTTCGAGGCCGTGGCCGAGCAGCAAGCGGCCCACCTCGAGTCGCTCGTCGGAAGCCGCCAACAGGTCCTCGTCGAGGGCCCGAGCCGGGGTGACTCGGAGCGCTGGACGGGCCGCACCGGCCGGAACGAGATCGTCCACCTGAGCGCGCCCGAGTCCGCCGACCCGACGGGCGCGCTGGTCGAGGTCGTCGTCGAGCGCGCGAACAAGCACAGCCTCCTCGCGAGGATGGACGGGTCGGCCGCCGGCGTGCCGGCCGCGCACCGGCGCGTTCGGCTCCCGATGGCCGGGGGAGCGGCGTGAGGTGACCGCGAGCCGACGAGAGGTCGTGCTCGCCTGGATGCCGGTCGTCCTCTACATGGCGGCCATCTGGACGCTGTCGTCCCTGCACCTGACCGACGTCCCGGTGCGTGACTTCCCGCTCGGCGACAAGGGCGTCCACTTCGTCGAGTACGGCATCCTCGGCTTCCTCGTCGCCCACGCCACCCTGCGGAGCTGGCCGCGCCACCCCGCCCTGCGCACGCTGCCGCTCGCCGTCCTGATCGCCTTCGGGTGGGGCGTCCTCGACGAGATCCACCAGGCCTTCGTCCCCGGCCGGAGCGCCGAGGTGCTGGACCTCGTGGCCGACGTCCTCGGCGCGTCCGCGGGGGCGGCGCTCCGCTTCGCCGTGCGGGTCGCCCGGCGCCGGGTCCTTTCGTGAGCCCGGCCCGTCTCGTATACAGGTCCCCGGCATGAGCACGATCCTCACGTACGATGGCATGACCCCCGAGGTTGCCCCCGACGCCTACGTGGCGCCGACCGCGTCGCTCATCGGCGACGTCGTGGTGGGCGCCGAGGCCAGCATCTGGTTCGGATGCGTGCTCCGTGGAGACGTCGGCAACCTCACGGTCGGCCCACGCACGTCGATCCAGGACAACACCGTGCTGCACGCGACCCACGGGCGGACGACGACCACCGTGGGCGCGGACTGCACGGTGGGCCACGCCTGCATCTTGCACGGGTGCCGGGTCCACGACCGCGTGCTCGTCGGCATGGGGTCCATCCTCCTCGACGAGGCCGAGATCGGCTCCGACACGATCCTCGGCGCCGGCTCGCTCGTGACGATGGGGACCAAGATCCCGAGCGGCGTCCTCGCCCTCGGCCGCCCCGCCAAGGTCGTGCGCGATCTCTCGCCGGAGGAGCGCGAGCAGATCCGCGCCTCGGCGCGGCACTACGTCGAGCTCACCGCCGCCTACGTGCGGCAGCGCCGCGCCTGAGCCGGAGGCGGGGGTCAGTCCACCTTGAGGATGGCGTGGAACGCCTCCTGGGGGATGTCGACCTTGCCGACGCTCTTCATGCGCCGCTTGCCGGCCTTCTGCTTCTCGAGGAGCTTGCGCTTGCGGGTGATGTCGCCGCCGTAGCACTTGGAGGTCACGTCCTTGCGCAGGGCGCGGACGGTCTCCCGGGCGATGACCTTGCTCCCGATGGCGGCCTGGATGGCGACCTCGAACTGCTGGCGCGGGACGATGTGCTTGAGCTTCTCGGCGAGCGCGCGGCCCACGTGGTAGGCCTTCTCCTTGTGCACGATGGCGCTGAGCGCGTCGACCTTGTCGCCGTTGATCAGCATGTCGAGGCGCACGAGCGGGTTCTTGCGGTAGCCGTGCAGCTCGTAGTCCATCGACGCGTATCCCTTGGTGACGCTCTTCAGCTTGTCGAAGAAGTCGTAGAGCACTTCTGCGAGCGGCAGGTCGTACGTGATGATGACGCGGTCCTTCGACGCGTACTGGATGCCGACCTGCTCGCCGCGCCGCTCCTCGCAGAGCTTGAGCACGGCGCCCACGTACCCGCTCGGCACGTGGATGCTGACGCGGAAGTACGGCTCCTCGACGTGGTCGACCTTGCCCGGCTCGGGCAGGGCGTTCGGGTTCTCGATGCGGAGCATCTCCCCGTCGACGGTGTACACGTGGTACACGACGCTCGGCGCGGTGGTGATGAGGTCGAGGTCGTACTCGCGCTCGAGCCGTTCCTGCACCACGTCCATGTGGAGCAGGCCCAAGAACCCACACCGGAAGCCGAACCCCAGCGCCTCGGACGTGTCCGGCTCGAACACGATGGAGCTGTCGTTCAGGCGCAGCTTGTCGAGCGCGTCCCGGAGGTCGGTGTACTGGTCGCTGTCGGTCGGGAAGATCCCGCAGAAGACCATCGGCTTCACCTCCTTGAAGCCGGGGAGCGGCGTCTCGGCGCGCCGCCGCGCGTCGGTCACGGTGTCGCCGACCTTGGTGTCCTCGACCGACTTGATGCTGGCGGCGAGGAAGCCGACCTCGCCCGTCCGGAGCTCCTCGAGGGCGAACGGGAAGGGCGCGAAGACGCCGAGCTCGGTGAGCTCGTACTCGGCGCCGGTGGCCATCATGCGGATCTTCTGGCCTTTTCTCAGGCTTCCGTCGACCACCCGGACGAGCACCATGGCGCCGCGGTAGCTGTCGTACCAACTGTCGATGATGAGGGCGCGCGGGGGCGCGTCGACGTCGCCCTCGGGCGGCGGGATGCGCTTGACGATGGCCTCGAGGATGTCGCCGACGCCCTCGCCGGTCTTCGCGCTCGCGGCGATCGCTCCCGAGCAGTCGAGCCCGACCACCTCCTCCACCTCCTGGGCGGTGCGGTCGATGTCGGCGCCGGGGAGATCGATCTTGTTGAAGACGGGGACGATCTCGAGGTCGTTCTCGAGCGCCAGGTACACGTTGGCGAGCGTCTGGGCCTCGACGCCCTGCGTGGCGTCCACGACCAGGAGCGCCCCCTCGCAGGCCTGGAGCGACCGCGACACCTCGTAGGAGAAGTCCACGTGCCCGGGCGTGTCGATCAGGTTGAGCTGGTACTCGATCCCGTCCTTCGCCCGATACGCGAGCCGGACGGACTGGGCCTTGATGGTGATGCCCCGCTCGCGCTCGAGCTCCATCTTGTCCAAGAACTGTTCGGTCCGTTCACGCTCCGAGAGCGCGCCGGTCAG
Organism: Candidatus Neutrinellum sp.; assembly: GCA_039794305.1. Classification (GTDB taxonomy): domain Bacteria; phylum Myxococcota_A; class Polyangia; order Polyangiales; family JBDIVX01; genus JBDIVX01. The sequence goes on from JBDIVX010000077.1 coordinate 29,807, forward strand.
GTCGAGGATACGGTCCGCGAGGGTGCTCTTCCCGTGATCGATGTGAGCGATGATCGAGAAGTTGCGGATGCGCGAGAGATGGGAGCTGGACACTCAGCCGCTTGAACGCTTCTTCGACGAGGAGGTCGCCGCGTCGAGGGAAAGCTGCCCGGGCAGCTCGTCCCTGTGTTTGTCTAGCACGAGATCGATGCCCTCTCGGATGTACACCGCCACCGGTACCTTGGTGCGCTCGTGCAGGAGCTTGAGCTTCTCGTTTTGCTCCGGCGTGATGTAAATCGTCGTCGAGATCTTCTTGCGCGCCATCGGTGATCCGTGCGGGTGAGAGGGTGTCGGGTGCCGAGAGCCGAGTGAACCTACATGGCACCATACATATTGTCAAACCCAATGATCTTGGGGGTTTGTGCCCCCACGGGGGCTTCGCTTGCGGCTGCAATCGGCCCCCACTATCCTGCGTGGACCCTCGACCGGAACGGGGGGTCCGGAGGCCGGGCCGCGGCATGCACAACGTCCAGAAATCTCTTCTGATCGCCCTCGGCCTGGCCGGGGTGGGGCTCTTGGGGTGCGGGGGGGACGACTCCGGGGTGGGGGACGGTACGACCCCCGAGGGCTCCCGGGGCGACCTGACCGTCCGGGAACAGTGCAACACCGGCGGCCTCCAGGCCCAGGCGGTCGACGTCAACGGCGACGGCAGCCCCGACATCCGCCACGTCTACGACGGCCAGCGGGTGCGCTGCTCCGAGATCGACATGAACTTCGACGGCCGCGTCGACATCACGCGCTTCTTCGGGCCCGACGGGCGGACCCCGCTCCGTGAGGAGCACGACTTCGACTTCGACGGGCGGATCGACCAGATCAGCTACTACGAGAACGGCCAGCTCGTCCGCAAGGAGCTCGATACGAACTTCGATAACCGCATCGATACGTGGATGTGGTGCGAGGCGGGGTTCGTGGCGCGGGCCGAGCGTGACCGCCGGAACAGCGGCGAGCCGGACACGTGGGAGGAGTACCAGGGCGGCGTCCTCGCCAACGCCCGCTACGACGACAACAACGACGGAGACCCCGAGAAGTGGGAGGTCTTCCGCGAGGGCCGCCTCGTCGAGGTGCAGTACGACACGAACTCCGACGGCCGGCCCGACCGCTCCGAGGAGATCCCGGCCGACGCCGCGGGGCCCCCGGACGAGCCCATAAGCTGTGACGGCCGCCCGCTCGCCGAGCAGGAGGAGCAGGCCGGCACGCGTGGCTCGGCCGGTGGCGAGGCCTCCGGCGACTCGGGCGACTCGGGCGAGGACGGCGAGGACGGGGAGACGTCCACCGACGAAGAGCCGCCCGACACCGACGTGGTCGAGGAGGAAGGATGACGCGGACCCTCATCGGAGCGGTCGCCTGCGTGGCCGCGCTCGCGGCGTGCGGCGGCGGGACCGAGAGCGCGGCGCGCCAGCGCGTGGGCGGCGAGGGGCGGTCACGCTCCATGGCCGGGTCCACGGGCGAGGGCGTCATCAACGACCAGGGCCGCTGCTCCACCGACGACCCGAACAACGAGGTCAGCGAGTACGACACCTCGGGCGACGAGGTGCCGGACGTGCGCAAGGTGTTCCGGCGCATGGGCGATCCCGGGGCGATCCGGCTCGTCCTGGTGTGCCGCGAGGCCGACCTGAACGCCGACGGCGTCAAGGACGTGGTCCGCCACTACAACGACGAGGGGCGGCCGCTGCGCGAGGAGTCGGACCGCAACTTCGACGGCCAGATGGACGAGCTCGTCTTCTTCGAGGACGGCCGGATCGTCCGCGTCGAGCAGGACATGAACGGCGACGGGCGCGTCGACACGAAGGTCTTCCACGAGGAGGGCCGACCCGTCCGGGCGGAGCGGGACATGGCCGGGCGCAGCTCGCCGAACGCGTGGCGTCCCGACCGGTGGGAGTACTACGACCAGGGCCGCGTGGTGCGCGTGGGCACCGACCTCGACGGCGACGGCACGGTCGACCGCTGGGACCGCGACGAGGAGCTGCGCCGCGAGCAGGAGGCGCGCGAGGCGGCCGAGGCGGCCCGTCGCGCGCAGGAGGAGGCCGCGGCCGACGCGGGCGAGGACGGCGCCGAGGACGAGGAGTCCGAAGGCACCTGAGCCCGCCCTCCGGCGGACGCCATGGCGAAGGAGCGGCTACAGAAGATCCTGGCCGGTGCCGGGATCGCGTCGCGGCGGGCCGCCGAGCGCCTCATCGAAGAGGGCAGGGTGCGGGTCAACGGCCGCGTCGTGACCGAGCTCGGCACCAAGGCCGATCCACGCAAGGACCGCATCGACGTCGACAACAAGCGGCTCGTCCTCGAGAAGCCGGCGTACTACGTCCTGCACAAGCCGCGCGAGGTCGTCACCACGTTGAAGGACCCCGAGGGCCGGCCCACGATCCAGGACCTCATCGAGACGATCCCCGAGCGCGTCTTCCCGGTCGGCCGCCTCGACTACCACACGAGCGGCGTCCTGCTCCTCACCAACGACGGCGAGCTGTCGGACGCCCTCACCCGGCCGCGCAAGGGCGTCCCCAAGACCTACGCGGCGAAGTTCCAGGGCCACCTCGACGAGGTCGACCTGCAAGCGTTGCGCACCGGCGTGGTGCTCGACGACGGCTACAAGACCAAGCCCGCCGAGGCGTTCGTCCTGCGCGACGAGGACCGCACCTGCTGGGTCCAGATCACGCTCACCGAGGGCAAGAACCGCCAGATCCACCGCATGGGCCAGGCCATCGGCCACCGCGTCCAGCGCCTCGTCCGCACGAGCTTCGCCGGCATCACCGCCGAGGACCTCCGCCCGGGCGAGTACCGCCCCCTCGGCGCCCGCGAGCTCGACAAGCTGAAGAAGGCGTACCTGACGCCCGCGCGTCGGGCGAAGGGCGGTTAGTCGCCCGGCTCCGCGTCCTCGGCGCCGGCGCGACAGACGAACGTCGTCGTCCGGCCCTTCGCGATGCGGAAGCGCACGGGCTCCCAGTGTCCCCCGACGTCGGGGTTCCACACCTCCATCGTGTGCGTGCCCGGGTCCATGCTGCTCGACCACGACCCGCCCGGCAGGCACTCGAGCCCGCCCATCCGGCAGCGCTCGGCGCACCGCACCTCGAGCCAGCCCTGCGTCTGGTCGGCGTAGAGCAGGACGAGGCCCTGACCGGCGGCCCCGAGCAGCACGACGGCGAGCGCCCAGCGGATCACGGGGCCCATCCGGCGCCGCTGTGGGGGGATCCGGAGCGGCGCCTGTTCGGGGGCGGGCTCCGCCTGTGCGATCCCGTCGGTCGCCTCCGCGATGATCGGCGCCGGCTCGGGCTCGACGTCGAGGATCGCGTTCCGCAGCTTCTGCGCGGCGGCCTCGTGGGCCGAGGTCCCGGGGAGCAAGCGCTCGGTGA
>JBDIVX010000078.1:0-33185 GCA_039794305.1 Candidatus Neutrinellum sp.
GGGCCGTCGAAGAGGACGTGCCCGTCTTCGAGCACGGTCCCGGCCGCGCCCGCGTGCGCCTCGGAGGGGCCGGGCTCACCGATCCGGACGGCGACGGTCCGGGGCCTCGCGCGCGGCTCGTGCTCCGCACCAGCACCGATCGGTTCCGGCTCTCCATCGCCCGGGCCGTCGCCGCCATGCTCGGCGAGGTCGGCCTCGCCGTGGACGTCCGCCCGAGCGAGACCGCGACGCTGATCGCCGATCTCAACCGCGGCCGCTTCCAGCTCACGTTGCTGCAGGTGCCCGAGGTCTTCGAGCCGCACGTGCTGAGCTGGTTCTTCGGGTCCGACCGGATCCCCGAGGCCGGGCGGATCGAGGGCGCCAACCGGTGGCGGCTGCGGAGCGGGCCGCTCGACGCGGCGCTCGAGCGGGGCAGGGTGGCGCACGAGCGGCAGGCGCGGCGCGAGGCGTACGGCGACGTCCAGCGCATCCTCGCGGCCGAGCTCCCCGTCGCCCCGCTCTGGCACGAGGACGTCACCGCGATCGTCGGGCCCGCGGCCCGCGGCTACGACGTCCCGCGCGACGGACGCTTCACGACCCTCGCCTGGTAGCCCATTGACCCCGATGCCCTTCGGCTTAATGACTCTGCCCAAGGACACGAAGGGAGAGAATCCGATGGACTTCACCGTACCCCCGCTTCCCTACTCGAAGGACGCCCTGGCCCCGGCGATGAGCCAGGAGACGCTCGAGTACCACTACGAGAAGCACCACAAGGGCTACATGGCGAAGCTGAAGGCGGCCCTCGAAGGCAAGCCGGAAGCGCAGAAGAGCCTCGAGGAGGTGGTTCGGGAGGTCAGCGGAGGGACGTTCAACAACGCCGCGCAGGTCTGGAACCACGACTTCTTCTGGAAGTCGATGAAGCCGAACGGCGGCGGCGCGCCGTCGGGCGACGTCGAGGCCCTCATCGAGCGCGACCTCGGCGGCTGGGACAAGTTCAAGGAGGACTTCAAGCAGCAAGCCCTCGGCCGCTTCGGCTCGGGCTGGGCCTGGGTCGTCATCGACGGCGGCAAGGGCGGGATCGTCACGACGCCGAACGCCGAGACCCCGCTCACCACGTCGGCGACGCCGCTCATCACCCTCGACGTCTGGGAGCACGCCTACTACATCGACTACCGCAACGACCGCGGCAAGTTCATCGACGTCTGGCTCGACAAGCTCGCGAACTGGGACTTCGCGAACCAGAACCTGAAGAAGGCGTGAGCTGCCGTCCGTGATGGGAGGGCTCGGCCCTCCCATGCCCTCGGGAGGAGACCCGCGCCCGGCCCGCTCGCAGATCCGCACCAACCACGCTAGGTTCCCGGCGTGATCCTGAGGGACCCGGTGCACGGGCTCATCTCGTTCGAGGGGGCCGCCGAGCGTGTGATGACGGCGCTGCTCGCGACCCGCGAGGTGCAGCGCCTGCGGCGGATCCGGCAGCTCGGGCTCACCTCCCTCGTCTTCCCCGGCGCCGAGCACTCCCGGTTCGCGCACGCGGTCGGCGCGGCCCACGTCATGGTGCGCCTGCAGCAACGGGTCACCGCCTGCTCGGCCGACCTGCCGGCGGACGAGCGCATGGACGCACAGGCCGCCGCCGACGCGCTCGCGGCGGCCGTCGTGCACGACCTCGGCCACGGTCCGTTCTCCCACCTCTTCGAGGACGTCCTGCCCGACGCGCGGCACCACGAGAGCTGGACCGTCGAAGCGATCCGCGACGACCGGACCGACGTCCACGCCGCGCTCGAGTCGCTCGACCCGGGCATGGCCGAGCGCGTCGCCTCGCTCGTCGGCGGCCGCTACCGGCTCGGCTACCTCGCGCGGGCGCTGACCGGCACGCTCGACGTGGACCGCTGCGACTACCTCTTGCGCGACAGCCACATGACGGGCGCGCGCTACGGCCTCTACGATCTCGACTGGCTGCTGCGCGCGCTCAGCTTCGACCGCACCCCGGCGGGACAGTGGGTGCTCGCCATCGAAGGGCGCAAGGGCCTGCCTCCCATCGAGGGCTTCTTCCTCGGGCGCCACTTCATGTACCGCCAGGTCTACCACCACAAGGCCACGCGGGCGGCCGAGTTCCTGATCCGCGCGATCTTCGTGCGCATGACCGAGCTCGTGCGCGACGGCGCGCCCCCCGATCCGATCCCGCAGGCGCTCCGCGCCGCCGCGCGAGGCGACGACGTGTCGCTCGGGGACTACCTCGATCTCGACGACGCGCGCCTCGTCTACTGCTTCGCCGAGTGGGAGCGCGGCCGGGACCCCGTGCTGCGCGACCTGTGCGGCCGGCTCCGTGCGCGCCAGCTCCCCAAGACGATCCCGCTGCCCGACGGTGAGGCGGCGGCGCCGCAAAGGGAGGAGGCGGCCGAGCGCGCGCGCGAGGTCGCGCGCCGGCGCGGCCTGCGCCCCGAGCTGTCGGTGTGGGCCGACGTGACGAGCGACACGCCCTATCCCGAGCCGGCCGACGACTCGCCGGAGGGGCTCTGGGTGTCGATCCGGCACCAGCCCATCCGGCGCCTCGGCGACATCTCGTTCCTGCTCGGCGAGCTCCGGAACAAGCGCATCGAGAGCGCGCGTCTGGTCTTCGCCGCGGAGTTGCGCGACGACGTCCTTGCCGCCATCGAGGAGGTGATCGGATGAAGCCCCTGCCCATCGTGCTCTTCGCGTCGCTCCTCGCGCTGCCTGCCGTCGCGGGCGCGCAGCGCCGCCGTGTCGAGCCCGAAGAGCCCGGTGTCGAGCTGCGGATGCGGCCCTACGCGCCGCCGCGCACCGCGGAGGAGGGGCCCGATCCCGGCGCGCGCTACCTCTATACCTTCGAGCTCGCACAGACCTCCTGGCCGACGGCGGAGGTGGTCGCCGACCGGCGCCTGCTCCGGTTCGAGGTGCACCCCGAGGGCTCGCGCCGGCGCTACCGCTGCGCGCACCCGGACGCGCCGCGCCGCGTGCCCGACGGGCGCGTCACGCGGATCGGCGCCGGCACCGACCAGCCCCTCTGGCGCGAGTGGATCGACCTCCGGTCGTACTGTTGGGGGAGGGCGCTCCGCGCGCTCGATCAGGGGGCGCGCGTCGAGGTCTCCTACGGCTTCGCGCGCCGCGGGCGGGACCGCTGGGTCGCGCGCACGGCGTCGGGCGAGAGCACGGCCCGGACGCTCGACGGCCCCGAGCTCTCGATCGCGGCGGCCCCCGAGCCGCCGGAGCCCACCGGGCCGATCCGGGTGGAGCTCGCACCGGTCGACGTCGCGGGCGGGAGCGCGGTGAGCTTCCGCGTCGCCATCTACTCGAACGAGGGCACGCAGCGCGTCTACCTGCGCGACGATCTGTTCCGCTTCGTCGTGGACGGGCCCATGGGTCGCGTGGTCTGCGAGGTGCCGCGCCAGCCCGTCGTGCCGATCGTCGACTTCTACCAGAGCATCCGCGGCCGGATCGGCGCGCGCACCAGCATCGGCGCCGACCGCTGGTGTCCGGCGGGCACGTTCGACGTGGCGGGCGTCTACGACGTGACGCCCGTGGTCGATCTCGTCTACGGGGGCGAGCGCTACGACATCGACGCCGTGACCGGTCGCTTCGAGGGGCGGCCGGTGCCGATCCGCATTCGGCGGGGCTCGCACGGATACGTCGAGCAGGTGACCGAGGGGCTCTCGGGGGACGGGCCGTCGTGAAGGCGGATCGCGTGGCGCGCGCGCTCGCGGGCGCCGCCCTCGCCGTCGCGCTCGTCGCCGCCGTCCTCGCCGCCTGGGCGGTCGTCATCGGGCACCGGTACCTGGAAGACGTCCAGACGCTCGGCGAAGCGCTGCGACGCGAGCCACGCGCGGCGCCCATGCTGGGCCCACCCCCCGCGCTCGACGACGAGTACTGACGCGAATGTCAAGTCATTGCCAGCACCCGCGAGTGCCGCATACTCCTGTCCCGAGATGGCGAAGATCCTGGTAGTAGACGATCAGCGCAACATGCGCACGACCCTCGCCATGATGCTCCGCGGAGCGGGCCACGAGGTGGACGAGGCCGAGGATGGCGACGCCGCGATGGACCGGGTCGGCGCGGAGGCCTACGACCTCGTCCTCACGGACCTGAGGATGGGCGGCCGGGACGGCATGGAGGTCCTTCGGCACGTGAAGGACTCGACGCCGCTCACCGAGGTCATCGTCATGACCGCCTACGGGACGATCGAGAGCGCGGTCGAGGCGATGCGGATCGGGGCCTACGACTACATCCAGAAGCCCTTCACCGAGGAGGAGCTCCTGGTGAAGGTGCAGAAGGCCGTCGAGAAGCGCCACCTGACCGGCGAGGTGTCGCTGCTCGCGCAGGAGTTCCGCGAACGGTACCGCTTCGAGAACATCATCGGCCGCTCTGCGGCGGTCCGCGACGTGCTCGGCCGGATCGTGCGCATCGCGCCCACCGACGCGACGGTGCTCATCACGGGCGAGAGCGGGACGGGCAAGGAGCTGGTCGCCAAGGCCATCCACGCCAACTCGCGGCGCGCCGACCGCCCCTTCGTCCCGGTCAACTGCGCGGCGATCAGCGAGACTCTCCTCGAGAGCGAGCTCTTCGGACACGTGCGCGGCGCGTTCACGGGGGCCGTCTCGTCCCGCAAGGGCCTGTTCGAGGAGGCCAACGGCGGGACCTTCTTCTTCGACGAGATCGCCGAGACCCCGCCGGCGTTCCAGGCCAAGCTGCTGCGCGCGATCCAGGAGGGCGAGATCCGCCGGCTCGGCGACAACAAGCCCATCCACGTCGACGTGCGGATCATCGCCGCGACGAACCAGGACCTGAAGTCGTCCATCGCCGACAAGCGCTTCCGAGAAGACCTCTACTACCGTCTCAACGTGGCGCGGTTCCAGCTTCCCCCGCTCCGCGAGCGGCGCGAGGACATCCCGCTCCTGGTCGACTTCTTCCTCGCGAAGTACGGCCGCAAGATGCGGCGGCGGGCGAAGGTCGGCGAGGGGGTCCTCGACTTCCTGATGAGCTACGACTTCCCGGGCAACATCCGCGAGCTCGAGAACCTCATCGAGCAGGGGGTCGCGCTCGCGGACGAGGGGACCATCCGCCACGAAGACATCGTCCCGCCGGAGATGGAGGGCGTCCCCGGCGCGGCGGGTGCGGGCGGGCACATGCAGCTTCAGGACGTGGTGGACGAGGCGGAGCGGGAGTACATCGAGCGCACGCTCCGGGAGGTCGACGGCAACAAGGAGCGGGCCGCCGAGATGCTGGGCCTCAGCTCCACGACGCTCTGGCGCAAGATGAAGCGCCTGAACGTGGTGTGGCCCTGAGCCCCACGCGGGGCTCTGCGCGTTTCAGATCCGAAACCCGAGCGTTGCACGGGTGAAGTCCCGCGGGTCCCGCTTTGCCGGGATCACGGGATTTTCCCCGAGGCACAGGGCTTGCTGCCCTCGAGCCTCGCCGGGAGGCCGCCTCCCGCGCTTGCCCCCCCTCGATGCGGGGGGCGGCCTCCCGGTCTTCTCTCAGGAGCGCGATGGCCGCCCGCATCCTCATCGTGGACGACGAAGAGAACCACCGGCGCACGCTGACCATCGGGCTGCGCCTCGAGGGGTTCGAGGTGGCCGAGGCGGTCGACGGCGAGGACGCGCTCCGGCGCCTCGAGGAGGTCGAGGTCGACTTCGCGATCGTCGACCTGATGATGCCCGGGATCAACGGGCTCGACCTCGCCCGGCGGATGCGCTTCCGGCACCCCGAGGTCCCGATCCTCCTCACGAGCGCCTACCACCTGAGCACGCGCCAGATCGAGCGGGCGGACGTCGGCGCGGTGGGTTTCCTGCCCAAGCCCTACGAGCTGCAAGAGCTCGTGCGCTACCTCCGGGACAAGCTCGACGCCGCGGGGGGGGCCCACACCGCCGTGCGCTGAAAATGCGGGGCCTGCCGCCCCGGAGGGTATGCTCGGGCCGATGTCCCAGGGAGAGCGCCTCCGCCTCGGCGACATGCTCGTGGCGGCCAACCTCATCACCGACGAACAGCTCGCGCAGGCTCTGCGAAGCCAGAAGGAGTCGGGCCGGAAGCTCGGCGCCGAGCTGGTCGCCCTCGGCATGTTGGCCGAGGTGCAGATGACGCAGATCCTCTCGAACCAGCTCTCGGTGCCGTGGGTGTCGCTCTACCACGTGGAGTTCTCGCGCGAGCTGTTGAACCTCTTGCCGGCGCAGGTGGCCGAGTCGTGCTGCGCGATCCCGGTCTACGTTCGCAGGGTCCGTCGCGAGGGAGAGACGGTCTTCGTCGCCATGGACGACCCGACCAACGAGCAGGCGCTGGCGCTGCTGCGCCAAGCGACCGGCATGCCGGTCAAGCCGATGGTCGCCGCGCCGGCGGAGATCCAGGACGCGATCCGGGTCTACTACTTCGGCGGGCGCCCGCGCACCGTCGCCCCGCCGCCGCCGGAGCCGGCGCCCGAGCCGAACGCGGTCGAGGCGCCGAAGCCCGAGAAGAAGCCGCCACCGCCCCCGCCGAAGACGCGGGCGGAGCCTGCGCCCGAGCCGGAGGCGGCCGAGGCGCCGGAGGCGGCCGAGGCGCCGACGACCGCCGAGGCGCCGAAGGCGGCCGCGCCCGCGAACAAGAGCCCCCGCATGATCACGCTGACCCTCCTCGACGGCACCACGGTCAAGCTGCCGGCCCCGGGGAGCGAGAAGAAGCCCGAGGACGAGCAGAGCGAGCTGACCACGGGCGACCTCATCAGCGCGCTGCTCGCCCGCGGGCAGGGCGCCGACGTCTCCGACGTCCTGCCCGACGAGCGCTGGGAGACCCTCTTCGCCACCTTGCTGACCCTCCTGCTCCGCAAGGGCCTCATCGCCGACTGGGAGTTCGTCGAGGAGTGGAAGTCCCGCCGCGAGTGATCGACGCGTCGGGCCCCGCAGCCCGGAGGGCGCTGCCCAGCTCGAGGCCGGCCCGCGCAGAGGCCCCGACGAGATCCTCGATGGCGATCTGGAGACGTGCAGCGCGAAGGGCGAGGGGCTCGGCCGGCGCGGCCACGAGCTGGCCGATTCGCTGGGGCGTGACCGCGAGCGCGGCGGCGACGTCGGCGCGACGGATGCCCGCGTGCTCGGCGAGAGCTGGGCGGTGACGCGTCGGGCCCGGGCGACCTCGAGGGTCCGGCCGGCGAGCACGGGGCCGAGCGCGAGGGCGGCGGCCGAGGCGCCGGCGATCCGGCGGGGACCCGCCTCGCGGAGCGCGTCACGGTCGGCCGGGCGAAGGGGCGAGGGCGGCAGGGCTGCCATCCGGCAGAGATCGTCGGGCCTCAGCCGTGGCAGCGCGCGCCCGGGCTCGCGCGCGGCGGACGGAGCGATGCATCGAGCGCCGAGGAGGTCCTGGAAGCAGGAGCCGCTCCAAGACGCGGGGTGGACACCCAGCCGGTGGCGCGTCGTCTGGTCGAGGAGGTAGCCGACCAGACGCATGAGGTGCGCCCGGCCCTCGACCGGCCGGACGTGGGCGGTGAGCCGGCAGCCGGACGCACGGGCCAGCGCCTGCACGAGCGCTCCCCGGAGCACGGGACGGAGCTCTCGGTTGCAGGCGACCACGACGTGCACGTGATCGTCCACGATACAGAAGAGCAGAGCGAGGTCGCGCGTGGCACGGACGAAAATCCGGACGGCTGCGCGTCGCTGGCGCTCGTCCGGAAACAGAGTGACCCGATCGACCGACGATACCGTGATGTGCCAGAGCTGCATGCGGCGCCCTTATCGGCAGCGCGACCGCGCGAGTTGAGCGGCAAGGGTCGGGCCGTCCCTCGCTCGTCTCGAGAGGCGAAAGCTCGCAGCGGGACCGCGACGGCGGTCCCCCGGGCTGCTTTCGAGGATCGAAAGCTCGTGGGGGGCGGTGACGGCGGTCCCCGGGTTGTCTCGCAGGCGGGAAGGACGCCGGGAGGACCGGGGCGCCGGGCGCGCTACTCTCCGGCGTCGGCGGCGGTCTCGCGCAGCTTCTCGCGCAGGGCGGAGCCGGCGCGGTCGGTGGCCGTCGAGACGTCCTCGCCGAGGTCCTGGGCCTCGTCGGTGGCCGCGATGCGGCGGACGTGCTCCCACATCGTCCGGCGCCCGAGCGGGACGAAGAAGAACAGGTACGTGAGCACGCCGAAGGCGGTGACGTAGACGATGGCCTTGAGCGTCTTGCGGATCATCGCGCCTCAGGACCCACTGTCGCGCTTGATCCCGTAGGAGCGCATCTTCTTGTGCAGGTTCGTGCGCTCGACCCCGAGCTGGACCGCCGCGCGCGAGATGTTCCAGCCGGTCTCCTCGAGCGTCTGCAGGATGTACGCACGCTCGGCGCGCTCCCGGTATTCCCGCAGGCTGAGCCGCTCGCCGTCGTCGCTCAACGGCGAAAGGTCGGGCGCGGGGCCCGAGTCGGCGTCGACCAGGCGGCCCTCGGCGGGCAGGTCGTCGAGCGTGATCGTATCGCCGCTGAGGATCGCCATGCGCTCCACGACGTTCTTCAGCTCGCGCACGTTGCCGGGCCACGACCGCTGCGCCAGCGCCTCGAGCACGTCGGCGTCGACGGGCTTTTCGCGCAGACCGTTGTCGCGGCAGAAGTCGCGGAGGAACGCGTTCGCGAGGCGCGGCACGTCCTGTCTGCGCTCGCGCAGGCTCGGGCTCCGGAGCGGCACCACGTTGAGCCGGAAGTACAGGTCCTCCCGGAACCGCCCCTCGGCCACCTCGTCCTCGAGCTCCTTGTTGGTCGCCGCGAGCACGCGCACGTCGACGGCGGTCGTCCTCTCGCTCCCGACGCGCGTGATCTCTCCGCTCTGCAGCGCGCGCAGCACCTTTGCCTGCGCGCTCAGGCTCATGTCGCCGATCTCGTCGAGGAACAGCGTCCCGCCGTCGGCCAGCTCGAACATCCCCTTTTTGCGAGCCTGCGCGCCGGTGAACGCGCCGCGCTCGTAGCCGAAGAGCTCGCTCTCGATGAGCTCCGCGGGGATGGCGGCGCAGTTGACCTTGATGAACGGCCCGGCCGCGCGGGGGCTCAGCCTGTGCACCGCGCGCGCGATCAGCTCTTTCCCTGTCCCGCTCTCGCCGGTGATCAGCACCCGTCCCTTCGTCGGCGCGACCTTCTCGAGCTCGGCGAAGAGCCTCTGCATGACCGGGCTCTCGCCGATCATCTCGTAGCGCTCCTGCACGTCGGCGCGCAGCCGGTCGACCTCGCGCTGGAGCTGCCACGTCTTGAGAGCGTTGCGGACGCTCACGAGCACGCGCTCGCGCTCGAGCGGCTTCTCGAAGAAGTCCGTCGCGCCCATCTGGACGGCCTGCACCGCTTCGGCCACCGACGCGTGGCCCGAGACCATCAAGACCGGCAGCCTCTCGGTCTCCGTCCGCGCCCGGATCCTCTCGAGCGCGTCGATGCCGCTCATGGCGGGCAGCCGGACGTCGAGGATCACGAGGTCGATCCCGCCGTGCTCGACGAGCGCGAGCCCGCTCTCGGCGTCCTCCGCCTCCTGCACCTCGAAGCCCGCCCCCTCGAGAACCATGCGGAGCGTGCGACGGATGTTCTTCTCGTCGTCGACGACGAGGATGGTCGCGCTCATGACCCGCCTTGTACCACGCCGATCAGGTCCCGGTGCAGCGACCGCACCGCGACGTCGAGCGCCTCCTCGCGGACGAGCCCGCTCATCCGGAGCGGCGTCGCCACGACGCGCAGCGGCCCGAGCGCCGACACGGCTTCGCGGACCCGCTCCGGGTCCCGCTGCACCGCCGTCCCGACCACCGACACGAGCCCGAGCCCCTCTTCGATCTCGACGCCCTCGTCGGCCAGCCTCGCCCGGGTGCCGGCCCAGTCGGGCGCGTGCTGCGTCGGCAGGAGGAAGCTCCCTCCCGATGGTCCGCGCTCGACCTCGCGGGCGCCCACGCCGCCCTTGTGCGCCACGTCCATGGCGCGGAGCAGCGCCGTCTCGTCACCGCGCACCGTCACGCGGACGACGCCCGGCTGCCCGACGACGGCGCGCGGCACGTCGCTCGGCGAGGCGTCCGCGTGCACGCGCGTCTCGCGGCCGGGCTGGAACGTCGCGCGCGCGTGGATCGCGACGCCCGCCTTGCGCGCGTGCTCGACGGCGCCCGCGTGCAGCACCTTCGCGCCGGCTTCGGCCATCTCCTGCATCTCTTCGTAGCCGATCTCCGCGTTGTGGCGCGCCTCGGGGACGACGCGCGGGTCGGCCGAGTACACCCCGTCCACGTCGCTGTAGATCTCCGCCCGCTCGGCGCCGAGCGCCGCGGCGAGCGCGCACGCGGTGGTGTCGCTCCCCCCGCGGCCGAGCGTGGTGATCTCGCGCTTGTAGCTCATGCCCTGGAAGCCGGCGACGATCACGACGCGTCCCCGCGCGAGCTCGTCCTCGAGCCGGTGCGGCCGCACCTCGATGATCTTCGCGTCGAAGTGGCGGTCGTTGGTGATGATGCCGCACTGCGATCCGGTGAACGAGATCGCGTCGCACCCCCGCTTCTGGAGGGCCATCGACAGGAGCGCCATCGAGATCCGCTCGCCGGTGGTGACGAGCATGTCGAGCTCGCGCCGGGGCGGGCTGTCGTCGATCTGCTTGGCGAGGGCGAGGAGCTGGTCGGTCGTCTTGCCCATGGCCGAGACGACCACCACGACGTCGAAGCCGTGCGCGCGCGTCGAGGCCACCTTGTCGGCCACGCGGCCGAGCTTTTCGACGTCGGCCACCGAGCTGCCCCCGAACTTCTGCACGACGATCGCCATGCCCCAGTGGTACCCGCACCCCGGGCCTGCGTCGACTTTGCGGCGCCGGGACCGGGTTTCTCGTACCCTTCGACTCGATGGTGGATCCGGAACGGGACGAGCTCGCCGGGCGCATCCTCGCGTCCCTCGAGCGGCGCTACGCCGAGCGCGCGCCCTACCGCGAGGACCGCGAGCTCGCCGCGGAGATCGCGATCGAGGCGCGCCCCGCGGTCGAGTCGCTCATCCTCGCTGCGGGCGCCGATGCGGCCGAGCGCGCCCGGGTGCTCGATCACCACGAGGGCCTCGCCATGATCACGCTGCTCGGCCGCCGCGTGGGGATGCTCGGCGCGACGCCGACCGCGGCGCTGAGCACGATGTGCGCCCTCTTCGACGCCTTCGACGAAGCCGAGCGCCCCGTGCCCGAGGACCTGCACGAGGACCTGCGCGCGCTGTGCATGGAGGGCTACGTCGCCGGGCGGGAGGAGCGGCTCGTCGAGCGGGCCGCCGCGCGCGCGGCCGACGGCCAGCTCCCGGTCCGGCACGTCGAGGGCTGCCTCGTGCTGGTCCTCGCGGGCGAGCACTCGGCCGAGAGCCTCGAGCAGATCGTGGATCGCTTCGGCCGCGACATGCTGAAGACCGACGCGGGCGCGGGTCTGGTGGACGTCACCCGGCTCACCGGACCCTCGCCCGATCGTGCGGCCGAGGTGTTCTCCGCTCACGTCGCCGCGCGCATGCTCGGCGCGACCTGCATCTTCTCGGGCGTGAGCGACGAGTGGCTCGCGGCTGCGAGAGAGGGCAGGGTGGACGTCGAGATCCTGACGCTCGAGCCCACCTTCGAGGAGGGGCTCCGCCACGCGCTCCGCGTCGCCGGCTGGGAGCTGCGCCGCATCAGCCGGCTCCCGGGCCCGCTGCGCACGCTCTTCGGAAGGGGCTGACCGTCGGCCGTCAGTGCGCCGACGCCGGCTCGGCCGCCACGGCCTCGTCCACCTCGGCGGGGGCGGCGTGGCGCGCGCGCTGCATCTGCTCGACGTGGAAGCGCCGGCGGCGCGCCTCGGGCGCCGACTGGCGGTAGCCGCGCTCGACGGCGAGCAGCGTCGTGCGCGCCTGCTCGAGCCGGCCCATGCGCCGGTAGCACTCGGCCATCTCCATCATCGCCTGCCCGCGCCGGCTGTAGGTCGGGAACCGCCGCATCAGGTCCTGGTACTGGCGCACCGCGGCGTCGCACGAGTCGTTCTGCGCGTACATCCGCGCGCGGCCGTGGATGCTGGACGGGACGGTCTCCTGCATCGTGTTGCGCGCGACGCCCTCGCCGCCGTAGTCCGCGCCCGACGGCGCCCTCGACGGCGCCGCGGCCTGCGCCGGCGCGGGCTCGGGGGCCGGGCTCCCGAACGCGTACCGCGACGCCTCCTCGGTCCTGGCCTCGGTCTGCTCCGCCTCGACCGAGCGGTCCTCCGACGGCGCCGCGCCGGCGCCGGCCGAGTACGCCGACCCGGGCGCGCTCCGGCGTGCGCGCGGCGCCTGCGCCCGCTCGCCGCCTCCGAACGAGTCGCCCCGGGCGATCTGCATCTCCATCGCAGGCGCCTCGTCGTCCGCGGGCGCGGGCGTGAGATCGTCCATCTCGTCGTCGACCACCTCGCCCGCCGCCTCGGCGAGCTCGGGCTGGCGCGACCCGCGGTTGCGCGGCTCGTCCGCCGCGGCGAGCCGGCCCTCGGCCGCCGGCGCCTGCACGGCGGTCTGTGCGCCGCCCTGGTCGCCGTCGCGGCTGCGCAGCCGCCCGGTGCGCTGGTCGAGGTCGAGCTCGAGCGGCTCGGCCGGCACGAGCGTCGCCGACGGCGCCGCCTCGCCCTGGTGGTCCGGGTGGACGACCGTCCCGCCGCTCGCCTCCGGCTGCCGGCGGGCGGCCGGCAGGTACCAGACGCCGATCGCGACGACCAGCATCATGATGCTCGCCATCACGAACTGCGGAGACGCGGCGAAGCCGCTCAGCCACCGGAGCAGGGCGCCCCACAGGCCGCCGCCCTCGTCGTCCCGCCCGGCCTCGTCCTTCGCCCGCTCCGGCTCGGCCCCCACCTTCTGCCGCGCCGCCGCGAGGATCTTCGCGTCGAGCGACCGGTCGGGCTCCTCGTCCGGCAGGGCGGACAACAGGCGCTGGGTCACGCTGAGCTTCCGGTACGACGCCCGGCAGGACGCGCACTGCTCCACGTGGGCCCGGGCCTCGTCGGCCTCGGGGCCCTCGAGCTCCTCGTAGAGGAGATCGAGCAGTCGGTCGTTGGCGGTGTCGCAGTTCATGGCGGTCACTTCACTTCACTTCGCTACTTCCCGAGCATAATCCTCGTACTCCGCGAGCGCCTCCTGCAGCCGCTCGAGCGCGTACCGCATGCGGCTCTTCACGGTGTTCTCGGGCACGCCGACGATGTCGGCGATCTCCTTGAACGGTAAGTGAGATACCTGGCGCATCAAGAAGACCTCGCGCTGGTCGTCCGGCAGGACCTCGATGGCCGCTGCGATTTTCTTCCGCAATTCCCCGCCGATGGCGTCGCGATCGGCGCCGAGGTCCTTGCCCGGCACCCGATCCAGCATGGACGGGCCCTCCTCCGAGTCCCGCCCCCGGCTCGGCGCGTCGAGGGACCGGTGCCGTCGGAACTGCATCTTGCGGCTGTGGTCGATGCACATGTTGCGGGCGATGGTGTACAACCATGTTGAAAACTTGGACTGGCCTTTGAAGTCACCGGACCGCTGCACCACGCGTAGGAACACGTCCTGGAGCAGCTCCTCCGCCCGGTCGCGCTGGCGCACCGAGCGCAGGATGAAGTTGTAGACGGGGCGTCGATATCGCTCGAGGAGCACCTCGAAAGCGGCCGCGTCACCGCTGTTGAACCGCGTCAGGAGGTCGTCGTCCGACAGTGAGCCGAGGTCGGGCTTCACCGGGTCCCCCGAAGGAGGTCTCGACCCGACTCGTCATGGGGGGTGTGACGTCCCACCCGGACGGAGGATCTACCGGTCGTGCGATGTCCCCGAGGGCTCATGGGAGCGCTGGATTGTAGCGCCGTGCCACTCGGCGCAGGCACTTCCTTACAGCGGGGGGTCGCCACGCCGGGTTCGACCCGGATTCCGGCGCGATCCTGGGGGAATGCCCTCGCTTCGCGCGTTGCCTTCGATCGGCGCCCTTGCTATAAGCCGCGGGTGGCACTCGACAGCCGCCGCCTCCCGCGAGGGGCCTACTTGAGAGAGGGGAATCGCATGCGCAGGTTCGTTGCGCTGTCCGTGGCCGCCGGGCTCGTCCTGGCCACCACCGCGTCGGCTCTCGCACAGTTTGGCGAGGGCGAGACCGAAGGGGGTGGAGAGGCGGCCGGCGGCGAGACCGCCGCGGGCGGGGAAGCCGCCGCGGGTGGGGAAGCCGCCGCGGGTGGGGAAGCCGCCGCGGGTGGGGAAGCCGCCACGGGTGGGGAAGCCGCCACGGGTGGGGAAGCCGCCGCGGCGGCCGGCACCGAAGGAGCGACGACCACCAGCGCCGCGCCGGAGTCCGGGATGGACGCCGGCACGTACGCGGTGCGCCTGCGCGATCTCGAGCAGCGCATCAACGAGCTGAAGGAGCAGATCTTCCGCTCGAAGGCGCGCCTGTCGCTGCTCGCCGAGACGGTGCTGTCGGGCGTGGTCGCCGGCGCACAGGCGATCATCGTGCACGAGAACCGCATGTCCTCGTCGTACAAGCTCGTGAAGTCGGTCTACGCGCTCGACGGCGCGCCCATCTTCAACAAGGCCGACGAGGAGGGCGCCCTCGGCGACCGCGAGGAGTTCGACGTCTACCACGGCAGCATCGTGCCCGGAGAGCACACGCTCACGGTCAACCTCGAGTACCGCGGGCACGGCTACGGCATCTTCAGCTACCTCAAGGGCTACCGCTTCAAGGTCCGGTCGAACTACTCGTTCACCGCGCCGGAGGGCCGGGCGGTGACCGTCCGTGTGGTCGCCTACGAGAAGGGCGGCCCGACCGCGCCCCTCGAGGAGCGCCCCGCGATTCGCTACGTGGAGCGCGTCTCCAGCATGCAGCGCGGCGGCGGCGGAGCCGAGGAGGAAGAATAGTGAAGGCCCTGCAGCCGCGCTGGTGGCTGCACGGGGGGATCGCTCTCGGGGTCGCCCTGGGGGTCGTCCCCTCCGCATCGGCGCAGGACCTCTCCTCGGTCGGCCGCGAGCTGACGCGCATCGAGTCGGACGCGCGCAACCTCGCCTCGGAGCGCATCCGCCGATCGAACCAGCGCCGCAGCCCCACCCACGTCGAGGAGCGCCTGACCGACGGCGAGCTCTTCTACCGCCTGCAGGACTACGTGCGGGCGAGCATCATCTTCACGGACATCGTCGAGAACTACCCGCAGCACAGCGCCTACCCGGACGCGCTGTTCCTGCTCGCCGACTCGCTCTACCGCGCCGGCGACTACCTGGGCTCGCGGACGCGCTTCCGGCAGCTCCTCGACCGGGCCGGCGAGCCGGCCTACCGGCCCTACATCCAGCGCGCCCTCGGGCGGCTCATCGAGGTCGCGATCCACACGCGCGACTTCGACGGCGTCGAGGAGTACTTCAACCAGCTCTCGCGCCTGCCGCCGCAGGAGGTCGAGGCGGCGACCAACTACTACCGGGCCAAGTACCTCTACAACCGCGCGGTCCCGACCGAGGACGTGCTCCGCGACCGCGACGAGGGCGACGCGCCGCCGGCCCTCGATCAGGACCGGCTCGAGCAGGCGCGGGTCCAGTTCGAGGCGGTCCCCGAGGGCAGCCCCTACTATCCGCAGTCCCGCTACTTCATCGGCGTCATCTACACGCTGCGCGGCCAGTACCCGCAGGGCATCGAGGCGTTCCGGCGCGTGCTGCGCGTCCGGGCGACCACGCTCGAGCACCGCAAGGTCGTCGAGCTGACGCAGCTCGCCCTCGGCCGCCTCTACTACGAGACCGACCAGCTCGACCAGGCCATCGAGGCCTACCAGCAGGTGCCGCGCACGAGCGCGAACTTCGACGTCGCGCTGTACGAGATCGCGTGGGTCTACATCCGCCAGGGGGACTCGACGCGCGCCGAGCGCGCCCTCGAGGTGCTCGCCGTCGCGGCGCCGGACAGCCGCTTCATCCCGGACGGCGCGGTCCTGCGCGGCAACCTGCTCCTCCGCAACGGGCGCTTCGACGACGCGGAGGAGGTCTTCCGGCAGGTCCGGCGCCAGTTCGGTCCGGTCCGGCGCGAGCTCGAGGACATGCTCGCCGCGCACGCCGATCCGCACGCCTATTTCCGCGAGCTCGTCCGCGAGAACATGGAGACGTTCGACGCCGACGAGTTCCTGCCGCCGCTCGCCCGCCGCTGGGCGTCGATGGAGGGCGACATGGACCGGGCGCTCGGCATCCTGAGCGACCTCGCCCAGGCGCGGCAGCTCGTCCGCGAGACCGCCGACCTCATCGACCGGCTGAACGCGGCCATCAACTCGCCGAACCGAGTGAACGTCTTCGCGGATCTGCGCCGCCACCGCGAGCGCACGACCGCGCTACGAAACCGCCTCGCCCGCGTGCGCCGCCAGCTCATCGAGAACGAGGGGCGCACCATGTCGGGCGGCAGCGGCGAGCTCGCCGAGGTGCGGCAGCAGCGCCGGCGCATCGAGTCGCTCCTCGGCCGGATGCCCACCGACGGCGAGGACTTCGACATCCGGAACGACCAGCTCCTCGGCCGCTACCGGCGCCTGTCGCGCGAGCTCAGCCACCTCGAGGTCGAGCTGATGGGCATGGAGGCGCGCATCACCGCGACCGACCGGTTCCTCACGGACACGGCCGACCAGCAGCGCGACCCGGGCGCGGCCGAGGCGACGCGGAGCGAGCTCGAGACCCACCGCGCCGCGGTCGACGAGTACCGGAGCCAGATCGAGCAGCTCGAGCGGCTCATCGAGATCGCGCGCATCCAGGTCGGCGTCGGCGACGCGCGCTACCAGCGCGACGACCGGCTGCGCACCGAGTACAACGGCCTCGTCGAGCGCGAGCGGCAGCTCCTCGCGGCGGCGGGCGTGCGGCGCCCGCGCGAGCTCGACCAGATGTTCGCGCGCGCCATCGAGGTCGAGGCGGTCCTCGACCGCCACGACAACCTCGTCGACCAGGTCGTCGAGGAGCGCACGGCCGAGATGCGCGAGGTCATCGGCGAGGAGAGCACGAACCTCGAAGGGTACCGGAACGCGCTCGCCTCGCTCGAGGGCGAGACCATCGAGGTCGTGGGCGCGGTCACGCAGTCGAACTTCGACGACGTGCGGCACCGGTTCTACGACCTGGTGCTGCGCGCCGACGTGGGCCGCATCGACGTCGCCTGGGCGCGCCGCGAGGAGCACCGGATGCGCGTCGACTTGCTGACGCGCGAGCGGTCCCGCGAGATCCAGGCGCTCGACGACGAGTTCCGCGAGATCATGGACCTGCAGCAGGACGGCACCAGCGCCGAGGAGGGGCAGTGATGTTCCGAAGCCTCACCGTGCTCGTCACGCTCGGGCTGCTCGCGGCGCCGGCCCTGGCGCAGCCGCCCCAGGACGGCACCCAGCCGCCGCCCCAGGACGGCACCCAGCCGCCGCCCCAGGACGGCACCGCGCCGGCCCCGCCCCAGGACGGCACCGCGCCGGCCGCGCCCCAGGACGGCACCGTGCCCTGGGCGGGCGCGACCGACGTGCAGAGCGGGACCTCGGCGCCGCCGCCCCCGAGCTTCCTCGACACCACCGACCGGCGCATCGAGGACGACCGGCCGCCGCCGAGCCCCCCGCAGGTCGCCGCCCTGCGCGAGATGGAGGCCGAGGTCGATCGCTTCTCGAAGATCGGCCGGAGCTACCGCGACACGGTGATCTCGATCGTGCGCCGCGAGTACCTTTCGCAGCGCCGCGCCCGCGACCAGAGCTACGCCCGGCAGATCGCCGAGGAGGAGCGGCTCCAGAACGAGGCGCGCGAGCGCGCGATCCGCCTGTTCGAGCAGTTCATCCGCCGCTACCCCGACGACCCGACCTACACGCCGGACGCCATGTTCCGGCTCGGCGAGCTGTACTTCGAGCGGAGCGCGCTGCAGTTCCAGAGCGCCTACGAGGAGTACCAGGCGGCGCGCGACCGCGGCGAGGAGGTCCCGCACCCGGGCGACACGCCCGACTTCACGCCGACCATCCAGCTCTACCAGGATCTGGTCTCCCGGTTCCCCGACTACCGGCGCATCGACGGCGTCTACTACCTCATCGGCTACTGCCTGAACGAGATGGCGCGGACCGACGAGGCGCGCCTCGCGTGGCTGAACCTCGTGTGCGCCAACAACTTCCGGTACGACCCGGCGGCCTTCGCGGCGGCGCGGGCGGCGGAGGCCGAGGCGGCCGCGGGTGAGGAGGGCGAGGGCGAGGGTGAGAGCCCCGAGGAGGAGCACCCGGCGCTCACGCTCGACGGCGCGGAGGAGACGCCGCCGGAGATGGCGGGCGTGTACGTCGACCCCTACGAGAGCTGCCAGCCGGTCCGCCCGGACGCCGAGTTCATCAGCGAGACCTGGTTCCGCGTCGGCGAGTTCCACTTCGACGACTACGGCGGCGAGCACTCGCTCGAGCTCGCGATCAGCGCCTACAACCGCATCCTCGAGAGCCCCGAGGATCGCAACTACAACCTCGCCCTCTACAAGGTCGCGTGGGCGTACTACCGCGCGAGCCGCTACCCGGAGGCCATCCGGCACTTCGGCATGCTGGTCCAGTGGTCGGACGACGAGCGGCGCCGGACGGGCCGGGCGGGCTCGGAGCTCCGCCCCGAGGCCATCCAGTACCTCGGCATCTCGTTCGCGTACGACGACTGGAACGAGAACCAGGTGCCGGACGAGCAGGAGGGCCTCCCGAGCGGCATCCAGCGCATCCAGGACTCGAACCTGCTCCCGCAGGACCGGGACTGGACCCCGGACGTCTACTTCCAGCTCGGCAACGTCTACTGGGACGAGAACAAGCTGCCGCAGGCGATCGCCGTCTGGGAGCTCGCGCTCGAGCGCTGGCCGATGCACCACCAGGCGCCCGAGATCACCAACATGGTCGCCCGCGCGTACACCCGGCACCAGGAGATGCAGCGCGCGATCGAGTACCGCGCCCGCCTCGGCAACTACGGCGAGGGCACCGACTGGTGGAACGCGAACGTCGAGCACCCGGGCGCCCAGCGCACCGCCGAGCAGCTCGCCGAGAACGCGCTCATCGGGACGGCCGTCCATTTCCACCAGGACGCGCAGCGGCTCCGGCAGCAGTGCGTCCACGAGCAGAACCCGGACCTGTGCACGCGGGCCGAGGAGGCCTATCGGCTGGCCGCGCAGGCCTACCGCGAGTACCTCCGGCGCTACCCGAACAACCCGCAGGCCTACGAGCTGCGGTACAATCTCGCCGACGCGCTCTTCTGGTCGGAGAGCTACGAGGAGGCGGCCGAGCAGTACGCGCTCGTGCGCGACTCGAACCTCGACGACGGGCACCTGTCCGAGTCGGCGCGGCGCGTCGTCGAGTCGCTCCAGCGGATCGTGGACGCGGCGGTCGAGCAGGGCCAGCTCCAGATCCGGGACGAGGCGCCCGAGCCGCAGGGGACGCCGCCGCGCGTGACGCCGCTCGCCATGCCCGAGCTCTTGCAGCGGCTCGCGCAGGCGCGCGAGCTGTACGTCGCGCGCGTCCCGGAGTCGCAGGACCGGGAGGGCGTCCGGGCGGCCTACGAGTACAACAACACCCTGCTGCTCTACTACTACGGCTACTGGCCGCAGGCGAAGGAGCGCTTCACGCGCATCTTCGAGGAGCGCTGCACCGGGTCGCTCGCGAACGACACGGGCCGGATCGCCTGGCTCAGCCTGAACAACATGGCGGTCTCCCTCGAGGACACCGCCGAGGTCCAGCGGCTCAGCAACGCCCTCCGCGAGCGGGCCTGCACGTTCCAGGCGTCGGGCGAGGCCCGCAACGTGAACTGCGAGGACCCGGAGAGCCGCGACGAGCCCGAGTGTCTCGCGGACGTCCAGCTCACGAACCTCCAGTACCGCGAGGCGGTCGAGATCTTCGGCCGCGCCGAGTCGGCCACGGGCGACGAGCAGCGGCGGCTCTACGAGCAGGCCGCGACGCTCCTGGTCCGCGCCGTCAACGAGGAGCCGAACCACCCGCAGGCGCCGCTCGCCCTCGAGAAGGCCGCCATCGCGCTCGAGCGGACGAGCCGCTTCGAGTCGGCGGCGCGCCTCTACCAGCGCATCGTCGACGAGGTCGGGCCGCGCCGTGCGGAGAACGACCAGGAGCAGGCCGAGCTCGACGCGATCCTCGCGAACGCCTACTTCCGCCTCGCGTTCAACGCGAACCGCTTCTTCGACTTCCAGCGCGCCGTCGACAACTACCAGGTGCTCGCCGACTCGTCGCGCTTCCGCTCGGCGAGCAACGACGACATCCAGCAGTGGCGGCGCGACGCGATGATCAACAGCGCGATCATCTTCGAGCGCCTGCAGCAGTACGGCCGCGCGGCCCAGTACTACCAGCGCGCGGCCGAGATGCTCACGGACGAGAGCGAGAAGCGGAACGCCTACTACCGCGTCGCCGAGATGGAGTTCAAGCAGCGCAACTGGCGGAACACGATCAGCGCCATGCAGGACTTCATCCGCCGCTACGAGCGGGTCCGGGGCTCGGGCGACCTGGTCGTCCAGGCCTACTGGCGGATCGCGCAGGCGCGCAAGGAGTCGCGGGACACGCGCGGCCACCGCTCCGCTCTTCAGGACGTGGTCAACGGCTTCTCGCGCTCGGGCGCCGAGCCGGGGTCGATGGCCGCCGAGTACGCCGCGCAGGCCAAGTTCATCCTCGCGGACGAAGAGATCGGGAGTTTCGAGAGCTTCGCCGTGAACACGGGCCGTCCCCGCACGATGGAGCAGTACATCCAGAACATCGTGAGCTCGATCCAGGACGGCTCGCGCCGGGCCCAGACGCTGGTCGAGGGCTACGACCCGGTCATGGGCTACCGCCGCCCGACCTGGACCATCGCCGCCTACGTCCGGCAGGGCCGCGCGTACGAGATCCTCGCGCGGGCCGTGTTGAACACCGAGTTCGTGATTCCGTCGGACCTGCAGACCCAGATGCGACGGCTGCCCCAGGACGCGCGCGACGAGATCCGGTGGGAGGTCGAGGGCCGCCTGCGGGAGACCCTCGACGCCCGCGTGCGGCCCATCGAGTGCTTCGCCGTGGCGCGCTACGCGCTCGCGGCGCGGGCCTCGCGCGCGGGCAACATCGACAACGAGCACACGCGCATCGCCGTCGACCGCCTGCAGGCGTACGGCGACGAGCGCATCGCCGAGTGCATCGCCGAGGCGCAGCGCAACGACCCGAGCTTCCAGGCCTACACGGCCGGCGAGTTCGCGCGCGCGCCGCGGGGCCAGATGCGCGACATCCCGGCGGGGGCCGCGCCGCCCTCGCTCGTCCCCCTGGAGGGTCGCTGATGACGAAGCCGTGTTGCGTCGCGGGCCTGTCCCTGTTGCTCGCCCTCGCCGGCGCCGGCTGCGGCGACGACGAGGCCGGCGAGGACACCACGGCCGTCGGCGGTGAGGCCACCGCGGGCGGCGAGGTGAGCGGCGGCGGCCTCGAGGCGCCGCCCGGCAGCCAGCAGCCGGACGACGGCGAGTGGGACGGCGACGAGGCCGGGGGCGCGGGCGGGCCCGGCGCGGGTGGGCAGCAGCCCGGCGGTCAGGCCGGCGGCGGTCAGGCCGGCGGCGGTCAGGCCGGCGACGCGGGGGGGGAGAGCCCGTGGGGGTCGCCGGCCGCCGAGCAGGGGCGACCGCTCCCGCCGCGCCGGCCGATGAGCGGGAGCGCGCGGGGCGCCTACCAGCAGGGCCTGCGCGCTGCGGCGGCCGGTCAGACGGCCGCGGCCCAGTCGTCCTTCCAGCAGGCCCTGAGCGCCGACCCCAACGCGTACCAGGCGGCCTACAACCTCGGCGTCCTCGCGGATCGCGCGGGCAACGAGGCGCAGGCGCTCGAGTACTACCGCCGCGCGCTCCGCATCCAGGCGGACTACGAGCGGGCGGCGCAGGGGATCGTCACGATCCACCTCCGGCGCGGCAACACGCCCGACGCCATCGCCTTCATCGAGCCGCTCGCGCGCCAGTGGGCGCGGAACCTCCACCTGCAGGCGCTCTACGCCGAGACGCTGGTGCACGCGAACCGCTACGAGGACGCGTGGACCGCGGCGCGGACGGCCCTGCAGAGGGACGAGCGGTTCGTGCCGGCGATGCTCGCGCTCATCAAGGCGAGCCTGAAGCAGGGCCGAAAGGAGCTCGCCGAGGGCATCCTGGCGCAGGCGCTCGGGATCGACGACAACAACGCCGAGCTCCACTTCCTCAAGGGCACCATGCTCCTCGAGGAGGACGGCCGGCTCCGGGACGCGATCCAGGAGCTGCGCCGCGCGGTCGAGCTCCGGCCGGACTACGCCGAGGCGCGCATCGCGCTCGGCATCCAGCTCATGTCGGGCGCCAACTACACCGAGGCGCTCCAGCAGTTCCAGGCGGCGGCGAACCTCGCGCCGACGCTCGTCGCGGTGCACCTGAACCTGGCCGACGCCTACCGCGCGAACAAGCAGTGGCAGCAGGCGAAGCAGGCCTTCGACCACGCGCTCCGCATGCAGCCCAACCTGCCGGAGGCCCACTTCGACATGGGCCTCATGTACATGTCGGCGGGCGCCGAGTTCCCGGGGCTCTCGCAGCTCCAGGCGCTGCAGAAGGCGGCCGAGGAGCTCCGGCAGTACCGCAACATGATGGGGCCGCGGCTCCCGCGCGACGATCCCTCGCAGGCGTACCTCGAGGACTTGGACCGGCAGATCCAGCGCGAGCAGGTGCGGATCGAGCGCGAGCGGGCCAACGCCCAGCGCGAGGCGGAGCGCGGCGCGCGCGAGGGCGGAGGCGGCGAAGGAGGAGGTGGATGATGCGCAAGTTGTTCGCAATCACCGCGCTGACCCTGGGGGTCCTCGGAGCCGTCGCGTCGGCCGCGCCCGCCGAGGCGCAGCAGCGGGGCCGCGGGCCGCGCGTCATCCAGCTCGACGAGATCCGGATCGAGGGGCGCGTCCAGAAGCCGAACGCGTTCTACATCTTGAACCGCTCGAACATCGGGTACGAGGTGATGGATCTGCGGACGAGCTTCGTGCGGGAGGTGATTCGGAGTGTGCAGCGGGAGCCGTTCTAGGGTGGGATCTCGCGGGATTTGAGGCGTTTTTGGGGGGGAGCTCTCGCAGGGTTTAATTACACCACCCACCCACCCCCGCCCGTAATCCGGTTTATTGTCTGCAGACGTCGCGAGCACGCCTTCGGCGTCTCGCGATTCTGCACCCCACGCCCTTCGGGCGCGGGGCCCAGCGAGGAGGAGACCCCCTCGCGCACCCCTCGGCGCGTCGCTACGCTCCGCGCCGGGCTCGCTTCGCTCGCGATGTTCTCAGTGAAGGTCTTCGGCGTCGTCGAGGTCGGCCGTGACCGTCTATAGCGTTTTGCAGCTCGTGTTGGCCGCGGTGGTGGGGGGGATCGTGGTGGAGCGGTGTCGGACGTTGTTGTATCGGGCGCCGCTCGATACGGGGCCGTGGTTGCGGGCGGTCTCGGGGGCGATCGGGGACGGGGATCTGGGGGCGGCTCGGGCGCTGGTGGAGGCGGGGCGGCCGGCGTGGGTGGCCGAGGTGGCGCGGGCGCTGCTCTCGCCCGGCGGCGAGGCGGACGTGGACGAGCTCCTCACCGACTACAAGTACGAGGCCTTCCGGCGCCTCCGCGCCCTGCGCATCCTCGCGAGCGCCGCGACCGCGAGCGGCTTCCTCGGCGCCGTCATCGAGATGATCTGGCTCTTCCAGGGCGACCACGGCCTCATGGCCCTCGAGGCCGGCCGCGTCGAGCGCATCGCCCTCCACCACGCCATGCTCTCGGTCGCCCTCGGCATCGCCATCGCCGTCTTCGCCTTCGTCTCCCTCGCCATCCTCAAGCGCGCCGCCACCACCCTCCTCACCGACCTCCAAAGAGTCGCCACTTGCATTGGGGACACGCCCGAATGCAACTCGCCCCGACACGCGAGCTTCGGCCGAGCCCCGAGCCCGCACTAGGTCTCCCGAGGGTAGGGCGAGGTGGGACAGGCGCTCGGGGACGTTCCTGATCTCCCGGCCCTGTGCTACCGTCTGGCACCGATTTCGGGCCGCCCGGGAACCTCGCGTCTCCGGCGTGGTCGAACCGGACGGGCCACGTCCATCGAGCCCGCGACGACGACATGAACGGAAACCAACCGCAGCCTCCGCAGCAGCCCCGTCCCGGTGCCAAGCCCGGCGCCATGACCATGGCCATGCGGGCCGTCCAGGCCCCGACCGGCGGCCCCAAGGTCCTGCGCATCGGCGTCATCCAGGGCGGCAAGATCATCGAGGAGCGGGTCATCCGGCGCCGCGAGACCGTCTCGGTCGGCA
This sequence comes from Candidatus Neutrinellum sp., assembly GCA_039794305.1. Lineage (GTDB taxonomy): Bacteria > Myxococcota_A > Polyangia > Polyangiales > JBDIVX01 > JBDIVX01. Next base: position 24,091 of record JBDIVX010000078.1, read on the forward strand.
CGTCGGAGAAGAACCACTTCATCGTGCAGGCGCAGGGCCTGCCCTCCCGGTTCGATCTGTTCCAGCTCGTCGGTAACGACTACATCCTCAACTTCACCGACCAGATGCGCGGCCGCGTGGCGCTGCCGGGCGGCGTGCAGGATCTGGATCAGCTCCGCCAGTCGGGCGGCGCGCGCAACGCCGGCACGCACTTCCAGGTCAAGCTCGGCGAGAGCTCCCGCGGCAAGATCGTCGTCGGCAACACGACGCTGCTCTTCCAGTTCGTCGTCCCGCCCCCGGTCACCCCGCGCCCGCAGCTCCCGGCTGCCGCGCGCGGCGGGTTCGTCAAGGGCATCGACTGGCTGTTCACGGCCTTCGTCGTGTTCAGCTACATGATCTTCTTCGGCTTCATCGTGTACCTCGAGAGCGCCGACTGGCCGATCGACCAGGGCATCGACGCGATCCCCGACGAGCTGAGCCGCTTCATCTTCGACGAGCCCGAGCCGCCGCCTCCCGACGAGGAGCCCGAGGTCGTCGAGGACGCCGAGGCGACCGAGGAGGTCGCCGAGGCCGAGACGCAGCAGCCGAGCCGGAGCAACAACAACAGCAACGCGAGCCCGAGCCGCAACCAGGAGAGCAACGCCGAGGCCACCGCGCGCATCCGCGAGGAGGCGGCGGCGCAGGCCCAGCAGATGCTCCTCGGCGCCCTCGGCGAGGGCGGCGCGCTCGCCGACGTGCTCGCGGGCGGCGCGGTCACCGGCAACGCGGCCGACGTCCTCGCGCAGGCCGAGGGAGTGGGCGTGGCCGACGCGCAGGGCGGCACGCTCCGCGAGCGCTCGGGCGGTGGGTCGAGCGGGCGGACGGGCGGCCTCGGCGGCCTGCAGCGCGCCGGCGGCGGCGCCACCGGTCCGGTGCAGGCGGGCGAGCAGATCGTCGAGCGCGTGATCCGCGGCCGCGTCAACTTCGAGAACATGGACGAGATCGGCGGCAGCGGCATGTTCGATCAGAGCCAGGTCACCTCGATGATCCGCCAGCGCCAGAGCGCCTTCCGCCGCTGCTACGAGAACGAGCTGCGGAACAACCCGAGCCTGAGCGGCAAGGTCACCGTGCAGTTCACGATCGAGGAGCGCGGCAACGTCTCGCGCGCGAACGCCGTCGAGAACACGACCAACAGCGCGGGCCTCGCGACCTGCGTCGTCGGCGTCATCCGCCGGCTGCGCTGGTCGCAGGGCCCCGACGGCGGCAGCGTCGACTACCGCTACCCGTTCGTCTTCGCGCCGCAGAACTGACGCGGCTGCGCGCTGCGGCCGATGAGCCGGTTCCGTGACCGCCGGCTCGTGCCCGGCCCGCGGCGCGTTCGGAACCGGCTCGGATGTCGACGTGGTGGTCGCCGGCCTGAGCGTGGAGGACGCGGGCGCGCTCTGGGGCGAGCTGGTCGAGCGGCTCGGGACGCAGGTCGATCTCCTGCGGCTCGAGGAGCTGCCGCCGGCCTTCCGGCGACGCGTCCTCGAGGAGGGAGTCGAGATCGGTGTCCGCTAGGAGCGCGGCGTACAGGCGACGCTGGCTGACTTCGGCCGGCGCTCGCCCCGGAGGATCTCTCGCGCGACCTCGCGTCGTTGCTCGGGTTCCGCCACTTCTTCCGCCACGCCTACGGAGTCGAGCTGGACTCGAAGAAGCTGCACATCGAAACGGAACGACCGCTCCGAATCGAGCGAACGTCGAGGAAGCGCTCGACGCGTTCGACGGGCTCCTGGCCGGCGCGCGGGACGGTGCCCTCGGGGCAGCCGGGCTCGCCCGCGCAGGCCGCGAGCGCGAGCGCCGCCGCGGCGAGGGCGGCGGGAGCGATGCGTCGGGGCGAGGGCGCGGGCGAAGGGGGCACCGGTCAGCCTCCGCAGTAGTCGTCGCCGCCCGTCGTGCCGGGGCCGCAGGTGGAGCCGGGATTGGGCGCCTCCTTGCACTGCACCGGGTCCGAACACCCATACGTGCACCGGTTCGCGAGCCCGCCGACGGTGCGGCACAGGGCGCCCGGGACGTCGAGCTCGGGCTCGCCGGCGGCGGGGCTGCAGCGGCCGTCGGTGCCGGTGCAGCGCCAGTTTTCGAGCAGGGCGCGGACGGCCTCGCAGCTCGCGAGCTCCTCGTGGATGCCGCAGTAGCGGCCGCCCGCCCGGCCGCTCAGGGTGGTGCGGCCGTCGAGGGTGATCGAGTAGGGCTGCTCGCAGCCGCCGGCCGCGTCGCGGTCGGTGAGGCAGTAGCCGCCGCGGCTCGTGCCGGCGTGGGTCATGGGCACGCAGTAGTCGTGGGGGCCCTGGCAGTTGTCGTCGGCGTCGCACCGCTCGCAGGTCTCCTCGGTGCCGGTGCCGTAGCCGCTGCAGGTGCGGTCGGTCCGGCACGGGCTCGCGCCGCAGGCGGCCGCCTCGCTCGGGGTGCACTCGACGCACTCGCCGCCGTCGCACACCCCGAGCCCGCTCAGGTGCGCGCACTGGGCGCTCACCGCGCACGGCACGCACGCGCCCGCCTCGCAGCGGCTCGCGCCCGGGTCGGGGCAGTCGGCGTGTTCGAGGCAGGTGACGCACGCGCCGCTCGCCGTGTCGCACCGCTCCTCGCCCGTGCAGTGCCCGTCGCCCGTGCACTCGACGCACGCGCCGCGCGCCGCGTCGCAGACCGGCGTCGAGCCGCCGCACGGCCCGCCGCACGGCCCGCCGTCGGGCGCTCCCGCGTCGTCCGCGCCCGCGTCGAGCGCCCCCCCGTCGTCCCCCACGCCCGTGTCGGGCTCGCCTGCGTCCGCGGGCCCCGCGTCCGCGCCGCCGGCGTCCGGGTCGAGGCAGCGCCCGTCGCGCGGGACGGTGCCCTCGGGGCAGCCGGGCTCGCCCGAGCAGGCCGCGAGCGCGAGCGCGGCCGCGGCGAGGGCGGCGGGAGCGATGCGTCGGGGCGCACGTGAGGGCGAAGGGGGCACCGGTCAGCCTCCGCAGTAGTCGTCGCCGCCCGTCGTGCCGGGGCCGCAGGTGTTGCTGGGAGGACTCTCTGCACAATGCGCAGCCAGAGAACACCCATACGTGCACCGGTTCGCGAGCCCGCCGACGGTGCGGCACAGGGCGCCCGGGACGTCGAGCTCGGGCTCGCCGGCGGCGGGGCTGCAGCGGCCGTCGGTGCCGGTGCAGCGCCAGTTTTCGAGCAGGGCGCGGACGGCCTCGCAGCTCGCGAGCTCCTCGTGGATGCCGCAGTAGCGGCCGCCCGCCCGGCCGCTCAGGGTGGTGCGGCCGTCGAGGGTGATCGAGTAGGGCTGCTCGCAGCCGCCGGCCGCGTCGCGGTCGGTGAGGCAGTAGCCGCCGCGGCTCGTGCCGGCGTGGGTCATGGGCACGCAGTAGTCGTGGGGGCCCTGGCAGTTGTCGTCGGCGTCGCACCGCTCGCAGGTCTCCTCGGTGCCGGTGCCGTAGCCGCTGCAGGTGCGGTCGGTCCGGCACGGGCTCGCGCCGCAGGCGGCCGCCTCGCTCGGGGTGCACTCGACGCACTCGCCGCCGTCGCACACCCCGAGCCCGCTCAGGTGCGCGCACTGGGCGCTCGCCGCGCACGGCACGCACGCGCCCGCCTCGCAGCGGCTCGCGCTCGGGTCGGGGCAGTCGGCGTGTTCGAGGCAGGTGACGCACGTGCCGCTCGTCGTGTCGCACCGCTCCTCGCCCGTGCAGTGCCCGTCGCCCGTGCACTCGACGCACGCGCCGCGCGCCGCGTCGCACACGGGGGTCGAGCCGCCGCACGGCCCGCCGCACGGCCCCCCGTCGGGCCCGCCCGCGTCGTCCGCGCCCGCGTCGAGCGCCCCCCCGTCGTCCCCCACGCCCGTGTCGGGCCCGCCCGCGTCCGCGGGCCCCGCGTCCGCGCCGCCGGCGTCCTCTCCCGCGTCGGCGCAGCTCGCGTGGCCCGGGTGCTCCTCGCAGAAGGGGACGTCCTCGTTCGGGCAGCCGGCCAGGCCCACCACCGCGAGCAGCGCCGCCGCCGCCGGACAAGTCGCACGCATCATCCCACTCTCCTCCCCGTCAGAACCGAAGCCGCACGGCGGCCGATGCGCCGCGGGACGTGACCGTCACGTCCGCCGGGGGCTCCCCCGAGCCGCCCAGGAAGTGCCACAGGACCGCGCCGCCGATCGCGAGCGCCCCTCCGGCGGCGAACAGCGCGAAGGGCACCGGCGCGATCCGCCGGCATTGCCCGTCCGGCCCGGTGCCCTCGCAGCCGGCGCGTGCGAGCGCCACCGCGTCCACCGCGAAGAGCCCGAGGCCCGCGAGCCCGAGGAGCACCGGACCGAGCACCGGGCGGCCCGCGCCCGCATCCCCCGGGCCGTGCCCGCCGCCGTCCGCCCCTGGCGCCTCCTCGAGGTGCACCTGGACGCGCCAGGGCTCGGCCGCGCGCGGGACCTCGATGGTGCGTCGCTCCGCGCGGTACCCGGTCGCGCTGACCGACATCTCGTGCGCACCCGGTGCGAGCACTAGCTCGACCGGCAGCGCGCCGCGCGGGGTCCGGTCCACGACGACGGCCGCGCCCCGCGGGCTGCCGTCGATGCGCACGACGACGCCGTGCCGCCCCTCCCAGCCCTCGAGTGCCCGCGTCGTGGCCGTCACGGCGGCCGGCTCGAGGCCCGCCTCGCCGACGTCCGCCGAGCCGTCCGACTGCCCGCCCGCGGCGTCGATCAGCGTCACCGACACCTGGGCGCCGCCGCGGCGCCGCCAGAGCGCGACCGCGACCGCCATGGCGGCGCCCCGCGTGTCGACCAGCTCGGGCGCGCAGGCCGGCTCGGCGCACTCGCCGTCGGCGGGCACGGCGTCGAACCCCGTGACGGCGAGGGCGCGCGAGACCGCCTGCACGACCGTCTCGCGGTCGGCCTCAATGCCGTCTCCGAGCGCGGGGAGCACGAGCGCCGACCCCTCCGCGCGCGCACCCGCCGCCGGCGCGAGCAGCGCGAGGCCGAGCAAGAGCGAGAGCCGGCCCCTCAAAACCGTCCCTCCCAACCGATGCGCGCGCCGCCCGGTCCGACCGCAGCCTGCGCCCCGCCGTCGGAGCCGAAGAGCGGCCGGAGCAGGTAGGTGATCGGCATGGCCAACAGCGGCGCCCCGTGCATCGAGACGAGGAGACCGAGGTCGCGCCGGTGGGCCTCGTCGACGCACGGCTGATCCTGCCGCTGGGCCGTCGAGCAGGGGGCCGCCGCGAGCGCCAGGCCGAGCCCCGTGGCCGCGACCGCGGTGCCGACGCCGCCGCTCGCCCAGGCCCACCACGGCACGCCGTCCTCCGCGGGCAGGAGCAGCGGGACCGCGGCCGAGAGCGCCGCGGCGCCGGCCGCGGGAAACAAGAGCACTCCCGGTCGTGCATCGCTCCAGCGTGACTGGCGGTCGAGGTAGTCGGGGTCGGTCGGCAGGGCGACGGCCAGGCGGTCGCCGCGGGTGACCCGCTCGGCGTAGGCACCCCAGCCGGCCGCGAGCCCGGCGAGCCCCACGGCCGACAGCCCGAGCCCGACCCACGCGCCAGCGCTCACGCCGGCCTCGTCGTGGGCGGGCCGGCGCTCGGTCGGCGCCGGGCCGGGCGACCAGTCTGCACCGGACCCGGGCGGCTGCCACGCCACGGCTTCGGTCCGCCGTCCACCTGCGATGCGGACCGACTCGCCTTCCCGAAGCGCCGCGACGGCGTCCTCGAGGCCGGCCTCGTCGGACGTGACCGAGGCCACCACGCGGGCGGTCCGGGCGTCGATCCGATCGATCGCGGCGCCCCCGCCGGCCGGCGTGACGAGCCAGACCTCGGCGACGTCGAGGACGCGCGCGAGCGCGAGCGCGTGCGCGAAGCGATGGCCGTCGGCCTCGTTCGCGTCCGGGTAGGCGAGGGCGATCCCGGGAGCGCTGCGGATCGCTCGCTCGAAGAGCGCGTCGACCTCGAGCACGGTCTCTCCCTCTTCCAGGGTCAAGCGGTGGACCCGCCCGCGCCGCTCGGCCTCGCACTCGACCTGCACGCGGTACTCGCCGGGCAACAGCTCTTGCACCGTATACGGTGTCGTCCCGAGCTCGAGCCCGTTCAGCCGGACGGTGCAGCCGCCGGGGACGCTCCGGACCTCGAGCGAGCTCGCGGGCGCGCCGGCGAGCTCGTGGTCCACCCGCTGCAACAGCTCGCGCACCTCGGGTGGGTGGAGCGCGTGGCTCGGCTCGACGCGCGGGACGAGCTGGCGGCACTGGCGCGCCTGCCTCGCCGCCCGCGGCGCGTCGTCCGTCTCGAGGAACGAGCGCACCATGAACAGGCACGTGTCGAGCACCTGGCGGGCGCGCGCGGCCTCGCGGTTGAGCTCCTCGGCGGCCCGGTCCGACAGCTCCTGGGCCGCGAGGAGATCGCGTCGCGCCGCGTCGTAGTCGGCGCGGGCGAGGTTCCGGACGGCCGAGCGCGAGCTCGAGAGCCACCGGTCGATGTCCGACTGGCTCACCGACGCTGGCGGCGCCGAGTGCCGCTCCTCGAAGACGCGCGCTGCCGCCTCGGCCGCGAGGACGGCTCCGCCCGCCGCATCGAGCGCGGACGCCGCGCGATCGGCCGCGGCACGCACCTCCTCGAGCGTTCCGTCCTCCCTCGCGACGGCCACGATGGCCACCTGCGCCTGGCCCTTCGCGGCGGCCAGGAGCGTGCAAGCGAGCCCGGCGGCGAGCACCCCCCATCGCATGGGGCGCGAGTATTGCGGTGACCCGCCGAAAGCGCCACGTCACAAGTGCCTCTCGCGGGCGGCGTATGCGCAATGCGCCAGCGGGGTTGCGCCGCCCGAACGGGCGTAGGAGGCTTGCCCGCCATGGGGAAGGCACGGGGGCTGGCGCTGGTCGCGCTGTTGGTCGGATGGATTCCCGCCGGGACCTCGGCGCAGTCGGTGATCGTCATACCCGCGAGCCTCCGGCGTCCACCCACTGACGAGCTGCGCGCAACGGTCACATCCGCCTTGCTGGCTGCGCAGGTGGCGCCTGCGCTTCCTGGCACGGTGCAAGAACGACTCGGGCTCGCCCCGCCGCAATCTGCCCCCGAGGGATTGACGCTGGAGCTCGGACGAGCGGCTGAGGAGATCCTCGAGTTGGTGGCCAGAGGCGAAAGCCAGGCGGTCATCGAACGCGGCGAGGCGATCTTGTCCCGCGTACGCTCGCACCTCGCCGCGGTCGGGCGGGATGCCCAGGCGGCAGCGGACCTCGCGAACGTGTGCCTCCATCTGGTGCGGGCGGAGCTGCAGCGGGGACAGGAGGACGCGGCCGCCGACCGTGCTCGCCTATGTTGGTACCTCGTCCCCGATCTCCCGGCCGACGAGCGGGTACACCCTCCAAACGTTCGACAGATCGCCGCAAGCGTCCGCTCCGATCTCGACGCCGGCAGCACCGTGCTCGCCGTGCGCGCTCTGCCGGGAGAGGAGGCTAGCTGTGGGATCCTGCTAAACGGCCGCCCGGTCGGCGAGACACCGGAAGTGCGGCGCGCCGTGGTGCCGGGCCGCTATTCCGTGCAGACCGAGTGTGATACGTCGGGACCGGTTCGTCACGTGGACGTTATGCCCGGGAACGTCGAACGTGTGAGGCTGAGACCGCTCTTCGAGGCCGCTCTGCAGCTTTCCGAGGACGGGCCGGGACTCGTGTACCAGTCGAGGGAGCAATCGAGTCGTCGATTGGCGATCGATGCGGGTCATCTCGCTCGCGCTGCGGGGGCACCGGAGGCCGTGGTGGCGTTATTGGCCGGCCAAGGTGCCATCCTATTCCTGGTGCGGGTGCCGCGGATCGGCGAGCCTCGGGTGGTCGCCGAGGCAAGCGTCGCGGACGCCAGCTCGGAGCGCTCCGCTCGGGAGGCGGTGCGCCAACTTCTCGGTGCCGAGTGGGCTTCCTCCGGTGACAGCGGCATCGCGGGCGACGAGGGTGAGATGGATGCTGATGGACTGTCGGCGGCGACGATCGTGGCCCTGACGGTGGCCGGTGCTGGTCTCTTCACAGGCGCTGTCTTCTCTGCCCTCGCCTTCGACGAGTACGGCCGGCTCGAGGACGGGTGCGGGCCGATGTGCTCCGATGACGAGGTGAGTGCGCTGAACACATATACGGTCGTAGCGGATATCGGCTGGGTAGCCGCTGCGGTGGGTGGCGTCATCTCGGCCATCCTCCTGGCGACTCGAACGGCACGAGACACCTCCAGCCGGGCCGAGTTGATGCCGTGGATTGCACCATCCCGCGCTGGAATCCTCGTGCGGGCCGAGATGTAGCGCGGAACCTCGTGTGCCACGGCGCCGTCGAGGGAGCCTCGCGCACCGGCCTGCTGACGCCGCTCATATTGGAGTGCACTCGCCGATGCTGGTCGGCGTGCCGCCAGCACAGGTCTCGCCGTCACGGCAGTCTCCGTCCTCGAGGCAACCCGCGAAGCACACGCGTGCGCCGAGGGTCATGATCCCGGCAGGGGTGGTATCCCAGCATCCCCAACCGCTCTCGCACTGCTCGGCGCTCGTGCAAGTCTCGAGGCACAGCGTGGTGGCGCTCGTGGTAAGGCCCACGCATATCGCGCCCTCGCCGCACACGGTGCTGGCGTCGATCCCGGGGGCGCCGCACTCCAACAGGGTGCAGTATCCACCGCCCGGTCCCGAACCGTCCCAGTCGCGGCAGTCGCCGAGACCATAGGGCGAGTAGCACTCGGAACCGTCGCTGGTGGGGTCGCAGAGCGCGCCGATGTTGGCGGCTCGGACGGCGTTGTAGTTGCCTCGCACGCAGACGCCGTTGTCGGCGCCGGTGGTTGTACCGCGCCAGAAGCACGCGTATCCCGCGCGGCAGTCGCGGGACGGTGCGAACGGATCGCTGGCCGGATCGGTTGCGGCGACCTCGCAGGGGGCAAGGCACGTCGCGCTGTCGAACACGCGAGTATCGCAGACGCCTCGGCCGGCGCAGGCGTTTCCGGGGACATCACAGCCCGGCTTCACGCAGTAGCCGTCCACCCAGCCGGCGGAACCAGCCTCGCGCACGCAACGCCCGTACAGCTCGCACTGCGAGTCACGCTCACACGGAGCACCCGCTGTGCCGGCCCGCGCTATTCGCGTGTAGTGGTCCCACGTTCGGCGCGGGGTTCGTGAGGCCGTCCACGGCGTGAGGCTCGGGGTTGGC
>JBDIVX010000079.1:0-33126 GCA_039794305.1 Candidatus Neutrinellum sp.
GTTGAGCGCGCGCTTGACGCGCACCATGTCGAGCACCGGGATGCCTTCCGTGATGCACACGACCAGGGGCAGCTCGGCGTCGATCGCCTCCAGGATCGCGTCGGCGGCGAACGGCGGCGGCACATAGATCACCGAGGCGTTGGCGCCGGTGGCGGCGACCGCCTCGGCGACCGTGTCGAACACCGGAAGGTCGAGATGGGTGGTGCCGCCTTTGCCCGGGGTGACGCCGCCGACCATCTTGGTGCCGTAGGCGATCGCCTGCTCGGAATGGAACGTGCCCTGGGCGCCGGTGAAGCCCTGACAGATCACCCGTGTGTTCTTGTTGACAAGCACGGCCATGGCTTAGGCGGCCTCCTTGACGGCCTTGACGACTTTGCGGGCGGCGTCGCCGAGGTCGTCGGCGGAGATGATGGGCAGCCCCGAATCGGCCAGGATCTTCTTGCCCTGCTGCACGTTGGTGCCTTCCAACCGCACCACCAGCGGCACGTTTAGGCTGACCTCGCGGGCGGCGGCGACCACGCCCTCGGCGATCACGTCGCAGCGCATGATGCCGCCGAAAATGTTGACCAGGATTCCTTCGACGTTGGGGTCCGAGAGAATGATCTTGAAGGCGGTGGTGACGCGCTCCTTGGTCGCGCCGCCGCCGACGTCGAGGAAGTTCGCGGGCTGGCCGCCGACCAGCTTGATGATGTCCATGGTCGCCATGGCCAGCCCGGCGCCGTTGACCATACAGCCGATGTTGCCGTCGAGCTTGATGTAGTTGAGGTCGTGCTTGGCGGCCTCGAGTTCGGCCGGGTCTTCCTCGTTCTCGTCGCGCAGCTCGAGGATGCGCGCACGCAGCTCGAGGACGCGGCGCGCGAGCTCGGGAGCTACGCCCGCGCCGTGACGCTCGACCCGGATCGTCTCGCCGAGGTCGAGGACCGGCTCGACACCCTGAGGAGGGCGATGCGCAAGTACGGCGGTTCCGTCGGGGCCGTCCTCGAGCACCGCCGGCGGGCGGCCGAGGAGCTCGACGACCTCGACCGGCACGAGGAGCGCGCCGAAGAGCTCCGGCGCCGCTACGACGCGGCGCTCGACCGGGCGCGCGAGGTGGCCACGCGGCTGAGCGAGCGCCGCAGGAAGGCGGCCAAGAGGCTCGGCCGGGCGATCAGCGACGAGCTCGCCTCGCTCGGGATGGGGGACGCGAAGGTGTGCGTCGAGGTCGCGCCCATCGAGGGGAGGGAGGGCGAGCTCGAGGTGGACGGGGCCCGGCTCACCCCGACGGGCATCGACCGGGCCGAGCTCCTGATCGCGCCGAACCGCGGGGAGGAGGCCCGGCCGCTGCGCAAGATCGCCAGCGGCGGCGAGCTCTCGAGGTCCATGCTGGCGATCAAGCGCGTGCTCGCGGGGCTCAGGCCCGCCGGGCTGTACGTCTTCGACGAGGTCGACGCGGGCGTGGGTGGGGCCGTGGCCGAGGTCATCGGACGCAAGCTCCGCGCCGTGGCCCGACACCACCAGGTGCTGTGCATCACGCACCTGCCGCAGATCGCGGTGTTCGCCGACGCACACTTCCAGGTGACCAAGGATGTCGTGAACGGTCGCACCAAGAGCGCGATCCGACGGCTCGGAGACGACGAGCGGCTCGAGGAGATCGCCCGCATGCTGGGGGGGCTGAAGATCACCCAGCGGACGCGCGCGGCGGCCGCCGAGATGCTGAGGGAGGCTCGCTCGGCGTGAACGTATGCTCCTTCGTGTCACACTGAGTGGCACGGAGGGGCGATGGCCGGACGCAGTGTGCTCGGAGCGCTGGCCGCCGGGGCGGCGGTCGCGTTCGTGTGTGCGCCGGCCGCCGCGCAGGATCGGGAGCCGGCGCAGGTCCTCGGGGAGAGCGGGCAAGCGAACCGCCGCGAGGAGCCCGAGCCCGGTGAGCCCGGTCCCGTCGACATCCGGCCGAGCGTACCCATGGCGGAGGCGGCCGGATGGATGTTCCGCCCCGAGCCCGAGCCGTCGGGACGCGAGGAGCGGGCCGAGGAGGAGCTCGACCGCTACTTCGACGACCAGCTCCAGCAGGACCGCATGGCGCACCTCGGCGCCAACCCCTGGTACTTCACGATGATGCGCGAGATGCGCCGAGGCTTCCGGCCGGACATGGAGCGGGTCGAGGAGCGGCGCCGCGCTCCGATGAACCCCGTCGCGCGCGTGTTCGACGAGCTCGGCCGCTACGCCCCGGGCCCGGAGCCGCCGCAGGACGTCCCCGGGCAGGCGCCGCCCGAGATCGCCAACTCGCAGCTCGAGCCGGACGAGCAGCGCATGCTCGAGCTCGCCGAGTGGATGAACCTGAACAACGCGCCGGTGACCTGGTACCGCGTCGAGGTGCGAGTGATCCAGAACCCGGAGGGTGTGGTGGGGGGCGCCTGGGTCACGCGGTCGAGCGGCTACCCGGAGCTCGACCAGCAGGCGCTCGCCGCGGTGAGCGACGGCGCGAGCCGCCTGCCCCCGCCCCCGCCCGAGGTCGTCGGCGACCGCCAGGCGATCCGGAGCGACTGGTCCTTCGAGGCCGGCGACGTCGCGACCTACTGGGGCCAGGCCGGCTGCGTCGACGATCCGGTCCAGGGGGGCGTCCAGTGCGCCGGCCCCTTCGGCCGCGGCATCGTCCGCACCCGCGTCCGCCTCTTGCGCGTCGTCGACGCCGAGAACGAGCCCTTCGAAGTCCGCCGCCAGCGCGCCCGCGACAACCCCCCCCGCCTCACCGGCGACTAACCCAAAACCCCAACAATTCCTCCCTAGGGGACGGACCTCAGTTTCTTAGTTTCGGCAAATGCCGCGTGATTCCGCTCCGGAGGACGCCGCACGGCCAACCCCCTATACTGCACGGATGTTCCATGGTGCGGTCGAGGCCTGGTTTCGCAAGCGGTTCGACGAGCCGACCGAGCCGCAGCGACGAGCGTGGCCGGCGATCCAGGCCGGGCGGCACACGCTGATCGCGGCCCCGACCGGATCGGGCAAGACGCTCGCGGCGTTCCTCTGCGCGATCGACCGGCTCGTGCGCGACGGGCTCGACGGAGGGCTCCCCGACGAGACGCGGGTCGTCTACGTCTCTCCGCTCAAGGCGCTGTCGAACGACATCCGGCGCAACCTCCGGGAGCCGCTCGCGGAGATCCGGAAGGAGCTCGCGGCCCGAGGGCAGCCCGACGTGCCCGTCCGCGTCGAGGTGCGGACCGGCGACACGCCGGCGGCGGACCGGGCGCGTATGACGAAGACGCCCCCCCACATCTTCGTCACCACCCCGGAGTCGCTCTTCATCCTGCTCACGAGCGAGGGCGGGCGGCGCATGCTGGAGACGACCCACACGCTGATCATCGACGAGATCCACGCGCTCGTCGGCGACAAGCGTGGCTCACACCTCGCACTGTCGATCGAGCGGCTCGAGGCGCTGTGCGGCCGGCCGCTTCAACGTATCGGGCTGAGCGCGACCCAGAACCCCATCGATGACGTGGCCCGGTTCCTCGTGGGCAGCGATGCTCGGTACACGATCGTCGACAGCGGCCACGCACGGGCGCTCGACCTCTCGATCGAGCTTCCGAGCTCGCCCCTCGAAGCCGTGATGAGCGGCGAGGTTTGGGAGGAGGTCTACGACCGGCTCGCCGCGCTCGTCGAAGCGCACCGTACGACGCTCGTCTTCTGCAACACACGCCGGCTCGCCGAGCGCGTGACACGACACCTGAGCGAGCGAATCGGCGAAGAGAACGTCACCTCGCACCACGGGAGCCTGTCGAAGGAGCACCGCCTCGCCGCCGAGCAGCGCCTCAAGTCCGGCGCGCTCCGTGCGCTCGTCGCGACCGCGTCCCTCGAGCTCGGCATCGACGTCGGCGACGTCGACCTCGTCTGCCAGATGGGCTCGACGCGCAGCATCGCCGCGTTCCTCCAGCGCGTCGGACGCTCGGGCCACCACCTGCGCGCCACGCCCGACGGGCGCCTGTTCCCGCTCAGCAGGGACGAGCTCGTCGAAGCGGTCGCGCTGGTCGATGCAGTCCGGCGCGGCGAGCTCGACCGCCTGTCCATCCCCGAGGCGCCTGTCGACATCCTCGCCCAGCACGTGGTCGCCGCGGCCGCGGCCGAAGACCTCGCCGAGGACGACCTCTTCGCGCTGGTGCGCCGCGCCTGGCCCTACCGAGATCTGTCGCGGGAGTCCTTCGACGAGGTCGTAGACATGCTCGCCGAAGGCTTCAGCACCCGGCGCGGCCGGCGGGGCGCCCACGTCCACCACGACGTGGTCCACGGTCGCATCCGAGGCAGGCGCGGCGCACGCCTCGCGGCCATCACCTCCGGGGGCGCGATCCCCGACGTCGCCGACTACGACGTGGTCCTCGAGCCTGCGGGCGTGCGCGTCGGCACGGTCAACGAGGACTTCGCCGTCGAGAGCATGGCCGGGGACGTCTTTCAGCTCGGCAACGTGAGCTACCGCATCCGGCGCGTCGAGCCCGGCAAGGTGCGCGTCGAGGACGCCCGCGGCACGCCGCCGAGCATCCCCTTCTGGCTCGGTGAGGCGCCGGGGCGGACGCGCGAGCTCTCGGCCTCGGTGTCGCGGCTGCGCGCGACGGTCGAGGCCGCGCTCGAGGACGGCACGCTCGACGAGGCTACGGACGCGATCGCTCGCGAGAGCGGGATCGACCAGGCCGCTGCCCGCCAGCTCACCGAGCACCTCGGAGCGGCACGCGCCGCGCTCGGCGCGATGCCCACGCAACAGAGGCTGGTGCTCGAGCGCTTCTTCGACGAAGCCGGCAACATGCACCTCGTCCTGCACGCCCCCTTCGGCAGCCGCTTGAACCGGGCGTGGGGCCTCGCCTTGCGCAAGCGCTTCTGCCGCACCTTCAACTTCGAGCTGCAGGCGGCGGCCACCGACGACGCGATCGTGCTGTCGCTCGGGCCCACCCACAGCTTCCCGCTCGAGGACGTGTGGTCGTTCCTCCGTTCGACGAGCCTGCGCGAGGTGCTCGTGCAGGCGCTCCTCGACGCGCCCATGTTCCAGACGCGGTGGCGGTGGAACGCGACGCGCTCGCTCGCTGTGCTCCGTTTCCGCGGCGGCCGCAAGGTCCCGCCGCAGCTCCAGCGCATGCAGGCGGACGACCTCTTGACGGTCGTCTTCCCCGATCAGGCGGCGTGCCTCGAGAACGTGATCGGTGACCGCCAGGTCCCCGACCACCCGCTGGTGCGCCAGACGGTCCACGACTGCCTCACCGAAGCCATGGACATCGGCGGGCTCGAGGCGCTGCTCGCACGGATCGAGCGCGGTGAGGTCGCCCTCGTCGCGCGAGACGTCACGGAGCCCTCCCCGCTCGCGGCCGAGGCGATCGGCGCGCGCCCGTATGCATTCCTCGACGACGCGCCGCTCGAGGAGCGCAGGACGCAGGCGGTCCTCAGCCGTCGCTGGCTCGATCCCCAGAGCGCGAAGGACCTCGGTGCGCTCGACCCTGCCGCGATCGACGGCGTGTGCGCCGAGGCGTGGCCCGACCCGCGCGACGCGGACGAGCTGCACGACGCGCTCGCGCTGCTTGGGTTCGTCACGGAAGAGGAGGGCCGCTCGGGCGGATGGGAGCCGCTCTTCGACGCGCTGCGCGCGGACGAGCGCGCGACGGCCGTCTCGGCCGCGGGCGTGCGCCTGTGGGTCAGCGCCGAGCGGCTCGCCGAGGTGCGCGCGATCCACTCGGACGCCAGCCTGGCCCCCGAGCTCACGCTGCCCCGTCGGCTCGTGGCGCGCGAACATTCGCGGGACGAAGCGCTCGTCGAGATCGTGCGCGGACGGCTCGAGGCGCTCGGGCCCACCACCGCCGACGCCGTCGCCCGGTCGCTCGGCGTGCCGGTGCGCGACACCGAAGCCGCGCTCGCCGCGCTCGAGAACGAGGGCTTCGTGCTGCGCGGCCGCTTCCGCGCGGGCGCCGAGGGCACCGAGTGGTGCGAGCGGCGCCTGCTCGCACGCATCCACCGCCGCACGCTGAACCGCCTGCGGCGCGAGATCGAGCCGGTGACCGCCGCCGATTTCGTCCGCTTCCTCGTTCGCTGGCAGCGCGTCGACGCCGATGCGCGGACCGAGGGCCCGGGCGGCCTGCTTGCGCTGCTCGAGCTGCTCGAGGGTTACGAGGCTCCGGCTGCCGCGTGGGAGGCGGACCTGCTGCCGGCGCGCACGCGCGCCTACGACCCGGCCTGGCTCGACGCCCTGTGCCTCTCCGGCCGCGCGGCCTGGGCCCGCCGCGCGCCGTCCACGAAGCGGAGCGGCCCCGTCCGTTCGACGCCGATCACGCTCGCGCCCCGCGCCTCGCTGGCGACGTGGCTGACGGAAGAGAACGGCGGCGGCACGCTGGGGAGCGAGGCGGTCCGCGTGCTCGAGTGTCTCGGTGCGCGCGGCGCCTTCTTCTTCGACGACGTCGTCCGGTCGACCGGGCTCCTCCCGAGCCGAGTAGAGCAGGCGCTCGGCGAGCTCGTCTCCGCGGGGCGCGTCACGTCGGACGGCTTCAGCGGCCTGCGCGCGCTCGTCGCGCCGCCGAGGCACCGCCGCCGGCGCCGCACGCCGATGGACGCGGCGGGTCGCTGGTCTGCCCTCGAGCGATCCGCCGGGGCGACCGACGACGTCGAGCGGATCGCGCGTGTGCTCTTGCGCCGGTGGGGAGTCGTCCTGCGCCCCCTCGCCGAGCGCGAGGGGCGGCTGCCGCCGTGGCGCGAGCTGCTCCGCGTGTGGCGCCGGCTCGAGGCACGCGGTGAGATCCGCGGCGGCCGGTTCGTCGACGGGTTCGCAGGCGAGCAGTACGCGCTGCCCGAGGCGGTCGGCGCCTTGCGCGCGACCCGGCGCGCCCCCCGCGACGGCCGCCTCGTCTCCGTCGCTGCCGCCGACCCGCTCAACCTCGTCGGCATCGTCCTGCCCGGCCCCCGCCTCCCCTCCCTTTGCAGCAACCGGATCCTGCTGTCCGACGGCCTGCCCGTCGCCGTCCGCGAGTCCGGCGAGGTCCGCTTCCTCGCGCCGATCGAGCCCCTCCGCCGCCCCACCGTCGAGCGCGCCCTAGTCACCCACCCCAAAACCCCCGCAATTCCGCGTTAGGGGACGGACCTCGGTTTCTCACTTTCTGGTCGCGCCTCGCCGGAATCACGGCGGTTTTCGAGAAAGTGAGAAACTAAGGTCCGTCCCCTAACCCTCCTTTCTGGTCGCGCCTCGCCGGAATCACGGCGGTTTTCGAGAAAGTGAGAAACTAAGGTCCGTCCCCTAACCCTCCCCTGACCGGTTCCGTTCCCCGCCTGCTCCTCAGCCGAGGTTCTCGACGAGGTCGCGGGCGATGAGCAGGCGCTGGGTCTCGTTGGTGCCGTGGTGGGCGCGCATGACGCGGGCGTCGCGGTAGAGCCGCTCGATCGCGTACTCGCGCGAGTAGCCGTAGCCGCCGTGGAGCTGGAGCATGCGGTCGGCGACGCGGCCCGCCGCCTCGGACGCCGCGACCTTGGCCATGCTCGACTCCGTCCGCGCAAGGTCTCCCCGGTCGAGCAGGCGCGCCGCGCGCAGCGCAAGCAGCCACGCCGCGTCGAGCTCGGTGCGGCTGTCCGCGAGCACGAGCTGCGTGTTCTGGAATTCGGTGACGCGTTGACCGAAGGCTCGCCGCTCGTGCGCGTAGGCGAGCCCCTCGCGGATGGCGGCCTCGGCGATGCCGATGGACTGCGCGGCGACGCCGATGCGGCCCACGCCGAGCGCGCTCAGCGCGATGCGGGTCCCACCGTCCACCGCCCCCACGACGTGCTCCTCCGGCACGCGGCACGCCTCGAAGCGCAACTCGACCATCCCCGCGGACCGAAGTCCCATCCTCTCCTCTGGCGGGCCCACCGTGAGGCCGGGCGTGTCCTTGTCGACGACGAAGCAGCCGATGCTCTCGGCCCCCGCCTCGGGCGCGGTCTTGGCGAAAACCAGGTGGATCCCCGCCTGGGCGCCGGCCGTGACCCACGTCTTCGAGCCCTCGAGCACCCAGTGGTCCCCGTCGCGCGTCGCCGTCGTCCGGAGCGCTCCGACGAACGATCCGGTGTCGGATTCGCTCCAAGCGAGGCTCGCCGGCCCGAGCCGCCCCTCCGCGAACGGGCGGAGCCAGCGGTCCTTCTGCGCCTCGCTCGCGTGGTCGGCCAGGACCTTGGATGCCAGGTTGCTCGACGCCAGGATGACCGCGGTGGAGGCGCAGGCCTCGGCGATCGCCTCCATGGCCAGGACGTATCCCACGTAGTCCGTGCCGGTCCCTCCCCACTCCTCCGGAACCGTCATGGCGAGCAAGCCCATCTCGGCCAGCTCGGGGAACTCCCCGGCCGGGAAGCGCTCGGTGCGATCCCGCTCGGCCGCGCCCGGAGCGAGCCGCTCCCGCGCGAACGACGCCGCTGCCTCGCGTATCAGGAGCTGCTCCTCCCCGAGGTCGAGCCCCAGCCGCTGGGTCGCATCGCCGACGCCCGTCATCTCGTCCTCACCATGCCGATCGTCCTCACGATGCCGCGATGCTAGCCGCCCACGTCCCGCGGGCTCGTGAGTTTCCGCTCGGGTATCCTTGGCCGGGACGTGTCCGCGACCGAAGACCCCTTCGTAGGCAAGCTCCTCGGCGGCCGATACCGGATCGAGCGCCTGCTCGGGCGCGGCGGCATGGGCGCCGTCTACGAAGCGCTGCAGGAGGATCTCGGTCGGCGCGTCGCGGTCAAGGTGCTCCACCCTTACCTCGCCCACGACGCCGACCTCGTCGCGCGCTTCCGCCGCGAGGCCGAGGCCGCCGCCCGCCTCGGGCACGCCAACATCGTCCAGGTCACCGACTTCGGCCGGCCCGACGACGGTGCCGTCTTCCTCGTGATGGAGCTCCTCGCGGGCGCGCCGCTCTCCGCGGTCATCGATCGCGACGGCCGGCTCCCACCGGAGCGAGTGGCGACGATCGCCTGGCAGGTGCTGTCGGCGCTCGAGGCCGCGCACCGAGCGCACCTCGTCCATCGCGACCTGAAGCCAGACAACATCTTCCTCACGTCGGTGTCGGGCGTGGGCGACGTGGTCAAGCTCCTCGACTTCGGGATCGCCAAGCTGGTCGCGGGCGAGGGCAGCGGCATGACCGCCACGGGCGCCGTCCTCGGCACGCCTGCGTACATGGCCCCCGAGCAGGCGCGCGGCGCGCCCGTGGACGCCCGCGTCGACCTCTACGCGCTCGGCGTCGTCATGTACGAGGCGCTGTCGGGCCGGATGCCCTACGCCGGGAACAACTACAACGCCGTCATCGCCGCGATCCTCACCGAGGATCCTCCCGGGCTCGCCGAGCTGCGTCCGGATCTCGACCCGGCGCTCGTGGCCGTCGTCGAGCGAGCCATGGCCCGCTCCCCCGACGCCCGTTTCGACAGCGCCCACAGCATGCGCGAGGCGCTCGCGCCCTTCGTCCACGGCTCTTCGCACACACCGGCGCCGCTCGACGACCGCGCGCGCGCGGAGGTGGGCACCGCGCCCACCGTCGCGTCCACGCCGGGCCGCGCGCACCCGGCCGCCCCGAGCGTGCAACCGAAGCGCTCGCCCCGCCGGCTCCCCACCGCCGCGATCGCCCTGCTCGCTGCCGCCGTCGGCGGGGTGGTCGTCCTCGCGCTCACGCGGACCGACGCGCCGGCATTCGAGCGCGCACCGGCGAACGAGACCCCCACCGCGGTCGCCGTCCCAGTACGGGCGAACGAGGCCCCCGAGCCCGAGCCCGACACGGCCGCGCCCGCCGCGGTCGACACGGCGCCGGTCCCCCGGGCCGTCGCGGCACAGGCACACGACGAGCCCACCGAGCCGGAGCCGCCGATCCGTCCGCGCCGCCGCCCCGTGCTCGAGCGCCTGGCCAAGCGGCTGCAGAAGCGGGCCGAGTCGCTCCCGGCCGCCCCGCCGAGGCGCATCGTCTACA
The DNA here is from genome assembly GCA_039794305.1 of Candidatus Neutrinellum sp. Classification (GTDB taxonomy): domain Bacteria; phylum Myxococcota_A; class Polyangia; order Polyangiales; family JBDIVX01; genus JBDIVX01. The sequence continues at coordinate 9,897 of JBDIVX010000079.1, forward strand.
GCGGCGGGGTGACGAACAACCGCTACACCGTGCAGGAGCTCCGCGAGGCGGTCGGCCGCATCACGGGCCCCATGACCGCCTGTTACGCCGGCCGCGAGCTGCGCCAGTACACGTGGGCCCTCGACGTCGACGACGCCGGCCGTGCCCACGACCCACGCCACGTCGGCTACGAGCACGATCCCCCCGACGTCCGGGCGTGCATGCGCGAAGCCCTCTCCCGCCTCGACTTCGGCCGCCCTCCAGACGGCGGCCCCGGCGAGGTCCGCGTCTTCGTCGCCCAGCGTCGCTGACCTCTCGCACCCTCCTGGCGGCGGGGGCGTGGGCAGTGCGAGCGTCCACGGCCCACCGACGAGGCGGGTCAGCCCGAGCGCCGACCGCCCGGCAACCGGACGACGAACGCGCTGCCGCGCGGCTCTCGGTCCTCGACGTGGATCCGGCCTCCGTGCGCCTCGACTGCCAGCCGCGCGAACGTGAGGCCCAGGCCCCGGCTCGTCCGGCTCTGCAGATCGTCGTCCGCGACGCGCGCATACTTGTCGAAGATCTTCTCCTTGAGCGCGTCGGGGACGCCCGGGCCCTCGTCGCACACCCGGATCTCCACGCCGCCGTCGACCTCGGCCGCGACCACCTCGACACGGCCGCCCTCGGGGCCGTACTTGAGGCTGTTGTCGACCAGGTTCTCGAGGACGCGGACGAGGAGCGCGCGGTCGGCACGGACGGTGAGCCCCGCCGGGACGCGCGCGGCGATCTCGCTGCTCTCGAGCTCCGCCCGAGAGCGCATCGCCTCGACGACCTCCTCGACGGCAGCCGCGAGATCGAGCTCCTGACCGGACACGCGCAGCCTCCCCTCCTCCGCGCGCCCCACGTCGAGCAGGTTCAACACCATGCGGTTCATCGCATCGCACGCGCTCCGCGCCATCCGCACCGACCGCCGCTCGGAGTCGCCCAGCGGCCTGCGCTGGAGCATCTGGAGCCGCATCACCACGTCGTTGAGCGGGTTCTTCAGGTCGTGGACGATGAACGCCACGAGCTCGTCCTTCTGCTGCTGGATGCGGAGCAGCTCGCCGTGCTTGGCCTCGAGCTGGCGCTGGCTTCGGACGGCCTCCTCGTAGGCCGAGGCGAGGACCCCGAGGAGCTGCTGCCGGTCGCCCGCGGCCGCGACCCGCTCCCCGAGCAGATCGCCGCCCGCGCGGTTCGCGAGGGCCCCCTCCACGCGCCCGATCAGGTAGCGCGGCTCGTAGGGCTTGGTGAGGAACCCGTCGGCGCCGCACTCGAGCGTCTGGATGAGCGCGCGCGGGTCGTTGAGGCTGGTCAGGAGGATCACCGGGACGCGCCGGCCACCGGGATCCCCCTTGAGGGCCCGGCACAGCTCGTACCCGGACATCTGCGGCAGCAGGATGTCCGACAGCACGAGGTCGAACCGGCCCCGCGCGACCTTCTCGAGCCCCGCTTCGGCGTCGTACGCGACCTCGACCGCATACCCCTCGCCCTCGAGGATCAGGCGGAGCTCCTCGGCCTGGGTGCGGCTGTCCTCGACCACCAGGATGCGCGCGGCAGGGACGTCTGCGTTTCGTCGTTGCACGGATGAGGCGGGGAATATCTACTCCCGATCATGGCCAAGCGCATCCCCTGGCACCGCTCGGTCGGTGGACGCCTCGGAGCCGCCGCCGGGGTCGTTCTGCTCGTCTGTGCAGGGTTGATGGCCGCCACGACGTGGTCCACCCGCGCGCTCAGCGAGGGCCTCACCTGGGTGAACGAGACGGGCAAGCTGCGGCGCAGCAGCTACCACCTTCTGTTCCTCATCGAGCGCCTCGACGAGGCGGCAGAGGGCGAGCGCGAGGACCTCCAGCGCGAGCTGCGAGAAGTCAGCGGGGAGTTCGGACCGCGCGCCCTGCGGGTCGCGCGCGAGACTGACGGGACGGCGATCGGCCGCCTGCGCGGGCGCTGGCAGGAGCGGATCGAGCCGCTGATCCGGGAGGCGGCCGGAGGGCGCGTCCTCGGAGGCCGCGAGCAGAGCGACCTCGAGCGGCTGCTCCGCGAGCAGGCGAGCGACGCCGACGACGCGGTCACCGCGGCCGTCGAGGGCAACCAGCGGCTCGCCCGCTCCGCGCAGCGGTTCGAGTGGGCGCTGGTCCTGCTCGTCCTGGCCGCCGTCGCTGCCGCCTGGCTCATCGGCCAGAGCATCGCCCGAAGGACGCGGCTGGTCGCGGAGGTGGCCGACCGAATCGCCCGCGGCGAGCTGCGCCTGACCGCCCCGGACACCGGGCGCGACGAGATCGGCGCCCTGGGCTCCGCCTTCAACACGATGACGATCTCGCTCCGCGGCAAGATCGAGGAGCGGGCCGAGGCTCACCGGCGGCTCGACGAGCTGCTCGGCACGGTGAAGGAGACCGCGGGCAGGGTCGCCGCGGCGAGCGAGCTCATCCTCGAGAGCACCGTCCAGCAGGCCTCCGGCGCGCGCCAGCAGGCCGCGGCGACCGCGGAGACCTCGACCATCGTCGAGGAGGTCACTCGGACCGCCGCTCAGGCGACGGAGCGGGCACACGAGGTCGTCGACGCGGCGCGCCTGAGCGAGGAGACGGGTCAGGCCGGGCGGGCGGCCGTCGAAGAGGCCCTCGAGAGCGTCCGGACCGTCCGGGCCCAGGTCGAGCGGATCGCCGAGGGGATGGTCCAGCTCGCCGAGCGCGCCCGAGCCATCGGCGAGATCATCGAGATGGTGGACGACATCGCGGGCCGGACGCAGCTCCTCGCGCTCAACGCCGCGATCGAGGCGTCGCGCGCGGGGGAGCAGGGCCACGGCTTCGCGGTGGTGGCGGCGGAGATCAAGGAGCTGGCCGAGCAGTCGCGGACGGCGACGGTGCAGGTCCGCCAGATCCTCGGCGACATCCAGCGCGCAGCCGACCAAGCCGTCATGTCCACCGAGCAAGGCAGCCGCTCGGCGGAGGAAGCCGCCGAGGTCGTGGCGAACACCGATCGGACCATCGAGTCCTTGATGGAGACGATCGGAGACTCGGCCCAGCGCGCGCAGCAGATCGAGGCCTCCGCCGGGCAGCAGGCCTACGGCGTCTCGCAGATCCGCGACGCCGTCCGGTCGATCGACCAGGCGGCTCGCGAGAGCCTCGAGGCCACGCAGAAGGCCGAGAAGGCCGCGCGCGAGCTCGACGAGCTCGCGAGTCGGCTCGGCGATCTGTTGCGCCCGGCCGACGAGCGCGTCTCGCGCGTCACTCCGCGCGAGCGGTCACGGCTCGCGAGCGGATGATCGGGGCGCTTCTCCTTACTCGAGCAGCTCCTCGAGCTTGCTCTGCTCGGCCTCGCTGACGAACCGCTCGAGGTCGTACACGAACAGGAGCCCGTCGGGCATGGCGACGGCGCCGGCGAGCGGCCGCCCTTCGAAGCTCTCCTCCGCCTGCTCGATCTGCGCCGCGCAGACGGTCACGAGGTCGAGCGCCTGATCCACGCGCAGGACGAGCGGACGGCCGCGCACGGTGACGATCACGAAGTGGTCGGTGGGCGAGAGGGGACGCGGGTCGAGCCCGAGGCGCGCCCGGAGGTCCACCACCGCCGCCACCCTCCCTCGCAAGTTGATCGCGCCCGCCACCCACGCGGGCGCCCCCGGCAGCGGCGAGACCGCGCACGCCCTCAGGACCTGCTCGACGCGCTCGGTCGGCAGCCCGCAGCGCTGCTCGGCCACCCGGACGACCAGTAGATCCGTGTCACCCGCGCTCACGAGCTCGACGGATACCACTTCGCCCTCCGCCCGACGACCGCCTCGACGGCGCTGACGAGCTGCAGGAGGTCGTAGGGCTTGATGAGGAACGCCTGGGCACCGAGCCGGCTGAGCAGCCGCCAGTCCGCCGGTCCGCCGACGGCCGTCGAGACGATCACCGGCACCTCACGCGTCGCATCCGGGGCTCGCAACGCGGCGGTCAGCTCGATCCCGTTCAGCCCCGGCATGTCGAGGTCGAGCAGCGCGAGGGACGGAGGGTGGGCCTCGGCCGCCCGGAGCCCGGCCTCCCCGTCCTCCACGGGCTCGACGACCGAGCCGGGGAACGCCTTGCCGAGGACCCGCGCGACGAGCCCCCGGAACCCCTCGTCGTCGTCGGCCACCAGGAACCGGAGCGGCCGCTCGGCTCCGTGCGCCCGCGCGTACGCGTCGCGGAGCTCGCGGGCCAGGTCCTCCGCGCTCTCGGTCCGCTCGGTCGGGTCCTTCGCGAGGGCGCGCGCGAGCACGTCGTCGATGGCGGCGGGCAGCTCGGGCCGGTGGTGGCTGGGCGCCAAGGGCGGCTCGCTCACGTGCATCTGCAGCGTCCGTGGGACACTGTCCGACTCGAAGGGCAGGTGCCCCGTGAGCACCTCGTACGCGATCACGCCGATGGAGTAGACGTCGGCGCGCGTCCGGAGCTCCTCGGGGACGCGGTGCCCGAGGATGACCTCCGGCGCGACGTACGCCGGCGTGCCGGAGACGTGCGGGCCGGGCTCGGCGCGCTCGTGGCGGAGCAGCCGCGCGAGCCCGAGGTCGGCGACGGCCAGCCGGAACGCCGGCCCCACCATGACGTTGCTCGTCTTGAGGTCCCGGTGCGTCGTCCCGGAGGCATGTATGGCCGAGACGCCCGCGCAGACCTGCTCCGTCACGCCGAGCGCCTCGCCGAGGGAGGGCAGGGCACCGCGCGCCTCGAGCCACTGCTCGAGGTTCGGTCCCTCGACGTACTCCATGACGAAGTACGGGCTCCCCGACACCACCCCGTAGGCGTGCACCTGCACGACGTTGGGGTGGCCGACCCGCGCCATCGCCCTCGCCTCGGCGAGGAAGCGGTCGCGGACCGTCGGGTGGTCGGCGAGCTCCGGCCGGATGACCTTGACGGCGACGTCGCGCTCGAGCACCTCGTCGCGCGCCAGCGCCACGATGCCCATGGCGCCCGAGCCGAGGATCTGGAGCACGCGGTAGTTGCGGTCGATGAGCGTGCCGGGAGAGACGTCCAGGCCGGACGGCGGGAGCCTCGGGGCGGTCGGACGCAGCGACACCGTCACTTGCTCCCCCGCGGTCTCCCGCTGCTTCGAGTCCGCAGTCATCGTGAGCCCCCAATGGGAGCACGGTGCAGGGTAGGCACCGATCACCCGCGAGACAAGGCCCAGGGGAGGTGCGCCGAGCTCCCATTGTGTATACATCCCGGGCACGTGGCCGAGCTCGACGTCCAGCTCCAGCGGGTGGCGCGCCTCTTCAAGGCGCGGACCGGCATCGATCTCTCCGGGCCACTCTCCGGCCACGCCGCCGCCGGCATCCGGCGCGCCATGGAGCGGCTCGGCGAGACCGACACGTCGAGCTTCCGCGAAGCGGTGGAGCGCGACCCGCGCGCGATCGACGCGCTCGTCACCGAGCTCGCGGTCAACGAGACCTACTTCTTCCGGGAAGCTCGGCACTTCGAGCTCATCGCGGACGAGATCCTCCCGGAGGTCGCCCCGCGCGGGCTCCGGGCCTGGAGCGCCGGGTGCGCGTCGGGCGAGGAGATCTACTCCCTGGCCATGCTCCTCGCGGAGCACGACGCGCTCGAGCAGGCTCACCTGGTGGGCACCGACCTGTCGCGGGCGGCGCTCGAGCGGGCACGGGAGGGCTGCTATCGCCCCTGGTCCCTCCGTGGCGAGGGGGCCGACCGCGCCCGCCGGTGGCTCACCGAGCGGGGCTCTGGCCTGATTCTCGACGAGGACCTCAGGCGACGGGTTACCTTGCTCCGGCTGAACCTCGCCACCGACCGCTATCCCGAGAGCGCGCTGGGGCTCGCGCACATGGATCTCGTCCTCTGCCGGAACGTGCTCATCTACTTCGACGCCGCGACCGTCGCGCGCGTCGCCCAGGGCCTGCACGACACGCTCGCCCCCGGCGGGTGGCTGTTGACCGGAGCGTCCGATCCCCCCCTCGCCGAGCACGCCGATCTCGAGCCCGCCGTCTGGCGCGACGTGGTCGTCTACCGGCGGCGCTCCGAGCGACGGCCGGCCCGCGCGGCGCCGGCGCCGAGAGCGCCGGCACGCCCCGCCCCGAGCCGGAGGCCGAGCCGGCCGATGCCATCCGTCGCGCCCTCGCCTTCGACATCTCTCGCGCCGTCGCCTGCCCGCCCCGCCGAGCCAGCGGTCGCGCGCGTGCGCGCCCTCGCCGACCAGGCTCCGCGCGCCGCGCTCCGCGAGTGCGAGGCGGCCCTCTCGGCCGAGCCGCTCTCGGCCGAGCTCCACCACCTCGACGCCGTCTTGCGCCTCGGCCTGTGCGACGACGCCGGCGCAGAGGCCTCACTCAAGAGGGCGCTCTACCTCGACCCGTCGCTCGCGGTCACCCACTTCGTCCTCGGCTCGGTCCTGCGCACCCGGGGCGACCTCGACGGCGCGCGCCGCTCCTTCCGCAACGCGCGAGAGCGCGCCTGCGCGCTCCCCGCCGACGCGCCGCTGCCGCTCACCGACGGGCAGACCGCCGGCCACCTCGCCGAAGCCGCCCGCGCCCAGCTCGAGGCGCTCGGAGGGCTCGCGTGACGGCCATCGACTGGGCGCTCGTCCGGCGGCGCATCGAAGAGGCCATCGCCGCCACCGAGCAGGCCGACGGCGCGCGCGCGCAATCGGTGCTCGCGGAGCGCGCGCGGGCCCTGGCCGAGCCGCCCCGGGAGCCCGAGCGGACGGGGAGCGCCGGCGAGGTCGTGACGCTCACGCTCGGTGGCCAGCGCTGCGCGATCGAGAGCCGCTGGGTGGCAGCGATCCTGGACCCGCCGGCGCTCACGCCCATCCCGGGCACCGGGCCCGCGCTCATCGGTGTCGCCAAGGTGCGCGGGGCCGTGCTCGCGGTGTTCGACGCCGCCTTCCTGCTCCACGGCACGACGGCGACTCGGCAAGCCGCCTCCCGCGTTGTCGCGCTCGGCGCCGGCGCGCCGGAGCTCGGGATCCTGGCGGACGAGGTAGAAGGCATGGCGCGCATGGCGCCCGGCGGGCTGTTGCCGCCCCCTGGCGGCGACGACGAGAGCGGAATCGTCCGAGGGCTCACCGCCGACGGGCGGCTGATGCTCGACGGCGGCTCGTTGCTGAGCGACCGGCGGTTCTTCGTCGGCGCGGAGCCCGATCGGGCGCGGGAGTGAGGCAGAGTGGACGCGACGACCAACGACATCCCCTTTCTCAAGACCTTCGGGGGCCGAGCGACGATCTCCGTGATCGTGCTCGTCTCCGCGGCGCTCGCGCTCTTCGGCTACAACCTGGACGTGCTCGGCCAGGTGCGCGCCGATCCGGAGACCCTGTCCGCCCTCGACACGCTCGAGCAGCTCCAGTACGCGTTCGCCGTCGGCGCGATCTCCGTGGGAGGGCTCGTCCTGTTCATGGTGAAGCGGATCGTCGATCGGGACCGCACGGCCGCGAGCAACGAGCGCCTGAGGGCGGTCCTCGACAAGACCTCGGACGGCATCGTCACGATCGACGAGACCGCCACCATCCTCGAGTTCAACAGCACGGCGGAGGAGCTCTTCGGGTGGTCCGCGGCGGAGATCGTGGGCAAGAACGTCGAGGTGCTGGCCGCCTCGCCGCACCGCGAGAGCCACCGGCAGTACGTGGAACGCTACCTGCGCACGGGCGAGAGGCGCATCATCGACCGGCCGCGGATCGTCGACGCACAGCACCGCGACGGAACGGTGTTCCCCGTCGAGGTGCGCGTGTCCGAGATGCGGGTGCAGGGCAAGCTCCTCTTCATCGGCATCATCCACGACAAGCGCACCGAGGCCGAACGCGAGCGCCTGTTCGGTGCGGTCCGCGAGGTCGTCGCCGAGCTGACGGCGGCCTCGGCCGAGCTGCTCGCCGCGACCAACCAGCAGGCGGCCGCGGCCGAGCAGCAGGTCGCGTCCGTGACCCAGACGGTCGCCACCGTCAACGAGGTGACGCAGACGTTCGGCCAGTCGGCAGAGCGGGCGCAGGCGGTGGCCGACGCCACGCGGCGCGCGGAGGAGATGGGTCGGGAGGGCCGCCGCTCCGTCGCGGACACGGTCACGGCCATCGAAGCGGGGCGACAGCGTAGCGAGTCCATCGCCCACAACATCCTCGAGCTGGCGGAGCGGGCGCAGACCATCGGGGAGATCATCGCGACGGTCGACGACATCGCCGAGCAGACGAACCTCCTCGCCCTGAACGCGGCCATCGAGGCCTCGCGCGCGGGCGAGCGCGGCACCGGGTTCTCGGTCGTGGCCTCCGAGGTCAAGGCCCTCGCCCAGCAGTCGAAGAAGGCGACGGTGCAGGTGCGCCAGATCCTCGGAGAGATCCAGCGAGCCACGCACGCCGCGGTGCTCTCGGGCGAGGAGGGAGCCCGCACGATGCACACGGCGGTGGACATGGCCGGCGGGGCGGGCACCACCATCCGATCGCTCGCCGACATCGTCGACCAGACCGCGGAGTCGGCGTCCCAGATCTCTGCGTCCGCGGGCCAGCAGGCCACCGGCATGGCCCAGATCAACCAGGCCATGAAGGACATCGACCGCACCGTGCGGCAGAGCCTGTCGGCGATCCGGCAGGTCGAGAGCGCCGCCGCGGACCTGACCCGGATGAGCGAGCGGCTCGACGGGCTGCTCGGGGAGCTCGGAGGGTAGTTGGACAAGGACGAGCTCACCCGGCGGCTGATGGGCGTGTTCCTCGACGAGATGGAGGAGCACGTGGCGGCCTGGAACCGCGACTTGCTGGCCCTCGAGAGGACCGAGTCGCGGGACGAGCGCGACGCCCTCGTCCGCTCGCTCTTCCGGACCGCGCACAGCCTCAAGGGCGCGGCGCGGTCGGTCGGGCTCGGCCCCCTCGAGCAGCTCTGCCACCGGCTCGAGAGCCGCCTCGCGACGGTGCGGGACGGCTCCGAGCCCATGGACGACGCGCTCGTCGAGCGGCTCCTCGCCGCCGGGGACGTCATCGCCGACGCGCGCGAGCAGCTCCGCCGGGGGCGCCCTCTCGAGCACGTCGGGGGGCTCGATCTGTCGTCGGTCCGCCAGACCCCGTCGGCCGCGAGCGAGCCGCCGGCCCGCGATCAGGCGGCCGTCGGCGCGGCGCCGCTCCGGGTGGCCGCCGAGAAGCTCGACGCCCTGCTGCTCCACACCGGAGAGCTCCGGGCCGCCTCGACGAAGCTCGACGCGCGGAGCGAGGACGTCCACTCCCTGCGCGACCGCGTGCGCCGCATGCGCCGCACGGCCGACGCGGCCACCGCCGAGACGATGCGCCAGATCGAGCACGACCTCGACCGGCTGGCGATGCGGCTCAGGGCCGAGGCACGCACCGTCGTCCACGCCACGCGCGAGGTCGAGGCGGGCGTGCGGGCGACACGCATGATGCCGTTCCATCACGCGTGCGAGGGCCTCGACCGGATCGTGCGAGACGCGGCGCGCGCGTCGGGCAAAGAGGCGGCGCTCGCGATCGACGGCGGCGCCGTCGAGGTGGACCGCGCGGTCGTCGAGGCGCTGAGGGACCCGCTGGTGCACCTCGTCCGCAACGCGGTCGTGCACGGGATCGAGCATGCCGCGGACAGGCGCGCGGCCGGAAAGCGGGAGCGGGGCCGGGTGACGATCTCGGCCTCGCTGCGCGGCTCCGAGGTCGCGATCTCGGTCGGCGACGACGGGGCCGGGCTCGACCTCGATGCGATCGCCCGGCGTGCCGGCGATCGCGGGGTCGCCGTCCCGCGCGAGAAGGACGAGATCGCGCGCCTCGTGTTCGTCGCGGGGCTCTCCACCGCGCGAAACGTCGATGAGCTGTCGGGCCGCGGCGTGGGCCTCGACGTGGTCAAGGCGCGCGTCGAGGCCATCCACGGCGGGATCGACATCGCGACGGCGCCCGGCGAGGGCACTCTCGTCACGGTCGCGGTCCCGCTCACGCTCTCGACGGTCCAGTCCCTCGTCCTGCGAGTGGGCCCGCACGCGTTCGCGCTCCCGACGACGCACGTGCGCACCATGTGCCGGGTCGATCCGGGCCGAGTGATGACGGTCGACCGGCGATCGACGCTCGTGATGGACGGCACCGCAGTGCCCTTCGGCACGCTGCACGAGGCGCTCGGTCTGCCTCCTCCGCCCGCGCCGGAGCCGGGCGCGCTGCTCCAAGTGATCGTGGCGGTGGCGGCCGCCGGTGTGGTCGCCCTCCGGGTGGACGAGCTCGTCGACGTCCAGTCGGTGGTGGTCGAGGGCCTGGGGCCGCGCATCCTCGACGCGCGCAACGTGGCGGGCGTCACGGTGCTGTCGTCCGGCGAGCTGGCGCTGATCTTGAGCGGCGGCGACCTGGTCCGGAGCGCGCTCGCGGCCCGGGCGGCGGGCGCGAGCGGCACGGCCGCGGTCGCGCCCAGGCGGCGCGCCGAGCGGCGCCTGCTCGTCGCGGACGACTCGGCGACCACGCGCGCCCTCGAGCGGACCATCCTGGAAGCGGCCGGCTACCGGGTGGTCGTCGCCCCCGACGGAGAGGCTGCCTGGCGCCTGCTCCAAGAGCAGGGAGCCGACCTGGTCGTCAGCGACGTGGAGATGCCGGGGCTCGACGGGTTCGAGCTGACGCGGAGGATCCGGGAGTCGGCCCGTTTCCGTGAGCTGCCGATCGTGCTATTGACAGCGCTGGCGCGCGACGAAGACCGCCTCGCCGGGCTCGAGGCCGGCGCCAATGCCTATCTGGTAAAGAGCGCTTTCGATCAGAGCGAGCTTCTCCGGGTAATCGAGGAGCTCCTGTGACGATCCGCCCCATCCGCACGCTGGTAGCCGACGACTCGGCGACCTTTCGGCTCCTCGTCTCCGAGATCCTCACGCCGGCCGAGGGGTTCGAGATCGTGTGCGAGGCGTCCGACGGCCAGGAGGCGGTGCGGTGCGTCGAGGAACACAAGCCCGACCTCGTCCTGATGGACATTCGCATGCCGCGGATGGACGGCTTCACGGCGACCCGACGCATCATGGCCGACCATCCCACGCCGGTCGTGATCGTGACCGCCATGTCGGGGGCCGACGTCCATGCGTCTCTCGACGCGCTCGCCGTCGGAGCGCTCACGCTCCTCCCCAAGCCCCCCGGCCCGACCTCCCCCGACTTCGAGTCGGCGAGGCTGCGCTTCCTGCGGACGCTGCGCGCGATGGCCGGCGTGAAGGTGGTCCGCCGCTGGTCCGGCCGCCGGCCCGAGCCGACCCCGGCGGCGCGCCCCGCCCCGGACCGCAGAACCACCGGCGCGATGCGCGCGGTCGGCGTGGCTGCGTCCACCGGCGGGCCGGGAGCGCTCCGATCCCTGCTCGGAGCCCTCCCCGCGACGTTCGACACACCCATCCTGATCGTCCAGCACATCACCGACGGGTTCGTCGGCGGCCTCGCTCACTGGCTGGACCAGAACACCTCGCTGAAGGTGAAGGTGGCCGAGGAGGGCGAGCCGATCCGCGGGCGCATGGCGTACCTCGCGCCCGACGACCGGCACCTCGGCCTTGCGGCGGGCCCGGTCGTCGCGCTCTCCGACGCGCCCCCCATCGGAGGCTTCCGCCCGTCCGCCACGCACCTGTTCCGTTCGATGGCCGAGGAGCTCGGTGCGGCTGCCGTGGCCCTGGTGCTCACGGGCATGGGGCGGGACGGCGTCGACGGGCTGCAAGGGCTGCACGCGGCGGGCGGTCGAGTCCTGGCGCAAGACGAGGCCACCTCGGTCGTATACGGTATGCCGGGCGCGGCGGTCGCCGAGGGGCTCGCGGACACCGTCCTGCCCCTCTCGGAGCTGCCGGGCGCGCTGCTCAGACACGCGGCACGGTGAGCACGGCGAAGGGCAGGACGAGAGCGCTCGTCGTCGAGGACAGCGCGACCCAGGCGATGGAGCTGCGCATCCTCCTCGAGAGCGCGGGCTTCGACGTGCGGATCGCCGGGAGGCTCTCCGAGGCGCTCGAGCGGCTCTCCGAACAGGACGCGGACGTCGTCCTGCTCGACCTCGAGCTGCCCGACGCCACGGGCCTGTCGGGCCTCGAGCGGCTGAGCGGGCACGAGTCGCGGGTCGCGGTCGTCGTGCTCACGGCCACCGAGGACGAGGCGACCGCCCTCGAGGCCATCGAGAAGGGCGCGGAGGACTACCTGTTCAAGGGCCAGCTCGGCGCGAGCGCGCTCGTGCGCAGCGTCCGGTACGCGATGGAGCGCCGCCGCGCACACAACGAGCTGGCGGTGCTCACCGAGGAGCTCCGCCGTAGCAACGCGCAGAAGGACCAGTTCCTCGGCATCGCCGCGCACGACGTCCGGAACCCTCTGAGCGTGGTCCGTGGCTACGCCGACTTCCTGCTCGCGGGCGCCGCCGGACCGGTGAACGAGGAGCAGGTGGAGATCCTCCGGTCGATGCGCCGGTCGGCCGACTTCATGCTGCGTCTGGTCGAGGATCTGCTCGACTTCTCCCGCATCCAGTCGGACCGCCTGGAGGTCGAGCGCGAGCCGGTGCGGCTCGGCGAGCTCGTGCAGCGCGTGGTCAGCGTCAACCGCATGCTCGCGCAGAAGAAGGACATCGACCTGCGCCTCGCGCACCTGGACGACGTCCCCGAGATGCTCCTCGACGAGCACAAGATCGAGCAGGTGCTCGACAACCTGCTCACCAACGCCGTCAAGTTCTCCCACCGCGGCACCTCGATCGACGTGCGCGTCGAACACCGGGGCGGCGCGGCCGTCCTGTCGGTCCGCGATCGGGGCGTGGGCATCCCCCCCGACGACCTCCCCAAGGTCTTCGCCCCCTTCGAGAAGACCCGCGCCCGCCCCACCGGCGGCGAGCGCAGCACCGGCCTCGGCCTCGCCATCGTCCGCAACATCGTCGAGGCCCACCGCGGCACGATCGACGTCGAGAGCGAGCCCGGCGTCGGCTCGACCTTCACGGTGCGCCTGCCGTACGGATAGGCGTTCTCGCTTGGCAGTCCGCACCGCTGCTCGCTAGAATCGAGCGCGGTGATCAGGAGGGGCACGGTCGCGGCGGTCCTCGCCGCCGTCGTAGGTGCGACGGCCGGAAGCGCGCGCGCGGACGAGCCCGGCGATGAACCCGCGGGCGGCGGCGTGAGCTTCACCCCGAAGTCGGTGGCGGGGGCGTTGGGGCTCTCGTTCGGCTCGGGGCGCGGGAGCTCCACGGCCTATCGGCTGCGCGCCGGCGCCTCGCTCGAGCTCCTGCCCCCGGGCGAGAGGCTCGACGTCGATCTGCTGCTGCCGCTCGGGTTCGGCTTCCAGGACCACAGCGACGAGATCCAGGGCGTGCACATCGCCGCGACCTCCCTCTGGGTGGAGCTCGTGCCGAGCGCACAGGTGGCATGGGCCGCGACCGAGGACCTCCACATCGTCGGAGCCGGCGGGGCCGGGCTCGCGTGGCACCGAACCGAGGCCGAGGTGGCCTTCCAGGGAGTGGTGGCCGACTGGCGGTTCGCGTTCGTCCTGCACTTCTCGGGAGGTGTTCGGTACGCGCTGAGCGACACCGTCTCTCTGACGGCCGATCCGCTCGGCGTCGACGTCTACTTCCTCGACGGCTCGAGCGTGCTCTTCACGATGATGGTCGGGGCGGAGGTGCGGCTGTGACCCGGGTGGGTGCCACGCTCATCCTTTTCGGCATCGCACTCGCCACGGGCTGCGTCGAGGGGCCGAGCGCGGAGTGCGACCCGGTGGGAAGCTCTTGCGAAAGGCACTCCGACTGCTGCTCGTACGGGTGCCTCGCCGGAAGCTGCCAGTGCAACCCTCTGCCGGGCGGCCCGTGCGTGACGTCGGACGACTGCTGCACGGGGCTTCGCTGCGACGAGGGGCGGTGCGCGATGGGGTGCCGCGAGGAGGGCAGCGCGTGCTCGCTGTCCAGCGAGTGCTGCTCCCGGAGCTGCGAGGCCGGCACGTGCGCGTCGAGCACCTGCGGCGCCGAGGGCGACGGCTGCGCGGTCCACGACGACTGCTGCACGGGCCTGACCTGCACGGTCGGCACCTGCTCGGCGACGTGCGGCCGCGAGGGGACGGAGTGCGCGGCGCGCGACGAGTGCTGTCCGGACCTCGGGTGCTCCGGGGGTGAGTGCACCGCGGACTGCCGCGGCGAGCGGGAGGTGTGCGCAGCCGACGAGGACTGCTGCTCCGGATTGTCGTGCGTGGCCGGCGCGTGCTGGCCCGGTTGCGTCGCCGAGAGCGCCGAGTGCACGGGCGACTCCGACTGCTGCGACGGGCGCGTCTGTACGGAAGGCCGCTGCCGCTGCAGAGGCGTGGGCGCAGCCTGCACGTCGACCTCGGAGTGCTGCAGCGAGCTCGCCTGCTCGGACGGCGCGTGCCAGTACCCGATCTGCCAGCCCACCGGCGTGACCTGCGCCGAGGGGGGCGACTGTTGCGGCGGAGGCTGCGTCGACGGCAGCTGCTGCAACGCGGACGGAGCGGACTGCGGCTCGGGCGGGTGCTGCGAAGGGCTCGTCTGCCTCTCGTCGACGACGACCTGCGGCGGGTGTCTCGGCGCGGGCGAGGCGTGCAGCTACGGGGACTGCTGCGGCCGCTGCGAGGGCGGAACCTGCTGCGAGGACTTCGGCGGGGCGTGCACGGCGCCCGGCGACTGCTGCGATGGCGACTGCGTCGGCGGGGCGTGCTGCCGTTCGGTGGGCGACTCCTGCTCGGGCGACGACGACTGCTGCGCGGGGCTCGACTGTGGGTTCACGACGTGCTGCCGGCGTGCCGGTGCGAGCTGCTCGGGCAGCGCCGAGTGCTGCGGTGAGTGCGTGGGCGGCTCCTGCTGCTCGGCATCCGGCCAGGCGTGCGCCGGCGATGGTGACTGCTGCGGCGGAACGTGCTCGTCGGGCGTGTGCTCGTGCAGCCCGGCCGGCTCCTTCTGTCGATCACCTTCCGACTGCTGCGTCGCCGGGTCCTCGTGTACCGGCAGCGCGTGCTGCTCGCCTTCCGGAGCGGCCTGCGGCGCATCGCGCGAGTGCTGCTCGGGCAACTGCCGCGGCAGCGGCACCTGTGCGTGAACCCCCGCAGGGCGCCCGCCCGGCCAGCCCTCACCCCGTCTTGCGCGCCACGAGCCGGGCGCGGTGCATCCCGCCGAGCCAGCCCTCGCGGTAGTAGAGGACCTCGAGCAGCCCGAGGTCGCGCAACAGCTCGTTCGGCTCGGCGAGCCAGCGGCGCGACGGCGTCGGGTGCCGCTCCAGGTTGCGCACGGTCGACAGCTCGGCGAGGACGACGCCCCCCGGCACGAGCCGCTCGACGATGGCGGGGAACAGCTCGCGCTGGCGGTAGTGGAAGCACGCGATGAGCGCGAAGGGCCCCTCGGGGAGCGGCTCCCGCTCGAGGTCCGAGACGGCCGTCTCGATGCGCACCCCCTCGTCCCGCGCGGTCTCCCGGGCGAGCGCCAGCCCGACCGGAGAGATGTCGACGGCGGTCACGGCGAGGCCGCGGCGCGCCATCCAGACGGCGATCCGCCCGGCTCCGGCCGCCACGTCGAGCGCGGCGCCCTCGTTCGGCAGCTCCGTGTCGAGCTCGCGCAGCCAGCCCGGGGCCTGTCCCGCGACGTGCTCCCCGCGCGCGTAGCGCTCGTCCCACTTCTTCCGGTCTTCTTCGGCCATGCGACGACCGGAGCCTAGGTAGGCGACGACGGATCGGCAAGATGCTGCGAGCGATGTGGGCGCGGCTGCGTCGTTCGGGGCTACCTGCGGCGCCCGGCGGTCGGCGCGGAGGTCGGCCAGGATCCTGCGGGCGGACGGGCAAGTGAATGTGTCGGCGGCTCGCGCTCGTCTCGCGCGCCGTCTGGTTCGTTCTCTCTTCGTTCGCTTCGTTCAGCTCACCCTACGCTCACCTCCGCGCTCGCTCGTCATCGAGCCGTCGGCGTTTCTCCCCGAAGGGACCGGGCTACCATTCGGGCCGAAGCCCAGGGTCTTCCCACCGTTGGACATCTTCTCCCGGACACCTGTGCGGCCTCTCCTCCTGTTCATGCCATCCCCGCGTGTGCCATGGGCGGTCCCCTCCGCGGGCTCGAGCCCCGGGCTCCACTCCCGTGGCGCCGCACCGGCAGCGGGAGCGCTGCCGGACGACGCCGGAGCCTTTCCCCGAGGAACGAAGGGGAACGCCTTCCGGCACGGCGGAGGGCAGTGCAGCCTGCGTGCCGGACCCCGATGACGTGATTCCACGCACTTGGAGACTGCGATCTGGCGAGATCGGCGGACAGCCCCTGACGGCCGCCACCGTCGCACGATCCCGCACACCCCGACCCGCGTCCGCTCGCGTGGACTGCGATGCAGTGGGGCACCACCAGCAGGAACCTCGGAAGCACGAGTGGAGCGCCCCCGTGGTGCGCGGCCGGGTCGCCAACCGCTCGACCCACGACGGCGTCTCGCCGTGACCCACGACCGGCTGCCGCCGACGCGGTCGCCCACGCCTCCTTCAGTGCAAGCGTCCTCGCTTCGCGGCGCGAACACGACCGGGTCCGGCAGCACAGTGTCCATGCAGCGCGCGGCGGCGAAAGACATGGTCCGGCGAGACCGGGCCACTTCGGACTTCACCAAGCGCGTTCACGCGCGAGAATCGTGGGTCCTCCGTTTCGCGACTCCCGGTGAAATCACAGGCGCCATTGGCTATGCTCGCCTCCCAACCTACGGGGGACAGAGCACGTGGACGCGAAGCAGATCCGCAAGGCATTCGAGGAGCGGGGGATCCGGAAGGTCAAGGTCGGCGGGTTCGACGTCGACGGGATCCTGCGCGGGAAGATCGTCTCCACCGACAAGTTCTGGTCGGCGCTCGACAAGGGGTTCGGGTTCTGCGACGTGATCTTCGGCTGGGACGTCGCGGACGTCCTCTACGACAACGGCCACGTCACCGGCTGGCACACGGGATACCCGGACGCGCACGCCCGCATCGATCCGAGCACCTTCCGCGTGCTCCGGTACGAGCCGGACACGGCCTGCTTCCTCGCCGACTTCTGGGGAGAGGACGGCAAGCCGCACCCCGCGTGCCCCCGCAACCTGCTCAAGGCCGTCGTCGCGCGCGTCGAGTCGGCCGGCTACCAGCCGCGCGCCGCCGTCGAGCTCGAGTTCTTCGTCTTCCGGGAGACGCCGGACACGCTCGAGGAGAAGGGGTTTCGCGGCCTTCAGCCGCTCAGCCCGGGCATGTTCGGCTACTCCTGGGTGCGCGAAGGTCAGCACGCCGACTTCCTCCACGACGCGCTCGACACCCTCCACGCGTTCGGGATCCCCGTCGAGGGCATACACACCGAGACCGGGCCCGGGGTCTACGAGGCCGCCATCCAGTACGCGGACCCGCTGACGGCGGCCGACCAGGGCGCGCTCTTCAAGACCACCATGAAGCAGGTCGCGCGGCGCCACGGGCTCGCCGTCACCTTCATGGCGAAGTGGAACGCGTCCTTGCCCGGCTGCAGCGGGCACCTGCACCAGAGCCTGTGGGACTCGGCCGCCGAGCAGAACCTCTTCGCCGATCCGAGGGCCGACCACGGCTTGTCCGAGCTCGGGCGTCACTACATCGGCGGCCTGGTGAAGCTGGCACCCGAGCTGACCGCGCTCTATTCCCCCTTCGTGAACACCTACAAGCGGTACGTGCCCGGCGTCTGGGCGCCGCTGAACGCGACCTGGGGCATCGAGAACCGCACCTGCGCCGTGCGACTCATCAACGGTCCGGGCAAGAAGGCGACCCGCGCCGAGTACCGGCAGACGGCCTCCGACATCAACCCGTACATCGCCCTCGCAACCTCGCTCGGGGCCGGGCTGTGGGGCGTCGAGCGTCAGGTGGAGCCGCCCCCGCCGGTCGACGGAGACGCGACCGACGGCCAGGCCGATCCCCCGGCCCTGCCACGGACCCTGGCGAAGGCGACCGAGCTGCTCTCGAGGAGCGAGGCGGCGCGCGAGATCCTGGGCGAGGCGTTCGTCGATCACTACGTGCGCACGCGTGACTGGGAGGCTCGGCGGTACGACCTGGCCGTCACGGACTGGGAGCTGCGCCGCTACTTCGAGGCCGTGTGAAGCAGCTCTTCTCCAAGCCGATCCGCCTCCCCCGCCTGCGCCCGTACGTGCCCTCCCCGGGCGACCCGGCCATCTTCTGGTTCAACGGCGAGCGGGACGACATCGTGCGCGAGGTCGCGCGGCGGGTGGTCGATCGGCACACCGTCGACCGCCGCCAGATGGAGTACGCGCTCAACGAGATCGCCTTCCACGAGAGCGAGCGGCTGAAGGCGCAGCGCGACCAGGAGAGCTCCGACGGCCTGGGCTACTGGAAGTCGATGCTGCGCCGGATCGCTCGCATGAGCGACCAGGAGAAGCGCGACGCGCTCGAGGAGATCGGCGAGCGCATGGCGCGGGACGTGGCGGGTAACTTCGACCCGCGCGTGTACCGGTTCGCCGAGCACGTCATCCCGCGGCTGCTCACCGCGGTCATGAACCCGAAGGCGCTCGGCAAGAGCATGCTGAGCCCGCACGACCGCATCCAGGAGCTTCTGACCGTGCAGGGCGAGGTGGAGCTCCTCCAGCGGGTCGCGCCCGAGGCGACGCTGGTTTTCGTCCCGACGCACTCCTCCAACCTCGACTCCATCGCGCTCGGATACGCGCTGCAGCGCCACGACCTGCCGCCCGTCGTCTACGGCGCCGGCAAGAACCTCTTCACCAACCCGCTCATCAGCTTCTTCATGCACAACCTGGGCGCATACCGGGTGGACCGGCGGATCCGCGCCGGGCTCTACAAGGAGACGCTGAAGACCTACTCGACCGTGCTCCTCGAGCGCGGCTACCACTCGCTCTTCTTCCCGGGCGGGACGCGGAGCCGCTCGGGCCTCATCGAGCCTCGGCTGAAGCTCGGGCTCGCCGGCACCGCGGTCGAGGCGTTCGCGCACAACGTGGTCAAGGGCATCCGCAGGCCGATGCTGTTCGTGCCGACCACGATCAACTACGCCTTGGTGCTCGAGGCCGAGACCCTCATCGAGGACTGGCTCAAGGAGCGCGGGCGGGCACGCTACATCATCGAAGACGACGAATTCTCGCGCATCGACCGCTGGATCGACTTTTTCCAGAAGGTCCTCTCGCTGACGGCTGCTTGCATCATCCGCTTCGGCCGCCCCGTCGACCCCTTCGGCAACACGGTGGACGACGAGGGCCGGTCGCTGACTCCGCGGGGCGACGTCGTCGACCCGGCGACCTACGTGATGCGCCGCGGTGTCCCGACGCTCGACGAGGGGCGCGACCGGGCCTACACGCAGGAGCTGGCCGAGGTGCTCGTAGACCGGTACCGCTGCGAGACCGTGATCATGTCCACGCACGTCGTCGCCCACGTGCTCTACCGCCGGCTCGTCCGGTCCACGCCGCACGTCGACGTGTTCGGGCGGGTCCGCCACCGCGGCGACGTCTCGATGCCGCGCGAGGAGCTCGTGCGCGAGGTCGGCGAGGCGCGCGACCGCCTCGTCTCGCTCGAACGAAGCGGCCTCGTGCGCGTCAGCCCGTTCCTGCACCAGGAGACGGCGTCGGGCATCGTCGAGCGCGCGCTCCGTGCCTGGACAGGCTACCACTCGCGGGCGGCGGCGCTCGACCTCGGGGTCGAGGTCACGGCGGAGGACCCGACGCTGCTCCTGTACTACCAGAACCGCCTGGTCCCGTTCGCGACCGCCATCGCGGACGAGGCGAACGCCGAGGCTGCGCGCGACATCGCGAAGATCGAGGTGGTCGCGTGAGCCCGCCGGTGGGAGTGCTCGGAGGGGGCGGCTTCGGCCGCGGGCTCGCGCGCGCCGCCGAGCGGGCGGGCCGCGACGTCGTCCTCTGGTCACGAGGCGAACGGGGCCGACTCGGCGAACGTGTCCGCACCACGCACGACCTCTCGGCTCTGGCCGAGGCGGAGGTCGTGTTCGTCGCCGTCCCGTCGGAGCGCGTCGGGGCGCTCGCGAACGAGCTCGGAGCGCACCTCGACGGACGCCACCTGCTCGTCCACGTGAGCCGCGGTCTCGTCGGGGAGGAGCTGACGACGCTCACCCACGTGCTGCGCACCGAGACGCCCTGCCGGCGCGTCGGCGTGCTCGCCGGTCCCCTCGTCGCCAACGCCCTCGCCGAGGGCACGCCCGGAGGCGGTGTCGTGGGCACGCGCTTCCCGGAGGTCGTCTCGGCGGTGCGGGAGGCGATCGCCGGCCCGTCGCTGCGCCTCTACTCGACCGACGACGTCCAGGGGGTGGAGCTCGCGTCGGCCATGGTGGGCCTGCTCGCGCTCGGCGCCGGCTTCGCGCGCGAGACCGGGCTCGGGCCGGGGGCGCTGGCGGTCATGGGGACCCGGGGCATGGTGGAGGCGGCGCGCGTCGGCGTCGCCCTCGGAGCCCGGGAGCAGACCTTCTTCGGCCTCGCGGGCTTCGGGGACCTGCTCGCGGTCTTCGGAGGGGACGACCGCCCGGAGAGCCGCCTCGGCGCCGCGCTCGCCGCAGGGAAGTCACTCTCCGAGGCGGGCCGCGAGGCCGGCGCACACATCGAGGGCGTCACCATCGCCCGGCGCGTGGCCGGCTACGCTGCGACCCGGGGGATCGAGGCGCCCATCGCGCAGACGCTGGCAGACGTGCTAGAGGAACGGCTCACGCCGCGAGAGGCGGTGGAGAGGCTCATGACGCGCCGGGTGGGTGCGGAGTGATCCGACTACATCGAGCGACGGGAGAAGAGTCATGACGGTCGTCTGGAGCTTTCCCACACGCATCGTGTTCGGCGCGGGATCGGTCGCACAGACGGGTCTCGAGGCGAAGGGCCTCCGGGCGAAGCGCGCGCTCGTCGTCACGGACAAGGGAGTCAACGAGGCAGGCATCGTGGCTCAGGTCGGCGAGGCGCTGAAGAAGGCGGAGCTCTCCTACGAGGTCTTCGACGGCATCTCCTCGAACCCACGCGAGGCGGAGGTGCTCGAGGCGATGAAGGTCTGGCGGGAGACCGAGGCCGACATCGTCGTCGCCGTGGGCGGAGGCAGCCCGCTCGACGTGGGCAAGCTGGTCCGGGTCCTGGCGGCGCACCCGCCTCCCCTGGCGAGGTACGACGACGCCATCGGCGGCGACGAGCACATCACGCAGGACGTCCCCCCGATGATCGCGGTCCCGACCACGGCGGGCACGGGGAGCGAGGTCGGTCGGAGCGGCGTCGTGACCCTCGAGGAGAGCGGCAGGAAGACGGTCGTGTTCTCGCCGCGTCTCATGCCGGACGTGGCGATCCTCGATCCCGAGCTGACCACGAGCATGCCGCCCAAGATGACGGCTGCCACCGGCTTCGACGCGCTCACGCACTGCATCGAAGCCTACTGCGCGAAGGGTGATCACCCGATGGCGGACGCCATCGCGCTCGAGGGGATCGCGCTGTGCGGCAAGAGCCTCGAACGCGCGGTCAACGACGGCACGGACATGGAGGCGCGCGGCAACATGATGAAGGCCGCGATGATGGGGGCGGTCGCCTTCCAGAAGGGCCTCGGCGCCTGCCACGCGCTGGCGCACCCGCTCGGCGCGGAGCTGGACCTGCACCACGGGCTCGCGAACGCGCTCTGCCTGCCGGCGGTGATCGACTTCAACCGCACGGCCGTCCCGGAGCGGATCGCCCGCGTCGCGCGGGCGCTGGGCGTCCGCGGAGACGACGCCGAGACGCTGTGCTTCGAGTGCTCGGGCGCCGTCCGGGCGCTTCGGCGCAAGGTAGGCCTGCCGGAGGGGCTCTCGGCGGTCGGCGTCCGGGAGGACCAGCTTCCGCACTTCGCGAAGCTGGCCTTCGAGGACCCGACCCACAAGCTCAACCCGCGCCCCTGCACCGAGGACGACATGCTCGCCCTCCTGAAGGCGAGCCTGTAGCTCCGTCTGCCTCTAGCTGCGTCTGCAAGACCTCGAGCAGCCGTTCGCCGTAGCGCTCCACGCGAAAGGCCCCGAGGCCGGGGATGGCGAGCAGGTCCTCGAGGGTGTCGGGGCCGCGGGCCGCGAGGTCCGAGAGGCAGTGGCCCGGCAGGACCACCTGCGGGTCCACGCCTCTCGCCTCGGCCTCCGCGACGCGCCAGCCCGAGAGCGCCCGCTGGCGACGCTTGCGGGCCTCGCGCTCCTCGGGCGGGAGCGCGGGCTCGCGCGCGGCGGCGCTCTCCTCCGCGGGCACCGCGCCCGCGTCCTCTCCGCGACGGACCGCCTCGAGGAAGGCCCGGGTGAGCGAGCGGGCCCGCCCCCGTGCGAAGCCGCGGATCCGCTGCAGATCGGCGGGGGTCCGGGGCCGCCGGCGGGCGACCTCGAGCAGCTCCTGGTTGCCCGTGACCTTGAAGGGCGGCACGTCGAGACGCTGCGCGGCACGCTCGCGCTCCTCGGCGACCTCCCGCAGCACCGCGAGCCCAACCGCGCCGAGCTCGTCGCGCCCCTTGATGCGCGTCCAGGGCGGCCGGTCCGCCGGCTCGTCCGTGAGCGCGCGCCAGAGCAGGTACTCGCTCTCCTCTCGCACCTCGGCCTCGATGCCCGCCTCGCGCACCTCGGCCTCGAGCGCCTCGCCGAGCGCGAGCAGGTGCCGGACGTCGGCGGCGAGGTAGCCGAGCGCCTCGTCGGTGAAGGGGCGCTTGCCCCAGTCCGCCCGCTGCTGCTCCTTCGGGAGCCTGAGCCCGAAGCGCCGCTCGAGCACGGCCGCGAGCCCGGTCGAGGGCTCGCCGAGGAAGCGCGCCGCGAGCGCGGTGTCGAACACGCGGCCGAGGCGGATGCCGTAGTCCGCCAGCAGGCGGGCGTCGTAGCCCACGTCGTGCAGCACCTTGCGTGGACCGTCCGGCCCGAGCACCTGGGCGAGCGGCGCGAGGTCGTCGAGAGCGAGCGTGTCCACGACCACGACCTCGGCGCGGGTGGCGACCTGCACCGTGCACAGCCGCGCGCGGTACCGGAACAGGCCGTCCCCCTCGACGTCGACCGCGATCTCGGGCTCGCCGAGCAGGCGATCGACCAGCGCCGCGAGCTCCCCCGCGTCCTTCACCACCTGGGGCATCCCGGGGACGATAGCGCATCGGCGCCGCGTGCTACGCTCGGGCTCGTGAGCCGGCACCGCGATCGGGACAAGATCGTGCCGAAGCCCCTCGGGGAGCTGGTGGGCAAGGTGTATCCGTCGAAGGAGCCCGAGGAGGTACGCGCCATCCGCGCCCTCCGGTGGTGGGAGAAGGCCGTGCCGCCCCGTGTCCTCGAAAACGCGCGGCCCGTGCGCCTGTCGCGGGGCGTGCTGACGATCCACGCCGCGACGAGCGTGTGGGCGCACGAGCTCGAGATGCTCAAGCCGCAGCTCCTGGGCTCGCTCCGGAGAAACGCCCCGAACGCCGGCGTCCGGGATCTGCGGGTGCGCGTCGGGCC
>JBDIVX010000080.1:0-32818 GCA_039794305.1 Candidatus Neutrinellum sp.
AGCTCCGCCCGAGCGGGACGTCGTCGAGCTCGGCGATGCGCTGGCCGAAGATGAAGTCGGCGAGCGGATCGACCTCCACCACCACCGAACGCGCAGGCTCCGCGCCGTCCTCGTCGAAGGGCGCAGTCGACAGCTCGACCACGATCGTCTCGAAGTCCAGCCCGGGCTTCCAGTCGGTGCGCAGGTCCACCGTCAGCTCGGCGGGTGCGTCGCACGCCGACGCGCCGAGCAGCACGAGGAACCAGAGGAGCGAGGCTCGGGTCATTCTTCGCAGAAGTGGCGGCCGTCCCGATCACAGTACATCACGGTGTCGCCGGCCCGACAGCCCCGGACCTGGCACTTCGTGAAGGACAGCTCGGTCGCGCACGGCGGCGAGCACGCCCCGACCGCCGGGAGCTCGACCTCGAGCTGCGTGTACCTCCCCTCGTAGAACGCGCGCTCGACGCTCACCCAGACCTCCTGCGCGTCGCTGTCGGCGACCTCCGTGCACCGCTCGGTCGTGCAGTAGCGGATCTTGAGCGAGAGGGGAGCGTCGAGCTCGGCGCCGTCGTCCGCCTCGACGCTGACCACGGACCGGCTCGGCGCTCCGTCCGCGAGCACGATCCCGTCGACCGAGCCGCTCCCCGACCACGTGGCCTCGAACTCGGCCTCGCCCGAGCGGGTCTGCACGAAGACGTGCCGCACGGCGCCGGAGGCCGGCGGGAGCATCAGCTCCACCTCCAGGATGGCGTTCTCTGCGCAGCCCGTCACGAGCACGATGGCGAGTGCGAGCGCTCTCATAGCGTCACGTGGAACGGCGTGCGCGGCTCGAGCTGCGCGTTCTGGTGCGCGATGGCGCCGACCACGACGCCCGCCGCGATCACGCTGATCCCGACGGCGATCCAGAACACCGGGCTCGCGGTGACGGGCTCGCCCGCCTCCTCCAGGGTCACCGGCACGGTCACGCGGTCACCGGGGGCGAGCGTTCCCTGCCACGTGAAGGGCTCGAGGCCGGACGCCTCGACGCGCAAGGCGCGCTCGCCCGGATCGCTCTCGAGCGGGAGCGGCCGCTCGCCGGTGTCCTCGACCTCGGCCCCGTCGAGGAGGATCGTCGGGGGCGGATCCTCGGGCAGCCCCGCGAGCCGGAGGACCGCGATCTGGGCGGCGACCTCGTTCATCAGGCGCTCCGCCTCCTCGCGGATCTCGGGCTCGAGGTCGGTGTGCTCGTCGAGGAGCTGCGCGAAGGCGTCGCGCGAGTCGCGGTATCGGCCGAGCACGCGCAGCGTGTAGGCGAGGCTGTAGAGCGCCACGCTCGCTCCGGACAGGGCGTAGCTGCGCTCGAAGGAGGTGAGCGCCGCGGACCACCGGTGCGCCTCCACCGCCTCGGTGCCGCTCTGGTAGAGCGCCCGCGCCTCTCGGAGCTCGGCCTCGGTGGGCTCGGCCCCCGGACCGCGCCAGCGCTGCGCGGCCGCAGGTGAGGCGAGGCTCAGGCAGGCGAGGAGAGCGGCTGCTGCGGCGAGCCGGACCACGGGGCGCAGGATACAGAATTTCTCAGTGCTGGACGGAGCGGTCGAAGGCGTCGAGGCCAGGGAGCGGCGAGCCCGCGCGCATCGGGGTCGGCTGCTCCCGCGGCTCGGGCTCGCGCATCGAAGCGGGTTCGGCCGATGCGCGCGGGCGGGCGGCGCGGCGCCTCGGGGCCCGGCGGGCGGGCCGGCGCGCCTGTCGCGGCTCCTCTCGCGCGGGCTCGACGGCCTCGGCCGGCTCGGTCGCCGTCGCGGCGGGCGGCGCGGCGGCCGCCGACCTCTCCTCGGGCGGCTCGGGGCTCGGCTCGACGGCGTCCGCGGGCCCGGGCTCGCTCGGCACGTACGGCGGCGGCTCCGGAACCGCCGCCGCGCTGGCCGGCGGATCACCGTCCTCCGAGGCCGCGACCCAGGCGGCGATCGCGCCCCCGGCGACCGCTACGACCCCGAGCGCCGCGACCGCGAAAGCCCACCAGCGCCGGGCCGGCGGCGCTCGTTCGAGGAGCGCGGGCGTGGTGTCGGGCGCGAGGGCCACCTGCGTCGGGGAGAGCGCGTGGGGCGCGTGTGCGCCCACCGCCGCCACCTGGACCGTGGGCAGCTCCTCGAGGGTGTGCCCGGCGGCGCCGGGGATCACCGTCGGGTCGGCGTCCTGCGCCGACCGACCACCGAGCGCCTCGACCCCGGTGGACCACGTCCCGACGTCGAGCAGGTCCTGGCTGACGAGCGCGTCGGTCCCCTCCGCCTCGACCGGGAGCACGGCCGTGCCGGAGCGCGGGTCGTCGCCGCCGCCGGCGATGCGCGCCTGCATGCGCCGCAGGCTCGCGCCCCCGACCTCCTGCACGAACTGCCCGATGGCCCGGGGCGTCACCGGGTCGCCGAGCGCGAGGGCGGCGCGCCGGAGCGCCGCGGCCATCTGCGCTGCGGTCGCGTACCGGCGGTCGGGATCGCGGTCGAGCGCGCGCATGATCGCGTCGGAGGCCTCCTTCGACAGCTCCGGCCGGACCTCGTTGGCCGCCGGGATGGGCTTCTCCCTCACGGCGAGCGTCGCCTCGGTCTGCTTCCCCTTGAACAGCCGTTCGCCCGACACCAGCTCCCACGCCACGATGCCGAGCGAGAAGATGTCGGACCGTCGGTCGAGCGGCTGCCCGTAGGACTGCTCCGGCGAGAAGTAGCTGAACTTGCCCTTCTTCTCGCCCACCTGCGTGTGCGTGCGCCGCAGGTACACGGCGTGGGCGATGCCGAAGTCGCTCACGCGCGCCCGCCCGTCGAGCCCGACGAGGATGTTCTGTGGCGAGACGTCGCGGTGGACGAGGTGCAGCGCCGTCCCGTCCGGCGTGCGCGCCTCGTGCGCGTCGTCGAGGCCCTGCGCGGCCTGGGCGATCAGCTCGAGGGCGATGCCGGGGTCCACGAGCTCTCCGCGCTCGCGCTGGTGGCGGAGCACGTCGGTGAGGGTCATGCCCACGACCAGCTCCATCACGATGTAGAGCGAGTCGTCGTCGGCGCGCCCGAGGTCGAGCGTCTGCACGACGTGTGGGCTCGTGATGGCGGCGGCCAGGCGCGCCTCGTCGAGGAACATGTCGACGAACTTCTGGTCGCCGGAGAGGTGCGGCAGCATCCGCTTGACACCGACCAGCTTCTGGAAGCCCGCTTCTCCACGGATCCGGGCCGCGTAGACCTCGGCCATGCCGCCGATGCCGATGCGGAAGAGCGGCTCGTAGCGGCCGAACCGCAGGACCTCGGCCAATCCCTTCGCCACGTCCCCGCATCTTAGCAGCTACGGCCTCGGCGGCCCCTCGAGCGTCACCCTGACGCGCCGGGAGGCAGCTCGACGATCACCGCCGCGATCCGGGAACGTCAGCTCGCCCGCGCCAGCATGACGGCGCCGTCGCGCTCGATCGGGGCGGGGTCGGGGATCTCCTGGAACCGTGGGACGGGGTTTCGCGGGTGGCCGTTCAACCGCCACTCGAAGTGCAGGTGGGGGGCGTACGAAAGGCCGGTCGAGCCCACCTCCCCGAGGACCTGGCCGCGGGCGAGCCGCTGGCCCGCGAACACGTAGCTCGCGCGAAGATGGGCGTAGAACGTCGTCGAGCCGTCGGCGTGCAAGAGCGCGACGAGGTTGCCGTAGCCGCTCACGCCGTTGTCGGCGTAGGCGACGATCGCGTCCTCGACCGCGCGCACCGGCGTGCCGGGCACCGCCCCGATGTCCACGCCGTCGTGACGCACGTGCCGGAGCTCGACGCGGCGAACGAAGCCGACGCCACGGCCGAGCCGGCCGCCGTCCACCGGGAAGCACATGCTCTCGTGCGTCTTGCTCTCCACCGCGTCGACCCAGGCGGGGTCCGGCCGCCCCAGCATGAGCTGCGACACCGCGCGCGTCGTGCCGAGCCCCAGGCGCTCGGCGCGCTCGGCGGCCTCGCCGTGCGGCACGGGCACCATGCGGGGCCCGTCACAGAAGCGCCGCGCACCGCGGCGGCTGCACCGGCGCAGCCGCGGCATCCACTCCTCGGGCCGCGGCGTCTCGAGCGACAGCTCGGGCTCGGCCGACACGACGGTGGTCACGTACTTGATCGGCACGTACACGTCCTGGCGGTGAGCCGCCTCCACGGTCACCTCCGGGACGTGGATCGCCGCGGGGGCGCTCGGGAAGGTGAGCAGGCCGGCGAGGACCAGGGGTGCGATGAAGTGCTGCATGCCCCCAGGTTGGCTCCTCCGGCCTACCCGCGGTATCGGGATGCTCCCCGAAAAGCGCCACTTTCTTCGTGGGGTCAGACCCGGACAAGCGTCGGGGCGATCCCCGACACGAGGTCTGCACAGCGCGCGCAAGCGCTCGGGATCACTCGAGCAGCCCGGACGTCAGCGCGTACCGGACCAGATCGGCCCGGCTCCGGATCTCGAGCTTCTCGGCGACCCGCGCGCGGTAGGTCTCGACGGTCTTGACGCTGACCCCGAGCTGCTGGGCGATCTCCTTGTGCGTGTGGCCGAGGGCAAGCAGCCGCAGCACCTCGAGCTCGCGCTTGCTGAGCCGGTCGAGCCTGCTCTCGGAACGCGCCAGCTCGCGCTTGAGCTCCTCCGACTCCTCGGGGGACGTCACGGTGGGCATGTCCGCGCGTCGCTGCCGCTCGCCCTCCTCGATGACGTAGAGCTGCTGCTTGCCGATGGTCAGCACGTCGCCGTGGGCGAGGTGATGCTGCTTCTGGACGCGCTCGCCGTTCACGAAGACGCCGTTCCGGCTGTCGAGGTCCTCGACCGTCAGCTCGTCGTTGCCCACGTGGAGGACGGCGTGGTGCCGGGAGACCTTCTCGTCGTCGAGCGGCAGGCCGCACTCCTGGCTCCGTCCGAGCGTGAAGTCTCCCTGCGAGAGCAGGACCTGACCGTTCGAGTATCGCAGTAGGAATCGCGCCACGTCGCCCGCCGAGGATAGCAGGACGCGGGGCGTTTCGCTCCGGTTCCGCACCAGCGAGGGGCGCTCACATGTCCAGCAGGTAGGCCGCGATCAGCGGGAAGACGATGGTCGCGTCGGACTCGATGATGAAGCGGGGGGTCGTCGGGTCGAGCTTGCCCCAGGTGATCTTCTCGTTCGGGACCGCGCCGCTGTAGGAGCCGTAGCTCGTGGTCGAGTCGCTGATCTGGCAGAAGTAGCCCCAGTAGCGGCACTCGCGCTGGAGATCCTGGTGGATCATCGGGACCACGCAGATCGGGAAGTCGCCCGCGATGCCGCCGCCGATCTGGAAGAAGCCGACCGAGCTCTCCTCCTGGTTGGCCAGGTACCACTTCATCAGCGAGTGCATGTACTCGGGGCCGCTCCGCACCACGCCGAAGCTCTTCACGTCGCCGCGCTCCACCGCGGCCACGAACATGTTGCCGAGCGTCGAATCCTCCCAGCCGGGCACGAACAGGGGCAGCTTGCGCTCGGCCGCGGTGACGAGCCACGAGTCCTTCGGGTCGATCTCGTACGAGCCCTTCAGCTTCCCGCTCAGGAGCAGGCGGTAGAAGTACTCGTGCGGGAAGTACCGCTCGCCCTTCTGGTCGGCGTCCGCCCAGAGCTCGAGCATGTGCGCCTCGATCTTCCGCATCGCCTCCTCCTCGGGGATGCAGGTGTCGGTGACGCGGTTCATGCCGCGCTCGCGCAGCGCCTCCTCCTGCTCGGAAGTCAGCGCCCGCCAGTCGGGGATGCGCTCGTAGCTCTCGTGCGCGACCAGGTTGAAGACGTCCTCTTCCAGGTTCGCGCCGGTGAGCGAGATGCCGTGGATCTTCTCCTTCCGGATCAGCTCGGCGATCACGAGCCCCATCTCGGCGGTGCTCATCGCGCCGGCCATCGTGAGGAGCATCTTCCCGCCCCCGGCGAGGTGGCGCTCCCAGGCCTCCGCCGCCTCGACGACGGTGGCGGCGTTGAAGTGGCGGTAGTGGTGCCTGATGAAGTCCTTGACCGTGCCCATGACGGGCGCGAGGTAGACGGTTTCCCCCGGAAACGCAAGGTCGCCGTGCGGAGCTCACGCGCACCAGGCGGCGACCGGCTCCTCGGCCGGCGCGTCCTTCACGCGCTCGAGCACGAGCCCGAGCAGGGCGCCGAAGCTCACGGGCGTCATGACGAAGTCCACCCGGGCGCCGGGCGCGGACAGCGCGTCGAACGGCGTCGCCAGCACGATGGTCGGGACGCGGCACTCCGCGAGCCAGGGCAGCATCCGCTCGAGGCTGCTCGGGAACCCGAGGCTCGAGAGCTCCTCGAGCACGACCACGCCTGGCCGGACCGAGCGGCGTAGGGCGTCCCACGGCCGGTGGGGATCGGTGGAGATCACGGACCGGTGCCGCCGCCGCAGCTCGCCCCGGAGGCGGTCGCGGAGCGGCCCGTCTTCGATGACCAGGAGGATCGGCGCGTTGCCCATCGGCAGGCAAACAGCAACCCGCGTGCCGGCCCGGAAACCCGCGCGTCGCGCAGGTTCGAGGCCGGGGCGGGCACCAACGGGCGAGCCGACCCGCCTCGGCGTCGCAACTTGCCACTCCGTGTCAGGATGGACGCAACCGCGCTTGGCTCGCTCCGATAAGGGGCGCATGAATCGCACGACAGCGTTCCGATTCGCCGGGCTCGTGGCGGCGCTGGCCGGCTCGGCCGGGTTTCCCGCCCAGGGATTCGCGCAGGGTCCGCAGGCGGTCCCCGAGACCGAGCTGAGCCCCGAGTACGAGCGCCTCTTCTCGCACGAGGCCGAGCACCAGCCGCTCCCGCCGCCGATGGTCACCCTCGAGGTCTGCGCGCAGAGCGGGGTCTACGACGACGGGAGCCTCGCGTACACGGGCTGTGTGCTGTCGCGCCTCTTCATGATGTTCTCGTTGGGCGTCGCGGTCACCGAGTCGCCGTTCCAGACCGAGAAGCCGGCGGTGAGCGTCCTGTTCCCGATCTGGCTCCTCGAGATCGACGACGTCGGCCTCTACGCACCGCTCGGCGTCCTGCCGGAGGGGCGGCTCTTCGCCGGCGGCGGGGTGTCGGTGCCCGTCGCCCACCGGCTGTTCGTGCAGGTCGAGGCGTCGTGGGTCTTCCGCGACGAGCGTGTCCGGGTCACCGCCGGCGTCGACTACCGGATCTTCTGAAGACCGAGGAGAGGAACCATGGCAAGCACCTCCATCGCGTTTCGTGCCTTCTTCGCCGCCGGCCTCCTCGTGCTGTCGAGCGGCTGCTACGTACGTCTCGACACCCGGGTCGGCCACCGCACCTATCCGAACCCGGACCACGACGCCCTCGAGGACGTGCGCGAGGGGCCGACCGCGCCCCTGCCACGGCTGGCCCAGGCCGCGTCCGTCGCGGTCTGCCGCCCGGAGATGGAGGCTCCCGGCCCCGGCGGGCTCCGCACACAGGACGGCGACGTCTCGGGCTTCCTCCCGCAGGACGCGCCCGAAGCGAAGGAGCAGGTCGTGCACGAGGCGCTCGTGGCCGGTCTCCTCGAGGCCGGGGTCACGGTCGAGAGTCTGGCGAGCTACTGCGAGCTCGGCGCCACCGACTCGGGGACCGCGCCCTTCTTCCTGCGGTCCCACATCATCCGCGTCGAGCACGACGTGCACGAGCTCTCGGACGCCGTGGGCGAGCACGTGATGGCGCTCGCGCTCGAGGTGTCGCTCTACCGGCGTGACGGGGCTCTCGTCTTCCACGGCCTCTACGCGGGCGCGGCGCGAGCCGGCCTGCGCGAGGCCACGCCGCCGGCGCTCGCGCACGTGAGCGTGCGCCGAGTGCTTTCGGATCTGCTGGGCGGCCGCTTCGGCCGCCTGCTGGAGGGAGCGTGATGAACCGCCACCTGTCTCTCGTGATCGTCGTCCTCGTCGTCGCCGCCGGCTGCGCCCAGCGCATCCCCCTCGAGGTCGCCCCCCGCCCCGTCCCGAGTGCCCCAGCCACGCTCCCGATCCGGGTGGGCTTCCTGCCGCCACGGGACGCGCGGCCCGAGGCCGAGCGCGACGGGGACCGGCCGGATCCCCAGTTCGTCATGCTGGCGGGCGGCGCCTGGGTGAGCTCCACGGAGGGGGCCGTGGTCCAGAGCGACCGGCGGCTCGGGCTCCAGGGATCGGTCATCTACTTCCCCGAGCACACGGTGGCCACCCAGCTCGCGAGCCACGCCCTCGACGTGACCGCGCGGACCGGCATCTTCGCCGAGGTGGTGCCGGTCCCCGTTCGCTCGTGGGAGCCGGCGGACCTGCCCGAGATCGCGCGCCGCCACCAGCTCGACTACGTCATGACCATGGAGGTGCGTCACTTCTACGTGACCGACTTCCGGAGGGTCTTCGCGAGCGGCTCGCGGTCGCAGCACGGCAACGTGATCATCGAGCGCACCTCCGTGTCCGCCTCGGTCAAGGGCGTCGCCGAGAGCGCGGTGTTCCGCTTCGCGCTGCATCGTGTCGGCCCGGCAGGGGCCATCACCCTCTGGCAGCGCAGCACGTCGGCCACCGTGGTCCATGCGCCCGACGAGCAGGGTCCCTTCACCGGCGCGGTGGCCGCCGCCGAGTGTCTCGACGAGCTCGGCCAGGCGCTCCTTCGGCTGGCCCACACCCGCCCCACCCCGACCGGCTCCCTCGCCTGGCGCCGGCCGGCGGGCGGCTGAGCGCGCCAGCCCGTCCGAGGCGAGCTCCCCGAGCTCAGTCCTCCGCGGGGACGCAGTCCACCGAGAAGCGGACCGACACGTCCGTGCCGGCGATGCTGAGCTCGTAGCCGTCGCCGATGTACCTGATCGTGGCGACGGCGCCCGACGGGGCGCCTCGGGCGCTCGCGTGCTCCCACAGGTCGGCGAAGCTGCAGCGCGGGGGCGGCAGGACCGCGTCGCGAACCGGGCCGCTCTCGGGCCCCGAGACGATCTGCCGTAGCCCCTTGGTCGTGACCTGGCGCGTGCCGTGCTCGTCGGTCTCCTCGCCGGCGTGCCCCGCGCGCCTCAGCTCGATCTGGATGCGCTGGTGCCAGTGCTCGGCGCCGCCCGCTCCGACGGGCGGCGCGTCGTCGGGCTTGGCGGCCGTCCTCTCGAAGTAGTAGTCGACGGTCGCACGGAAGGTGTCCTGCTCGAGGTCGACCGTCCCGTCGCTGCGCACACCGTGGGCGGAGAGCTGCACGAGCTCCGCGCCGGAGCCGGCGCGCCGCGCCATGTCCTCGTACGCCGCGACCGGGTCGAAGCGCGTCGGGTCTCCCGGCACCTCTTCACCCTCTGCGCACGCGCCGCAGCCGCTCGTCACCACGGCGAGCACCAGGATCGCCTGCTTCCCCGTCGTCATGGGCGCAACCCTACCGGCCGAGACATCGGCTCACAACCGGCGAGCCCGACGGCGGCCGCCGTTCAGAGCAGGCCGTCGGGATCGGTGAGCAGGGCCCGGATCTCGGCCCCCAGCCGGGCGGCCTGCACGCCGTCGATCACCCGATGATCGAACGTGGCGCAGAGCTTGAGCGTCGGGCGGATCGTGATCTCGCCGTCCTCGACCCAGACGCTCTGCCGGACGCGCGGGACGAGGACGTCCACCATGATGCGGCCGATGGGCGTCAACGGCGCGTATCCCTCGTCGATCCCGTGCATGCCGAGGCTGGTGACCATGCCGGCGCCGAACAGGTCGACCGGTAGACCGATCCGGGACAGGTCGATGTGCAGCTCGTTCATGCACAGGCTCGCCACGGAGAGGAACGGACGCATGAGCCACCAGGGGATCCGGCGTACGAGGTCCCGGCTCTGCCTGAACTGGGGGTCGGCGTCGCGGCGGATGCGCTCGCTCGCCTCGATGACCTGCGTGCACAGGTCGCGCAGCGGCAGCTCGTCCGCCGCCGCGATCCGGTGGGCCGACAGGTCTCCGTCCTCGCCGGCGACGAGGACGATGATGTCCACGGTCGTGCGCCGCTCGAGCTTCCCCCAGAA
The DNA here is from genome assembly GCA_039794305.1 of Candidatus Neutrinellum sp. Lineage (GTDB taxonomy): Bacteria > Myxococcota_A > Polyangia > Polyangiales > JBDIVX01 > JBDIVX01. The sequence goes on from JBDIVX010000080.1 coordinate 9,866, forward strand.
CCGCACCTTCGCGTTCGACCGTGGATGGCGGGCGATGGCGAGGGCGAGCGCCTTGGTGACGAGGTGGGTGACCGTGACCCGGATTCCCCACTCCTCCCGCAGCCGCTCGACGAGCTCGAGGGACCTCGCCATGTCGATCTCCGTGGCGCCGTAGATCGTGGAGTCGTTCGGCCGGCGCCACTGCGCCGCCGCCCAGCGCTGAAACGACGGCGGATCCTCGAGGGGAACGAAGCTCGGGCTCATCGGCTACCTTCTCGTCACGGACGGCCGCAGAATACACGGTGGAGGTTGCCATGGGGTACGAGACGGTTCGTCACGAACGGGAGGCCGCCCGAGCATCGGCCACGTCCGCCGCACCCCGTGACGAGCCGGCGCCCCGCATCCGCCGGATGAAGGAGCGCCTGCACGGGGCGGACTACGAGATCTGCCTCGCGCGTGCCCGCTGCTACACCGACGTGTACCGGCAGACCGAGGGGCTCGACCCCGCGCTGCGTGCGGCGCTCGCGCTCGAGCGGACGCTCGACACGCAGCGCATCTTCATCTACCCCGACGAGCACCTCGCCGGGAGCAAGACGGAGCGCTTCCTCTCGACCCCGCTGTCGGTCGATCGGGGCGACTTCCTGCGCGTCCTGCAGATGGAGCTCGACGTCCTCGATCGGAAGGCCAAGCCCTTCCGGATCTCCGCGGCGGACGAGAGGTGCTTCTGGGACGAGATCCTCCCCTACTGGGACGGGCGGACGATGCACGACGAGAAGGCCCGCAAGTGGGCGCGCGCCGGCATCGTCTCGACCCGACCGACGCCGCGCGGGTGGCTCGACGCGATCCGGTTCGTCCGCTACGTGGGCAAGGAGAGCCTCGGGAAGATCCTGGGAGCGAACCTGCGCGCCCGGCCGAGCCTGCGGCGGCTGCGGAACCTCGCCGGGCTGCGGTTCGAGCTCGCCTACGCGAACCCCACGCCCGCCGTCTACTGCCACGACGTGCAAGGGCACCTGACCATCGGCCTCGACACGGTGATCGAGGTCGGGATGGACGCGCTCGCACAGAGGGCGCGCGAGCGGCTCGCGCGGCTCTCGGCCGAGGAGCCCGACGACGCCGGTGGCAGGGCGTTCCTCGAGGCGGTCGTCATCAGCCTCGAGGCTGCGATGCGCTACTCGGAGCGGTTCGCCGACCTGGCCGAGTCGCAGGCGAAGAGCGCCGCCGGCGCCGGGGAGCGACGGAGGCTCGAGCGCATCGCCGTTCACTGCCGGCGGGTCCCGCGTGAGCCGGCCCGGACCTTCCACGAGGCGCTCCAGTCGGCGTGGATGGCCCAGGTGGTCGGTGAGATCCAGTTCGGCACGATGGACGTCTTCGGGGTGGGACGGATCGACCAGTACCTCTACCCCTTGTTCGTGCGCGACATCGAGTCGGGCGCGCTCGACCGGCGGGAAGTCGTCGCGCTCGTGCAGGAGTACTTCCTCAAGCTGTCGGCCAACGTGAGCCCGACGCCCGAGGTCGGTATGGAGTCGAACGCGGTCCTCGGCAACAGCCAGCACTGCGTCACGATCGGAGGCCACACGCCGGCCGGCGAAGACGCCACGAACGAGCTGTCCGAGCTCGTCCTCGACGCCTACGCGGAGATGCGCGGTGCGGTCAACCAGCTCTGCGTCCGCGTCCACGACGGCACACCGGCGGGCTTCCTGCGCCGGGCGAGCGAGGTCTTCCGACACACGAACGGGATCGCGTTCTACAACGACGAGGCGATCGTCCCCGGGCTCCTCGCCGACGGCTACTCCCCCGAGGACGCGCGGAAGTACACCATCGTGGGCTGCGTCGAGACGTGCGGCCACGGCGACACCCAGGGCTGCGTGGCGGGTCACGACCTCGTGCTGCCCGCCGTGCTGATGCTCACCCTCACCAACGGCGCCTGCCCGCCGAGAGCGCCCGGACAGCAGCGGGGCTACGAGAGCGGCGATCCCGCCACCTTCGACACGTTCGAAGCGCTGATGTCCGCCTTCGACCGGCAGCTCTCCCATCAGCTCGACACGATGGTCCGGGCCATCGCCGGCAAGGACCAGGCGCACGAGGAGCTGCTCCCGGCCCCCTACGTGTCGGCGCTGGTGGAGGGCTGCATCGAACGCGCGAGGGACGTCACCCGGGGCGGCGCGAAGTACGACTTCACATCCGTCGACGTCCGCGGGCTCGCGACGCTCGTCGACTCGCTGCTCGCGGTCGAGGCGTTCGTCTACGACCGGCGGGAGATCGGGCTCCGACAGCTCGTCGACGCCGTCCTCGCCGACTTCCGGGACCGGGAGGTGCTCCGCCAGCGCATCCTGCACGGACCGCCCAAGTACGGCACCGGCGATCCGAAGGCGGACGCCCTGGCGCTGCGCCTCATCGGCCGTATCCACGCCCACCTCGAAGGACGGCGCAACGTGCGCGGAGGCCGGTACCGGGTCGCCTACTTCTCGCTCGGCAACCACGTCGTCGACGGGCTGTTCGTGGGCGCGACGCCCGACGGGAGGCGGCGGGGTGCTCCGATCTCGAACGGCGTGTCGCCGAGCAACCTGGTCGAGCCCCGAGGCGGTCCACACGCCTGCATGCGCAGCGCGGCCAGGATTCCGCCGGCTCAGGCGTCCTCGGGCATCGCGCTGAACGTCCGCTTCCACCCGAGCTTCATCGAGGACGAGCGGGGCCTCGCCACCTTCGCGTCCATGCTGAGGACGTACTTCGCGATGGGAGGCATGCACCTGCAGCCGAACTTCGTCTCGACCGAGACGCTCCGAGACGCCCAGCGCCACCCCGAGCGCTACCGCGACCTGATCGTCAAGGTGTCGGGCTACTCCGCTTGCTTCACCGACCTGGGCCGCTCCATCCAGGACGACATCATCGCGCGCGCCGAGCTCGGGAGAGGCGGTTGACGCTGCGGGGACGGGTCTTCGACGTCTCGAGGGGATGTGTCCACGACGGTCCGGGCTTGCGCACGGTCGTCTTCCTGAAGGGCTGCGCCCTCGGCTGCCCGTGGTGCCACAACCCGGAGGGCGTCTCCCGCGGGCGAGAGATCGCCTTCGACGCCGAGCGCTGCATCCGGTGTGGCCGATGCGTCGAGGCGTGTCCCCGCAACCCGGGCGCCTGGTCGCTCGGGGAGCCCGAGCGCTGGCGCGACGGATGTCTGGCGTGTGGGCGATGCGTCGAGGCTTGCCCTTCCGAGGCGAGACGCATGGTGGGCAGGGACCCGAGCGCGGAGGAGCTCGTGAAGGAGGTGCTCGCGGACGCCGACTTCTTCGCCGGGACGGGCGGCGGCGTCACGTTCTCCGGGGGAGAGCCCATGCTGCAGGCGGACTTCCTCTTCGAGTGCGCCGCGATGCTGAGGGCCGAGGACGTCCACGTCGCCGTCGAGACCGCGGGCCTCTTCCCCTCGCGGCACGTGCCCGAGCTGGCCCGGCGGGCCGACCGGGTCCTGTTCGATCTCAAGCACTGCGATCCCGAGAAGCTCCGTCGAGCCATGGGGGTCGACTGCGCGGCGCTCCTCGACACGCTCGACGCCCTGCTCGCCGCCGACGTCGAGATCGAGCTGCGCGTCACGGTCGTCCCGGGGTTCAACGCCGATCGGGACGACCTCGGGGCCATCGCGCGCTGGCTGAGGCGGAGGACCCGCGTTCCGCCGGTGACGCTCCAGCCGTTCCACCGGCTCGCGGCGGCCAAGGCGGCGCTCCACGGCTTCTCCTATCCACACGCGGGCGTCCGGCCCCCGAGCGACGCGGCGCTCGGCGAGGCGGCGCGCGTCCTCGAGGCGCACGGCGTCCGGGTGGCGCGGCGGTAGCCTCGACTTCGGCAGCGCGTTTTGGCACCATCGCGCCGAATGCAGCGTCCCGCGGCCCGGTGTCTCGTGCTGGTCCTCACCGTCCTCTCGGTCGCCGGCGGCGCCGCTCCCGTCGCCCGGGCCCAGGAGGGAGACCCTCCGTCGGGCTCGCAGGGGCTCGACGAGGAGGCGCGGGCGCTCTTCACGGCCGGCAGCACGGCCTTCGACAACGCGCGCTACGAAGAGGCGCTCGGCTACTTCCAGCGCGCCTACGAGCTGAGCCACCGGTCGGCGCTCCTGTACAACATCGGCATCGCCGCCGATCGCCTGCGCCGCGACCGCGAGGCCCTCGGGGCCTTCGAGCAGTTCCTCGAGGAGACGCCGGAGCACCCGCGGCGGCGCGACGTGGAGGTGCGCGTGGAGGTGCTCCGCCGCGCCGTGGCCGACGCCGAGGCGCGAGGGGAGGCGCCGTCCGGCGAGGAGCCGCCGCCCGACGGGTCGGCGGAGCCGGGGGGAGGCGGACAGGAGACCCTCCCGCCCCCGGATCGAGAGGGCTCGGGCGGAGGAACCCCGGTCGTCCTGCCGATCGCGCTCGGCGCGGCGGGGCTCGCGGGCGTGACCGCGGCGATCCTCGGGGTCGCCTCCGCGGACGACTGCCTCACCGAGGAAGGGGGCACGTGCGTCGAAGAGCGGAAGCCCGCGTGGGTCCCGGTGGCCGTGTACGGCGGGCTCGGCCTCGCGGCCGTCGCCGGGGCGGTGCTCTGGCTCGTCCTCGGGGGCGGCGAGGACACCGAGGGCTCCGCGCCCACCGTCTCGGCCCGCGGCGCCGGGCTCGATCTCGGGTGGAGCTTCTGATGCGGCTCGCCGTCCTCGTCACCCTCGTCTGTGCCTTCGCGACCGGCGGCTGCGTGTACGAGGACGACTGCAAGAACGGCGCGAGGCGCGTGGACGGCGTGTGCACGCTCGGGGACGGCCGTGACGGCGGCGCCGACGGCGGCCCCACCGACGGCGCGGCCGCCGACGCCCCGCGGGACGGCGGCGGCACGGACGGCGGCGGCACGGACGGGGGCGACGACGCCGGTGACGACGACGCCGCTGTGGCGCCGGACCCGGTCGTGGAGATCGCGGTGGGCATCGCGCACGTGTGCGCGCGTCGGGAGATGGGCGAGGTGTTCTGCTGGGGAGGGGACCAGTACGGTCAGATCGGCAACGGGTTGCCGCTCACGGACCACGCGGCCGCCGTAGTCGCCCTCGGGGCGCCCGCCCAGCAGCTCACGGCCCGGGGGCTCACGACGTGCGCCAAGCTGAGCGACGGCACGGTCGTGTGCTGGGGCGCGAACTGGGACGCGATGATCGACGATTCGGGCGAGATGATCGTGAACACGCCTCGGACCGTCTACTCGGAACCCATCCTGTCCGTGGCCGCCGGCTTCGCGAACGTGTGCGTCGCCACGCTGGGTCATGCCTACTGCAGGGGGCGCAACGACCACGGGGAGGCGGCTGCCGGCACGGCGGCGGAGACGACGGCGTTCGACGTGCCCGTCCAGCGGTTCGACGGCAGCGAGTCGTGGCCGCTCGAGGCGCTCGATGGGATCGCCCCGGCAGACCACCACGTCTGCTTCCTCCTCGTGGACGGTAGGCTCTTCTGCGCGGGCGACAACAGCGGAGGCGCGCTCGGCGACACGACGAACGTGGACCGCGCGTGGGCGACCGAGGTCGACGTGCCCGGCGAGGTGGACGACGTGGCGACCGGCGGCAACCACACCTGCGCGGCGAACGCCGGGGGGATGGTCTACTGCTGGGGGTACAACGACGGCGGCGAGATCGGCGGGGGAGTCCCGCTGGAGACGACCGAGACCGCGCCGCGCCTCGTCGCGGGGATCGCAGACGCGACGAAGGTCGTGACCGGAGAGCGCCACGCCTGCGCGCTGCTCGGGGACGGCACGGTGAAGTGCTGGGGCTGGCAGGGGAACGGCGCGATCGGCAACGGCGTGTTGGACGAATTGGCCACCGACGCCCCGTACCAGCTCCCGCTCACCGGCGTCCGGCAGATCGCGGCCGGGCTCGCGGCGCTCACCTGCGCGCTCACGGACGCCGGCGAGGTGTACTGCTGGGGCCAGAACTTCATGGAGACGAACGACGTCTTCCGGGACGGCGAAGACGTCCACGCCACCCCGGTGCTGGTCTCCACCGAACCCTGACGTCGGCGCCCCTCGCTCGACAGCGCGGCGTCCCTTGCCGTAGCGTTCGCTCCGATGGCCCCGTCCTGCCAGGCCCGGCTCGCGCTGTGCGCGGCGCTCGCGCTCGCCGCGTGCGACGCGGCGGTGGAGCACGTCGAGCGGCCGCCCGCGCCGCCGCATGACGGCGTCCACTCGTTCGCGGGCGGCTGCTGGGCGATGGACGCGACCGAGCCGGGCAGCACGAACACGCGCTGGCTCGCGGCGACGCGGCGCGGCACGGCGTTCCGGTTCGCGGCGACCGACCTCGAGTCGGCCGCGCGCTTCCGGATGCAGGCGTCCGACCTCGGCACCTACCTCTTCTACGACGGCGAGGGCCATTACCTCGTCGCCCGCGACGGGACGCTCGGGCGCGAGGAGGAGCTCCTGTCGGACCTCCTGCTCCTCGACGACACCTACCGCTCGCCGGCCGAGTGGGAGCTCGAGCCGTCGGCGCACGACCCCGATCGCTTCCAGCTCCGGAGCTACGCGACCGGCCAGTACCTGACGACCTCCGGGCTCACCGAGGACGAGGCCGGCGCCGCCGTGATCGCACTCTACCCCGAGGCGGGCTGCGCCGAGCACCCCGAGCTCACGCTCGACGCCGAGGGCACGGTCGACCCGCGCCCCTGGGACGACGGCGCGGTCTTCGGCATCGTGGAGTCGCACGCGCACCTCTTCACCAACTTCGGCTTCGGCGGCGCCGGTATGTTCCACGGCTCGCCGTTCCACCGGCTCGGCGTCGAGCACGCGCTCGGGAGCTGCGAGCCCTTCCACGGCGTCGACGGCCGCCGCGACCTCATCGGCTACGCGTTCGCGGGCGACCTCGACCTCGACCCGGACGTGGCCCTGCCCGTCATCGTGAACGGGAGGACGCCCGAGCCCGACCACGCGACCGACGGCTACCCGACCTTCACGGACTGGCCGAAGTCCTGGGGCAGCTCCACGCACCAGACCATGTACTACCGCTGGCTCGAGCGCGCGTGGATGGCGGGCCTACGGCTCTTCGTCCAGCACGCGACGTCGAACTCGGTGCTCTGCGACTTCATCGCCGGCATCGGCGCGCAGCCGACCCGCTACTCGTGCAACGACATGGTCGCGGTCGACCGCGAGATCGCGGAGGCCTACGCGCTCGAACGCTACGTCGACGCGCAGTGGGGCGGGCCGGGCCTCGGCTGGTTCCGCATCGTGACGAGCCCCGCCGACGCGCGGGCCGTGATCGAAGAGGGCAAGCTCGCGGTCGTGCTCGGCATCGAGACCTCGAACCTCTTCGACTGCTTCCTCACGCCGCGCGAGGGCTTCCCGGTCTGCGACGAGGCGCACGTGCGCGCAGAGCTCGACCGCTACCACGCGCTGGGCGTCCGCGCGATCTTCCCGGTCCACAAGCTCGACAACGCGTTCTCGGCGGGGGACGGCGACCGCAACGTCGGTCAGATCGGCAGCTTCATCAACAGCGGCCACTGGTCGAGCTTCGTCGAGGACTGCCCCGCCGTGCGATCGGTCTTCGATCGCGGGAACGTCACGTTCGGCGGGATCAACATGCCGCGCGACGACTACCTGGCGCCCGCCCCGAACGACATGAGCGGCTTCGCCGACGACCCGATCGCCGCGCTCTTCCCGTTCCTCGAGGAGCTCCAGGAGCCTCCGCTCGAGGGCGACTACTGCCAGAGCGCCGGCCTGACGCCGCTCGGCGAGACGCTGATCCGGGAAATGATGCGCCGCGGGATGATCGTCGAGGTCGACCACCTGCCGCGCCGCTCGTACGTGCGCGCCTACGAGATCCTCGCCGAGAGCGACTACCCGGCGGCCGGCACGCACGGCAACACTTACGAAGGCTTCGTCTACGAGCTCGGCGGCGTCTCCAAGACCGGCCTCGGCCGCTGCGGCGCGCCCGACCGGCCCGGCGCGATGGGCGACGGCCTGCGCGCGCGGATCGACCTCATCGTCGCGCACGGCGGCTACCCGGCGGAGGGCTTCGGCTTCGACCTCAACGGCTTCGCCGGCGGCCCGCGGCCCCGCTTCGGCGAGCACAGCCGCTGCGACGGCCCGCAGTCGAACGGCATCACCTACCCGTTCGACTCCTACCGCGGGGACGTCACGTTCACCGAGCCCCACCTCGGCGAGCGCACCGTCGACTTCGACAACGAGGGCATGCTCCACATCGGCCTGCTCGCCGAGCTCATCGAGGACGCCCGCAACGACGGCGTCACCGACGAGGACCTAGAGCCGCTCTTCCGCTCCGCCGAGGGCTACCTGCGCATGTGGGAGAAGGCCGAAGCGAGGGGCGCGGCGCTCCGCGAGTGAGCCCGCGCCCAACGGCCGCGCGGCCTGTGCAGAATGCGGACGGTGGCCGGCTAGTCCGCGCTGCTCCGAGAACGCAGGCGGACCGACATCCCATGTCGTGGGAAACTGACCCGCGCGGGTCGCGTATTCCCGCGTTCGGGCACTAGGCACAAGCCGGTGCGCCGTACCCTGCAAGGAGGAGGTGTCGGCTACGATGCGCATTCCGCCTTCGGCTCGGTTGGTGCTGGTACTGGCCTGCGGCTGCTCCCAGAAGGCGGGCGATTCCGAAGCGATCCTCCAGGACTTGGATCTTCTCTGCGAGGGTGCGCAGCGAGTGGTCCGAGACGAGCCGACCCCCCGAGCATGGGGTCAGGCCTTGGCGCCTCCATCAACAACGCGGTGAGCTCCAAGAGACGGGCGATTGGGCAATCCGCGACGCTCGAGCGCATCGGTGAGGAGGTCGAGAACGACCTTCGCCGTGACGGAGCACGGAGGACCGTCTGTCACGGACCGGGCTAAGTGACCGCGGTCTGGCGCTCGAGCTCCCCGGTGCGCCATTCTCGAAAGCAACTCGGGGGACCATCGCCGTGGTCCCCCTGCACGCTTTCGGTTTCTGAAAGCAGCTCGGGGGACCACCGCCGTGGTACCCCCGCACGCTTTCGATTTCGGAAAGCAACTCGGTGGACCACCCCTGTGGTCCCCCCGTGAGCTTTTCGTTTCCGAAAGCAGCTCGGGGGACCACGGCCGAGCGCCGAACGACGGAACGACAAACCCCGCTACGAAGCGGGGTCACGTGGTGCCGCCGATGACGGCCCCTCTGGGTTGGCGTTCCCAACCCAGAGGTGCCCAGGGACGGAATCGAACCGCCGACACGGGGATTTTCAATCCCCTGCTCTACCAACTGAGCTACCTGGGCAGCCAGACGGCGAGGGCGGAAGATAGCCGTAGGCCCTCCTGTGTCAAGGATGGCGCAGGGCCGGTCGTTCGGCCGCAAGCTTGCCGCCTCGCGGCCGCCGGGGGTTACAATACGCGCCAGGCGGGGTGGATTTCATGATGAGCGGCAGAGAGGACCGGGCCCTCGAGGCGTTTCGACGTCTCCTGTCCGATGCCAGCCGGGGCGGGCAGGCGAAGGTGGACGCCCTGCTCGCGCTCGGCCAGCGCACGGTCTGGGTCGGGACCTGGGGGCCCGCGCAGGAGGGCTTCCGCACGCTGACGAACAGCGAGGGGCACACGGCGCTGCCGGTCTTCTCGACGCAGGCGGAGCTGGCCGGCGCGGCCGCACGGTACGGGTGGACGACGCCCGACGGGAGCATCCCGGGCCGGGAGGTCGGTGCGCGGGAGGCGCTGCGGCACGCCATCGCCCACAACCTCCAGTACGTGGTGGTCGACATCGGGACCGACCACGCGCTCGACATCGAGAAGAGCGAGATCGAGCCGATGCTGTCGCCCGAGGCGCGGCGCGAGTCGACCGTGGGCCCGTACGCGGGTGTCGGGCGGGTCTCGTCGAGCATGATGAAGGCGGTCAAGGCGACGCCGCCGCCGGGGTCGCTTCCCGCGGCCCAGCGGCCGGCGCCGCGCATCACCGCGACGACGGCCGATCCCACCCAGTCTCGGCCCGACGCCACCTTCGGGAGCGGCTCGAGCGTGACCGTGACGCCGCTCGGCACCGAGCCGTCGGACGCGTTGCTCGACGGCCTCTCCGAGGTGCTACGCGGCTACCCCGAGGTGGAGTGGGCGTGCATCGGATCGGTGGCGCGCGGGCCGGCCTCGCCCGTGCCGACCGTCGGGCTGCGCGTCGACACCGGCTTCCGCCAGCGGGTGAACGAGGTCATCACCCGGGTCCGGCAGACCGCCGACGAGAGGGGGGCCTCGGTCGACGTCATGCTCCTCGACGACCCGCAGGTGATGCGGACCGCGCGGCAGGTCGCGCTCGTCTTCTACCCCTGGCGAAGATGACTTGACGGCGGTACGGGCACCCGCCACACCGCCCGGGTGACCGATGAGCTCGGCAGCCTGCGGCCCGCCGTGCGCCGCCCCGTCCCCGGGCCCGCGAGCGCCCGCTGGGTGGAGGTGCTCGCCCGCACCGAGTGCCCGGCGCTCACCACGCGGCGCGCGCGCCGCGCAGAGCGCTCCGGCGCGCCGCACGATCCGATCGTGTGGACCGAGGCCCGCGGCGCCAACGTGCGGGACGCGGACGGCAACGTGTACGTCGACCTCACCTCCGGCTTCGGCGCCTCGGCCGTCGGACACCGCCACCCGCGCGTCGTCGAGGCCGTGCACGCCCAGGCCGACCGGCTGATCCACGCGCTCGGCGACCTCTACCCGTCCGACGTGAAGATCCAGCTCCTCGAGCGGCTCGCCTCGCTGGCGCCTTGGCCCGACGCGCGCGTCATCCTGGGCCTCGGCGGAGCCGACGCGGTCGAGGCGGCGCTCAAGACGGCCGTGCTCGCGACCGGACGGCCGGGCGTGCTGGCGTTCGAAGGCGGCTACCACGGGCTCGGGCACGGCCCGCTCGCGGCCTGCGGGTACGGCGCCGCGTTCCGCACGCCGTTCGCCGGGCAGCTCAACCCGCACGTGACCTTCGCGCCGTGGCCCGCGGCCGGAGGCGACGCGGAGGCGGCGCTCGAGGCCGTCCGCCGCGCGTGGCCGAGCGACGATCCCGGCGCGGTGCTCGTCGAGCCGGTCCAGGGCCGCGGGGGTGTCCGGGTCCCACCCGCCGGTTTCCTCGCGAAGCTCGCCGAGCTCTGCCGCGCGCGCGGCGCGCTGCTCGTCGCCGACGAGATCTTCACGGCGCACGGGCGGTGCGGCGTGCGGTGGCGCGCCGTGGCCGAGGGCGTGGCCCCCGACCTGATCTGCACCGGCAAGGCGCTCGGCGGCGGGCTGCCGGTGAGCGCCTGCCTCGGCCGCGCCGAGGTGATGGAGGCGTGGGGCGACCCGAGCGGAGCGGCGATCCACACAGGGACGTTCTTCGGGCACCCGCTCGGCTGCGCGGCGGCGCTCGCGACGCTCTCGGTGATCGAGGCCGAGGGGCTGATGGCGCGCGCCGAGGCGCTCGGCGGGACGCTCCGCGAGCGGCTGAGCCGGCTCGATCACGCGATCGTGCGCGGGGTGCGCGCCGCCGGACTGATGGTGGGGCTCGAGCTCGACTCCGGCGCGCGCACGCTGGCGGTGACGCGTCGGCTCCTCGAGCGCGGCTGGCTCGTCCTACCCGCGGGCTGCGACGCCGAGGTGCTCCAGGTGCTCCCGCCCCTCACGATCGCGCCTGCGCTGCTCGACGGCTTCGCCGAGGCCCTCGACGGTGTGCTCTCGGAGGAGGTCGGCTCGTGACGCGGGACGTGCTCGCGGGGCGGGCGCACGCGCTCATCGGGCGCCTCGCCGACGGCAGCCGGGACGACGGTGCGCGCGACGCGCTCCTGCGGGACGCGCTGGCGTGGCAGGCGCGCTCGGTGGCGCCCTACGGCCGGCTTGTCGCGTCGCGCCGAGTCGACCCGGACGCGGCCCGAAGCCCCGCCGACTTTCCGGCGCTGCCGACCGACGTCTTCCGCTGGGCGCGGGTCGCCGCCCACCCACCCGGAGAGGACGCGCGGGTGTTCCGGACGAGCGGGACGACGTCGGGCGCGCGCGGCGCCCACCCGATCCGCGACCTGTCCCTCTACGACCGGGCGGCCCGCGCCGCCGCCCGCCATGCCCTGTTCCCGGACGTGGACCGCATGCGCCTCGTCCTGCTCGCGCCCGACGAGCGGCTCGCACCCGACTCGTCGCTGTCGTACATGCTGTCCCGCTTCGCCACCTGGTTCGCCGAGGGCGAGGCGGTGTGGGCTTGGACCGACGCGGGGCTCTCGGTGCCGCGGCTCCGCGAAGCGCTCGAGGGCGAGGCCGGACCGATCGCGCTCCTCGGCACCTCCTTCGCGTTCGTCCACGCCGACGAGGCGCTCGGGGACGCGCGCTTCCGCCTCCCCGAGGGCAGCCGCATCATGCAGACGGGCGGATTCAAGGGCCGAGCACGCGAGATCGCGCCGGGCGCGATGCGTGCAAGGCTTCGACGCCGCTACGGAGTGGCCGAGACGCGGATCGTAGCGGAGTACGGGATGACCGAGCTCCAGAGTCAGATGTACGAGACGACCCTGCGCGCGCCGGCGGAGGCGCGGCGGCTCTGGGTGCCGGGCTGGGTGCGCGCGGTGCCGGTGGATCCGGACACGCTCGCGCCCGTCCCCGAGGGAGAGGTCGGCATCCTGCGCGTGGACGACGTGGCGAACGTGGACTCGGCCTGCGCGATCCAGACGTCGGACCTGGCCCGGCGGGTGGGCGAGGGCATCGAGCTGCTCGGGCGCGCCCCGGGCGCGGTGCCGCGCGGTTGCTCGCTGGCCGTCGAGGAGGCGCTCGGTGAAGGGTGAGGGCAACGAGGTGCGGAGCCGCGCCGCCCGCGTGGCCGCCACGGCACCGGCGCTTCGCGCGATGGACGGCGAGCGCATCGCGGGCGCGATCGGCCGCGCCGCCGCCGCGATCGCCGATCCGACCGCCGACGTCGGGCGCGAGGCGCGCGCGCTGCTCCCGGACGCGACCGGCCTCTCGGAGGCGATGGTGGGGTGGGCCCTCACCCACCAGGTCGGCATCGCCACGCCGGACTCGCTCACGCGCCTGGCGCGCTCGATGCAGCCGCCCCGCGAGGGCGCGGTTCCCGCGCGCGGCCGGCTGTGCGTCGTCGTGCTCTCGGGCAACGTGTTCACCGCGGCGCTCCGCGCGATCGCGCTGCCCCTCCTCGCGCGCGTGCCCGTCGTCGCCAAGGCGTCGACGCGCGAGGACGTCTTCCCGCGGCTCCTCGCCCGCGCGATCGCCGCCGCCGACGCGGAGCTCGGATCGAGCCTCGACGTCGTCACGTTCCCCGGCGGGACGGCGGCGCTCGAGGACACGCTCTTCGCGCAGGCCGACGTCGTCGCGGTGTACGGGAGCGACTCCACGCTGTCGGATGTTCGGGGCCGACTGCCCGCGACGACCACCTTCGTGCCGCACGGGCACGGGATGGGGGCGATCTGGGTCCCGTCCGACGCGCTCCCGGACGAGACCGCGGCCACGGCGCTGGCCGAGCGCGTCGCCCTCGACGTCGCCGCCTTCGACCAGCGCGGGTGCCTGTCGCCGCACGCGGTCTGGGTGGGGGCGGCCGCGCGCTTCCCGGCGCGCGAGCTGGCCCGGCTCGTCGCCGACCACGGGCTCGCCCGCCTGGCCGGGGAGCTGCCGCGCGGAGCCCTTCCGACCGAGATCGGGGGCGCGCAGGTACAGTGGCGCGGCGTCGCCGCCGCCCGCGGAGAGCTCTTCGAGCGCGACGGATACGCGGTGAGCTTCGAGGGCCCGGGCGCGCTCCGCCTGAGCCCGGGCTACCGCAACGTGTCGGTGCTCGAGTGCTTGGACGAGCAGGACCTCTTCCGCAGGCTCACCCCGCTCGGCATGCACCTCAAGGCCCTGGGCGTCGCCGCCGACGTCGAGGCGCGGCGATCGCTCGCCGCGCGCCTCCCTGCCCCGCTCGCGCCGCGCGTCAGCGCGGTCGGCACGATGCAGACCCCGCCCATCGACACCCTCGCCGACGGCCACTCCCCCTTCGCCGGCCTGCTCCGCTGGACCGAAGTCGGCTGACTCGAGGCTCTGCGGGAACCTCTCCTACACGCCGATGAACAGGCGGTGGCCGAAGTTCCGCTCGAGGTTCTCCTCGAAGATCTTCGTGGCCGCCGACTCGATGTCGTACTCGACACGCTTGAAGTCGAACTCGCGACTCTCGGTGTCGAACACCGTGTAGCTGGCGCGGTTGTCGTAGTCGCGCGGCTGGCCCACCGAGCCCACGCTGACGATGTACTTGTGGCCCTTGCGGAGGGAGAACCGCTTGGGCGGAAGCTCCTCGACCTGCCCGGGCGTGAGCGCGAACACTTTGCACAGGTGCGAGTGCCCGATGAGCGTAAGGTCCGGCAGCTCCTCCCAGATGCTCAGGCACTCGCGCGCCTGCTCCGGAGCGAAGATGTACTCGAACTCCTCGAGCCGAAGCGGCGAGCCGTGGCACAGGTGCATCCCCAGCTCGTCGAGCTCGTGCTTGTAGGGGAGCGACTTCAGCCACGCCATGTTCTGCTCGGTCAGGACCGAGGAGTGAACGTCGAGCGCGTGGCGCGCCGCCTCGTAGTAGTACGAGTAGTCCATCCGACCGGCGACGGCGGCGTCGTGGTTGCCGAGAACGGTGACTTTCGCGACCGTGCGGATGATGTCGCAGCACTCGTTGGGGCTGGCCCCGTAGCCGACCACGTCCCCGATGCAGAAGTACTCGTCGACGCTCTCGGACCGGTACGCCTCCATCACGGCAGACAGCGCCTCGATGTTCGCGTGCACATCGCTGAAGATGCCCAGTCGCATGGAGCTAGCGTCCGAACGGTTGTAGAACCCCGGCCATGGGTTGTCCATCCCCTGGGGTAGTGGGCCTCGTTTCTTACGGTACGACAGGTCTGCTTTGATCGCGAGGGGACGTCACTCCACCACGTCCGCCAGGTCCATTTCCGGCGCCGTTCCGGCCAATTCCTCGTAGAATCGGTGCGAGAGCTGCTTGACGGGATCGTCGCTGCTCATCGGTCGCTTGCCCCGGACCTCGGCCGCATCGCGCGCCGCATCGTCCCGTAACGTCATGGCCCGCCGTGCCAGATCGGCCACCTTCGGGTCCTTGTCCGAGGCCAGCTGCTGCACCTGCTTCGCGCAGCCGTTGTTCGCCAGGTGCGCGAGCGCCCAGACGAAGCGCTCCTCCTGGCCCCGCGGGTCCTTGGCGGCGCGCGACAGCGCCCTGTGGGCCCCGGTGCCGAGCTCGCCGAGCACCCGCGCGACCTCCTGCCAGACCTCGCTCGGCTCGTTCTGCAGCAGATGCATGAGAGGGACCACGGCCCGTCGCAGCTTGAGGTGCCCGAGACCGAGCGCCGCCGCCTGCCGGACGAACGTCTTCTTCGCGCCGAGGCCGTCGATCAGCACGTCACCCGCCGCCTCGCCGAGCTCCACGATCCGGGGAACGACACGCACCACCTCCGCGCGCGGCATCTTGCGCACGGCCTTGAAGAGCGTGTCGAGCAGCTCCGGCTCCGACCGGCGGCACAGCTCGAGCGCCGCCGGCCGCCGCATCTTCGGGTGATCGAGCAACAGAACGAGCTCGGGCGCGCCGAGCTCGGGCAGCTCGTCCGGCTCCACGTCGGCCATCGGATGCGGGCCGGTCGCCTCGCCGCGCACCTCTCGGATGGCCTTCCACGCCATCTCGTGCGTCTCGCCGTCGATGGCCACCTCCGCGTCGCCGGCGGCCTTGAGCAGCGCCTCCCAGTTGTCGGCGATCTCCTCGGGCCCGAGGCCCCCGCGGTCGGGGCGGGCGCAGGTCTGCCGGAAGGCCTCGATCTGCTGGGAGACGAGCTCACCCGGCTCGGCCGCGACCCCGACCGAGACGGCGCGCGAGAGGAGCGGCGGAGGGAGCGCCACGCCGTGGCGCACCGCGTCGCCCAGGATGCGGCGCATCGAGCCGTCGACGACGTCGCGCGGAACGCTCAACGCGAGCATGGCGCGCTCGAGGCGGTCCGGCGTGCTCCACTCGGCGAGCCCGTCGAGCGCGCGCGCGGCTTCCATCGCGGTCGCGCTCGGCGGCGGCTCCTCGGTCTGGAACGGCAGGCCCGCCTCACGCACGGGCGGCGGCACCGCGAGCGCGCGCTCGATCGCCGTCTGCGCGTCGACCGATGGTGGCTCCGACAGGCGCTCGATGCGCTCGAGGATCATCGCGACGTTGACACGGCGCGCCGCCGCGACTTCGACGGTGCGCTCGAAGTGTCCTTCGGGTCCGAAGAGCGCGACCGTCGCCTCGAACCGATTCCGCAGCGCCTCGAGGACCCGCCGATCGTCCGGGTTTCGCGGGTCGAGCGCGGCGTGCCGCACGTAGGGGCGGCCTTCGGCGTCCGGCTCGAGCAACGCCAGCACGACGACCGGGTAGCCTTGCACGACCGCGAGCTGCACGAGGAGGTCCACCTTGCCGCGGAACGCCTCCTCGCGGCCCTCGTCGAGGCGCGCGAACAGCCAGACTCCGTCGGCCATCTTGGCCGCCATCTCGATGTCGCGGTCCTCGAGGAACCGCGGCGGCGGGCTCACGTCGGGACCGGGCAGGTGGCGTGACTCGGCGATGAGCGTCTTGGCCTCGGGCACCTCGTTCTCGTCGGTGCGCGGCTCGGGAGCCGCATCGACCCCGGTCACCTCGCGCACGGCGTCGACGTCCTCGATCTCCTCGACGTCGTCCTCGTCGACGATCTCCTCCACGTCCGCGGCGCTGAGCTTCTCCTCCTCGCCTTCGGGGACGAGCTCCACGGCGTCCGCGAGGGCGATCTTGGCGTCGGTCTTGACCGACTCGATCTCCTCGATCTCCTCGACGTCGTCCTCTTCGGCCAACGGCGCGACGCCCGACGGCGCGGACGCAACCGCGGCCGGCCGAGGAGGCGGGACCGACTGCGCCTTCGGCTCGGCCTTCCGCGCTTCGGCCACGGCTTGCTCACGCTGCTGGACCGCCTCGAAGCGCCGCTCGAGCTCCTGCTCGCGCACTTCCAGGTCCCTGCGCGCCGCCTCGACCTCCTCCTGCGCGAGCCGGATCTCGTCCTCGCGGCTGGTCACGTCCTCTGCACGCGCCTTGAGGCGCCTCTCGCGCTCGACGAGCCGCTCGACCTGTTGCTCGAGCTCCTGCCGCCGCGTCACGAGGTCGGCCTCGCGCGCGGCGAGGTCCCCGTCGCGCGCGGCCAGCTTCGAGTCGCGCGACGCGGCTTCGCTCTCACGCGTCTCGAGCTCCGCCTCACGCTCCCGCAGCCTTCCGTCGGCGGCGGAGTCGCGCGACAGATACTCCGCGAGCTCGGCCGTGCCGATCACGACCCGCGCTTCGCGCACGTACGGTGGCAGCGCGTGATCGGTGTCCGCGGCGAGGCGCTCGAGCAGCTTCCCGCGCTCGGCGAGCTCGCGGTGTCGCAGCGAATCCGGCAAGACGAGCGCGAGCTTCCGCGCGGCGGGATCGTGGTACACGAACGGGATCGCCAGCTCCTCCCCGCCCTCGAAACGGTGGAGCGCTCCCGACACGGCCGCCTCGCGGAGCTGTGGATCGGCGACCACGTCGACGGCCGTGTACACTTGCACCGACCGGACATAGCCACCAGGGATGGTGACGTGGACCGACTCGAGCCGCGTCCGGCCGCACGCCCCTTCGTACGGCGGCTCCTCGGGCTGCGCCGCCGGACGGCGGGGCATCGCCGCCTTGGCGTCCGTGGTTTCTCCCGTATCCATGCTATCTCCTCGAACCCGTTCCCCGGTCACATCGGTACCACAGATGGACAGCTCGCCGGAATCCGAGTCTATCCCGCCTCCGCCCGAGACGATCGCCGACCTCGCGCAGGCCTGCGTCCGGTTCGTGGAGAAGGCCGTGGGCGTCGAGCTCGACTACACCCAGGATACCCTCCCGGTCCTGGACCATTACCTGACGTCGGCCGAGGAGGTGGACGACCAGGTGTTGGGTCTTCTGGCCCCCGCCTGCGGGGCGTACTTCGGGGAGGTCGTGCGGCGCCACGTGGGCGAGGGGACCTGGGAGCACCCCGAGGACTACCAAGGGTGGAAGCTCACGCTCGAGAGCGCGTCGGTCTCCTTCAACCCCGTCGGCGTGGCGCTGGAGGTGGCGACGCAGCAGGACGCCCCGGGGTGGAGCGCGCACTTCAAGGTGCCCGAGGCCGACCGCGAGCCCGCGCGGGAGGCGGTCGATCGGCTGGGCGAGGTGCCCGAGGACCAGTACTACACGTTCTCGGTCCGTTTCGAGGTGCTCGAGTCGGTCCACGCGGCGCTGCGCCGGGTCAGCGAACCGTGACCGTCGCGGGGATCTGAACGCCGCGGGGGCGCCCGGCGAGCTGGCCGAGCGGGCGGATCGCGGCGATCACGTGCTGGCCGTCGCGGAGGCCCACGAAGATCGCGGCCGCGCCTGCGTCCACCCAGCCGATCGGGACGCCCGACGCGGTCACCACCACGCGGGTCGGCGACGTGTTGTGGACGGCGAGGCCCTCGGCAGGGGGCGGCTCGAGGTCGTCCTCGGCGCCCGGCCCGCGGCGGCGGCGGCTGGGCTCGAGCCGGCCGAGCAGCGCGGGCTCCATGAACGCCCGGCTGTCCGAGTCGACGACCGGACGCGGCGGGCCTTCGTGGTCGGCCCGGAGGGCCGATCGCGGCAGCTCCACCGGGACGTCGGCGGTGCGCTCGGCCCACCAGGGGCCCACGCGGAACTGCGCCGGCGGCCCCCGGTCGGCGCACCGGCGCGCCAGCGCCTCCCACGGCTGCCCGGACCACTCGGCGAGGAGCGCGCACACGAGCTCGCCCGAGCCCGTGTTCTCCTGCGGGGGCGGCGGGCGGACCCGGACGATGGCGGGATCGCGGCCGGGCGGCCCCCCCTGGAACCACTCGGCCATCTGTCCCGGCGCGAGCGGCCTGCCTCCCGAAGGATCGAACACGTACACACCTCGCTCGTCCCCGCGCAGGCGGATCTCGGCGCCTGCCTCCACCGGCCACCCGGCGCCCGCGAAGCGCGCCCGGAGCCGGTCGGCCGAGACGTCCACGTGCAGCTCGGCCGCGGGCGGACGCACGGTCGCCGGCGCGTCGCCGAGGGAGCGCGGGACCCGGAGCTCGACCCGGTACACGAGGCGCCGGGCCTCGACGGGCTCGCTCGACCCGAACGAGTCGTCGGCCTCGAGGGCGGCGACGACGCGTTGCGCCGGGGCGGGTGGCGTGGGCCGGGCCGGCGCGATGGCCCTCGGCGGCTCGCCGCGCGCGGGCTCGTCGGCCTGCGCCGGTCCCGGGTCGCGGGCGGGCGCGCGCTGCGGCTCGGGCTCACAGTCGCACGCGCCGAGGAGCGCGAACGCGATGCACCACGAAGCGCGCGTCATCGTTGGATCGTGCCGCCGATGCGGGTCCAGCCGTCGGGCGGCCCCCCCTCCTCGCCGCCGAGCACGCTCACCGCCACGACGCCGCTGACGACGACGACGCCGACGGCGGTCCAGAACCACCACTGCTGCCAGAAGGGAGACGGCCCGTCGACCACGAGATCCTGCTCGGGCGCCTCGACCGCGCCGGAGAGATCCACGCCCTCGTAGAGCTCCTGCACGAGCTCCTGGGCCAGGACCATGCCCGCCGCGTCGGCGGGCAGCGTCGCGCGCTTCTGCGAAAGGAGGAAGCGCGTGCGCAGGTCGTAGAGGAAGAGCTGCAGGTCGATCTGGTCGCCGGGCGCGGGGCGGACCACGCCGAGGATCACCTGGTTGGTGAACAGGTAGGAGCTGAGGCCCGAGATGAAGCGCCCCGCGCGCTGCCGCCCGAGCTCGCCTCGGACGCGGGGAAGGTCGCGCTCGAGGAGCAGCGACCGCTCGCTCGGGACGAGCTCGTAGTGGTGCGTCTCTTCGAAGCTCTCGTTCACCGACGCTCGGGCGATGTGCTTCTCGTAGCCGACGGCCTTGACCGTCACGTAGTGCTCGCCCGCGAGCAGCCCGAGGGCGGTCACGGGCGACGGCCCGTAGCTCCGCCCGTCGATGAACACCTCGGCGCCCGGCGGCTCGGTCGTGACCAGCATCGATCCGCGCGCCCCCTCCGCGAGCAGCCGCTCGCGGGTCGACTCGAAGAGCGCGAGGAACTGCTCGGGGTAGCGCACCGGATCGTACTCCGCGCTCTCGCGGAAGCCGAGGACGTACTCGAAGCCCTCCACGCACTGGCGCCGGCGGCCACGCTGGCACTCTGCGACGGCGCGCAACATGTACGCGTCGACGAGGCTCGCGCGGCGGACCGCCGTGAGGCCCTGCTCGAAGGCGTCGATCGCCTGCTGCGCGCGGGCGGCGGCGTCGGCCGGATCGCCCGTCCGGACCATGTCGGCGACGGCGTCGAGGTCGTCGACCGCGAGGACGACGGACTCGGGCACCTCTTGGCTCGACAGGACGTCCGCCGGGTGGACGAACCGCACTCCGTCGACCTGCGCGACGCCGCGGCGCAGCCCGATCGACACGACCGACGTCTCCGAGAGGCCCGCGCCCTGCTCGGGGATGAGCACGGCGCTCGTGGTCACGCGACGCCCGTTGTCGCCCGTCTCCTCGTCGTCCTGCGCGAGGGCGACGGTCGATGCGCTCCCGAGCCAGATCAGGAACGCGAACGATGAGACGCGAGACACGTCAGAACTCCAGAATGACCTGTCCGCCCGGATCGGACCCCAGATCGTCGCCGCCGCCGGAGGTCAGCACGAGCGTCAGGATCACGCCGAGCGCGACCGCCGCGCCGGCGCCGGCCCAGAACCACCACTGCTCGTAGAACGCCGGTTCCCCGTCCACAGGCCCGTCGTCGGGGGGCGTCACGTCGGTCTGGAAGGCCGGGATGGTCTCGGTGTCCGAGGCCTGCCCCTGGGGCCTGAACGCGGCCTCGAGGCCGCTCGCGACCAGCCGCTGCACGGAGGACTCGAGCTCGCCCGGCGCCGTCGGCGCGGGACCGTGCATGCGCAGCACGCGTCGTCCCGTCGAGACGTCGTACACGAACAGCTCGAGCTGCACCGACGCGCCACCGCCGCCCGGAGACACGCGGATCAGGCCGATCGTGTCGAGCTCGAGCAGCATCGCGATCTCCGCGATGGGCCCGCCCTGCATCTCTTCCACGTCCGCGGTCGCGAGCGCTTGCACGGCGTCGGACAGGCCCGATGTCGCCTCGACGTCCTCGAGGAACGCGTTGACCTGCTCGCTCGCGCCGCGGCGGAGCTCGACCTGCTGCACGAAAGGCGTGGCGCCAGGGCGCGTGACGCGCACGTTGTGGACGCCCTGCATCAGCCCGTCGATCGTGACGGGCGTGCGGCCGCGCGGCACGAAGTCGACGTACGCGACGGCCCCCGGCGGCTCGCTCTCGATCGTGAGGCCCGCCGATGCGCCTCCGCGAGGCGCTGCCTGCTCGTAGCGCTGCAGCACGTCCGGGTTGAAGAGGTTCGGGTCGGGCTGGATGTGCGGCATCTGGACGTGGAGCCGTTCGAACGTCCGGCGTGCTGCGCGGCTCTGCCCGGCGAAGGTCTGCGAGGCGCCGAGGAACAGGAGCGCGTCGCCGAGGTCCTGCGGGTCCTCGAGCGCCGGCGCCGCGACGTCGAAGTCGTCGATCGCGCCTCCGAGCAGCTCGACGGCCTGATCGAGCTCCAGGTTCAAGTAGGCCTGCCGGCCCGCCTCGAGGCGCTCTCGGCCCCGGCTCAGGCGCTGCATCATGAAGTCCGTGTAGCCGAGGTAGGCCTGGTCCGGCTGCTGCCAGCGCACGCCGTCGATGCGCCGGAGCGAGGCGCGCGCCGCGGCGCCCACACGTGCGGCGACCGGCTCGAGCTCGTCGCTCGTGGACACCGCGACGACGTACGCCGTCTGAGCGGGCACCGACGGTTCGGCGTCGCCGCCTCGAGGGTCCGGCTCGTCCTCGTCCTGGGCGGCGGCCACCGAGGATGCGCCGAGGACGAGCGCGAGCGTCACGAGGAGCGTTCGGAGCGAGTGTTGGGAGGGTGCGTCAGTCGCCACGTTCGAGGTCCCTGGTCAGCGCGACGAGGGTCGGATCGTCCGCCAGGGACCTTCGCAGGAACGTCTCGAGCTCGGCACGGCGCGCGGGGGGCAGCGCCGAGGCGCTGCGGCTCGCCAGGGCCCGCTCGACCAATTGGTCGACGGCGCCCTGGGCGTCGATGCGGCCGGTCCGGAGATCGGCGGCCACCTTCGCGACCGCGTCAGGTCCGAGCGCGCCTTCGGCACCTCCGGCCCCGTCCGTGCCCGATGCCCCCTCGAGGGTCTGGCGGAAGGCCTCCGATGTCTCCTTCACCGCGCCCCCGCGGCCCGCCCCGCCGACCTCGTCGGGGGACTTCGGACCGGACGGTCCGCCGGGTGGTTTGATCGGGCTGGTCATCGTCGGCCTCCGCGCAGAGTAGCCACATCGCCTGGCCCGTCGCAACCGCGACGGATCGCAGAAAGACGGGTGTTCACCGGATGTTGTTGATCGAGTTCTTGGCGGTCTCGTGCCGCGCCTTCATGACGTTCGACAGGGTGGTGAACCGGCGGTTCTCGGCCTGGATCTGCTGTTGCAGCCGCAGGTACTCCATGTTGTCGTCCATCATCGCGCGCGAGAGGTCGGCCATGCTCTCGGGGCCGCCCGCGCTTGCGCCGCCGGGGGACTCGGCCGTCTCTCCGCCGGCGCCCGCTCGGGCGCCGCGGACGGCCGCCGTCACCACGGTGCCTCCCGGGACCAGGGCGCTGGCGGCTTCCACACCCCCGAGGAGCGCGTCGGCTCCCCCGTCCACGACGTCGCGGAAGCGGGCGGCGGCGGGCCGGGGGGTCACACGGGCACGGGTGCTCTCGATCCGGACGTCGGCGGTCCGGGCCGGAGAGGCCACACGGAATTCACTCATGGGAATGCTCCTTTTCTTCTGGCTGGGGCCGACCGGGGACACCCCGATCGTCCTCCGACGTGCCCCTTATCGGCCCAGGCCCCAGGTGGTTGTGCGCAATCCGCGGACTTCTGCCACCGTTCACCCTCATGGGGCCGACCGATTTTCAGGGTCATGGGGCCGGGGAAGGTGTTGCGACCGGGTCGGATGATGGCCCGTCGCCGAGCCCGTGTCGAGCGTGATCGGAGGGCTCG
>JBDIVX010000081.1:0-32773 GCA_039794305.1 Candidatus Neutrinellum sp.
GACCGCTGCCCGAACCACAGTCCGCCTCGTCGAACCGCGTGTCTCCGGCGTCGCACTCTCCCGTCCCCGGCACCGTCTCCGTCCAGCCCCTCCACGCGCACGCGGAGTCGCAGATGCGCGATCGCTCGCCGCAGAACGGCGTCGGCTCGACCTCGACGCTACCGGGCGCGCACTCGCGCTCGTCGAGGCACGTACCCGGCGGCTCCCAGAGGAGGTCCTCGCCGCATCGTTGGGACGCGAGCCCACAGCTTCCGCACGGCACGACGCGGGTCGCGCCGGGCTCGGCGCAGGGCTCGGGCCCCGCGTCCGGCTCCGGCGCCGCGTCCGGCTCCGGCGCCGCGTCGAGCGGCGAGATCGCGTCGGCAGGCGCGGTCGCGTCGAGGTCCGGGCCGCCGTCGGTCGGACCCTCGCCGCCGTCGCGCGCCCCGCCGGCGTCGTTCTCCCCCTCGACGTGGCTCTCGCCGCACGCGGCCAGCGTGGGCGCGAGCACGAGGAGCGCGACGAGGAGGGCTCCGCTCGACGGGCGCCGCCGGCGGCCGAGCGCCCACAGTACGAGAAGCAACGCCAGCCCGGTCCAAGGCGGAGAGGCGCTCGGGCCGGAGACGGCGCAGCCGCCGCCGGCGGCCGGCGGGCGGCACACCGAACGGCCGTCGACGGTCCCGCAGACCCAGCCGCCCGGACAGTATGCATCCGCGCCCGGACAGGCGCGCGAGCACGTCGCGGACCCGTCAGGAGCCGCGAGGCAGATCCCGGACGTGCACCCGGAGCTGCTGGTACACGGATCGCCGAACACACCAGCGGTCGCCGCACACGAGTCGGTGCCGGTGTCGCACGCGTGCGCCTCGGGGCATCGGCCGTCGACCGTGCAAGCCACCGTGCAGTAGCCGTCGAGGCTGCAGTGGCCGCCCGCGCACTCGGCGTCTCCGGCGCACGGATCGCCGGCCCGACCCGGGCTCGGCGTACACATCGCCTCGACGCAGTCGGTGCCGCGAGGGCAGTCGGCAGCCGAGGAACACGGCGCCGGATCGCAGGTCGGTCCGCACGCCGACGACGCGCAGGTGCCCGACCGGCACACCTCGTCCGGCCCGCACGCGCTCTCGCCACACAGAGCGCGGCAGCCGTCGCCGGCGCAGACGCTGCCGGGCGGGCAGCCGGCGGTCTCGCATGGCTCGGCGGGGTAGAGGAAGCACACGCCGTCGACGTCGTCCTCCGACAGGTCGCTCTGCTCGCTGCCCAGGTAGACCGGGTACATCGTGGCGTCCGCGAAGGAGGCGTCGCACGGGGGGCCCTCCTCGGAGCCGTCCACGGCGCACGGGTGCAAGAGGCCCGCGACGTGCCCGAGCTCGTGGGTGAGCACCGCCTCCGCGTCCCGTCGCCCGTCGCCGTCGCTCGCGCCGACGTGCCAGCGGAAGTGTTGGGCGTTGAGGTACACGTCGGCGTCCACGATCGCGAAGCTCCCATCGGACCGTCGCGCGTAGAGCACGTCCGTCGTCGCGGCCGCGTCGGACGAGAAGCCGCGGTCGGTCCAGCGCGACTGGATCCACTGCGCCGTCGCGCGGCCGTCGCCCGACCGGGCCGGCGTGGACGTCACCCCCTGGTACCGGAAACGGAGCGCGGTGCACTCGGGTCCCGTCCAGGCGCCGCGGGCTCGGTTGAGCGCCGCCTCGGCTGCGCTCGCCGACACGCCCGCGGGCATTCCGTCGTACAGCGCGAGCGGCACGACACCGTCGCTCCACGCGATGGCGCCGCTGCCGGCATGCTCCTCGAGATCGGCCGCGGTGCGGTAGGCGGACGCCGGAGCCGGAACGAGCCCTGCGAGGAGGACCGCGAGAGCGAGCGGCGTCGTCCGGCTGCTCACCGCAGCCCCCGCGCCGCGCGCACGCGGCGGCGCAGCTCGTCGAGCGTGACGCTCGGGACCGAGGCCGGCGCCGAAGCCGAGTCGTGGCGCGGCGTGGCCGCGAGGTCGAGCGCGGGTCGCGCCAGCGGCGGCCCCCCGCCGATCGCCTCGTGCACACTCCACTTGCCGCGCGCCATGCCGGTCGGGAAGAGCACGCCCTCGCTCACCTCCGTGAGGAACACGAGCACGTCCTCGCCGACCTCGAAGGTGGCCTGCCCCGCGACGACACGGCGGAAGCCGGCGTGGTCTCCCCCCTGCACCCAGAACCAGAGCGAGGAGACGGGCGTCCCCACCAGGTAGTCGTGAGCGGCCAGCTCGACGCGTGTGTGGATCCCCGGAAGCCCACCCGGGCCGACCGGGTAGGAAGACGTGTCCACCACGCGGCCCCTCACCACGATCGCGCTCGCGCGCGCCAGCTCCTCGACGGTCGTGTCCGTGAACGTCGTCGCCCGCGCAGGCGTCATCGTGGCCGCGACCGCGCTCAGGCAAGCCACGGCCGTGACCGCGGATGCCCACGCGCGCGGGACTGCCCCGGCCCGCCTGCTCTCGTCAGCCCCTCGGACGGATGCGCCGCGCGACCGGTCGCCGGCTCGGCGGCTGCACTCCTCCAGGTGGCTGTTCGAGCGGCTCCGCACCCAGGTCACCCCGCTCTTCGTTACACGGTCGCACGCGCACGAGGTGTCGTCCTGGTTGGCCCACGGGCGTACCGGGCTCGATACACAGGTCGGCAGGACCGAACAACGTGCCGGCGACCGCACGCACTCTCCCCATCAGATGCGCGCGAGTCGGCGCGCCGGTGGCGGCGCACGCCCTCTCCAGGTGGGTCTTCACCGTGCGAGCCGAGATCCCGAGGTCGTCCGCGACTTGCTCCACCCGTGCCCCGCCCGCGACGCGCGCGACCACCTCGGCCTGTCGCTCGCTCAACGCTCTTGGGGAGAGCTCGGCTCGCCGCGCCGCGAGCCTGAGCCGGTCGAGGCGGCGCACCGAGCGGCACAGGAGCACGCGGACGACGCGCTCCGTCTCGTCCGGCGTCGAGCGCGCCAGGCAACATGTCGCACCGCTGAGGTACAGCGCGTTCATGAGGCGGTCGCTGCCCGCCGCCAACGTCACGAGCATGGGCAGCGTCGGGTCGGACCTGCGCGCGCTCTCGAGGATGGACGTGGCGTCGCCGTCGGGCAGGCTCGCACCGGTGACCAGCGCGCACATCGGACGCCGAGTCCGAAGGCGTTGCTCGACGCTCCGGACCGACGGGTGAACGGAGAGCGGCACGTCCGCCTCGAGCGCCCAGGCCAGGCTGCGGACGAAGACGGGGTCGTCGTCGACGATCACCAGCTCCGGCGCATCGAACCTCGCTGCTCTCCTCCGCTCCATGGCTCCGGCCTACCGTCATACCCCGGCCGGCCCGCCGCTCGCTTCACCCCCAAGGGTGAGGTCTGTCGCTTTTCCCACACCTTCTCCCACCCCGCGCAGGGGCATTTTCACCCATGTTCAGGGCTGAACGTCCGTAGAGGCCTTCTCTCGCGAACCTCTCCAGGCCGCGAGCGAAACCGCCGGAACCGGCCGCTCCTACGACACCGCCCCCCCTTTCCCGTAAGCTCGGCCCCGTGAGCTTGGGCGAGACTGCGGGCCGTTACCGCGTCCTCGGGCACATCGCCGCGGGCGGCATGGGGGAGGTGTTCCGCGCCAGCATGGGGGGCGTGGGCGGGGTCGAGAAGGCCGTGGCCCTCAAGGTGGTCAAGGGCCGGCTCGCGCGGGACCCGGACTTCGCGGCGCTCTTCGTCGAGGAGGCGAAGGTCGCCATGACGCTCTCGCACGCCAACGTCGTGCAGTCGTTCGACTTCGGGCGCATCGACGACCGCTGGTTCCTCGCGATGGAGTACGTCGAGGGCGTGAACCTGGCCGAGCTCCTGCGCGCCTGCGAGGAGCGGCTCGGCCAGCCCATGCCGCACCGGCACGTGCTCTTCGTCGCGGTCGAGGCGCTCAAGGGGCTCGACTACGCGCACCGGCGCACCGGCCCGGACGGCGAGCCGCTCCACATCGTGCACCGCGACGTCTCGCCCGGGAACCTGCTCGTCTCGAACGAGGGAGAGGTGAAGGTCGCCGACTTCGGGATCGCGAAGAGCGCGCTCCGCTCGTTCGGGTCGATGGCCGGGACCGTCAAGGGCAAGGTGCCCTACATGGCGCCCGAGCAGCTCCGCGGCGCCGCCGTGGATCGGCGCGCCGACGTCTACTCCGTCGGCGCGGTCCTCTACGAGATGCTCACCGGCCGGCGGATCGTCGAGGACGACGAGCCCACGCGCGCGATCCCCGCGGTGCTCGAAGGCGACTTCCCCGCCCCACGGGCGCTCGCGCCCGCCATCCCCGAGGAGCTCGAGCGCGTCGTGCACAAGGCGCTCGCGCCCGATCCGGCCGACCGCTACGCGAACGCCGCCGCCATGCGGCAGGACCTCGAGCAGCTCGCGCTCGACGAAGGCTACCTGCTCTCGTCCGCCGACCTCGCGGACTTCGTCGCCGAGGTGATGCGCGGGGACGCGCCCGAGGCCCCACGGCCGAGCCGGGCCTCGACGACGCCCGGGCGGCCGGCTGCCGCTCCGCCGCTCGCGCCCGCCGCGCCTCCGCGCAACAGCGACGGCGACCCCTTCGACGCGCTGCTCGGCATGGAGCTCGAGAAGGTGACCACGGGCGAGCCATTCAGCGTGTTCACGAGCGCCGGCGGCAAGCGCCTCGCGACGGCCCCGCGCCCGGCCCCCGACACCGACACGCCGCGCCCGGTCGAGACCGGCACCGTCCCCGGCTTCCCCTCGCGCCGCCGCCGCCGCGCGACCGCCGTCGCCGCGGGCGCCCTCCTCGCCGCCGCCGCCGTCGCCGCCGTCGCCTTCACCACGACCCGCGACCCGGTTGCATCGGGGACACGCCCGAGTGCAACTCCCGAGACCCCCGGCGACCCCGACGCCGGAGTCGAGCTCCGAGTTGCATCGGGACCTGTCCCCAATGCAACTCCCGAGACGGCCGGCGACCCCGACGCCGGAGTCGAGGCCCGAGTTGCATCGGGGCGTGTCCCCAATGCAAGTCCCGAGGGGCGGCGGAGGGGGGGGCGGCGGCCAGGGCCGGCCACGCCGGCGCCCGCGGCGGTGGTGGAGGAGGCGCGTCCGGCGACGGCCGCCGCCGAGCCCGCGTTCCTCAGCGTCAACACCGATCCGTGGTCGTACGTGGAGGTCGACGGGCAGCGGCTCGGGCCGACGCCGCAGCTCCGCAAGGAGCTCGCGCCCGGCCGGCACCGGCTCCGCCTGCACAACCCGAGCGAGGACCTCGAGCGGACGATCGTGGTAGACGTGTCGCCGGGAGAGCACCGCCGCGTCACCCTGAGCCTCCGATGAGCGACAGCGACACGCGAACCCTCGGCACACGCACCATCGTCCGGCAGGGCGGGCGGAGCGGCCGGCGTATGCGGGCCTACCGCCTGACCGCGCGCTCGCCGGACGGCCGCACCGAGACGCACGACATCCGCCAGCCCTCGCTGCGCGTCGGCTCGCGCGAGGGCAACGACGTCGAGCTCACCGACCCGGCCGTGAGCCGCGTGCACTTCGAGATCGCCGCCGACGAGCACGGCTTTCGCTTGCGCGACCTCGAGAGCACCAACGGGACCTTCGTCGACGGCTACCGCGCGCAGGACGTCTACCTCCGCCCGGGCTCGGTCATCCGCGCCGGCGATACCGAGCTCCGCTTCGAGCCCACGCAGGCCGAGGCCGACGTGCCCGCCTCGGACGCCGAGCGCTTCGGGCCGCTCGTCGGCCGTAGCGTGAAGTTGCGCGAGCTCTTCGCGACCCTCGAGCGCGCGGCGCCCACCGACGCGACGGTGCTCGTCGAGGGCGAGACCGGGACGGGCAAGGAGCTGGTCGCGCAGGCCGTCCACGGCCGGAGCCGACGGTCGGGCGGCCCCTTCGTCGTCTTCGACTGCGCCTCGGTCCCGGCGAACCTCGTCGAGAGCGAGCTCTTCGGCCACGAGAAGGGCGCGTTCACCGGCGCGGGCGAGCGGCGCATCGGCCGACTCGAGGAGGCCGACGGCGGGACGCTCTTCCTCGACGAGCTCGGCGAGCTGCCGCTCGACCTCCAGCCCAAGCTCCTGCGCGCCCTCGAGTCGCGCGAGGTGCGCCGCGTGGGCGGCCGCGAGCACATCCCGGTCGACATCCGCATCGTCGCGGCGACCAACCGCGACCTCGCGCGCGAGGTCAACCGCGGCGCCTTCCGCGAGGACCTCTACTACCGCCTCGCCGTCGTGCGCGTCGAGCTCCCGGCCCTCCGCGAGCGCCGCGACGACGTGCGCCTGTTGGTCGAGCACTTCGTCCGGCGCGCGCTCCCGGACGACGGTGAGCGCGCCGCGCGCATCCTGAACGGCATCTCCGAGGAGAACTGGAGGCGCCTCGAGAAGCACCCGTGGCCCGGCAACGTGCGCGAGCTCCGGAACGTCATCGAGCGCACGCTCGCGCTCAGCCAGGCGGGCGAGCAGCCGTCGCTCGAGCCCCCGACCACGCCGCCCCGCGCCGGCGCCGCGCCGCGAGGGGGCGCCCCCGCCGCTCCGGCCGTCGACCTCGACCGCCCCTTCGTCGACCTCAAGCAGGAGACTCTCGCCGCCTTCGAGGAGAGCTACCTCACCGGTCAGCTCGACCGCCACGGCGGCAACATCTCCCGCGCCGCCGCCGCGAGCGGCATCGACCGCATGTACTTCAAGCGGCTCCTCAAGAAGTACCGCTGACCACGCTACTCCCCCATCTCGAAGCGCAGCGTCGCCCCGGCGAGCGCGGCGTGCGGGACGCGCGGGCGCGACAGCGGCTCTTCGTCGAGCGTCGCCTCGCGCACGTAGAGCGCGCGCTCGCTCGCGTCGGGCGCCTCGATGGTGAGATCGCCGCCGTCGAGGTGGACCACCGCCCGCGTGAAGAGCGGGCTCCCGAGCAGGTAGTAGTCGGTCCCCGCGATGGAGAAGAGGCCGAGCGACGAGAAGACGTACCAGGCGCTCATGGTGCCGGCGTCGTCGTTGCCGGGCAGGCCGTCCGGGCCGTCGCCGTAGTGGCGCCCGAGCACCCACCGCACCCACTCGGCCGTGCGGTCCCAGTCGTCGAGGGCGGCGAAGATCCAGGACGCGTGGAGATCGGGCTCGTTGCCGTGCCAGTACCAGGTGCCCGGCGCGAAGGGCATGTACGGCCGGCCCGCGCTCTGCTCGAAGAACATCTCGAGCCGGTCGAGGAACGCGTCGCGCCCGCCCATCCGCTCGGCGAGGCCTTCGAGGTCGTGCGGCGCGTACCAGAGGTACTGCCAGGCGCTGCCCTCGGCGTAGTAGTCCTGCCACACGAACGGGTCGACGTCGGTCGGGAAGCTGCCGTCGGCGTACCGGCCGAGGAGGAACTGCGACTCGGCGTCCCAGAGGTTCTGCCAGTTGCCCGCGCGCGCGCGGAACGCCTCGGCGTCGGCCGTCTCGCCGAGCGCGTCGGCGAGCGTCGCGAGCGCCCAGTCGTCGTAGGCGTACTCGAGGGTCGTCGAGGCGCTGCCCCCGGTCGTCTCGATCGGGACGTAACCCTCGTTCAGGTAGTCGACGATGCCGCGGCCGCGGCCGCGGTAGGCCGCACCGTCCGGCGTCGGCCCGTTCGCCGTGACGAGCAGCGCGTCGTACGCCTCGCGCAGGTCGAACCCCTGCACCCCCTTGACCCAACTGTCGGCGAAGACGATGTCGGCGCTGTCCCCGACCATGCCGCCCGTGTAGCCGATCCCGAGCGGCCAGCGCGGCACGTACCCGCCGTCGCGCGCCATCGCCATCAGCGACTTCAGCATGTCGGTCTGGTACTCGGGGTAGAGCAGCACGAGCAGCGGGTGCTGCGTGCGGAACGTGTCCCAGAGCGAGAAGTCGGTGTAGTACCGGAACCCGTCCGCCGCGTGGACCTCCTGGTCGAGGCCGCGGTACATGCCGTCCACGTCCATCGCGAGCGTCGGCATCAGCAGCACGTGGTAGAGCGCCGTGTAGAAGATGCGGAAGTCGCGCTCGTCGCGGCCCTCGATCTCGACCCGCCCGAGCAGCTCCTCCCACGCCGCCTCGGTCGCGGCGCGCGCCTCGTCGAACGACGCGCCGCCCTCGGCGTCGAGGTTCATCCGCGCGTGCTCGACGTCGACGAACGAGATCCCGATCCGCACCTCGACCACCGGATCGCCCGTCGCGTCGAAGCGCGCCCACGCGCCGCTGTCCGCCCCCGTGCGCTCGGTCTCGCCCTCGAAGAGCGTCCCCGCCTTCCACACGCCGTGCGCCGCGAGGTCGCGCGAGAAGCGCGCGACGAAGTAGACGGGCATACCACCGAACCTCCCCGAGTACCCGCCCTCGAACGTGCTGAACCCGAAGATCTCGCGCGCGTCCGGGTCGACCGTCACCGCGCCGTCGGTGATCTCCATGTCCGCCATGAAGTAGCCGGCGTCGATCACGACCGTCGCGTCCGCGCCGTCGGGGTAGGTGTAGCGGTGGTAGGCGACCCGGTCGGTCGCGGTGAGCTCGACCCGCACGCCGGGGTCGTCGAGCGTCACCGCGTAGTACCCGGGCGAGGCCTCCTCGGTGTCGTGCGAGAACGCCGAGCGGTACCCCTCGTGCGACGTCTTCGAGGCGTCCATGCCGACCGCCGGCATGATCCCGACCGCGCCGTACTCGGGGATGCCCATCCCGTGCGCGCGCGTCTGGCTGAACCCGCGGATGAGCGCGTCCTCGTACCAGTACCCGGCGCAGTGGTTGAACCCGGGCGCGCCGTCCGGCGCCGTCGTGTCGGGCCCCGGACGCACCATCCCGAAGGGGCGCTGCGGCCCGGGGAACGTGCTCCCGACGCCGAAGCCGAGGCCGCCCGTGCCGACGAACGGGTCGACCCACTGGACCAGGGGGGCCTCCGCCGGGCGCGGATCGGGGGGCGGCCCCGCGTCCGCGCCGGCGTCGGCGACCCCGCCGTCCGCGCCCGCGTCGGACGGCGCCGCGCCGTCGTCACCGCACCCGAGGAGCGCCGAGAGCGCGAGCCCGACCGTCAGCCACCGCACCACGCACCGAGGATACGAGCTTCTCATTCGTCGAGACAGCTCCCGGTGGACCACCGGAGCCAGCGCTCGTGGACGACCGAGTAGAGCCAGTTGCCGGCCACGATCCCGACGAGCGTCCAGCCGGCGCCGAGCTGCCCCTCTCCGAGCTGCACGAGCGCGATGCTCGGGCACGCACCCGAGAGCGCCCACCCCGCGCCGAAGAGCGCGCCCCCGGCGAGCGTGCCCTGGTGGATGCGGCGGGGGGGCCAGGTCGCGCCCGTGGTCGCGCTGACGACGCGCCACGACACGGCGAGGACCGCGACCGCCGTCGCGAACGCGAGGAGCATCCGCAGATCGGCGAAGGTGAACATCCGGTGCACCTCGTCCCAGGAGGTGAAGCCGATCCGGCTCAGCGCGAAGCCGAAGCCGACCCCCACGAGGCCCGTGACGGCCGTCTCCCTCACGCCAGCACCCCGAGGAGGAGGGACACGACCACCCCGGTCCCGAAGAACGCGCACGTGGCGACGAGGCTGCCCGGCTGGAGCCGGCTCGCGCCGCACAGGCCGTGGCCCGACGTGCACCCGGTCGCCATCCGCGTCCCGAAGCCCACGAGCACGCCGCCCGCGACGAGCACGAGCGGCCCGACGAGCCCGCCGCCGAACAGCGACTCGAAGACGTCGGACCGGAGCCCGGCCACCGGCTCGAGCGCGCCGGCGAGGGCCGCCGAGACGACGCCCCCGACGGCGAGCCCTCCGAGGAACACGAAGTGCCCGCCGATCGACGCACGCGACCGCGCAGGCGTCTTCGCGGCGGGCGGCTCGGGCGCCGCCTCGACCGCGTCCTGCCCGTACTCCTCGGCCGTCATCTCACGCAGCGCGGCGAGCATCTCCTCGCGGGACATGTCCGGCTCCTCCGGCGGCCCATGACGGAGGCGGTCGACGATCGCCGTGATCCGACCGGACACCGAGAGCATGCGGCGCGCGAGGAGCCAGTGCCCCAACGCCACGGCCGCGAGGCCGAGCCCCCCCGCCCACCAAGGCCAGTGCTCCATGCTCAGGTGCTCGTCTTGCGGAGGGTCTTGCCGTTCGGCATCAGGTTGACCGGGACGGGCTTGCCCTCGGAGCTGAGCCGGTACCGCTCACAGCCCTCGTAGTCGGCCTGGCAGTAGTTGATCTTCCACACCGCCAGCGTGCCCGAGTACGTGAACAGGTCGTACATCTCGCACGAGTCCATGTGGGTGCAGCGCTTGTCGTCGTCGGCCATGCCCGTCCCTTCGCCGGCGCAGGGTACCATCCGTCCTGTCTGGAGGTCCGCCCCGCCGAGCGATCACCGGGGAAGCCCGCCGACGAAGTCCGACAGGCGCCGCGCGACGTCGGCGGGCCGCTCGGTGACGCACATGTGCGACCCGCCGTACAGGAGCTCGAGCCTGGCGCCGGGGACGTTCGCGGCGAGGTAGCGCGCGTACTTCTCCGGCGTCAGGCGGTCCTCGCTGCCGGCGATCACGACGGTCGGGCAGCGGACGCGGCCGAGGTCCCCCATCCGGTCGAAGCCGTCCGCGGCCATCCAGTCGACGCAGGCCACGCGCGCGGGAGTGCGGGCGCGGCTCTCCTCCACGCGGCGGACGAGCGCGAGGTCGGGGTCGCGCTCCCAGGCGCCGGCGGCGAGCTCGCAGGGGAGGTCGTGCTCGGCCGCGTCGCGTGCCCCGTCGAGGATGCCCTGCGCCACGCGGAGCCGGGCGCCGGTCGAGAGGAGCGCGAGCCCGGCGAGCGCGGGCGTCCCGGGGCCGTCCTCGATGGCGTACTCCATGGCGACGGCGCCGCCGAGGGAGTGGCCGGCGAGGACGACGCGGCGAAGGCCGAGCGCGCGGAGCAGCTTGCGGAGCCAGGCGGCGAGCTCGGCCACGCTCGCGAGGGGCTCTCCCTCGGAGCCGCAGCGGCCGGGCAAGGACGGGATGATCGTCTCGCGGCCCCCGAGGTGCACGGTGAGATCGTCGAAGGCCGCGTGGTTCGAGCCCGCGCCGTGGACGAGCACGAGCGTCGGCTCGTCGCCCGCGAGGTGCCGGTAGACGACGTCGCGCCCCGAGACGAGCACGGTCTCGTTCACGCGCCGAGCTCCGCCGCCTCGACCGACGCCACGGCGAGGAACTGGAAGCGCCACTTGCGCTCGCGGTCGTAGGTACCCGTCATGTTCAGCGCCGCCTCGTCGAAGGTCGTCACGCGCACCTTGCGGAAGCCCTCCTCGTAGAGGAGCGGCACCACGTGGTTGGTCCCCCAGCGGAGCGGCTCGCCGAGCCCGTGCACCATGTCGCGCGTCTCGGC
The DNA here is from genome assembly GCA_039794305.1 of Candidatus Neutrinellum sp. GTDB lineage: Bacteria > Myxococcota_A > Polyangia > Polyangiales > JBDIVX01 > JBDIVX01. The sequence goes on from JBDIVX010000081.1 coordinate 11,251, forward strand.
GTCCTCGGCGTGCCGGACGGCGCCCTCCGCCATGCGCTTGCCGAGGTGGTCGAAGGCGACGACGGTCCGGGGGTGGCAGCCGCGCGCGATGCGCCCGAGCGTCGCCCGCACCGCCTGCTCGGTCAGGTACGGCGTGACGCCCTCCCACAGCACGACCGCGGGCGCGGCCGCGTCGAACCCCTCGGCCGCGAGCCGCTCGAGGAAGTCGTCGCGCTCGAAGTCGCAGGCCACGTAGGTGGCGGCCTCGGTGGGGTAACCCGGGACCGTGGCGAGACGCACCCGCTTGTCGGCCTGGCTCGCGGGCTGGTCCACCTCGAAGAAGCGCACGCCCTCGCGGGCGAGGCGGGCGGCGCGCGTGTCGAGCCCCGCGCCCAGCACGACGACCTGCTGCACGTCTCCTTCGGGCGGCACCGACCGGGTGACGCAGCGATCGAGGAACGCGGTCCGCACCGCGATCCACACGTCCATGTCCCGCTGCACCCGGTCGAGCGCGCGGCAGAGCGCCTCGCCCTCGGCGCCGGCGAGCGGCCCGGCCCACGGGTCGTTGCAGAGGTGTGGGTACGCCTCGGTCGCGCTCGCCCGGTAGGCCGCCACCATGACGGCGGTGCGGCTCGCCGCTCGGTCCTCCATGCAGGCGGAGGATACACGACGCCCGTGTCACCGCAGAACGAAGCAGCTTGCCTCGACGCGTCAGCGCGACGCACGACCGCGCACGTTTCCTCAATCCTTCCGTTGGCGCGCCGTGGCACGTCCGTTGCGCCAGCAGGCGGCGGGTAACGAAGCGATGGAGGTAACCCAATGAGAAGGTCCGTTTTGATACACACACAGATCGGTCTGGCGCTCGCGGCTGCGGCGGCGCTGATCGTGGGCGGCACGTCCACACAGGCGCAGCAGATGGGAGAAGAGGTCAAGCCGGCCGAGGAGCAGCAACGCGAGCAGATGCAGCAGCCCGAGCAGATGCGACCCGAGCAGCAGACGCAGCCCGAGCTCGGGCAGCAGATGCAGATCGAGGGCCTCGAGGTCGTCGAGAGCGACCGCGAGTTCAACCAGACCGTTCAGCAGATCCGCCAGGGTCTGCGCCAGAACGACCTGGACGTGGTCGGGACGATGAACCTGCGGATCCCGCAGCAGCAGGCCCAGGCCGAGGAGCAGGAGCAGGCCGGGCAGGAGCAGGAGCAGCAGGCCGAGGCCGGCACGGCTCAGGAGCAGCAGGCCCAGGAGGAGCTGCAGGAGGAGCAGGCGCTCGAAGAGGAGCAGATGGGCAAGCCGGGCATGGAGGCGGGCCCGTCGGCGACGCGCCTGCAGGTGATCACGTTCAGCGATCAGGAGCTCGCGCGCAACGTGGCGCGGCAGAACGCCCCGATGCTGATCGGGATCCCGAACCAGGTGCTCGTGTTCCAGGACGCCGAGGACAAGGTGCACGTCGCGTACGGCGATCCACAGAAGTGGACCCAGTTCCGCGACGACCCGGAGTCCGGCATCGCGCGCCTTCCCGAGATCGTGCACGGCGCGACGACGACCGAGGGCGCTGCGAAGCCCGAGGAGGAGCAGGCGGAGGAGCCCGCCGCCGAGGAGCCCGCCGCCGAGGAGAAGCCCGTCGAGGAGCCCGAGGCGGAGCAGCCCGCGGAGCAGGAGCTCGAGCCGACCGGAGAGGAGCCGCAGGAAGCGCAGCCCGAGATGTGATCACCCCTCGGCTACGCGCGGCGGACGGGCGGCCTTCGGGTCGCCCGTTCGCTTCTCCGGCGCCGCACGCCGCAGAAGAAGAGGAGCGCGAGCGCCGCGAAGGGGCCCGGCGCCGGGCGCCCGCCGGCCGCGCACCCGCCCTCGAGGCCGCGCTCGAGGCGCGGATCGTCGGGCAGCGGATCGTCGTCGAGGGTCGGGTCGCCGCCCTCGATCACAGGCACCGGCCAGCTCGCGGGCGGCGAGGAGAAGCTCGGCGTCTCCTCCTCCGCGCCGGCCGGCACGAGGCGCAGGGCGTCGGCCGCGATGTGCTGCTCGGGCGCGACCGACACGGGTGAGTCGTCGTAGACGCTCACGTGCTGCCCGGCGCCCGCGTCGAAGGGGAAGACGCCGAGCCTCAGCCACCCTGTCCCGGCCGACTGGTCGATCTCGAGCGTGGTCTCGCTCCCGGCGTGCCGGACGCTGTACCGCGTCGCGCCCCAGAGCGCGTACTCCGGCTCGGCCCAGACCTCGACCGCGTAGTGCCCGGGCTCGGACGGGACGACGTGCCAGCGCGCCCAGTTGCTGGGGCTGTCCGACTCGAACGCGTTGGTCCACAGGAGCGAGCCCCCGTGTCCCGCCCCCTCGACGCGCCGCCAGTAGGCCGACGGCCCGAACGCGCGGAAGCACGACGAGGTCTCGTCGACGACGCCGCCGTCGGCGGGGAGCGGATCGCAGTCCACGCTCGGGGGGTCCATCGCGCCCGAGAACCAGGGCGTCGCGGCGCGGCCGCCTTCGACGGACAGCTCGACGTGCAGGTGGTCGTGGTGCGGGTGCGTGCCGCCGTAGGCGCGCTCCTTCGATCCGGCGGCGCGATGCGCGCCCCACGTCCACCGGTCCCAGATGATGTACTGGATCCCGATCTCCTCGGCGTGCTCGATGAGCCAGTTGCCGATGGGATCGCCGAGGTCGTTGTCCGCGTCGCCCGCGTGGAGCGGGATCATCACGTCGAGCGCGCGGCCGGTCCCGTGCACGCTCATCTGGCTCGAGTCGCCGACGATGGCGCGGCAGGAGTAGCCGCCGATGGACGAGATCTGCGGGAAGCTCGCCATCAGCCAGTCGCGGAGCGCGCGCGCGCCGGTCGTCATCGAGCCCGAGCACGCGCTCTCGCCCACCCACGCGCCCGCGCCGGTGTACTCGACGTACTGCGTGTCCCCCGCGGCGACGACGTCCGCCGGGATGTCCCAGGCTCCCGGGTGCGAGAGCGCCTCCTCGAGCTTGCCGACCTGCTCGTCGGTCCCGCACGCCGTCGCCACGACGGCGAGCGCGGCCAGGGCCGCAGCCTTCCTCCTCTCCCGCACGAGGCCTGCACAGCGCAAGCCCCGTGCCGCCCGAAAACCCCGGTCTCGAGCCCAAATTGCGGACTCGAGTGGGCACAGGATCGCCGGCGCCGACCCGCCCCGCCGTCACGCCCTGCCCAGATCCTGGTCATCCACTTGCATTGGGGACAGGTCCCAATGCAAGTGACCGGGGTGGAACGACTGCGCCAAGCCCTGGCCGGCAGCCGCCCGCGCCGGCTCTCCTGGCTCGGTCGCGCGCGCACGGCGGCGGTGGCGGTCATCGTGCGGAGCGTCGCGGGGGACGACTTCGAGCTGCTCTTCATCCGGCGGCCCCGGCGGCGCGGCGATCGGTGGTCGGGCGACGTGGCGTTCCCCGGTGGGCTGGTCGACGCGCGGGACGCCGACGTCGAGGCGGCGGCGCGGCGCGAGGCACGCGAGGAAGTGGGCCTCGATCTCGGCCGCTCCATCGGCCGGCTGCCCGCGCTCCTCACCGCCGCGCCCGGCCGCGCCCGGCCGATGCGCGTCGTGCCGATCGTGTTCGAAGCGCCGGCCGGCGCCCACGTCGACCCCTCACCCGACGAGGTGGCCGACGCGTTCTGGATGCGCTGGTCCGACCTCGCGCGCCGCCGCCCCGCGCACGTCTGGCGCCGCGTGGCGCGCGTCCCGGTCCGCGTGCGCGTCGTCGACCTCGACGGCCGCCCCCTGTGGGGCCTGACCCTATTGATGGTAGGCAGCCTGCGACGTCTGCTCGGCTAGCACGTCAGACGGCGCCGCAGGCGCCCGGCACGTCCGGGCCGAAGCAGAGCGCGCCGCACGGGCACACGGACTCGCCCTCGCACGTGGTCCCGCCGGTGCAGTCGCTGTCGTCCCAGCACTCGGTCGCGTGCCCGATCGGCTTGCACACGCCCGCGCCGCCGGCGTCGCAGGTCTCGATGTAGCAGTGCGTGTCCAGAGGACAGTCGGCGTCGTCGAAGCAGCACGCGACGGGCGGCGCGAGCTCGCAGGTGTCCTCGCCGCCCGGGCCGCACGCGCCGCGGCGGCTCAGCCGCACGCCGGCGGACTGTCGCGCGCAGTCGTTCGGGTAGGTCATCCCGTCGCACCCGCAGACCGGGTCGTACTCCGATCCACAGAAGACCGGACGCCGGGCGCACACGCCGTCGCCCTCGCACCTCTCCCCGTCGCAGAAGTGGGTCGAGGCGCACTCGACGCTCGAGCTGCACGGTTCGGGGCCGGCGTCCGGAGAGGAGCCGGAGTCGCCGCCCGCGTCGGCCGGACCGGCGTCGCCCCCGCCGTCGACCTCCGCACCGCCGTCGAACCCCGCACCGCCGTCGAACCCCGCGTCCTGCTCGTCGCCCGCGTCCTCCCCGCCGCCCGCGTCCTCCCCGCCGCCCGCGTCGTCGCCGCCGCCCGCGTCCATCGCCGGCGCGTCCACCCGGCCGCCGGCGTCGTCCGCTCCACCACCGCCGTCGTCCCCCCCGCACGCCACGAGCACCAGCAACCACACGACCCAAGCCAGCCCGAGCCAACGCATGGCTCGCAGTATGACCGTCCCGGTCGCGGCGGGTTGCGACGGACCGTGCGTGCGCTCACCGTGTACCGCCGGACGTCGAGCGCGGCCGCGCGCGTCACCCGCCCAGCAGCGCGACGAGCCCCGCCTCGTCGAGCACCGTCACGCCGAGCTTCTCGGCCTTGTCGAGCTTGCTCCCCGCCTCGGCGCCCGCGACGACGTAGTCGGTCTTCTTCGAGACCGATCCGGAGACCCGGCCGCCCGCCGCCTTGATGCGCTCGGCCGCCTCGTTGCGCTTGAGCGTCGGCAGCGTCCCGGTCAGGACGAACGTCTTGCCGGCGACGCCCTCGACCGCGCGGCCCTGCGCGAGCCCGCCCTCGAGCTCGACGCCCGCCTCGCCGAGCCCGAGGAGCACCTCACGCACCGCGCCGGTCGCGAGCTCGGTGAAGATGCTGTCGGCCGTCTTGCGGGCCATCCCCTCGATCGCGCCGCTGCCCTTGTCGGGCGCGACCCGCTGGATCGCCTCGTCGTCGCCCGCGGCGTACCGCGCGGCGAACTCGAGCAGCGCGGAGGCGCTCCCGAAGTGGCGCGCCAGGTCCTCGGCCATCGAGGTGCCGACGTGGCGGATGGCGAGCCCGACGAGCACGCGCGCGAGCCCGCGACCCTTCGCGCGCCCGAGCGCCTGGACGACGTTGTCGGCGCTCTTGTCGCCCATCCGGTCGAGGCCCGCGAGCTGCTCCTTGGTGAGCCGGAACAGCTCGTGCGGCGCGCGCACCCCGAGCTTGTCGACGACCTGGTCGACGAGCGACTCGCCCATGCCGTCGATGTCCATCGCGCTCCGGCTCGCGAAGTGCCGCAGCCGCTCGCGCACCTGGTCCGGGCACGCCGGGTTCGGGCAGTAGACGAAGATCTCCTCGCTCACGACCGGCGTGCGGCACGTCGGGCACTCGGTCGGGCGCGCGAACGGGGCGGTCCCCGCGGGCCGGAGCGCCGCGTCGACGCCGACCACCTGCGGGATGATCTCGCCGGCCTTCTCGACGAAGACCGTGTCCCCGACGCGCACGTCCTTGCGCTCGAGCTCGACGAAGTTGTGGAGCGAGGCGCGCGAGACGGTCGTCCCGGCGACGACGACGGGCTCGAGCTCGGCGACGGGCGTGAGCTTGCCGCTCTTGCCGACCTGCACCGTGATGCCCCGGAGCCTCGTCGCCTTCCGCTCCGGCGGGAACTTGTAGGCGATCGCCCAGTGCGGGTGGTGGTCGGTCCCTCCGAGCCGGTCGTAGTGGCCGATCTCGTCGAGCTTGATGACCATCCCGTCGATCTCGTAGGGGAGCGCGCCGCGCCGAGCGCCGTAGCTCTCGCAGTAGCCGATGGCGCACGTGGCGTCCTCGGCGAGGTGCACCTCGTCGAGGTACACGTCGGCGCCCGCCTCGGCGAGCCACTCGAGGATCTCCGACTGCCGCCCGGGCACGCGCACGCCCTTCGCCCACGGGACCTGATAGAGGAAGGACCGGACGCCCGCGGACTCGAGCCCGTCCGGCTCCTTGCGCTTCATGAGCCCTGCGCACCCGTTGCGCGGGTTCATGATGCGCCTTTGCCCCGAGGCCTCGAGCGCGGCGTTGTAGGCCTCGAACGCGTCGCTCGGCCAGTAGAGCTCGCCGCGGATCTCGAGCTCGCCCCGGAGGCCGCGGAGCGCGTGGGGCACCGCCCCCGAGGCCTGGACCTGGCGCGTGATGTCGTCACCCCGGCGCCCGTCGCCGCGGGTCACCGCGCGGGCGAGCCGGCCTTCGGCGTACCGGAGCGAGACGCTGATCCCGTCGATCTTCGGCTCGACCAGGAGCGGGAGCGGCGCGCCCTCCGAGAGCTCGAGCTCCTTGCGCCGCCGGTCGTACCAGCCGATGAGCTGCTCCTCGATCGGCATCGGCTCGCCCTTGCTGTCCCGCCGGTTGGGCGAGAGCTTCTCGAGCGAGAGCATGGGCACGCGGTGCTCGACCTGGACGAAGCCCTCGGTGTGGTCGCCGCCGGGGGCCCGGTCGATGCGCTCCTCGTCGGGCACGCCGAGCTCGTCGGCGAGCGTCTGGTAGCGATCGAACAGATCGTCGAAGGCCGAGTCGGGGATCTCGGGCGCGCCGGCGCGGTACGCCCTCTCGTGGTGCTCGATCTGCTTTCGGAGGTCCTCGAGCTCGCCGAAGAGCCCCCGTGTCGGGTCGGCCATGGCCCGGGATAGTAGATCACACGCCCGCCGGGCCCACTTCGAGTAGGATCGGCCGAGATGCGCGGCATCGCTCTCGTGGCGGCAGGCGCCATGCTCTTCGTCCCGTCGGGGTGTGGGCTCTTGCTCGACTTCGAGGGCGACGACCGGCCCGAGGACGCGAGCCTCTCCCGGGACGCGGCCGTCGCGGACGCCGGGGTGCGCGCGGACACCGGGGTGCGCGCGGACGCCGGGGTGCGGAGGGACGCCGCGGTCCCGCCCGACGCCGGCGAGTGCGCCGACGGAGGTTGCCCTCGGTGCACCGAGATCGAGGTGCGGCTCACCGAGACCGCGTCCGAGGAGCGCAACCCGACCATCGCGCGCGCGGCGGGCGGCTTCGCCGTCGCGTGGGAGCGACCGGGCGACGGCACCGCCACGGTCGTCCGCTGGATCGGCGCCGACGGGACCACGACGACCGTCGAGTGGACCGTCGGAGCGACCGCCCGGACGCCCTCCCTCGGCTCTGCCGACGGAGCCGTCGCGCTCGCCGTCGGGCGCGGCGAGATGGGTGAGCTGTGGGCGTACGACGCCTCCGGCGTGGCGGTCACCGCCGGCTCGTTCAGCGAGCCCGGCGGGTCGGCCACGGACCCGGCCGTGACCGCGGACGGCGAAGGCTGGGCGATCGCGTGGCGCGACGCGATCGCCGGCGACCTCGTCGGTCACGTGGCCTTTCAGCGGTTCGACTCCACCAGTCTCCCGCGAGGCGCGGCGGTCGCCCTGTCCGGCGGCGAATTCGAGGCCGACGAGCCGAGCATCGCGCACATCGGCGGTCAATACCTCGTCGTGTGGGACGAGAACGAGCGGGCCGCGCTCGGGGAGCCGAACGGCCGCTGGGCGTCCTTCCGGGCAGGAGACACCCCGGCCGGAGGCGCGCTCGGCGTCCGATCCGACGACGCCTCTGCCGCCGCCGGCGCCGAGTCGTTCGCGGCCGTGTGGATCGAGAAGCCGGCCGACTCGGCTCTGGCCCTGCAGCTCTTCGGCGCGTCCGGCGGGCTCCCACGCGGCACGCCGTCGCGTCTGACCGCGACCGACGCCTACCGGGACGAGCCGGCGGTGGCCTGGAACGGGGAGAGCTGGGGCGTCGTGTTCGAGGAGGGCAGCGCAGCGGCCACCGACGAGGTCATCCGCTTCGTCGCCGTCTCGCCGGACGGGAGCGCGGTGCTCGACGCGCGCCAGGTGTCGCACGGATCCGCGTTCGCGAGGAAGGCGGACCTCGCCTGGGGTGGCGAGGGGTGGGGAGTCGTCTGGGAGGACACGCGCGACGGGAGCTCGGAGATCTACTTCGCGCACGTGTGTCCGTGACGGCCGTCATCCGACCGGCTTCGGATGGAGGTCCCAGCGCTGCTCGAGCCAGTCGATGACGAGCTGCTCCTCGGGGACGATGCCGTTCGCCGCCGCGACCTCGAAGACGAGCGCGAAGATCACCTCGCGCGCCTCGGTGCGCTCGACCGCCGCGGCGGCCGCCTTGACCGAGGCCGCGTCCGGGAGCGCCCGCGACGCCTCGCCGAAGAGCGCCCGGAAGGCGTCGGGCCCCATCGCCTCGGGCGCGGCGGCGCGGTAGGGATCCCCGGCGGGGCCCGCCACCGCCACGCGGCCTCCGACCCGCTCGAGCGCGTCGAGCTCGTAGCCGTCGACCTCGCGATCGGCGAGCACGATGACCCGCAACAACCCCGCGAGCGCCATCAGCTCCTCGCGTGTCAACACCTCGACGGCCTTCATGCGCCGAGCATACACCGCGACGCCCCGAGGCGGCGTACCCGGCCATCCCGCGGAACGCTCCGACCCCGCCTCAGCGGCTGCGCACGTCGATGCCGTCGGGGACGTCGGCTCCGGTGAGCCAGCTCTCCATGGCCGCGTCGCCGAGGAGGTGCCTTCGGGCGAAGGCCGTCACGACCGTCGTGGCCTTCGCGGCCACCGCGTCCGCCATGCCGCTCTGCATGCAGGCGAAGCAGGGGGTCCCGCACGAGCCCGGCCCGGTCAGGAAGTCCATGTGCCGCGCGCCGGTGAACGTCAGCTCGGCCGCCCATGGCGCCGCCGTCGCCGCCTCGTAGAACGTCTGGTAGCTCTGGTCGGCCGGGGCGCAGGCCAAGCCGCCGCTGGAGTCCGTGGTCTCGCCGAGGAACGCCACCGGGATCGACAGCGGCGCGATCCAGTCGGGGACGATGTCCGGGCGGTCGTCGTTGTAGCTGCTGCCGGGGCCGCCGGATCCGTTGACCGGATCGATCCCGACGAGCGCCGTCACGCGTTCGTCGTCGTGGGCGACCATGGCGGCGACCTTGCCGCCCACGCTGTGACCGCTCGCCGCGACGTGGTCGGCGTCGAGCGCCGCGGCGAAGGTCGACAGGGCCCAGTCGATGACGGCGCTCATGTCCTCGGCGCCCTCGACGTGGCTCGAGCCGACGTAGTCGCTGTTGCTCGGCGGGTCGGCCCGGACGACCACGAACCCGTGCGACGCGACGTGCTCGCACAGCGCCCCGTAGGCCTCGGAGCTCACCTGGAAGCCGGGGTGGAACACCAAGAGCGGCGAGCGCCCGCCGTCGCGCACCGGCACGTAGGCCACGGCCGGCACGGTGCGGTCGCCCGAGGCGACGTCGGCGCTCGTGGTGGTGACCGTGTAGGGGCCGGCGGCGCTCGGGTCGGCGGGAGGGCCCGCGTCGGACCCGCCGGCGTCCGACGGCGGCGTCCCCGTGTCCGCCGTCCCCGTGTCGGCCGCTCCCGTGTCGGGCGTGCCGGTGCCCGTGTCGGCGACGCCGCCCCCGTCCGAGCCCGAAGGGCCGCTCCCGTCGTCGCCGCACCCGCTCGCCGCGAGGAGGAGCGCCCCAGCCGTGATCCCTATCCACCGAGTCCGCATGACCGGCGAGGGTAGCCGAGGAGCGCCCGCGGATCGATCGGCCTTGATCCCGGCCCGGCCGTGGTCACCTGCGGGGAGAGTCCGATGCACTGGTACGGCAACGACTGGTGGTGGTCCCACATGGGCTGGATGATGGTGCTCTGGGCGGTCGGCGGCGTCCTCCTGGTGGTGCTGACCCTCTTCGTCGTGAGGACGCTCTCGGCCGACCTCCGAAGGCCGATGCGCCCCGAGGCGCCGGCGCCGCGCGAGGACGACGCCGAGCGCATCCTCCGGCGGCGCTACGCGAGCGGCGAGATCGACGAGCAGGAGCTGCACCGCCGCCTCGACGAGCTGCGCTCGGTGAGCTGACCGCGCGCTCACAGGCCGCGGAAGCGCTCGGGGCGGAGCGGGATGCGACCGTCGAGCGCGGCGTCGATCGCTTCGACGATGCGCGCGCGGTCGCGCGGAAGCCGTCCGGCGAGCGGCAGGTAGTTCGACGCGTGGTTGGTGCGGAACAGGGCGTCGGTCGGGCGGGCGAGATCGACCATGGTGCGCAGCTCGCGAAGCAGCTCCGGCACCGGCGGCACCTCGAAGCGGCCCGTCGCGCGCAGCTTCGCGAGGGGCGTCCCGGGCACGACCGTGACCGTCAGCGCCGCGAAGTACTCCGGGTCCATCTCGGTGACGAGGCGCGCGGTCGCCTCGGCGTGCTCCCGCGAGCGCTCGCCCGCGATCCCGAGGAGCGCGATGACGCTCAGCTTCATCCCGGCCGCGTGCGCCCGGCGCGCCGCCTCGACGTGCGCGTCGAAGCCGTCGCCCTTGGCGATCCGCCGGAGCGTGACGTCGTCGCCCGACTCCGGCCCCAGGTAGAGCACCTCGAGCCCGAGCTCGCGCAGGCGCGACAGCTCGTCGTCGGTCTTGTCGAGGACGTTCCGGGCCATCGCGTAGCACGACACCCGGCGGAGCCGCGGGAAGCGCTCGCGAGAGCGCGCGAGGATCGGCTCCCACGCGTCCATGGGCATGACGAGCGCGTCGCCGTCGGCCACGAAGACCTTCTCGACCCGGTCCCCCACGGTTGCGGCCGCCTCGTCGAGGTCCGCGAGCGCCTGCTCGACCGGCCGGATCCGGAACGCCTTGTCCCGGTACATGTCGCAGTAGGTGCAGTGGTTCCACGAGCAGCCGACCGTGGCCTGCACGATGAGCGCGTCCGCCTCCGACGGCGGGCGGAAGATCCGTCCCTCGTAGCGCATGGGGCGGGGAAATCTGCCATGCGAAGCCGCCGGCGTCAGGCGGCCGCTCCATTGCGCCAGGTCAACGACAGCCCGCCCCGACGGAGCTAAACGGTCGTTTAGAACGGTTGTTTAGTGACCCAGTCGACACAGACCACGGCCGCTCCCGACGGCGTGCGCGAGCGGATCCTCGCGGCGGCGCTCGACGAGCTCGCGGCCCGCGGCCTCGAGGCCAGCTCGGTGCGAACGATCGCCCGGGACGCCGGCGTGACCCCGGCGATGATCAACTACTACTTCGGCGGCAAGCGCGCGCTCTACGAGACCGTGGTCGCCGAGGCGCAGGCGCGGCTCCACGCGCGGCTCGGCGCGGCGCTCGCCGAGGGGCCCTCGGCGGCCGGCCTCGCGGCGGCCTACTTCGACTTCCTGGCGGAGGAGGGGCAGATGCAGCGCCTGCTGCTTCGCGAGGTGCTCGACGGCGGCGGCGCGCGCTCCGCGGAGCTCGTGCGCCCCCTTCGCGCGATCCTCACCGCGTACTTCGGCGACGACGACCGGGCCGTCCAGGGCGCCCTCAGCCTGTTCGGCGCCGTCGCCGGGTACTTCATCTACGCGCCGGTCGTCGGCGAGCTGTTGGGCGGGGATCCCCTCTCGCCCGAGGCCCTCGCCCGCCGGCGCCGCCACGTGATCCAGCTTGCTTCCACGATGGAGGAGTCGACCCGATGACCACAGGACGAGTGACCGCTCTCGAAGTGACGCGCGCCCTCGCCGGCGCGAGGTTCCGCCGGCGGGCCCCGGTGTACCTGGTGCACGCCCTCACTGCGCGGTGCAACGCGCGCTGCGGGTTCTGCGCCTGGAACCCGGACTTCTACGACCCGCGCGAGCAGCTCTCGACCGAGGCGATCGAGCAGCTCTACACCGACGCGCGCGACGCCGGCTTCATCGGCCTGTCCGTCTGGGGCGGCGAGCCGCTCTTGCACCGCGACTTCGGCCGCATCATGCGGCACGCCAAGCGGCTCGGCTTCCACACGAACATGGTGACGAACGGGTTCCTGCTCGAGCGCAAGATGGACGACGTGCTCGCGACCGTGGACCGCCTCGCCATCTCGCTCGACCATCCGTCGTCCGAGCACGACGAGATGCGCGGCATCCGCGGCCTCTTCGACAAGATCGTCGAGTCGACGCGCGAGATCCGCCGGCGCGACCCCGACCGGACCATCGTCTTCGTCTACACGATGCAGAAGGCGAACGTCGATCCCGAGACCATCCGGGAGATGGCGGAGCTCCTGCGCTCCCTCGGCGTCCTCGGCATCTTCAACGGCCTGCGCGAGGAAGCGGCCACCGACGAGTCGGATACCGCGCTCGACGAGTACGCGGCCTCGCAGGAGCAGCTCTCCCGCGCCTTCGTGACGATCGCCGACCTCAAGCGGCGCGGCTACCCGATCCTGAACTCCCACACGCACCTCGAGATGATGAGGAAGGGCCCTCCGGTCTACCGCTGCCACTGGCCGAAGCTCATGCTGCCCGTGGAGGCGAACGGGGACGTCGTCGACTGCATGCACTGGGGCACCCGGCCCCTCGGGAACCTCCGGGAGAAGCCCTTCGCCGAGATCCTGAGGAGCCCGCGCCTGCGCGAGCTCGCGGGCGAGGCCGGCGAGTCCTGCCACAAGTGCGTCTCCATCCACCGCGTGGAGATCTCCGAGGTGCTCCGGGGCAACCTCGAGCCCGTGCGGTCCTGGCGCATGCTGGCCAAGGGCGCGGTGCGTCCGGGTCCGGTCGCGACGGCGGCCGCGGCGGCGCGGCTCCGGCTGCGCGTCCTCGGGTGAGCCGCGATGCCGACCTTCCATGACACCGAGCAGCTCTACCGCGTGCTCGACACGCTGTTCCGGCGCGTGTCGGACCATCGGTCCATCGTCGACGCGCTCCTCTCGGCGAGGTTCGTCCTGCGCTTCCACTACACCGATCCCGACGGGCGCGTCACGGTCGACATGCGCGGGCCCGAGCTGCGCTGGGAGCTCGGCGACAGCCCGCTCGTCCCGGACCTGGAGCTGTTCCAGTCGGCCGACGTCGCGCACCGCTTCTGGCTCGGCGACCTGAACGTCCCGCTCGCGATCGCCAGCCGCAAGGTCGTCTCGCGCGGAGACATCCGCAAGGCGCTCGCGCTCTTGCCGGCGGTCAAGCCGGCCTTCCCGCTCTACCGGGCCGTGCTCGCCGAGCTGGGCCTCGAGCGCGCGCTCCCGCGCGAGGGACGGCCCGACTCGGTGTCCGATCGCTGGCGCCGGCAGCTCGACGGCCTGCGCCGGGGCTCGCTGGACCGGCTCCGCCGCCTCGCGCGCCGGGGGCGCCCCGCGGTCGCGCCCGACGACGTCCTGCCCGTCCCGCTCGTCGACCGCGTGGACGACGCCGAGGTCCGCTTCCGCGAGCCGTTCGTGCCCGAGGACGAGACGGCGCTCCGCGTCGAGATGCTCCGGCGGATGCACCTCGTGCGCGCGTTCGAGGAGAAGCTCGCCGAGCTCTACGCGAGCGGCCGCGTGCCGACCGAGGCCATCCACCTGAGCATCGGGCAGGAGGCGACCGCGGTCGGCGCGTGCTTCGCCCTCGCGCCCGACGACTACATGGCGACGACCCACCGCGGCCACGGCCACATGCTCGCCAAGGGCGCGCCCCTCGACGGCATGATGGCCGAGATCATGGCGCGGGCGAACGGTCTTTGCGGCGGCAAGGGCGGCTCGATGCACGTCACCGACGCGAGCGTGGGCGCGCTCGGGGCCAACGGCATCGTCGGCGCGAGCCCGCTCGTCGCCACCGGCGCCGCGCACGCGATCCAGCTCCGCGGCGGGTCGCAGGTCGCCGTCGCGTTCTTCGGCGACGGGGCGACCAACCAGGGCATGTTCCACGAGGGCCTGAACATGGCGTCGGTCTTCCGGCTGCCGGCCGTCTTCGTCCTCGAGGACAACCGGTACGGGGAGTTCACGCCCGTCGCGCGCCACACCCGCGCCCCGAGCCTCGCCGAGCGCGCCGTCTCGTACGGCATGCCCGCCGTCACCTGCGACGGCAACGACGTGTGGGCCGTGTACCGGACGGTGGGCGAGGCGGTGGCGCGGGCCCGGAGCGGCGAGGGGCCGACGCTGGTCGTCTGCGAGACCTACCGCTGGCACGGCCACATGGAAGGCGACCGGTGCGAGTACCGCCCCGAGGGAGAGCTCGAGGCGTGGAAGGCGCGCTGCCCCATCCGCGCGTGGGCCGAGGTGGTCGGCGTCGAGACCAGCGACGCGCTCGAGGCCGAGGCCCGCGAGGCCGTCGAGCGGGCGCTCGAGGCGGCGCTCGCGAGCCCCGCGCCCGAGGAGCGCACCATCCCCGAGCACGTGTTCGCCCCGGACCCCCGGGAGCTGTGGAGCCCGCGCGTCACCGCCGGCGGCTCGCGTGAGACGAGCTGCTCGGAGGCCCTGCGCGACGCGCTCCGCGAGGAGATGGAGCGGGACGAGCGCGTCTATCTCCTGGGCGAGGACGTGACCCGCGGCGGCTACTTCGCCGTGACGACGGGCCTCGTCGAGACGCTCGGTCCCGGGCGCGTGATCGACACCCCGATCAGCGAGTACGCCATCGTGGGCTCGGCGGTGGGCGCCGCGATGGCCGGCGCGCGGCCGGTCGCCGAGATCCTGTTCTCGGACTTCCTCACCTGCTGCATGGACCCCATCGTCAACAACGCCGCCAAGCTCCGCTACATGTCGGGCGGGCAGGTCCGCATGCCGCTCGTCGTCCGCGCGCCGGGCGGGGCGGGCCTCGGCATGGCGGCGCAGCACTCGCAGAGCCTCGAGCCGCTCCTCACCGGCATCCCCGGGCTCGTCGTCGTGGCGCCCGGCACGCCGGCCGACGCCAAGGGCCTGCTCAAGGCGGCCATCCGCTCGAACAACCCGGTCCTCTTCTTCGAGAACAAGCTGCTCTACGCCGCCACCGGCCCGGTCCCCGAGGGCGAGCACGTGGCGCCGCTCGGGGTCGCGCGGGTGGCGCGCGAGGGGAGCGACGTCACCCTGGTCGCGGTGGGGGCAGCCGTCATGAAGGCCGAGGCCGCCGCCGCCGAGCTCGCGCGCGAGGGCATCGAGGTCGAGATCGTCGACCCGCGCACGCTCGTCCCGCTCGACTTCGCCACGATCGCGCGCAGCGTGATCAAGACGGGGCGGCTCGTGACGCTCGAGGACGCGCCGCTGATGCACGGCTTCGGCGGCGAGGTGGTGGCGCGGGCGAGCGAGAGCCTCTTCGACGCGCTGCGCGCTGCGCCGCGCCGGGTCGCGGGCGCCGACGTGCCCATCCCCTACGCGTCCGAGCTCGAGGGCCGCTGCGTGCCCGACGTGCCGCGCATCGTCGAGGCGATCCGCGCTACGGTGAGGGCGTGACGCGCACCACCGACTGGACGCTGGCCGAGCTCCGCTCGGCGTCGATCGCCCACCTCGAGTCGCTGTACACGCGGCCTGCCGAGGTGACGGCGCCGCGCGGGGTCTTCCGCGGGCACGTGCTCGCGCGCATCGATCACGCCACCTCCCGCCGGCCGCTCTGGCGCTGGAGCGAGCGCCTCGGCTTCGAGTGGATCCCCTTCGGCGTCGACTTCGACCGGAGCCTCTGGACCTTCTTCGGACCGCGCGTCGCCCTCGGCCGCTTCGAGCCGCGCGTCGGCCCGAGCCGCTGGCGCGACACCGAGACCGTGCGCCTCCACTACGACGTCTCCAGGCTGCCCTACCCGATCCGCCGCGTCCTCTACGACGAGGTCAAGCCCCTGTCCGACCGCTGGCTGCTCGGCATCGGCGGCATCGACGCCGGCCCCGGCGAGGGCGACCACTTCTGGTTCGCCCTCGAGCGGCGGTAGGCGGCGCTCAGCCCATCAGCGGGGCGAGCACGGCGCGGTCGAAGTAGACCTCGTTCCTCGCGAGCTGGTCGCCGCGCAGGAGGGCAAGGTCCATGCCGTCCGCCTCGACGACGAGGTCCTTTCCGGGCCGCCGGAAGGTGGCGTGCCAGAGGAAGGCGACTCCGTCCGTGCCGTCGAGATCGAAGACCTCGCGCTCGTGCCAGGTCATCTGCCACGCGTCGAAGAGCTTGCGGAGGTAGCGGCGGAGCGCGTCCCTCCCCTCGACGTAGCCGCGGGTGTTCGGGTCGCGGTAGCGCACGTCCTCGGTGTAGAGGGAGACGACCCGCTCGACGTCCTGGGAGGTCCACGCGTCGAGGAAGGCCGGGATGATTCGCTCGAGATCGGTTCGGTCCATGGTCGTTCTCCTTGGTCAGGGCGCGCCGTCTTCTCGTCGCAGCGCGCGCCACGCGGCCTCGGCCAGCTCCGAGATGGCCAGCTCGAGATCGACTTGCTTGCCCGCGAGGAGCCGGCGCCGGGCGATCTCCTGCGCCGGGCCCATCAGCAGGGCGAGGTAGAGCTCGTCGGGTAGAGGCCGCAGGGTGCCCGCCGCCACGTGCCGCTCGAAGAAGCGCCCGAGCTCCGCCATCAGCGCCTGGTTCGCGTCGGCGATGGCCTCCTCGGCCGGCGCCATGAGCTCCGCGTGGCGCATCCGGACGAGGTAGCGGGCCATCTCGGCGTGGTCCCGGACCCAGCACAGGTGGTAGCGGACGAGCGCGCCGATCCCCTCGCGGGCCCCCGGGTGAGCGACGAGCGCCTCGAGGAGGCCCGCCTGGTAGTCGCGCAGGCCCTGGACGTACACGGCGGCCGCGAGCTGCTCCTTGCCGCCGAAGTGGTGGTAGATGCTCCCCTGCGAGGCGCCCGAGCGGCGCCGGATGTCCGCCATCGTCGTCTCGACGAAGCCCACCTCGCCGAAGCACGCGAGCGCTGCGTCCAGGATGGCGCGCTGCCGGGCGTCGGTGCCTCGGTAGGGCCCTCGTCGCTTCCGCATTTCAATATGGAACGCTAATCTAGTTTCGCGATCCAGGCAAGGCCCGAGCGGGGCCGGCGCGCTCCGGCCGCGGCCCGATCGGGGCGCCCCCGTCCTCTGCTACCCTGGCCCCGGCATGCGGCTCGTCCGGGCGGCGCTCGCGCTCTTCCTCGTCGCCTGCGGGGCCGACGCCGGCGCGGCGCGCGACGCCGGTGCGGCGGACGCGGCGCGGGTCGACGCCGGCAGACCGCCGCCGCTCCCCCGAGCGGCGGACATCCTGCCTCCCGCCCGCTACGACTGCACGGCGACCGGCCCCTTCGAGCCGCCCGCGCGCCCTCACCCGGCGAGCTGCCACCGGGACCGCGCGTGCGCGTCGCCGGTCGTCGCGGCCCACCGCATGGGGACGCCCTTCGCTCCGGAGAACAGCCTGGCGGCGCTGCGCGCGTCCATCCTCCTCGGCGTGGACGTGGTCGAGACGGACGTTCGCCTCACCGCGGACGGCGAGGTCGTCCTCGTGCACGACTCGACCGTCGACCGCACCCTGTCGGGCACCGGGCGCGTCGACGAGCTCACCCTCGCCGAGATCCGCGCGCTGCCGCTCGAGGTCCACCCGAGCCTCGCCGCGGCGGACTTCTCGTGCGAGCAGGTGCCGGTCCTCGACGAGGTGTTCGAGCTCGCGCGCGGGCGGATCGTCGTCGAGCTCGAGGTGAAGGACGCCGGCGCGGGCGTGGCCGCGGCGGAGTACCTGCGCGACCACGATCTCTACGACGACGCCTTCCTCTTGTGCGACGAGCCCGAGTGCGCGGCGCTGCGCGCGGCGGTCGAAGACGCGCCGATCATGACGCGGCCGACCGAGCCCTCCGAGGTGCCGGCCGCTGTCGAGTGGGACCCGCCTCCCCTGCTCGTCCACATCGACGTCGACGACGACTTCCTCGCCCCGTCCGTGATCGACGCCATCCACGGCGCGGGCGCCCGGGTCTACGGCAACGCCTTCGTGGTCGCCGACGCCGCGGCGCTCACGCTCGACGACCCGAGCGGATACGCCGCGGCCTTCGACCGCGGGGTCGAGGTGCTCCAGACCGAGTACCCCCACTGGGCCCTGCTCGCCCTCGGCCGGATCGAGGCGCCCTGAGCGCCCGATCCGGCCCCCGGGAGCCGCGGGATTCTCCCCTGCGAGCGCAGCATGACCGAATCGTTACGATCGGCTGACGCGACCTTCGAAGTGGGCGCCCATCGTCCACTGGATGAACGTCCTCCTCGTCCACCCGCGCTTCCCGATCACCTACTGGGGGTTCCAGCACGGCCTGCGGATCGTGGGGAAGTCGGCGTCGCTGCCGCCGCTCGGGCTAGTCACGCTCGCGGGCTCGGTGCCGGCGCGCTGGCAGCTCCGGCTCGTCGACCTGAACGTCCGCCCGCTCGAGGACGCCGATCTCGACTGGGCCGACGTGGTCTTCACCGGCGGGATGCTCGTGCAGGCCGAGTCGGCGAACGAGGTGGTGGCGCGCGCGCGCTCGCGCGGCCGGTTCGTCGTCGTGGGGGGACCGGCGCCGACGACGTGCCCCGAGCTGTTCGGGTCGGCCGACCTCCTCTTCCAGGGTGAGGTCGAGGAGCGGGTCGACGAGCTGGTGCGGGCGGTCGAGGGACGGCGAGCGGGGACGCTCTCCCCACCGGGCGGCGCGTTCCCCGACATCACCCGGGCTCCGGTCCCGCGCTTCGACCTCCTCGAGCTCGACCGCTACTCGTCGATGAGCATCCAGTACTCGCGCGGGTGCCCTTACCGGTGCGAGTTCTGCGACGTCATCGAGATCTTCGGCCGGCGCCCCCGCGTGAAGTCGCCCGAGCAGGTGCTCGGCGAGCTCGAGGCCCTGCACGAGCTCGGCTACCGCGGCTCGCTCTTCTTCGTGGACGACAACTTCATCGGGAACCGGCCGGCCGTCCGCGAGCTGCTCCCCCGCCTGCGCGACTGGCAGATCGAGCGCGGCTACCCCTTCGAGCTCTACACCGAGGCGAGCGTGAACCTCGCCGCGGACGCGGAGCTGACCCGCGCCATGGTGGGCGCCGGGTTCTCGGCCGTCTTCCTCGGGATCGAGACCCCCTCGGCCGAGGCGCTGCGTGCCGCCAAGAAGCACCAGAACCTGAAGCTCGATCTGCACGACGCCGTCGAGACGCTCACCAGGGCCGGCCTCGAGTGCATGGGCGGCTTCATCGTCGGCTTCGACCACGACACGCCCCGGTGCTTCGACGCCCAGCGAGACTTCATTCTGGGCTCGCCCCTGCCGCTGTCGATGGTCGGCGTGCTCACGGCGCTGCCCGGCACGGCGCTCTGGCACCGGCTCGCCCGCGAAGGGCGGCTTCGCGAGCGCTCGGGCGGCGATCAGTTCGGACGGCCGAACTTCGAGCCGGCGATGGACGAGGCGGTGCTCCTCCATGGCTACGCGTCGCTGATGCGCGACGTGTACTCTCCGGAGGCGTACTACGCGCGCTGCGAGCGGTACCTCGACCTCGTCGGCGATCGGCCGGCGACCGAGGCCCGCGGCGGAGAGCTGGTCCCGGCGGCGCGCGCGCTCGCCGTGCTCGGCGCGAAGAGCCCGCAGCGGCGCCTCTTCTGGCGCTTGGTGACGCGCGCGGCCGGCCGTGGCCGCGCGACGCTCCGCTGGGCGGTCGCCCACGCGGTCATGGGCGAGCACCTGATCCGCTACACGCGCGAGCATGTCGTCCCGCGGGTGCTCGACGCCGCCGGCGAGCTGTCCCCTGCGCCGCGCCGCGCCGAGCCGCTCCGGGACCGGCTCCGGCTGCCCGTGCTCGGCCACGCGTCCTGAGCGTCGCGGTCAGCGGGGGCTGTACGTGTGCTCGGTGTTCGCTCGGCTCGCGGGCGTGGGCGAGCCGGTGGAGACGACGACCTCCTCGTACTGGGAGGCGTCCAGCATGGCGAGCTGGGTCCAGGACTCGGCGAAGACGTCGTCGGCGATCGGGCCGTAGTGGACGACGAAGGCGGCCTCGCCCTCGTCGAAGCGGAGGCGGAAGCGGGCGCCGCCGGTGCCCGAGAGGTTCTCGGTCGTCCACTCGATCTCGAGCGTGCGCTCCGGCGCGGCTCCGCTCAGGCCCCAGGCGACCGACCCGGCGCTCGAGGAGCTGTTGGCGTAGTGGTGGGCGACGATGACGGGCGCCGCCGTCTCGTAGCGGGTGTGGTCGCCGGGGACGAAGGACACGAGGGCCGAGCGATCCAGGGCGAACAGGCCCTGCCAAGTCGCGACGGCGTCGGTGCCGGCGGGGAAGGTCCGCCCGAAGAGCTGGACTCCGAAGGGGAGTGTGAACGAGAGGTCCGATCCACCGGTGACCATGTCCTCGACCGAACCGAGCGGCGGACCGAGCGTCGCCGAGCGTGTGGTGACGTCGTAGTCGACCGGCACGATGTCGGGCTCTCCGCAGCTTCCGTCGGACTTGCAGACGAGGCCGTCGGCGCACCCGGTCCGCGCGCACGACAGCCAGCAGACCGAGTCCCAGCGATCCATGTCGGGGCGGCACACCCAGCCGTCGCGGCAGTCGGAGTCGTCTTCGCACTCGGGGAGACAGAGGCTCCAGCTCCGGAAGTTGGTGCAGTTCGTCTCGCTCGGGCAGGGGTCGCGCCGGAAGTTCGTCACGCAGTCGGTCATCGAGCAGATGCCGCCGGGGATGCCGGCCGACGCCTCGGAGAAGCACTGCTGGGGGACGGTCATGTACTCCGGCGACGGGCCCGTGCCGCCGGCCGAGAGCACGTCGTCGCACTCGGACGAGGTCGTGCAGGGCTCGCCCGGCCCGCGGCCCTCGGTGTCGGGCCCCGCGTCCACCGGGGGCGAGCCCACATCGGACGGGGCGCCGCCGCCGTCCGGCAGCGCAGAGGGGCACCGGTTCTCCCCCGGAGCGCAGACCGACAGGGCGTCGTCGACCCGCCTGCAGGTCGCTCCGGCAGGGCACGCGCAGTCGTCCGCGCACTCCTGCGTGCAGAAGGGCTCGCCGGTGAGCAGGCAGGACCCGCTCGCGCAGTCGTCGTTTCGCTCGCAAGGCGCGCCGTAGGGAGCCCGCTCGAGTGTCTCCCGCGGCTCCCGACCCGTGCAGGCCGACAGCAGGACCAGGGCGACGGGGAGCGCAGCTCGAGCAAGCATCGGCCGCGTCGACGCGGTGGTGCGCGCACATATTCACAGAACCCACACGAGGCGACATGCCGGCGGCGAGAGCCGATTCTCCATCGAGCGGTCTGCCTGCTTCGTTGCCACGCAAGGCTTCCCATGCCTTGTCGTAGGTGCAGCCATGCCCCGCACGCAGCAGCCCCATCGATTGCGCCAGTGTTCGCGAATACGGTGAATGTACAGAGTGTCTTTTTCGCAGAACCATGGTTGACAACTCAAACGCGTGAGATAGGCTGTCGAGCGTCGAGTCATGTGTGCGTGGGGGACGATGGAGGAGGCCCGTGCGGCCGCCGTCGACGGGGAGCTCGTCTTCCTCGCTCGGAGCAACGGGCGGCTGCGGTTGCGCGTCGGTGAGTCGCTCGATCTGTTCGTCCGGCTCGACGGTCCGCGCGAGATGGGGTTCAGCTCCATCGCGGGCTACGCGCTCGAGCGGCTCTCACGCTCGGGCCGGTGGGCGAGCGAGACGCGAACGGTGGCTCGGCGCATGGCCGAGCGGCCGCTCTTGCGCGAGGCGTTCGAGCGGGGCGCCATCGGGTGGGCGAAGGCCGAGGTCGTGCTGCGGCATGCGAAGGCCGACAACGAGGCGGACCTCGTCGAGCGCGCGCAGAAGACCACGGTCCGCAAGCTCCGTGAGGCGCTCCGACCCAAGGGAGATGGCAAGAGGTCGGAGGGGAGCGGTTCGGACG